>CAYWPJ010000013.1:0-37910 GCA_964460195.1 uncultured Methanosarcinales archaeon
CATAACAAACAGGGGTGGGAGGCCTTCTTAAAAAAGCTTAACTTGCAAACAAGCCCAGACCCGCATGGTTCCGGTAGAAAATCTGTTTAACAGATTTCTAAGAATGGTCAGGGATTTGAGCAAGAAAGAAGGTAAAGAGGTGGCTCTGGTGATGGAAGGCGGGGAAATAGAGTTTGACCGGACGGTTATAGACAAACTCGGAGAGCCGCTGGTCCACCTGCTCAGAAATGCGCTCGACCATGGCATAGAAAAACCAGAGGTAAGAGCAGCGCTCAAAAAAGCAAAAATAGGGGCTATCAAGCTGACAGCCAGAAGAGAAGGCGACCAGGCAATTATTGAAGTAGAGGATGATGGCCAGGGCCTCAACCTGGAAAAAATCAGGGAAACGGCAGTGAAAAGAAGAATTGTAGCTGAAAGCGAAGCAGCTAAAATGAGCGATGATGAAATTAAAAAATTGTTGTACGCAGGAATAAGCACGGCGGAAAAAGTTACTGAAATTTCTGGCCGCGGCATTGGATTCAGTGTAGTTAAAACCGCGGTTGATTCCCTGGGCGGGAGAGTTAAAATTGATTCTGTGCCTGGAAAAGGAATGAAAGTTGCCTTGGAATTGCCCTTAACTTTAGCTATAATTCGAGCTTTGTTGACCAAGGTTGGCGAAGAGATTTATGCCCTTCCTTTGAGCAGTGTGGTGCGCTCGGTCAGGCTAAAAAAGGAAAATATCAGGGGCCTGTTAAATAATGAAGTTGCCGTCCTGCCGGAAGCCAATGTTCCCCTCTTGCGGCTGGGCAATTTGTTTAACCTCGCCCCTGAAGATGCAGGGGGGGCCTTAGCCGTCATTATTAAGAGGGGGGAAGAATTTATCGGGCTAGGCGTTGATTCTCTGATTGGTGAACAGGAGATAATAATCAAACCAATGGATAAACTGATAAAACAGAACAAGGCCTTTGCCGGATTCACCATTTTGGGGGACGGGAAGGCGGCCCTGGTTTTGGATGTTGAAGGATTAGGATAGTATGAATTTATGGATTAATTTCATCAGAAACAGATAAAGAAGTCATGAAAATGCGGGAAAGCGCCTCACGGCTCAAAGAAGTTCACACTGAAACAGAAGAAGAAACAGAAGAAAAAAAATAGTTAAAAAATAAAACAAACAATGGCCCAACAATTCAAAATCATTCAACCGTTATCTTCCCTTTTATCCCATAGCCGATTGTCCAATAGTCATAAGTTCCCGCTTCAGTAAAAGAGTGAATATAACTTTCTCCCGGCGGGATTACTACGCTGTTGGCTACTTTCCGGCTGGTATTGTGCTGGAAAGTGATGACGACTGCTCTGCTGTCCTGGTTGACAAAAACCACCGGCTTCCCTTCGGTAATGGTCAACTCTTCCGGATCAAACCCCTCCCGGCCTAAGATGGCTACCTCTTCCTGGGCGAGGGCAGGCTCCTTCTCTGAAACGACGGCAGCCGTCGGAGAACCAGCCGCCTCTTTGGCTTCTTTAACCGCTTTCGCCGCAGCCGGCTCTGTTTCAGGAACCGACGACTGGCAGCCGACCAGTAAAATGACTACCAGCAAAACCATCAAATATCTCAGATCAATCAAATATTTCATAGATTATCACCTTTAGAGGCGCAAAAAGGCTGAAGGTTTAAATACTTTATTATCAGCTAAAATATATACTCAAAGTGTATAACAGATAGTCGGTATTAAAATTAAGGTGTGTCAAAATGAGGGCGGGCGGACCACCTGTCAAATCCAGTCACTACGTTCGGGAGTTGCTTGTCAGCAACGACCGGTGGCATGCTCGCTTCGCTCGCCGCCCGCCCCATTTTGATCATGCTCAAAAATATACCCCCTGCAATTTTCACAGCGTGGACTTTGTCCACTGGTCAAATAGACTAAGGGTATATTTTTGACATATTAAAACGGGGTAGCCCACAACCCCAAAACCACCGATACATTTTTAAACCTAAAAAGATTGTCTTAGAAAATAACTATTTAAAGTTAAACTAAATAAAATAAACTAAAATAGGCCAGAAAGAAAAATCGGCTAAAAAGAGGTGTCAAAGATGAATAAAAGAGGATCCTTAGAACTTTCTATTACTGCTATCGTCGTGATAGTCATTGCTTTTGTTGTCTTAGGTTTAGGGCTGACCTTGACCAGAACGATTTTCAAGGAGGCGGGGAAGAAACTGCCGGAGGCCTTTGAAGTGACCCGGCTGGAAGCCGAGCCGACACCGGAAAATCCTATTACCATCGCTGACCGGGTGGAGATCAGCCGGGGCAAGACGGAAGAATTAAAAATCGGTTATTACAATCAGGATCCCGATACTCATTCAGGGGTTTATTTGACCATCACCGGCTGCCAGGCTTCCGATCCTGTCGCTCAGGCTAAAGTCAGCCCGGACACTTTACCCAAGTTAACTTCCATTAGCCAGGATGTCGGTCCCAGTGAAGCCAAAGCTTACAAAGTCATCTTTAAAGAGAACGGGCTTTTAGGTGGGTATAACTATATCTGTACGATTGCGGCTGTTTCCGGCGGCCCTAACAATCCGACCATCTGGCAGCAGAAACAGTTTTTCCTTTATGTGACGGCATAGGCGGCAAAAAATGACTGAAAAAACAACCACCACTGACAGAATCTGGGAAGTGATTGCTTACGTCGGAGCAGCTTTAGGGATTATTGGGATTATCATGGTTATCTTAAAGATACTGGGGCTGTTATGAAGATGGGGGTGAAAGGAAGGGACGTTTTGAATCTGATCGTTTTCCTCTTCACGATTTTGATGGTGCTGTATGGCCTGAGTAAGGGATTTGATGTGATTGAATTGTCGATGAACGTTATTTATTTTACAGTCTTAATTTTATCCCAACTGGAGAATTTGAGAACAGTCTTAAAATGGAGGTCAGTTTAAAATGGCACGAAACGCAAAAAAGCGGATGACAGAAGATCAAGAGTTTCAAATCATGAAGCTGGTCCTGGACAAATTTCTCTGGCTGGGCTTTATCGTCATGGGCTGGGGGATGTATCTCTCAATCCGGGACATTTCCATCCTGCCAGGATTGTGGTACCTGGTGGCTGGAGCCATCGTCCTTTTCCTCTTCCTGATTATTATTGTTAAAGAATACGAAGTCTGGAAGTAAGGCGAAGAATGAACCGGAAAGCCATCGAGTTGTCCATCAATATGCTGGTGGTCATCATTATTTCTTTAGTCATTTTAGGCAGCGGCGTGGCTTTGCTCTACAAATTCATGCACCAAGCCGGGGAGCTTGAGGAGCAGCTTGACCAGCGCACCAGGGAAGAGCTGAGGCGCCTGCTGATTGATCAGGGAAGGCAGGTGGCTCTTTCTTTAAGGACGGCGGCCATCCAAAGGGGGGAAAGCCAGGTTTTTGGCTTAGGTATCCTTAATTCCGGCGGCGTGGGAAACCAGTTCAAAGTTGAGGTTGAATTGAGTCGGGCTTCCGGCCCGGACGGGGAAGATATTTCTCTTTCCGGAACAGAAACCTGGTTTCTTTACGAGACCGGTTATGTTACCATTGAAGAGAATGCCCATTACCCGGCGCGGATTTTAGTCACGCCGGCCCGGACAGCTCCGCCGGGAAAATATCATTTTAAAATTAGGGTGATGCTGCCGGACGGGAATCAATATGGCAACACCCAGAATCTGATTATTGAGGTGGTTTAATAGTCCGTTTTTGAGGTGATTACGATTGTTTCCTGGTAAGAGCTGTTGTCAAAATTCTCTAAGCACCAATCCTTGACTTTCAAAACCTCAACTTCCAAAATCTTGAACTAAAAAATCTTAACATTAATATCCTTAACATATATAAGTACTCCCGTCTTCCTGCCACCCGTCGTGCCATTGCACCCTCAACGATGGAGGCATTTCCAACAATGAAGGTATTTCCATCAACCAATGAGAAAGCAACCCCCGCAATGAAAGTAACCCGGGGATCAGGGCTGTTAGAACTGTTCCTGGCCAAACGGCGTTCCGCCATCGCCCGGAAGCTTCTCAATCAGTCTAATCTGTCCAATCAGTCCGGCACCGGGAAGAGAATCCTCGACCTTGGCTGCGGCCGGACGGCTTTCTTTCTCTCGACAGCCGGATCCGGATTTAAGGAGAAGTATGCTCTCGATCGTCTGCCTCTTTCTACCCGGGCTCCGCCAGGCATCGGCATCATCTTCCAACAGTTTGATCTCGAAGAGGAGCGAAAATTGCCTTTTAAGGACGATTTCTTTGAAGCAGCCACCCTGCTGGCGGTCGCCGAGCATCTCCGCCGGGAAAGACTCGTTCCCCTCCTGAAAGAAATTAAGCGGGTGCTGGCTCCCGGCGGACAGGTGATAGTGACGACTCCCTGCTCCTGGACCAGTCCGCTGCTGAGCCTGATGGCACGCCTCCGCTTAGTCAGTTCTGAAGAGATTGCAGAGCACCGGGCAGGATATACCCCTAAAGCATTGTCCGGTTGTCTTGCCCAGGCCGGCTTCTCCCCGGAGGCAATCAAAACCGGCTATTTTGAGTTTGGCCTGAACAGCTGGGTGGCAGCGACGAAAAGGGAGCCGTAGGCAGCAAACCGTATCCATTTCTCTGGTTAAGATAAGCTTAAATAGGTTAGTTTATTATAATCACGCTGAACATGAGCGGTAAAGAAATGAACCAAGAAATGAGCAAAGAGAAAGAGATCAAGACTGTCGAAACGGAGTGCTGTGTTTGCGGTTCTAAAAAGCATCGTCTCCTGACGACCGGCCAGGATTACGAGTACGGCTCCTGCTGCAACCGGTTTAGGGTGGTCGCCTGCCGCCGCTGCGCTCATGTCTACCTTAATCCTAAACCAAAGCTGGAAGAATTTGCGGTCATCTATCCTGACAATTATTATGCCTATGATTTCCTGAATGATCAGAAATTCGCTCTGGCCAGGACTGGGAAACGCCTCATCGAGAAAGGACACATCAAACTCTACCGGGATTTAATTGGAAAAACCGGGAAAATACTCGACATCGGCTGCGGAGACGGCAGATTGCTGTCGTTGCTGAAAGGAGCCGGCTCTGCCTGGGAGCTGCAGGGGCTGGACTTTAATGAGCGGGGAAACAGGATTGCCGAAAGCAAAGGGCTCAAGGTGCATTATGGCAAGTTCGAGGAGCTGCCTTTTGCCGGGGGATCTTTTGATTTGGTAATCATGAATGAAGTCTTGGAACATCTCTATAATCCTTGTGAATCGCTGGCCAAAGCTAAAGAGATTTTAAAGCCGGGAGGATATCTGGTAATCGAAACTCCCTGTCTTGGCTCCTGGGATTACCGGCTGTTCAAAAATTCATCTTGGGGCGGTTATCATCTGCCCCGGCACCTGAACCTGTTCTCCAGAAAGAGCATCCGGCGGGTTTTGGAGAAAGCCGGTTTTGAGATGGTCAAGGTCAGCTCTTTGTTCAGCCCGCCTTTCTGGATATTATCATTGCATCATCTGGCATATGACCGGGGCTGGAACAAAACAGTTGTCAAATCGTTAAATTTTTATAATCCGCTCTGGCTGGCAATCTTTACCTTCGTAGATTTAATCCAAATGAGATTCGGGCCGACGTCGACGATGAGGGTGATTGCTAGGAAAAAATAGAAAATGTCAGGAAAAAATAGAAAAAAAGATAGGTCGCATGATGAACCCAGGACTTAAAAGAGTGTATACCCGGTTTGCCATCAATTTTCGCTATGCTTTCAACATCCGAAAGCCAAGATTGATGGCCAGGCTCGCCAAAAATTATTTTAATCTCCTCTTTTTTAAGAATATCCCTCTGCGATACGTTGATGTCGCAGTTGATTACCGGTGCAATCTGCGGTGCTTGCATTGTTCTGCGGCCAGATTCAGCCGGCAAAGCTCTGAAAAGATGTTTCTCGATGATTACCGGCGGTTAGGCAGGCAGTGTCTGGAGATGGGTGCAGTTACAGTTGGGCTCACCGGTGGCGAACCAACCCTCTGCCCCGACCTGGGAGAAATAATCAAAGCTTTTCACCCGGAACGGACAATGATTACCCTAATCACGAACGCCGTCTTATTCGATGAGGAAAAAATATTGGGGTTCAAAAAGTTAGGGGTTGATGTTCTCTGCGTCAGCTTGGACAGTTATTCTGCCGATGAGCACGATGCCTTCCGGGGGGTGAAAGGCGCCCATCAAAAAGCTTTGCAAGCGATTGATTTGGCGTTGAAACATAGCCTGAAAGTGGCGGTCGCCACGACGATCACCCATCAGAACCTCCGCTCGGACAGCATTCGATCTCTCATTGAGATGACTAAGGAAAAAGGGCTGTTGATGATCTTCAGCCTGGCTTGCCCGGCGGGGAGATGGAGCCGGGAGGACGAGAAAATACTTCTGGATCAGGAAGATATCAAATATATGAATTCGTTGTTTGGGGTGTATCCGCACCTGCGGAGGGACTTTGAGTCCAACTGGCTGACGGCGGGGTGCGGAGCCGGGAATGAAAAGTTATATTTCACTCCGGACGGCGAAGTGCTGCCCTGTCCATTTATCCATATCACTTTTGGCAATGTCAAAAAAGAGCCCTTGCCGGCGATTCATGCACGGCTGATGAAGATTCCGGAATTTAAGGGGTATCCGCCCAAGTGCCTGTCCGGGGAGGACCGGGATTTTTCGGGGAAGTATGTAGTTAAGGCAAATACCCGGGAGAAGGTGCCGGTGGATTACACTGAAATTTTTACTGATTAAGACAATTCCCTACCACTGGAGTTCCATCGGTGGTGTGTGCCACGGGTGCGACCACTCGTTTAGTCACTATTAAATAGCGAAAGGTTTATATAATAAGGGATGTTTTTAGTAAAAATGGCACTTGAAAAGAAAGGACTTCAACTGATAAGAAAGTATGATGTTGAAAGAGCTGTTGTTAAATTAGCTGATGATCTTAGTTGTTTGACTTGTTTGACCGGCGGCTTAGCATCCGTTCTTTTTATGAGTGATATGGTTAGCAATCATATAAATGGTGGGTGGAGCTGGCAGCCATCGTGGACTCCTGGATATGAAATTAATCATAATGGGCAAAAGGAATTAGCTGAAGTAGGGATACTTTTTGGATATATTGGAGCAACTGTTTTAGGCACTTGGGCAGTCAGAGGAGTAGCGAAACCATTGGCTAAAGCATGGAAAAAGTGGAGACATGAATCATCTGGAGAACAGCAAAGAGATATTGAATTTTATGCTAATTATAACACTCTGGCAGAAAAAGTGCATTCTAAGGGTTTTAGCGGTGTTCCTGCCGCATTAAATCCTGATTATCAAGATGCTTTGCATTTAGACTTACTAATTTCACATCTTTCAGAAGACTCAGCTGCCGGGGTTAGGGCGGCTGAATTGGTGGACTTCAAGCGAAAAAATTTAGCCGCCAGAGTAATCAAAGAAGGTGCCAAGAAACTTAGCGACAAAACTTTAGAAGCTTACCTGCCCTTTTTAGCACCACAAGATTTTGTTGATCTCGCTTGCGATTATATTAAAACCGGAGAACTTGACCGGGCAGAAGCATTCGTGGAAAGCCATGTTGGAGAAGAGCAATTTCGTAATAGTGCAGGCATATTATCTCATACCGGAAGAGATTTCTTGTCTCTACGGGATAAATTAGCTGAGGCCTATTTTGCCGAGGGCAGAATCGCCGATGCCGAACGGGTATGGCTGAAGGTCGAAGGTAGAGATAAACTCTCCCGGCTTTCAGGTGCCTACCGTAACGCCGGAGACAAAGAAAACGCTGCCCGGGCCTTTGCAAAATATTCTCAGAGGTAGTTTAGGTTTTAGGAGGTATAATCATCAAAAATCAAACAAAATGATAGATAAACCAGAAATGAGCGCTTACGTCAATCTGACTGTTCAAATGGCTACGCTTGGAAACAGAGGTGTCATCAATGATCATCTTGATGTATCCCCTGATTTTGGTTCCGACCTTAAAGCTCGACGAGAAGGAGATCCATCACTAAGAAGATATTGTGGGTTTCTACGAAGAGAATTCAATGTTGCTGATGGCCCCCAACCAGGACTAGGACTCGGCAGTGCTTTGCACCATCCCAGAAATTATCAAAGAGCAAGCATTGAATTTAGAGATTTACCCCTTGAAGAAGCTTTAGAAAGAGCCAGAGAAATTGCCGATACTGAAAAAGTTGTGTTGTATCTGGAAAGAGAATTTCCGGAAACGCTCCCTAGCCCATGTTATCGTAGGATTGTGTCGCATCCGGAAGGGTGGGAACCACAAGAAGGATAAGGCTTTTTTTAGTCCTTAGGCACTCCATTCCATTGATTACAATATTAATCCCATCAAAACCAACCGAATAAAATAAAAACCAGCCCAACAGAAAACTTAATATACCCCAAACGGCAAAAATAAATCCTCAGGTTTCAAACCCCATGGTTTCCAAACAACAAAAAAAACAGAGTTTGCAATGCTTGGAATATGTCTGCCACCGGCTGGAAGAGTCAGGACTATATCACATCCAGAAAAGAAACCACCTCTCGGTTGATGCCCTGGAAAAAGCCGGGGAAGGAGAGAAGTCGCCGCGGACCATTCGGGTAATGATTCCTAATTTTGTTAAAACGATTGACTTATTTGAGCAGGGCTGTCAGGCCTGCCGGGAAAAGGGTATTTATCTCGCTCCCGTCTTCTACAAGGACGGAGAGACTGCTTTCGTCCGGATGGTCGAGAAAAACCCTTCCTGGAGGAGCGATAAAAGCCTGAAAAGATATTCTCTTCAGAAGATTAACCGGATGCTCCACCTGCGGGGCAGGGAAAAAGCCGTGGCGGAATTATTTGACAGCAAGTTGGCTTATTATCAGCCGGAGACAGTTGGCTTGGCAGAATCCCTGCGCACTTTTGAACTGAGGCCGGTCGAGTTCGACTACAGCCACATTCGATATGGCGACCAGGCTTATGGCTTTGCTGAAGACCGCCCATCAATTGATTACAAGCTTCCTGAAGAAACAGAGAGCATTACCGGAGCGGCGAAATTCGTCTTCGCCAGTCAACAGCCTGATTTTTACCGCCGGGCCCGGCTCGCCGGGATTAAATAATCTTTCACAACTTTTATTAATTCTTGAATTCCTATTAAGGAGGATAGAGGGAGGGAAATTTTCCTTAATACCCCCGGAAACTTTAAGAGGGATGGAAGGAGGCCGTGAAATGGTTACCATTGATGAAATAAAAATGAATCGCGTACAGGTGGGCAGCAAGCTGGAAATCACCATTAAAGAAGGGGCAGAATTCGATCATGATCCTGGCCCGGGCGGAAATGACCCGGCAGGCTTTGTTCCCGTAGATAAAATGATTGACAGCCCCGGTTTAGTGTTCACCGGTTATGTCAGCAGTTTTGGCGGGAAACCCACTGCCGGGAGAATCTTTCTTAGCCAGGGATGGGTGCCCCATGAAGGAAGAGCGGCCGGGAGCGGCGAAGGCGGCTCACAGATCTATTTTCAGGAAGAGACAATTTATTCTTATAAAAAAGAATGAACGTTAAGCAAAGCGGCCGGGGCGGCGTTCTCTGCTGCTGCCGGTGGAAGTACTGGTGATAAGTATGTATTTAGTTGCGCCAAGAGGCGAGCGGCCAACTAAATACGTACGGTGATAAAAAACTTTTATAAACTCAGGGATATCAAATGGCTTATGACCTCTTTCCACATCGAAACTTACGGCTGCACTCTTAACTTCGCTGATTCCGAGCAGATGGCCGGCCTGCTGAAAAATGCCCAATTCCTCCCTGTGGCGAATATCGAAGAGGCAGACTTCATCATTCTTAACACCTGCACGGTCAAATCACCGACGGAAACTGCCTTCTTTAAACGCCTGGCGGAGCTCAAAGAGAGGTTTCCCGGCAGGCCGGTGATCATCGCCGGGTGCATCCCCCAGACTGACCCCGGAAAGCTGAAAGAGTATTCTCTCTTAGGGACCAGGAGCATCCAGCACATCGTTGAAGTGGTCGAAGAGACCTTGAATGACAATTTAATCAGAATTCTGGCCTCGGGGGAAAACCCGCCCCTCAACCTGCCTAAAATAAGGAAAAATCCGGTCATAGAAATTATTCCCATCTCCCGGGGCTGTTTAAGCGCCTGTACTTTCTGCAAAACCAAAGCGGCCCGGGGGAACCTGCAGAGCTACCCGGTCAGTGAAATTGCCGAGCGGGCGGCTCAGGCAGTCCGCCAGGGAGTTAAAGAGATCTGGCTGACTTCCCAGGACTCCTTTTGTTATGGATTTGACATCGGCGCCAGCCTGCCCAGTCTCCTGAAAGAACTGATTAAAATTCCGGGAGATTTCAGGATTCGGCTCGGCATGGGCAGCCCCTGCCACCTGAAGAAAATCAAGGATGAGCTGTTTCCTCTGCTCAATGAAGAGAAATTGTTTAAGTTCCTGCACCTGCCGGTTCAGTCAGGCAGCAATAAAGTTCTGACAGCTATGAAAAGGGGCAATACTCAGGAAGAGTTCTTGGAAATGGTTAAAGAGCTGAAAGAAAAAGTCCCCCGGGCAACTTTAGCCACGGACATCATCGTTGGGTTCCCTTCCGAGACGGAAGAAGATTACTGGGAGACGCTGAACTTAATCAGGGCAGTTTCTCCGGACGTCGCCAACATCTCCAAATTTTGGGCCCGCTCGAAGACGCCGGCGGCTAAGATGAATCAGCTGCCCGGCGAAGTGATTAAGCACCGCTCCAAAGTACTAACCAGTATCTGCCACAACATTTCCCTGCTCCAGAACGAGCGCTGGCTGGGGCAGGAAGGGAGAATCATTATTGACGAGGCGGGCCGGGTTGATGAGGAAAGCCGGGATGCCGGGAGAGAGAACACCGGCGGGGAAGGTCAGGAAACTGGCGGAGGGGACATCATCAGGGAGGAAAGCCTGGCTGGCGAGGCTGGCGGGAAAGGAAAAAAAGGCGTATCCTGCCTCCCGCTGAAGCAGTGGATTGGCCGGAATGAGAGTTACAAGCCGGTGATTGTCCGGGGTGATTTCCGGCTGGGCGAGGTGGTTAAGGTAAAAATCACCCGGGTGGGGAATTTTGATTTGAGAGGGGAAATAGTTGAGGTAAGTTAGTTGAAATTCAATTACTTTTTCCTTCTTCCCATCTCTCTTAAGATTTCCTTCCTGATTTTCTCGCCGACTTCGGCCGCGACTTCCTCCTCCAGCGGCCGCTTCTCCCTCACTCCTTGGTAAGAGTCAAGCAGCCCTTTGATCCGGCGGTAAAGGTGAGCCGTATCCGACTGCAGCTCATCCTTGAATCCCGCGTCCATGGGAAAAGCGTAAACAAACTTGTTGATCATTCCTTTCAGGAAATAAGCCCAGGGCTTCATCCCCCATCTCGACTCGTAATCCGTCAGGCTCCAGGCGTCAAGGACAACCGAGAGATCGCCTTTCTGGAATTTGGCTTTCTCCCCGCGGACTACTTCGACCGATTCCCTCAGGTTGCGGAAATAGATTTTAACCTTAATCATTAAAGCGACGTACTCGGTCTTCTGCTTGTAAGGCCGCAGCTCAAGGTAGACCGTCCTGCCTTCCTCAGTAACCGTCTCTTCGCTTTTCTTCTCTTTCTTGACATACCCTTTCTCTTCCAAGGCCAGGTTGATGACGGAAAACAGCTCTTCCGGGCGGAAAACTCCCTGATATTTCAGCTCCCTCCCGTTGATGATCAGCTCCTTCTCGCAGTGGGTGTCAAACATTTTTTATTGTATTATATTTTTACGGGATTATATTTTTTATTGCACCATATTTTTTTTTGTATTATATTTTTGTATTATATTATTATACATTGTATCAACTGTGGTAAGTGTATTTAAAAACGTTGAGGTAGTCCTTGACTTTGTTGTAAAAGTCATCGACATCGCTTTTGATCCAGGTTTCCGCCTTGGCGTAATGCTCCCGGAAAAAATATTTCCCAAAGATGATGCTCATGAACCAGTACAGCGGGCGGCTTCCCCACTGGTCCTTGCGGTCGCTGACCACGTAGGCGTCAATGGTCATCCTCACCAGCCCTTGGTTAAGCTTCAGGCTCTGCCCCTGATGCTCGACCTCGACTTCCTTGACGTCAACCATGTTCAGCCGGATGTTCATGATGATTTTGTAATAGTCGGAGATGCACTTCCACGGCTCCAGGATGATGCGGATCTGCTTGCCTTCCGGAGTGACCTGCTCCTGGTTCATCTTCTCGTACCAGTCCCAGTGCTTCCCGAAAAACCAGCCGGAGATGACGCTAAACAGCTCTTCAGCGTTAAACAGCCCTTCATAACTGAATTTCAGGTGATCAATGACTAATTTCCGTTCTGCCATTTTCTTCTGTTTTCTGTATAGTTATAACTAATTCCCTTATAAATTATTCTGTCAGAATTCATTCGGTGTTGCAGTAAATATATTAAATAAGCCGGAATAAGCAGGGACGAGTATTTTTTATCCCTAAGAGCAGACTTTGGGTGTGGTGCTGATGGGAATTAGCCATCCCCTATTCTCTTTTAAACAAGACAGAAATCTCCCCCCATCTAATTATATTGGGAAAAGTTTGGTTAATATCAGCTTCCTTAGCGAGCATGAAGGGGACTCTTTTATCTGTTCTCATTACCCTGCTTTTTTTATATTTCTGTTCCGTTCTTGCGTGTTCTACAACATAATCGAAAGTAGGGTTATCATAAGCGGCAAAAAAGAAAGGAGTGGTCTGAACTTCCAGAGGTATTCCAGCAAATATATGTACAAGAGGCATATCTTCAGGCTGGTTTGGATTTCTGCTCAAGATCAATTCCCGGCAAACAACAATTTCATCTTCAATACTTCCTACTAATGCCCGGCCTACATTTTGCTGTCGGACATTATTGATTACTTGGAAATCACT
This sequence comes from uncultured Methanosarcinales archaeon, assembly GCA_964460195.1. Lineage (GTDB taxonomy): Archaea > Nanobdellota > Nanobdellia > Woesearchaeales > GW2011-AR9 > CAYWPJ01. The sequence goes on from CAYWPJ010000013.1 coordinate 12,840, forward strand.
GCTTATATTAGCAACCCTATAAATCCCGTTTTGGTTTAGAGGTGTTAATCGGAGAACTTCCATAACTCTGTCGATTCTAGGGAAATATTTTTCATCTAGTACTTTTCTGATATGCGCATCTGTGTATCGCACTTTAATTTCTCTGGTCATAATTCTGAACATGGGCAGATTTGACAAAAGGAAGTTTTCTTAATGCTTCTGCTAGCCCATCAGCTTTTGCCCTTGCTTCAGTATTGTCTCTTCCAAGGACATAATAATCAGTTTGTGTTTCTCCTATAGCAAGTGTAGGACCAGTTAAAACCGGATTGGCAATGGCACCATATTCTTGACCAAGGCTAAATAATTGTTCACAATAGCGACTAAGATCTCCCTCAACCTCCATAAGAACTTTGTAGCGGTCACTCACTGCTAATTTTGTTACTGGTAATTGTTCATTTGGAATATCATAAATCAACAGCTTTCCTAACAGTTCTCCTTCCGTCCCAACACTATATAATTTTTCTGCAACAAGACGGTCTCGGAAAGACACAACCCCCCTTTCTTTTTTACTAAAAAAATTTGAATTGTATACCATCTCTAAAGCATCAAGTAAATCTTTAAATTGGCCACCACTGGCCGGTTTTTTTGTTCTAATAACGTGCCATCCTTCTACTTTTGACAGGTCATCTTCTTTTCCGACAGACGTTTGATTTCTAATTTCTTGTTTTAATGAATCAGGTACAAGAGGATCCTGCATCATAGCAGTATATTCATCATCACGACAAACATTATATCCTACAAATTCTCTTTCAGCAGTTGCCACTCCTTCGATTCCAAATCCACCCACTCTTAATGGAACAGCAGCATTTTCTGTTAAAACAGCAGCGTAATATTTTGGAACCCTATCATTACAAAGTTCATCAATAGTTGGCATTTTAATTTCCCCCACATCCAAGAAGTCTTGGAGTGCTAAATATCACCCCTCTTTGTGTTAAGATTTGTCCTACTTTAAAAATGTTACTAAATTAGAAACAAAGGCGCACGAGGCGAACGGCTTGCCATTACTCACCTTTTAGACAGTGCTTCATGAAATCCATCCTTTACTTCGCGGTTTTACCTTAACAACCTTGACAATACTGCTTTTCCAATACCAAAAACTTTAATAATAAGCCGAAAATCCGTAAGCTAAGAGGAAAAAGAGATGGTCAAGAAATTTTTAAAAAGCCTTTGGAAAAAGCTGGGTTTTAGTTTGCTGAACCAGAAAGATCACATCAAGCTGGGCTTATACGGCCCGCCGAACGGCGGGAAATCAACCTTAGCCAACCGCATCTGCCTGGACTGGCTGGGTGAAGAAATGTCCAAAGTCAGCCATATCGCCCACGAAACCCGGGAAATCAATATCAAGGAACAGGTCAACATCAAGAATAAGAAAGGGAAAGAACTGACTTTTTCCCTGGTTGACACGCCGGGCATCGCCACCAAGATTGACTATGAGGAGTTTATGAAGAAGGGATTGAAGAAGCCGGAAGCCAAAAAGAGGGCCAAAGAGGCGACTAAAGGAGTCATTGATGCAATCAAGTGGCTGGATAATATGGATTCGGTTGTCGTCGTCCTCGATGCCACCAAAGACCCTTATTCTCAGGTTAATATCACCATCATCGGCAACCTGCAGGCCAGGAACATTCCCGTCCTGGTCGTTGCCAATAAGACCGATCTGAGGAAAGCGAACTTGGATTTGGTCAAGGCGGCTTTCCCCCAATATGAAGTCGTCGGCATTTCCGCCAAGTACGGAAAAAAGATCGAAGAGTTTTATGAGCAGCTTTTCAAGGTGGCAAGGTAGGCGGCGGGGCAAAGCAAGTCAGCGGCAAAGTAGGCTTATTTGCAAGTTAAGTTTGGCAAAGTAAAAACATTTAAAAACGATGAGATAATCCCACGGCTGGAAAAAGAGGTTTGCAATGGTTACATTTCAATTCATACCTTATCAGGACATCGAGAATCTGGGCTCGGCTAAAAGAGTCAACAAGCTTCTTAATATTGTCAAAGAGAACAAGATTGTCATCATGGAAGGCCGCCTGCAGAAAGAGGAGGAGACCGACCTGATTGAGATCACCATGGAGGAGATTACCTCAAAGTTTAAGGGCATCGAGCTGAGCGTCATCTATCCTGACCACAGCAAGCAGACTCCCGGGCAGAAATTCAAAGGAGCTTTTGCCAACCTTCTTCTGGGAGACCGGCAGGGGCTGACGATCATCGGGCCGGCTTCCGTCGTCAAAAAGATTGAGAAGAATCCCAATAAGATCGAGCTTTTCACCAAAGAAACGAACCACCGGCGCTCCCGCCGGCAAAGGTGATATTTTTTAGGGAGGTTCATCTAAAAAACACAAAATTAAAATAAGACCTCCATATTACCCTTAGATTATCATGCCGCATCAATGTGTCCGCTGCAATACCCTGTACCAGGATGGGGCGAAAGAGATTCTTCAGGGCTGCAGTTGCGGGGCTAAACTTTTTTTCTTCATCCGGCAGCAGCATATCGAGGAAGGCAGGAAACTGGCCAGCGATCTGACCGAAGAAGACAAGCAGCACATTGCGGAAGACGTTTCCGAGATACTGCACATCAAGCAGGAAGACCCTGACCGGCCGGTCATCCTCGATGTGGAGGCCATCCGGGTGCTGAAGCCGGGGCAGTATGAGCTGGATCTGGTCCATCTCTTCAAGAAAGACCCGATGATTATCAAGCTGGAAGAAGGGAAATATTTCATTGACCTGACGCAGGCTTTCAAGAAGGAAGGGAAGTAAGAGTTCTCACCAAAACAATTAAAACAATTTCTCCCAAAACTTTAATAAACATCCAGATTAAATCCTTAGGTAAGCCCCAGTAGCTTAGATTGCCTGGGCCTTCAGGTAAGAGCGCTGGCTACCGGCAAGAGCAATGGCTAGAGCGCGGGTCTTGTAAACCCGAGGTCGAGGGTTCAACTCCCTCCTGGGGCTTTTTCTCAATGAGGCAGCCTGACAGAGGTAGCCTGACCGTCTAAGCCGGCGGGTTTTCGTTGCTAAAAATTAAAAAAATGTTCAAAAATAAAAAAATGATAAATTAAAACCTATGATCACTCTCAAAATGTGCTAATTTGTAAATTCCATCTTCTGCGCACAGGATAAATGCATCCTTTTCCCAGGTATCCCCGTCAGGGGTATCTTCTGTTTGAAGATACAACATTAAAACAGGCTGATCAGCCTTGCACTGGGGGCATGGTTGGTATAAAGATGGCTCACCGGCTTCTTTAATATCACTACATTTTATTTCTGCAACAAAATAAAAAGCAGGATCATGTTTCCCGGGATCACTTTGGTTTGGTGTTGTTTTCAAGCCGGCTAAAACCCGTTGCATAAATTTTTTTGTTTCCAAACTGTTCTCTAAGTGCCCTAGTTCAGTTTTTTTTAACCTTACTTCTCCATCTAACAGTGAGACTTGTGAATCCAGTCCAGAAAATTGCTTATAAAACTCTTCAGCTTTCATATTTTACCTCCACAACATCCCCCCTTACTCTCTTTTGTAAATACGCTACTTTTTAAATATTTCGAAACTGGGGACAATATATGGTTACCAGTAGTAACCCCCCTTGTTATTTTACCAGTGGTATCGGCTTTCAGAATATAGTTTCGACGCTAATAGTCTTTATATACTTCTCTTGGTTTTAAAAGTTATCGATAGGTGTTTAATCAAAAGGGGTGGTAGATATTTCCTCAAAAATCTCTTCAAAAATTTCCTACAAGGCTATGATCAGCTGCCAGAAACTGGAAGCCTTCTTCCCCGAGGAAAAAGCTGAAGAGAAGAAGGAAGAATAAAAGCATTGATCTGTCAAAAATCTGCCATTAGTTTATAAAATCGTAGGGCGAATGCCCACAGATTCAACAAAAATCAAAGATTTTTGAGCGCCAGAAATCTATGATTTCTGAGCATATCTGTAGGATGAAGCCCGCCGTTTCCTTCCTATTGTTTGTGTGAGAGACAGAAGCAGTAAAAAACATTCAATAGAGCTTTCTGTTCATCTAGCTCATTAGGGCCATCAAGAACAAGTATCAAAGGGGCAATCTTAAAGCATCGGGAAGGGAGCAAGTATTTTGCTTCTTTTGATACGGAAAAGAAGGGTAATATCTCCTATTATCACTGGACAATGGCCTGAAAACTTTATATAGTAGCCCAATTATATACATTTGTATTCATTTGAGGGGTTGATTATGGGACAAAAAAATGTAACGTTAAGTCTTGACGAAGATACTTACGAAAAGTATAAAGAATTTTGCAAGAAAAATGCAGTAGCATTATCAAGAAGCATAGAAGTATTTATGGAAGGAAAAACAAAAAAAGAGGGAAAATGAGCCAAGAGCTTTTATCTTTAGGTCAAGCATCGCAGTGGGCAAGCGAGTATTTAGATAGACCTGTAACTACCTCAAATATTAGTTATCTTATCCAATATGCCAAAATTAGAAAGTATCTTGATGAAGAAAAAAAGATTAAAGTTAAATTAGATGAGCTTAAAAAATACTATGATAAACATTTAGTAAAAAAAAAAGAATCATGGAAAAATCAGTTAGGAAACGACTTAAACTGGGGTTTATCATTCTCGCAGTTAAGAGAATCTGATACAACTAAACACGTTCATAGGTTACATCCATATAAAGGAAAATTTATACCCCAATTAGTGGAATACTTTTTAGATCCCCATTTAAATGACTATAAAAAACAAATTTTCTTTAAATCTGGAAACACCATTCTTGATCCATTTATGGGAAGCGGTACAACGTTGGTACAATCCTCAGAATTAGGGTTACATTCCATAGGGATTGATATTTCAGATTTTAACTGTATGATTTCGAGGGTTAAGTTAGATGAATATGATATTTTCAAGTTAAACTGTATTCTAAAGAATAATTTAACCCAAACTATAAATTTTAGTAATAAAGTTTTTGAGGATACATTTGACTTTAAACTTAAAGAAAAATTGAATGAGTTTAACAAGAAATTCTTCCCAAATCCAGAATTTAAAAGAAGAGTGTTTAAGGGAGAAATTGAGGAAGAAAAATACGGAGATGAAAAACTAAAACGATTCCTTAAAGAAAATAAAAAGTTTTTTGAAAAGAATGGAACTAAAGATAAAACCATACTTCTTGACGAAAAAAATATGAATAGTTTCTTGTCAAAATGGTTCTCAAAGAGAGTTAAACAAGAATTATTCTATAATCTAACATTAATTGAGAATGAGAAAGATGAGAAAATAAAAAACATTATGAGAATTGTATTAAGCAGAACTGCAAGGTCATGCAGGGCAACAACGCACTCAGATTTAGCAACATTAAAAGAGCCACAAACAGGACCCTATTATTGCAGAAAGCACAAAAAGATATGCACTCCATTAAATACAATAAACGGACATTTGAGAAGGTACACTTTTGATACGATTGCACGATTAAATGATTTTTCAAATATAAAGAAAAAAGTGTATAGCAGTGTTATTCATGGAGATTCAAGAGAAGCGGATATATTTGTAGAAATCAAAAAACAAAATCCTGAATTTTACAAGCTTTTAGTAAATAAAAAAATAGATGGTGTTTTTACTTCTCCGCCTTATGTTGGTCAAATAGATTATCATGAGCAACACGCTTACGCTTACGAGCTATTTGGGATTTCAAGAAAAGACGATAAAGAAATAGGTCCTTTATTTAAAGGTCAAGGACAAAAGGCAAAAGATGAGTATGTTGAAGGAATAAGTAAGGTTTTCATAAACATAAGCAGATTTATCAAAGATAATGGAGATTTCTTTATTGTAGCTAATGATAAATATAACCTTTATCCCAAAATTGCAGAAAAAAGTGGATTAAAGATAGTTGAGCAGTTTAAAAGACCTGTCTTAAACAGAACAGAGAGGGACAGACAGCCTTACGCTGAGATTATATTTCATATGAAGAAAAAGTAAGTTGGAGGGTTTTCTTTATAATATGGTAGAAGAAACAGAGCAATTGAAAAAACGAATTGAGCAATTAGAGAAAGATATGAAAAAGTTAATTTCAGAAGTAAATCAAAGTATGGTAGGAATTTCTGTCTATCCTAAAATTGACTTGTTCTTCTATTTAGCAAGAGAGATAAAAAATGAGTGCGATTTTGATTTACTTAAGGAATATTTAATAGAAAAGAAAATTATTTCTGATTTTGAGGATTATGTTAAGTTCAGAAAAGAGCATAAACTATTCCTTACATATCAAGATGAAAATAAAAATGTAATGACTTTGATGGAACATTTTAAATCTATGATTAATAACCCTTCACCTGATATTTCTTTGTTAAATTACATTAATGCCTCTAATCTAATAATTATTGAAAATAGATTCAAGATTAAAAGGCAAATTCTCTTAGATCGGGGATTTAAAGAGGATTCTGAGATTCTCAAAGAAATGGACAAACAAATCGAATCAATAAGACAAGAAATGAATTTATTAAAAAAAGAAAAGAATGAAAAAATTGAGGAAAAAGAATATTTTACAAAGAAAGAAGATGCAAAGAAGATTTTTTCAAACCTATTTTCAAAAAAAGATGAAATGATTGAGAGAATTAGAGAATTACCTTTAATGTCAGATATACATTTAGAACCACACAACAAATCTTTGTATTATGAAACAATCAGCAATTATTGGTTAGGCAATTTCAATGCTTCTATATGTATGTTGTCTGTACTGTTGGAGTCTTTTCTAAAAGAGATATATTTTTACAAAGTGAGACAACACTTTAATGATACAATAGCCCCTTTGATAGATGAGTGCAAAACAAAAGAATTTATTACAGAAGATGAAAAAAAGCAATTATTAAGTTTTACAGATACAATCCGAAACAAATATTTACATGCGAGCTTAAACGAGATTTTGCCTGAGGTAATTGTACCTGCATATAAAATTGATTTAACAAATCCAGGAAAAAAACCAGAACCTACATATTGCACTGCTGAGAGCTTGCCTACTATCAGGAGTATAGTTAAACATGATGTTGATAAGGTTAGATCAAAAAAACTAATTATTAATTCTGTAAAACTAATTGAAGAAATAACGAAACGGAATTATAGTAAAATTTGAATCTATTTTTTAGCTATCTCTTTTATTTTTTCTCTTAATTCTTCGCCAACTTCTTCAAAAATCTCAATAAACTCATCATAAATATTCTCTCCTGCAACAAAATTCCAGAAATCTTGCCCGACCATTAGCTGATTTGAGTCATACATATTGCCTTTTGTCCAACGATTGTAAGGTTCTGGGTGGTAAGGATTGTAAGGTAAACCTAAAGCAGTTATAATTTTTGCATTTTTGTTTGTGCTTAACCTTAAACCAATCCATCTTAACAACTTTTTCTTTAAAGCGACAAATTCCTTAATATTTGGTTTTGGAGAAGTAATATCAAAATAGACTTCTGTTCCATCAGACTTTTTGACAAATACATCAACTCTTTTATCAGGGTCTTCTAATGATTCTCCCTTTTGTATTGATTTTTTTATCTCTTCAAACTCTGCTTTCATGTCAGGATTTCTTTTTCCTGCTCTCAAATCCATATCAATCTTGCTGATAATCGCTTCTGTTTTTTCGTCTATTTTTCCAAGTAAATCGTATTGGGTATGAGCTTCATAACCTGCTCCTTCTGCAAGAACCTTTACCAATCGCTCATAGATAGACATACCAAAACTTGTATAGAATGAATGAACAATCGTATGAGTTAAGATTTGTTCTTTTGTGAAAATTGCCTGAAAAAATGGCTTGTATTCTGTTTCAGCACTATAATTATCAATTTTTGAAAGGATTACCTCCTTCACAAGTTCTTTTACTTTTTTTCTTGTTTCTGACTTCATCAGACAATAAATATTCTATCTTGTTTATAAATACTGTTGTTTTTTTCGTTTCGTCGCCCCCTCCTCATAAGTTAGTTTGTTTAAAATTATCCCCTTCTGGAGATTTCACTTTGTGAAATCTTCTATCGTTAGCTGTCCTGCCCATCGCCCGCCCTCATTTTGACAAAAAGCAAAAGCATTGATAAAAATTACTTAGTAAAAGCAAAAAACAGTGGTAAATTCACTGGCGGCCGTAAAGCAGCTCCACTTCTTCGATAATCTTTTGAGCCACTTTTTCAATTGCCGGATGGCCGTTGATGAGGACGACCTTTTCCGTCGGGGACAGCTTTTCCACCGCCAGGAGGTACTGTCGGTGGATCTCTTTCTGGAGTTCAAAGTTTTCAAAATATTCTGCTCCGCCGGTCTCGGCTTTCCGCCGCTTTAGGGCTACCTTAGCTGAGACATCCAGCAGCAGAGTCAGGTCGGGAGAATCAAAACCGGCATGCTGGCCCAGCAAGTAATCCATGTCTCCACCCTGAGCCGACTGGTAAGCTAAAGTAGACATCTTGTGCCGGTCGCAGACAACCTGCTGCCCGCTCTGCAAAGCCGGGCGGATGACATTCTCAAGATGCCACCTCCGGTCATTGATGAACAGGCTGGCCCAATAGCCGGCATCGTCGACAACCTCTTCGCCGGGAAGAAGACAGCCTTTCAGCCTTCTTTCGATTTCCTGCCCAAAAAGGGAATCCCTGGTCGGTTCCCGGGTGAGGAGAACCCGGTTCAGCTTGTCCCTGGCGAAGAGGTAGCCGGCCAGCCGACCGGCCTGCGTGGTCGTTCCGCTGCCGTCCAGTCCTTCCAGGACGATGAATTTTCCCGAGGGCATGAATTTGGGAAAGGCCGATGAATTTAAATAAATTTGTATCCTTCCGAACATCAGTGCGGTTTTTGTTATCTGAGCAATGCAGTTATCTATACAAGAAAAAGAAGCCTAAATCTTCAGGCTGGTCACTTTGCTGATCCCCTCGTTCATGCTCACTCCATACAAGGTGTCGGCTTGGGAAATCAAAGCGTCATTGTGGGAGATTAAAACATACTGAGCTCGGTCGGCATAATTCCTAATTAGTTTCGACAAGGTCTCTGAATTGTGCTTGTCAAGGGCGGCGTCAACTTCATCCAGAATATAGAATGTGCTAGGCTGGTATTCCTGGATGGCGAAGATGAACGATAAAGCCGTCAGGGATTTCTCCCCGCCGCTCAAAGATTTGATGTCCATGAACCGCCGGCCGGTCAGCTTTACCTTGATGCTCAGGCCGTCCTCAAAGGGGCTCGCCGGGTTGTCCAGCTGCAGGTACGCCTTCCCTTTCTTGAAGAGGCTGGAGAAAATCCGCTGGAAATTCTCATCAGCCAGGTTAAAAGTCTTCATGAAATGGTCCTTTTTCTTCGTCTCGATTTCGTTCATCAGGGTCAGGACATCGACCTTCTCTTTTTCCAGGTCGGCTTTCTTTTCCATCAGCTTGTTGAACTCCCCCTCAACCTGCTCATAGACTTCCAGGGCTTTCATATTTACCGCCGACATTTTAGCCAGCAGGACTTCAAACCGGTTGATCTCCTTCCGCAGCTCCTCGGGATCCTTGTTTTCAAACAACACCACGTTCTGATAACGGCTGAACTCTTCCTGCAGGGCGGCCAGCCTAGCTTTCAGCTCCGCCCCTTTCAGAGAAACTAAGTTTATCTCCCGCTCATGCTCCCTTCGCCGCTCGCGGATATTTTCCATTTCGCTCTCTGCCCGGCTAATTTCCGAGTTCAGCTTCTCCCTCTGAGCGAAAGATTCCCGGTACTGAGCATAAAATTGTTTGCTTTCCTCTTCTTTCCCGGCCAGCTCTTTCTCTCCCTGGCTGACCTTGTCGACCAGCTCTTTCATCTCCTTCCGGAATTTTTCTTCATCCCGGTCCTGCTGCTTGAGGATTTCCTTGATTTTCTCTTCCTCAGGGGAGAAGAGCTCGGCTGCCTGCGAGGAACTGTTTTTCAACTCCTGCTCCAGACGGATAATCTCTTCCCGGCATCCCTGCCTGGACTCTTCAAAGGCAGTCAGCTGGGCCAGTAGCCGGGGATCCCTCAGCTCTTTCATCTGTGAACGCAGTTTCTGTTTGCTTGTCTTCAGTTCAGCCAGCTCCCGGTTGACGGCGGAAATATTTTCCTGGACCTTCTGCAGGCCCTCGTTGATCTTGTCCAGCGCCCGGCCCAGCTCCTTTCTGGTTGTCGCCGTCGCCGTTAAATCCGCGTCCTCAAGATGCAGGCTTTTCTCCAGCTTGATCACTTCCCCTTCCAGCTCGGCTCTCTGCTTCCTCAGAACTTCAATCTCTTTTTCATTGGCTTCCCTTTTCGTCTGGAGAGCGGCAATGACGCTTTCCTGCTGCCCGATCTCCTTTTCCATTTTCTCCATTTCTTCCAGGGAATCTTTCTCTTTAAAGCCGAGGGATCGGCTGGTAATATGGCCGCCCCGCATCACTCCGCTCAGCTCCGCCAGATTGCCATCGAGAGTGGCCATCTTGATCCGGCCGATGCCGACTTTTCTGGCCACGTCGATATCTTCAACCACCAGGGTGTTGCCGAAGACGTATTCAAAGGCTTTCCGGAAAGCCGGCTTGAAAGAAATGGCATCGAGGGCAAAATCCTTGACTCCTTTCTCCTTCAGCAGCGCCCTGTCCTCAGCTGAGATTGGCTTTGACTTGATTTTATTGAGAGGGATGAAAGAAGCCGTGCCCAGCTTCTTCTCTTTAAGGAACTTGATGCAATCAGCAGCGACCTGGTCGTCGTCAACAATCAGATGCTGCATCCTGGCTCCGGCGGCGGTCTCTAAAGCCCGGGCATACGGCCGGTTAACCTGCCCCAGCTCCGCCACGGTGCCGTGAACCCCTTTGAATTTCTGCTTCTTGATGGAAGTGATGGCCAGGCTGCCGGCCAAATCAGCCTGGAAGGAAGCGCTTCTGGCTTTCAGCTGCGCCTCTTTCTCCTGCAGCTCACCCAGTCTCTTCCGGGCATTGGAGAGCTGGGAAGCAAAACTGCTGTCAGCATCAAGAGACTGGTTCAATTTCAGGGTAGCGAATTTAAAATCGTTTTTCTTCTGCTGCACCTCACTCAACTGCTGCTGGTGCTCTTTCTCGATTTCCCTGATTTTCTTCAGCCGCTCGTCCAGGTTCCCCAGCTGCATCTCGAGCCTGTCTTTGGCTCTCAGGGATTCCTGCTGCTCCTGCCGGAGCTTCTGGACTTGATCTTCTTTTTGATCAATCAACTTGTCCTTCTTTTCCAGCTCCTGCTCGATCTCCTGGGAATCTTCAAGGTGATGTTTCTTCTTGAACTGGGCCAGGGAATTTTCGGCATTTTCCAATTCTTTTTCTTTCTGCTGCCGTTTCCGTCTTAATTCCTCGGTCTTCCGGCTGGAAGAAGTGACTCTCTCTTCCAGATCCTTCTTTTCCTGCTCCATCTGATCCCTTCGCTGCCGGATGCGGTTAAGTTCGTCTTTTAGGGTGGAGGTCCTCGCCCTGTCCCTGGTTAGGCTGACTTTGAGGTCTTCAATCAGATGATGAAGCTTGACCTGGCTTTTCTCGCCCTTCTGCTCAATCTGCTGGTTGATTTTGTCGCTCTGCTTCCGGTGCTCGGCTGCCTGATCCTTCAGGGCTTTGATCTCTTTCTCAGCGATGTCAATCTTCTCCTGGTGCTTCTTTGTTTCCGAGTCATGGGCTGCTTTCTCTTTTTCCTTTTCCCTGATCTGAAAATGCAGGACGGTAGCCTTGTTTGAATCAATCAGATCTTTCAGCTTCTTGAACCTTAAGGCCTGGTTGCGGTCCTTCCTGAGCTCCTCGAGGTAAGTGTTCCTTTCCGTCAGGATGATTTGGGCATTGTTCAGCTTCTCTTCGACCTTGTTTAGCTCCAGGATAGCTTTATGCTTCTTTTCTTCATAAGCGGTGACGTCGCTGATCTCCTCGATGATCTGCCTTCTCTCAATGGAAGGCATGTCGACAAACCGGTTGATGTCTCCCTGCATGATGATATTATAGCCTTCCGGGTTGATCTTGGCGGCGCCTAAAGTGTCGAGAACTTCTGTCCGGGTCCTTCTTTTCCCGTTGATGCGGTAAGTGCTGCTGCCGTCTTTTTTGATGCTCCGGCTGATGACCACTTCCTCTCCCTCGACGGGAAAAATCCTGCTCTTGTTGCAGAAGGCGATTTCGACCACGGCAGATGAGGCGGGCTGCCTCTTCTTGGCCCCGTTAAAAATCAGGTTGGAGGCCTTTTCCGCCCGCATTGACTTGGCCGAGAGGCGGCCGAGGACAAAGCAGAGGGCGTCGCTCAGATTGCTCTTGCCCGCGCCGTTCGGTCCCAGGATGACATTGAATTTGCCGTCAAGGGGAATCTCTGTCTTATGGGCAAAGCTTTTGAAGCCATGCAAGGCAATCCAGTTTATTTTGGTCATGGCACACTGCCTCTTTATTTCCCGCTATTACTTCTTTTAGTTCTCTTACTATTACTCCTATTTTTTTTACTATTATTCCTATTTCTTTTACTCTTTTTTTTTAAATCTCTCTTTACTCCTTCCTCTTTACTTCTCTTTACTAAGGAGAAATGTTTTGGTTTTGATTTATAAAGTTATTGTTTGTGGAGAGGATAAGGTTAACTCGAACAATCGAGCCGGCCGCACGCCACCACCCCGGCGGCAGACGGTCACTCACTCCGTTCGTGCCCTGCCAGCCACCCCGGCGGGGGCGTCCCCCGGCTGGCCTGCGCCGACGTGGCGTGCGGCGAGGCAGGGGTTGCTCCCTCCGGGATGCAAGACGGGATCGTTGTCCCGTCTGCACAGAAGGGAAAACTATCCCTTCTTGTGCCGAGCAGGGCAAATGCGAAGCGTTTTTCAGCAGAGCATTTGACCGTCGCACCGCCACCGCCGGCGCCAAAGGAATAACCTTAAGTTGGCACTCTGCCCCTGTTGAAACAAAAAGCTTTTTAACTTCGGAAGTTTTATTCCCTCTTAATGGCTTTGTACCAGAGAGCATGGTGGAAAAGACTCTTCCAGACAAAGAAGAAAGAGCCGGTCGACGTTCTTAAGAACATCCAGGCGGTCATTGAGTTTCTGGGAGATAACCGCCTCGAAACCGAGAAACTCCTTTCAGACCTGCAGAAACTGGAAGAGCTGGAGAAGGAAAGAAGGGTGGCTGAGGAAGGGATCGTCCAGGTCAACCTGGAAACCCAGGCTAAGATTCTTGATCATCTCCTGGAAAGGTACCAGTTCTTCCAGAATGACGCTGACATCAACGGCATCAGGGTTAAACAAATCGCTTCCCAGCTGCTTAAGTATGCTGAAGAGGCCGGCATGGCCGATCTGGTCAGCCAGAAAAAGAAAGAGATGGGATGGAAATTCGACTGGTAGAGGATTTCGCCGGGTAAAAGATTTTAAGTGCATCGGCTCCGCCGCGCCTTTTTGCCTTTTTCTTACATAAAGATTAAATAATCCGCTTGCTTTTGGGCTAAAAGGGGGGATTAAAATGGTTGACCAACAGAATTTCGTAAATTATCTTCCGGAAGGATGCACGCTGGAAGATTATCTGAGCTTGGCGGCTGAGGACAATCCAGAAAAAGCTATCACTTATAAAGAATGCGCAGAAGTCTTGGAATCGGAGATTTGCCGGCGTCATCCCCAGCTTGACTTCGACCAATTCTACCGGCAGGTTAGAGAAGATTTAAGAAGGGAAGGGCAGACCAGCGCCCAGGCTTATTGCCGGAAGCTGGTGGAAGTCGAAGAAAAGCTGCGGACTATCAGCTAGACTATCGACCAGGCTATTGGCGTTTAACCGGCCTGGCAATGGCCATTATTACAAACTTTGTAGTAGTAAATAAACAAAAGATTTAAAAATGGGTGGCGTTTTCTATTTGTTATGACACAAAAAATAGATTGGGATAGGATGTATAGGCATCTGGAAAGGGTTTTGGAAAGTGTCAAAGAAGATGTTGCAGTAGAACAAGTTGACGTGGATTTCAGTTTGGGCAGAAAACCCCCAAGGATTTATGCTGCATTTAACCGTCCTGAAGAATTATCTGAATTAGTCGAGGATTTATCTCTTGGGACTTCTGAAAGACATAGAGAACTCTGTGAAGGACTTGGGCAAAGGGCTAATCTGGTTGCTAGAATAATGAAAAAACATGGTTTAAGAAGTTACTCTTTATCAAATCCACATTTTAAAGGGGAAGATACATATACAATTATATACGGATATAAACATGATCAATACAGAACTCCCCAAAAAATGCGTGTGTAAGCATAATGTGGGGGTTCTTGCTCTTTTTTTATTGATGTTAGGATCAGCTTAACTTAACCGTTGCTTCATAATCTTTAAAAACAACCCCTTTCCCCTTTTTTCTCATGAACCACCAGGGGAATGTTGGGCTGGCGATTGTTGCTGTAATCCTGGCTTTAACCATCCTTGCCGTCTACCTAGTCAATGTCGCCCAAAGGGAATGCAACAGCAACCGCGACTGCCCGGAGAATGCTTACTGCAGTTCAGACTACGAATGCCACACTTACCCGGACAGAATCACTGTCAAAGAGAATAATTTCCTGCCGGCGGCAATGGTTTTCGGGATTTCCATCATCATTGCGGCCTGGATTTTCCGGAAGAAAAGCCGCGGCCAATAAGGTTTAGGACTTAACAGAAAATGCTCGCCGCAGCGAGCCATAGCTCGTGAGCGACCGTCCCCCACCCGAGCATAAGAAATGAAGCAACGACTTCATTTCTGTGCAGAAATACGATAGTTTTCGTATTTCTTGCACCGCAATCCGCAGGCGAGGAGCGCAGAGTTTTTTCCTCGCTACCGCAAACCCATTAGCAGCATTTATGTAACCCCTTATTAGTTACAATTTTATGGAAAGATTTAAATAGTAGTTCAAATATTTAGAGGATATGGATTACTCAAAACTATTTGCGGGTTATGATTTAAGTGGGATCAAAGGAGGAAAGGGCTTAAAGTTTGATCCGGATAGATTTAGGATTTTGTTAAAAGATTTTTCTTTAGATTCATCTGTTCTTAATTCTTTAGATTCATCTGTTCTTAAAAAAAATGGCGTGCAACGACCAGAATTTTTAGGGGATATGGGTGATGTTGTTGAAGTTAGTATGAACCAACAAGCAGTTACAAGAGCAACAGATGCAAAGCCCGTTTTAGCCACGTTTGGTTTGGGTCCATGTGTTGCATTAGTTGGATATGAACCCTCTGCAAAAGTAGGATTTTTGACTCATTATAGTGCTTCAACAGAAGTTGCAGGTTCATTTCCAAATTTGTTAGCTATACTTTATCGTATTGGATTATCACATGAGACCCCAACAAGATTTGAAGTTAGATTAGTTGGTGGTTGGGAGAAAGAAGATGGATTAATCAGAGAATTAAAAACAAGAGTTCGACACGGAACAAGTTTTAATATGAAAATTGTCGAAGAGGATACGGGATGTGTTGATGACGGAAGAAGTGTTGCTCTTGATACTAGAACGGGAGAATTATTTTCTTATAATCCCATGAATAATCCAAATACTAAAATGCCTGATGAATTAGAACAAATGCGGATGTCGATTCCACGTCCAGCTGATTTAGTTTACAACCCCAGAAAATAGCCAAGCTTTAGTTAAAATTTTCAGATGCGAGAAACTGATAGGCTTTCCGTTTATCGCCGTGTGCTTGTTGGAGTGCTTTTTCCCAGCGTTGTTTTCTATAATCTTGTGTTTTCTGAAAAGAATCTTTTAATAGTGGTTCTTCTGTCATCATGGCATGAATCATTCTAAAGGAAACGGCGTCCCATATTTTCTTATTGAAGTCCTCTAACTGATGGAGAACGTCTTGTCCGATTTTTTGAACATTAATGGCTTCTTGCATATTAAAGCATAAATGGTGTAGGAAATTTATAAATTTTTCTTGATTTTTGAGATGATTTCTTTAATGGCTTCTTGAACTCCGAGATATCTGCCGGCATAAAGCTACCCTCACTCGTATGCGCGTGGAAACACAGATGAAGATAAAGAGGGAGTTCTATCAAAACAGATGACTACCCTAAAATGGTTGCATTAGAAACATTTAAAAGTAAGTTGCTTAATCTTCTTTTAATCGATAAAGATACTTTAACTTGGACAATCTTTGGAACATGGATGGGATTATCCTATTTAGCGGCTGAAGTAATTCAGTTTAGAGATTGTCGTAGAGATGGTGGAAAATATAAGCTAGTAATTTATTTAGCTACAGTTGGTTTATCTAAAGAGATTGGAAGAACTTTTGGCTCAATCCCTAGACGCATTTTAGGTAAAGTTAAAGGAAAAAAATATAAATCTAAATACCCAATTCGACATAATTCTGAGGGATACATTTTACAAGACGATGCTCCATTACTTGAACAAAATGATCATCTTACTGTAAGAGAAAGTAATGGCTTCATTGTTGGAAGAAAAAATACTAATGGAGTTATAGGGAGTCTGGATGAATTAGTTGGTTTTTCTGTTGAACAATTAGAAAGAAGAATGTATCCTGATAATCAAACATTTGCTTATGCAGAAGTGAGCGGGTATTTAGGTTCAAATCCTGAATTTGGTGGTTTTTTAAAGGAAGGAGAAAAATTAATCCCAAGACTCGTTGTAGATAATGATTGTGTATTATCTCTAGGATTAAGCCACCAAGATGTAGCTAAACCATTACTCTATATTTACAATTTAATGCATAGAACAGGAACGTTAGAATTAAGATTTATTTATGAGGGTAGAAAATATGAAACAGCAGGAAACTTTTGGCCTATAGGTCAGATGAGTCCATTCAGTAATAAACTGGTTGTTCCTGCTGGTGATGTTACCGTAAAAAATGTTGCGGATGAAAGAATATTTAAATTTTCAACCATCCATCCATTTATGATTCACGGTTTTGGTTTTTATGAAGGTGATGTTCGATACAGAATAGAACCACAAGATGTAATTAATTTCTTCGGAATTACAGCCACCAATGATAGAACTCCCTCGTCTTAGAACTCAAATTTTATTCAACTTAATGTAGCTAAGTCTGGAGGGGGTTTAGGAAGCGAAGGTAGCTATCAGCAAGAGGTTCGAAATTAAGTCATCAGCAAGCTTAAAACTCAAACAACCGTTTCTGCTCCTTCTTTTCTTTCAGCAGCCGGCTCTCCTTAAGCAGGCAGCCAAGATCAAAACCAAACCGATTCCTAATCAACTCCCGGCCGTAGGCCAGCATCAGTTCCGGGGAAGCAAAAACCAGGGGCTTCTCCCGGAGGGCTTTCCGGGCGGCTTCCCGGCAGACCCAGACGCCTAAAGGAAGAGCATATTCCGAGGTGATGAACCGAAGGACTAAAGCTGACTGCTGCCGCTGATTCTCTTTCATCTTCTCGAGGATGCTCGAACGGGCGGCATAATATCCTCCGGCCGTCTCTTCAGCATAGCTTTTCCGCCCTTCATAACTTTCATAGTCCGTCGAATAGAAATTTCCCTGCTGGCTCCAAGGATTAACCTGATGCCCCAGGTAAGTCTCAAACAGCTCATAGCTCCAGGCCGGCGGGAAGAAAAAGACGAGGTAATAATTTCCCCACCCGCCGCCGAAATGGCACTGGAAATCTCCCGCCGGGAAATCCTTGATTTCCTTGATCAGCTGCCGGCCGATGGCATCATCGACTGCCGTGATCGACCATCGGGTGGGGACCAGTTTCCGGTTCCTTTTCAGGCCCAGATTGCCGACGGAGACCAGCTTGCTGAGGAAATTCTCTTCAAACCCCTGCCGGTAGAGCGAGAGGAGCGCCGGAAGGGATTTCAGGTCAGTGTCAGAAACAACTTTTTCCACCCGCGAATCAATCTGAGGATTGGCAGTCAGCCTCGCCTTCCTGATTTCGCTGCCGGGGCCGAAAGGGATGATCTCCTTTTCCGGAGCCCATGACAGTTGGGGGAGCCTCTTCAGGCTGATTTCTACCTCGACCCCCTGCCGGGCCATGCCGGCTTCCTGGCAGAGGCTGAGAAACTTATCTTCCTTTAGGACGTCTTTGACGTTGCTTTTACTGCGGGAGTTGACTAAATCATATCTCAGGCTGGCGATGCGGCTAAGGGGAAAATTCTGCCGGCTCCATAAGCGCGGGGAGTCATAGGGAAGGGTATCGGTAATCTCCTGCGGGCTTAAGAGCCCGATGTTGACGTTGGGGTAGCCGAAGCGGCCGATGAAGGGAGCCGGGGCGCTGCCGAAGAAGTCCTGCTTGAAGTCCTGCCTGATCCTGATCTGCGGAACCTGTTCGATGTCCTTAAACCGGATACGCCGGATTTTCATTTAGGGATTCAGGAGAAGGGAAGGTTTATATTATTTTCCTTGCGCTGTCAAAACGAGGGCGGGGGTGCATACTTAACAACCTTACTCAACAAAAAGGGTGGTTACTTAAGAACTTTACTTAACACCGTAGAAAACTTTATAAACGACGTTGGCTACTAATTTTTGATTATGAATCTTTCACAAATGGTAGACTCGTTGTGGAAAAGCAGCCAGAGAACTCTAGCGGCTTTAGCTCTGGCGACAAGTTACGCCGTGCCGGCGCTGCCATTAACATCATGCGATTTCACCACCCCCAACCCTGCTGCTCCGGTTTCAGACGACATTGAAGCAGTTGACTGCATCGAAGGGGACTCTTTTACCACCGAGAGTGGTGTCAGGCTCGTCTGGGCGATTGAACCAGACAAGTTCCCATATGCGATGACTGTCACTCCTCTTTGCTGGCAGACCGATGTGGACCGGGCAGTCGCCGCCATTCTTAATGGATTAGATAAATATCCTGATTCTGTACAGTCATCAAACCTTGGAGTGGTATACTTAGTTCAGCACCTTGAAATCCAAGGTAGACAAGCGGGCGGGATAGCTGACCCGCCTACCCAACGAGTTTATATAGCCAATTCCTATTCAACTTGCTGGATTGAGAGGGCGTTTCACCATGAATTTGCATCTATTCTTACTTTCTGGCATCCAGGGGATATTTCACCATGGCTCGCCGAGAATCCAGAAGACTTCACTTATGGCGACGATGCAATTGCTGCCATTCGAGAAGAGCGGGTAAGCAGTGAGTTAAATCGCCGATTAGCTGAGGATGGATTCCTGACAGAGTATTCGATGACTTCTGTAGGAGAAGATTTTAGCACGTATGCAGAGTATCATTTCTTTCCAGAACCTTTGCTCTGGGAAATGGTTGACACCTACCCTCGTGTACGTCGGAAATCAGCCCTGCTGATTGATTTTTATCATGCCCTGCATCGCCAGTACACCGATGCTTTCTTCCGGGGTTTAGACTGGTGCGATGAGTAGTAGAGACTAATCTTCATCTCTCAATGCTGGGCGGCCTCTTGCAGCCCGTTCGCGGAGAGTATCGCAGAACGGATCGGGAACGATATTGTGTTCCCGGTGAAATTCATCCATTCCTCCTTCGAACCAGGGTGGCGGCCAGTTGCAACGCTCGGGCGAATCCGAACCACAACCCCTATTTCTAGGCGGGCGATCCGGCTGTTCATAGCAACACTGCCAGAGGTACAGGCGTCCTTCTTCGTCACGAGGTGGTCTGCTCCAGTCAGGCACTCTATAACAACAGTCGACAGGGGTAGAGCACGTGCCAAGGAACTCGTCATACCACGGACAGTCATAATCAGTCGTTAGCGGTGGACAGTAGTGTTCGTCCGTCTGTGGCGGTGGTGGATTTGATTGGCAGGGCACCGCTTTCTCATCACAAGGCGTCCATATCCTTCTTTCGCCAGCCTCTTCACCTCTTCGTACACATTGGTCACAAGTTGGTCCGTAAATGTCACTCCCTCCAGCGCGTGATGGATTATTAACATCATCAGGAGCGTTGCACAGCCCCCTGACATAGCGGCGTCCGCCGAAAATATCATTCTGTGCTCGTACCTGTTCACAGACTTCTTCCCACCCCGACGGCCATCCAAGCAATTCCCGGGCCACTGCATCATCAGTTTCGTAGATAGAACAACAGGGTGGGCTGCCGCCACCGCATCCGGTGAGAAAAACTACCAGTAACATCAGTAACACCGTTGATAAGAATATTATCTTCTTTTTCATTGTCTGCACCTTTTTTTTAAAACCCTATAACTATTTTTTTGAATCCTGTAACAACAATTAAAATGAATGTTGGAATAATTTAAAAACTTATCTACAGAAAAGCTTCCAGAGTTGGCGAAACGATTCCCTGAGAAACCTATGCAAAGATTAGTCAAATACAAAAAGTGGTTTAATGAGTAGAGGTTCCATCGAGGTATCCTGGCTATTCCCTCTACTCTGTTTTAGGGAACTTGGAAGCTTTTACTTAACACTTCCAACAAATTTATAAAACCAAACTGCTTTCCTGGCTTTAATGATAGATGTTGCTGGGGATGTTTTCTTGCAGCTGGGCCTGGTCGTCATAGCGGCAGCCCTGGCTGCTTTCGTCCTCAGGCTGCTCCGGCAGCCGCAAATCCTGGCTTACGTCTTAGTGGGAATCCTCATCACGCCCGTCTTCGGCCTGATCACGGACACGACGGTAATCGAATCGATGTCCACGATTGGGATTGCCTTCCTGCTTTTCCTGGTCGGCTTGGAGATGGACCTCAAGGCATTGAAGAATGTCGCCTACCTCTCGACTATCGGCGGCATCATTCAGATGGTCATTCTCTTCACTTTCGGCTACTTTATCGCCCTCCTCCTTGGCTACCTCAGCCTGGAAGCAGCTTATATCGGCCTGCTGCTGACTTTCTCTTCGACGATGCTGGTGATGAAGCTTCTCTCTGACAAGAGGGAGCTGAACACCCTGCACGGCCGCATTGCCATTGGCATCCTTTTAATGGAAGACATCGTCGCCATTTTCGCCCTGTCAGTGCTCACTTCCGTCAACGGGTTCACTTTGCCGCTGCTGGGAATAGCCTTGCTGAAGTTTGTCTCCCTGTTCGCCGCCGCTTTCCTGCTGGGCAAATTCGTCTTCCCTTCCATCTTTAAATTTGCCGCCCAGAAGCAGGAGCTGCTGCTGATTGTTTCCCTGGCGGTCTGTTTTCTCTTCTCCCTGGGCTACTATTACTTGGGGTTCTCGGTCGCAGTGGGAGCTTTCATCGCCGGCGTCGCTTTAGGCAACCTGAAATACAACTTAGACATTGTCGCCAAAGTCAAAAGCTTGAGGGATTTCTTCGCCCTGCTTTTCTTCGTCTCTCTGGGAATGGTCCTGTCGATGCCCTCCCTGGGGAGAATCTGGATGTCTTTGCTGATCCTACTGGGAGTTGTTTTCCTGCTCAAGCCCTTGATCACCATGACCATCTGCTCCCTTTTCAAGTACACCAAAAAGCCGGCTTTCCTAACCGCCAGCTCCCTGGCCCAGGTCGGGGAATTCTCGCTGATTATCGCCGCTCAGGGCCTGATTCTGGGGCACATCTCCCAGGACGTCTTTTCTTTAGTAGTGATGGTTGCTTTGGTCTCTTTCACCTTCACTTCTTATTTTATCAAGTACGACCGCTGGCTCTATAAAGTAGTCAGAAAGCCGCTGAAGATTTTTGACATCTTCACGACCGAAGGGCTGGAATACCTGCCGACGGAAGCTAAGCCGACCACCGTCCTCTGCGGCTATAACCGGATCGGCTACAGCATCCTGAAGATATTCCGGCGGGAGAAGGAAAAAGTTTTAGTGGTTGATTATAATCCGGAGGTCATCGACAAATTAGTCAAGGAAGGCCACCATTGCATTTACGGCGACGTGACCGATGAGGAGATTATCGAGCGGATGAATCTGCGCAAGATCAGCCTTTTGATCTCGACCGTTCCGGAAATGAAGGACAACATTTATCTTCTCAGGAAAGTCCGGGAGATCAACCCGCGGGCGGAAGTGATTGTCACCGGCTCCGACATCGACGAGGCCCTGCGTCTTTACGACTTGGGAGCTGATTATGTCATCCTGCCGCATTTCCTGGGCGGGGAGCATGTTTCCCATCTAATCGGCCGGGTGGGGAAGAAGAAGCTTAAGCTGCACGAAGAGAAGAAGAGGCATATTGAGGATCTGAAGGAGAGGCGGGAGCTGGGGCATGAGCATCCCCGGCATGAAAGGAAACATTAGTTCTTATAACGAAAGACATAATTGAAATTTCCGGAACTAAAAAAAGATACGGCTGCCGGGATTTCCGTGCCAGGGGTAAAAGCCAGCTGCGCTGATTACGCCCCGACAATCGAACCCGGATCACAAGCTTTTTCCGTGGTGGGCTTTATGCCCGCCACCTTTAAATTGAGGGTTGGTAAGGGCAGACTGCCCTTACTTGGGAAGCTTGGATCATACCACTAGACCACAGCCGTATCCTCCAGAGAAAATGGCTTTTATTTAAAAGATTTTAGTTGAATCGTTCACAGAATCTCCGCGCCAGTGCTGGTACTACTTTTTAGTAAATTCTTCCCAAAAGTATTTAAACCGGCAGATTATTCTTGTTTTATGGTGTCACCAACAATCGCCTGGCTGGCAAACGACAAAATGGTAATATGCGCATTTATTGCTTCGATGGAAATCAGAGGTTTTTCAACAGTCCATCATCGCCATGCGGGGCCGGCAATTGAAGATTTTTTAAGAGGAAACGAGTATTCATTGATTGTTGTCAGTCCTGACATCGCCCCTAGTTTTGAATGTAATGACTCCGTTATTAAAAAATTAATGGCTAATGCACCGGAAGGCCGAAACCCCGATTATTGGAAAATCGGTTTAAGGGTTGTTGAGCTAACGCGTAGTAGTGGCTCCATCAACCGGGAAACACCCATTGTTGTTGCAGGTTTATACGATCCTGAGAGAAGTATACTCTGCCCGGAAGCAAGAGACAAATTTCTGCGGGCCGGTGCGACTGAGTATGTTGAGCTAACAGCTGTAAAATTTGATTTTGACAAATTTTATGGACGATTGGAGCAACTGGCAAGAAGAACCTGAGTTTAAATTTGTGCCGAAATCTTTTTTTGGTGCAGGTCGAGCCGAAGGCGAGAAGTTTTTTGCCACAGGAAGGGCGCAGTCCTTCGGCGCAGAAATGAGTTCGGTTTCCCATTTCTTGCATCATGCAGAGAAAGACTGGCACTGTATCAAAATAGGGTTGCCGCCACACAAAGTTAACTTATGAGTAGTAACCCACCAAAAGTTTTATATAGTACTTCCTATTTTACTATTTAAAATGACAAAACCTAAGACTATTGTTAACAAAAAACTCGAAGCTATTATCGATAACTTACGTGACGGTTATAAACAACTGGAAAGAGGTACGTTTCTTCACGCCGACCAGTTAATGGCCGCACAAGTCTAAGATACCAGTTTACGAAACCGATGGTTTTACGTTGCCGATGGCCCTCTCTATTCTTTGGAAGGGGAGGAGAAAACACCTACTTTATGGCTTACCAGAGAACCGGATAACCTCGTTCTCCGCCACCTGAAGGATAGAATTAATAGTTCCTATGACCAGCTCATCATTATGCGCAATTTCCGGCCAGACCTGAAGGAAGCCCGACGGGCGATGAAAGCAAAAGATACACTGCGCATCGATTTGACCAAACTCCGTTTGCAAGGTGGTGAGGAAGAGTGGCGTTATCTGGAAATAGGCACCACTGATTATGATAAACTTAATGCCGAAGAACGAAAGCTGGCAGAGAGGTTTTATGGTCAAGGAGAACAGTTTGACACTGCCATGAGAACATTGTATGATGCAGGCTCTGTGACCCAAGTCTATGTTCTTAATCCTAGTTACGTACAAGAAGAAGCTAAAAAAGGCCCCGTTGGGCGGGCCGCTTGGCGTCTCAATTTCTACTGCTACGCCTATTCCGATGCTTATGGCTGCGACGTCAACAAGCACGGCGGCCTTCTCGGGGTACGTCGTGTAGTCGCCCCCGCAGGGGCGCGCGCTGGAAAATGAGCAAGTTCCAGATGCTGCCGTGGCCCCACCGGAAATAAGGTTAGCCACTTTTGAAGAAGTAAGAGCATATTCAGCTGGCTTTGTTCCTGATGTAGCACGTGAACAGTTTGAGTTAGGACTGCGAAAATTATATAAACCATAATCTTTTCTTTTTCTTGTCTCAGTACTCCGCAAGAAGTGGTTCGTTCTAGACGACAAAAATTCGACATAACTGATTACATCTCTCTCCTTACCCTTCCGTTTCTTCCTCCCTTCTAATCACCTTGACCGAATCCATCTTAACGGTAATCGGGATGGGCACCGCTGCTTCCAGCAGCTCAACGACAATCTCTTCCTTCTGCTTGTTGATGCGCATCACTTTGGCATTCTCCCTCTTAAAAGGGCCGGAGATGATTTCCACAATGTCATCCTTTCGGATATTCATCTCTACCTTGACTTGCTCCAGCATATGCTCAATTTCCGGGTAGGGAATCTCCGCCGAGAGAATGCCCCGGGCATAGGGTATGCCGGCCAGGATCTGCTCGGCATCCGGCTTCTCTGCCACTTCAACAAAGATATAGCCCCTCATGCCGTGCGGCCTAATGACAGCAAAGAAATCCGAATTGACACCCCGCCTCAGTTTGGCGATTAAGTAATCGACGACCTGGTCTTCCCGGTTGGCCGCCGTCCGGACGCCAAATATTTTTGTCACAGGCATTTTTTTATTTTTTGTTATTTTTAACTTTTGTGTCTTTTTTAGCTTTTTTTTGTTCGATTAAATGTCTCTGTCTCAAAACAGCAATTGTTTCCCCAGGAAGAGGACAAAGCCGATTGCCCCGATGATCGCCGCTCCGATGGCCGTCACTTTAAGGATGCTTTTATACTCTTCCTTATTGAGTTTCTTAGTGATACGTAAAACCCTGATGGTTTCTTTTATAAATCTTTTGACCCGGCTGGGTTTCTGCTCCTGAAATTTTTGCTCAGGCTTCTGTTCCGGCAATTCCATCAAGGAGAAAATAGGCGGGCGGTTTATAAAATTTATTGTTTTTTTTGAATGTTGTTCAATTTCAGAATTAGGGTGAAAACAGGTGAGAAGGGCATCTCATCATTTGAAGATGAAGTTAAAGTATTGGGGTGAGAACTAATTACCAAATTATACCGCTCCTCCCGGCGGCGGAAATATTTATATACTTTATAAGGATTTCAAACGGTATGAAGCGAAGTTCACGCCGCTGGAAGAAGAAAGGTCAGATGCGCTGGAAATGGCAGCGCAAGAAAATCAAGAAGGCCAAGCGCCGCAG
>CAYWPJ010000014.1:0-24591 GCA_964460195.1 uncultured Methanosarcinales archaeon
TTATTTCCCTGACGCCAACCGGTTCTACTGCTATCAGGAAAGCGGCCACTGGGTCTGGGCGGACTGTCCGGATGCCACGGCCGGAGACATCAATTTAGACAACGGAATCAAAGCCCGCAATCTGGGCGACGGGCTTTTTGCTTTGCCGATCAGCCAAGCGGGGGAAGAAGGCAGCTCTAATTTCTATTTTAGCCCGGCAGCGTACGAAACTTTCTACGGCGATGATTTTAAGTTCCATATCACCGATTACGACACTTTAGAATTCATGGTTCAGTTTGCCGGCGAGAGAATTATTGAGCCCGCCGATGTCAGGGTAACCATTAAAGGCCCGGCTGATGCAGAGGGCATAAAACCGGTTTATTTCGAACAGTATGTTTTAGCCCACGCCGGCAATAATCCAGTTCTGGAACCGGGCCGGTGGATTCATGTTCAAATGCCCTTGCCCGCCGATACCGATTTTTTAGCGGTCAATGAGATTTCTTTCACTTCTTACCCTTCAGACAACCAAATGAGCTTAAAGAATGTTTATTTGACCAGAGAAGGAGTCGAGAACCAGCTTTGTTCCGGGGAAGGCAGTAGTAATCCTAATCAACCAGCCTGGCTGGGAGGAATGGATTTTTATGAAAATGTTCATTGGAATGCTAGAAACTTGTGCAATTTGTATTACTCTCCTAATTATGTTTCTGACGACCCGGCAACTCACTTTGCCTGGCTGGGCGATGAAAATTCAGGCGTTACCGGCGAAAGAATGTGCTGCGGCGATGACGCCGATGACTACTACGCCGGCCCTTCCGAGCAAAATTATGGCTGCTGGCGGGGCACCCCCGTCGCTCCCGGCGAAACAATTATGGACGTGCAGTATGAAGTGAGTTATCAGGAGGAGGAAAGGGTAATAAATTATCCTCAGGCAAACATTTGGGCAACTATTGATTGGAAAGTTTTTGGGTTAAGGAAAGTATTCTCTTCTGCAGACGAGTTAGATCCTGAATCTGAAGAGCCGACAGGACGGTGCGTTGTTCGTTTTGAAGATGATAGCCTTGAATTTTACCCTGAGCCATGCAGCGAACTCAATTGGGCGGGATATCTCACAATCGAGGATCTCAAAGAAGATATTCTCTACACCACTGTTTATGTTGACCCCACTTTTTCCGTCGGCGATGATGATTACGTTTTGGTTTCAAAAGGGGACAACCTGACGACGACGGCGGTTGACTTTTCTTTAGCTAATTCTCCTTACACTTTTCCTCTCTCAGTTACCGTTAATGAAGATGATTGGGCGGCGGTTTTGTCAGACGCTGAATTCCTTAAAGGAAAATTATGGCTGAACAAGGATCCTTTCAATGAGAGCAGGTTCAATGTTTATTTCCTTGACCCTCTAGCTCCCTCTTCGAAAGAGGCAGAGGTTGATTTGGCTGGGTTTTCCGGCGAGAAAACTTACTCCATCATAGCGGAAGTTACTGAGCAATACCGGCCGGAGGTCACTCTCCAAAAAGTCGAAAAAACCGCTTCGTTCACCCATTCCTGCCCGCAAAGAACCGAAGGAGAAGTTTCGGAATGCCTCTACCCTCTCCCGGGAGATCCGCCTTACACTATCACTAACCCTTACCCCTACCTCTATGACCTCTATTTCGTCGCCGGACCCCGGGTGGAAGACGAATACCCTGTCGGAGAAATTTTAGACACTTCCGCTATCCATGACGAAAACGGCCAGCTCGCCAGAGGAAACCTGAGGGCCAAAAGAATCTCTCCGCAAATCGTCTTCGTCAATGAAGGAGAAGAATCTGATGAAATCCCTGGTTTTTATGGCTGTCAGGCGGCCGGATTCATTGAAGAAAACCTGCCCCCCGAATTCACCACTGAATTCACCAAATTTGAAAACCTCGACCATTGCGCGATCAAAGCCGGACAATTCTGTTCGCCCAGCCGGGAATGGGGCGAAGGCAGGGAGCGTTACACCACCATCAATTCCTGGGACGATCAAGAATTGAGCGCCGTCGGTTATGACCTGGCTTCGCTCAGCGAGGCGCTCGACGTCAACACTCTTTACAACAATTGGAATCCGTTATTAAGAACCACCGGTGTCGACCGCAACGAGCACGGCTTACCTTTCCTCGCCTGGGAAAGAAATTTTAGTTCTCAAATTCTCCCAGCCAGAAATTTCATTTCCAATCCTTTATTTGACGGAGCCGGCGGAACCATCCTGCCGCATTGGGAAGTGAAAGTCAGTGGTGATTTCCGGGAAAGAATCGAAGAAGGAATCTTTCAATTAGAAGCCGGAGAACTCCTGAAAACGGAGCGTATTCCCGTGCCCAAAGAAAGTACTTTACATTTCTCCCAGACTTCGGACTGCGACATTGAAATTCTCTTAATTGACCAAGACGGCCAGGAAGCCGGCGATTCTCTCGACTTGGATCAAATTGAGACTGGTGATGCTTCCTTTGCCATCGTACAGCTCTTCGGCCCCTGTGAGCTGAAACAGCCAATGCTGCAATTAGTCGATCATCTCGGCCCGGCGGAATATGATGACTTCGATGAGCTCTCCCGCTCCGGCCTGGCCTGCTGCCCGGAATCCTACTGCTGGAATGGGTATGCCTGTGTTGAGCCCTTCGGCCCCTACACTTACCTGGCCGAGCATATCGCCGAAGGCCGGGATTACCGCTGCATCGACGGAGTATGGACTTACCTGCCCGTTAAGCTGGACTGGAACGGCCTGGGCTGGGGCTTCTGCGAAAACGAAAATCAATGTTTCGTTCTCAGCACGATCAAAGAAGCCGATAAAAAGAATTCCGCTGAAAGTTTTTACAATAATGAATTCCCCACTTGTATTAACGACGGAGAATTCATCTTCGATAATTATTGCCAGGATGGGGAATGGACTTCCCGGACTAAATTCTTAGCTGACAAATTGTTAGAAGTGGCGGGAGACGATGATTATGCCCTTTACTGCGCCCCTTACACCGACGTTTTGCTCAACTTCAACAATCCGGGAGATATGGAAAATTATTTAGGAGGAGAATCACCCGGGCCGGCGGAAACCGGCGGGGCAGCCGGCATCCTGCCCAGCGGGGAAACTGAAGTACGCCGTTTATGTTTCCCCGACCTGACGACTGATTTAGTTGATCATCAGGAAAATACCTGCGTCAATAACATCTGCATCCTGAAAGAAAATGACGGCACGGTCTCTTTCGCCACCACTTTAAATCATAACTTAACCAGTCCGGAAAGCAGTTTCCTTTATGCTTTGAACATCCCGGCCGACCAGCTGGAAACCGTCTGCCCTTCCGGCGGGAGCGGTTTCCGGGGATGTAATTTAAACTTAGCGGGAATTGAAGGCGATTTATGGTATTCGCCTGAATTGAAAGCGATGGTTTACGGAAAATATGGTATCCGCTTAACTCCGGGTCTTTTTGCCCGGACGATCAATTCCCTGCTGGATTTCCTGCGCGGTTTCCTCGGTCTGGAAAGTCCAGCGGAAGAGACCACTTTCCTCAGTGAAGCCAAAAATTTCCGTGATTTATACCTCTTGAAGAAGGGTGATAAGGAAGTCAGGGTCTTAAGGGAAGAGTTCTCCCGCGACAACCAGATCTTGATTGCCGAATATCAAGGTTTTTCTACTCCAGTCTGCGATTATGTCACCCATCTCAGCCTGCCGACGGGAGCCCAGACGGAGCTGCTCGAAGAAGTGAGCGGGCAGGGAAAA
The DNA here is from genome assembly GCA_964460195.1 of uncultured Methanosarcinales archaeon. Lineage (GTDB taxonomy): Archaea > Nanobdellota > Nanobdellia > Woesearchaeales > GW2011-AR9 > CAYWPJ01. The sequence goes on from CAYWPJ010000014.1 coordinate 3,701, forward strand.
GTCAGCTGCTCTTCTGAAGAGGGAGTGCAGAGAGTGGAGATCCGGAAAGGGCTTGATTTCTTCTGGCCGCAGCTGACGGGGAAGTTGAGGGTGGGTTAAAAAGAGTTTTTAAGGAATTTTTCCGCAACTTTTAAATAAAAATCTTTCTTTTAGAGTAAGTAATGGGTTTAAAACAATTATTAAGAAATATGACTTTCGGCTTAGGGTTAGCTTTCACTTCGGGCTGTGGCTCTTCATTTGATAGCTGGCCCAGGGAAGGCGAAGCTGAGGTGGAAGATGAAGAAGGTTCTGTCTCTTTGGGACCAGAGGAAGGAGAAGGATCTGTCAATCTTGAAGCGATAGTTTCTTCAGCTACTACCGATGAAAATGGAATCGCCAGGTTTGATGATGGTGAGCCTATCACTGCTACTGACAACGAGAATAATCCTCTTCTGGGGGTGGAAGTCGACTTATACCAAATTTATGAAGACGATTTTTATCAAGGAGATGTTTATTTAGCAGAAACACCACAAAACGAAGGGGGTATAGCTGTTTTCGCTAATAATATCCAAGCAGCTGCTAATGTCCGCCGTTATGGTAGTTTTGGTGAGAAAGAAAGGAAAGTAACTATTCAGCCAAGAAGGGAAGGAAATGCCTTTGATCGGGCCAGACGGAGGCTTGTCTATTCTTCGATGAGATGGCAGGCAGAGAGAGGATATTCCTGTGAAGGAGTGTTTACCACGGAAGAGCTGAATAAGAGGAATGAGACAAGGAGAGATGTGGTCAAACTAATTTCCTACGTTGACCCGACCGGTACTTCCAGTGGAGTTGTTTTTGTTTATGATAAGCTGCAGTTCCTGATTGACATTGGGGTGCTTGAGGGCATGCCATCGGAAAAAGAATGGTATTCTCTCCAGCCGATCAGGTCATTGGGCTTCGAGATGCTTGTTCAGAAGGATCTGGCAGAAGAGATTTATGGAAGAGAAATTTATCAGCAGCTGGTCTCCGAATGTGAAAGGCCGCAGGGCTTAGAAGGCGAGGCGGAGTCCGAAGGGGAAGAGTGTTTCTCACATGACTCCAGAGGATGTTCTGGCGGTGATGCCTACTGGTACAATAGTTGTGGCGTCAGAGAAGAGCGATACGACGATTGCTCCTCAAGTGAAACCTGCGAGGCTGGCCGGTGCATAGAAGACTGTCTGTCCCACGCTTCCCGGGAATGCTCCAATGGGAATGTCTACTGGTACGACAGCTGTGGCGTCAGAGAAGAGAGGTACGACGATTGCTCCTCTATTGAAACCTGCGAGGATGGTCAATGTGTCGCAGCAGACCCGGGGCGGCCGGATCTGGATTCCGACTCTCTCCGAGCATCGCCCTCAAACCCAACGATTGACAATGCCATCACGCTGTCGGTTACGGTGCGCAACACCGGGTCAGCTTCTCCTTCATGCAGGTATAACTTAGCCCGGGAGGACAATCGCACTTTTCGAACAGGCAGCATCCCGGCAATTAGCCCTGCCGGTTCAACAACAATTGAGATTCTGTTGGGTGGAGAGCCGGAAGGAACCCACACTTATGTATTCACCGCTGATGCTACTTATATTGTGAATGAAGACAATGAGTCGAACAACACCAGTTCTTTGACTTTAACTGTACGTCCTTAGTTGATTGTTTCCGCATGAATAAAAGCTATATTATCATTCTTTTTTGAATCCCTGCCCAGAAGATAGTATAAATTGTGCATTTTACTTATATCACTAAACAATCTCGGAAAGTTTGTTAACTTTTTGGACTATAATTTAGTAATAAACCAAAAGATTTAAATATAACCTTTATGATGGTTATAGTAACCTAAATGATAGTTATTTTTAAAATGAATTTACTCACCTTTTTGAAAAAAAATAAGCACACTAGAAAGATATTTGGTCAAAGAGAATTAAAGATAATTGAGAAACAATTACTGGGCATTAACCTAACTCAATCAGAAAAAAACCGACTTTCTCGGGATATCAGAAAAAAGTTTGAATTTATTGGAAAAGTAACCCCATTTGAAGAGGGATTTAAATTGAAGAAAGGGGCAGAAATAAAAAAGATTGTAATGGAAACAAAGGCAGTTATTTTAGATGATATTTTGTTTGAAAGAATTAAAAAGATTATTTTATATGGCTCGGCAGTGGAAAATAAGCTTACTTTCCGGTCGGATATTGATATAGCCGTAGTGTTTGATAAAATTAATCTCAAAGGAGCAACTTTATTCAGGAAGAGGGTGTTAGGGAGATCTCCGGAGAGGGTTGATATTCAAGTGTATAACATTCTCCCCCTAAAAATGAAGAAGGAAATAGACAAAAAAGGGAGGCTTTTGTATGCACCAAGCTAAAATAAAAGATAAGATTAGAGAGATTGAGAAATATTTAGATGAATTTGGTTCTATTGTCCCTTCTCATTTTGAAGAGTATCAGCACAGTTTTGAGAAAAAAGCAGCCTGTGAAAGATACTTTGAAAAAATTGTTGAAGCAGTAGTTGATTTGGCCTTTATGGTTATAAAAGAAAAAGGATTAAAAATCCCCGAAGAAGAAAAGGAAACTTTTGATAGGTTGGCTGAAGAGGAGGTGATATCAAAAGGATTAGCAACAAGATTGAAAGATGCCAAGGGGATGAGAAATTTACTCTCCCACCAATATGGTAATGTTGATGATGAAATTGTCTTTAAATCAATTACTGAAGAATTGGATAAGGATGTGAGACATTTTATATGAAAAATAATTAATTTCCCGAACCGAAAATAAAAATTGAAAATGGCAAGAAAGAAAACTGTTAAAAAAGGAAAAAAAAGAAAAGCCTAAAGCAAAACCAAAAAAGCAGGAAAAAGCTAAACTACAACGCTTTTGTGGTTTACTATAAGGTATTGTAGTTTACTATAAGGTAAGTAGAGAAAAGGAAAAAGAAAAACAGCGGTGAAGCAATGGATCAAATTAATGTCCTGATCGGGTTTATTTTAGTCGCAGCGGCCGTCTTTTTTTACTATTGGCTCCGCCCCCGGCTCTCCCGGGTTCCCCTCGATAAAGTTACCGCTAAAAAACCCTGGTACTTTCCTTTCTTCCCCAGCCGGCAGGTGCAGATCCGGCTGGCCGAGATGAAGCAGGAGCACCGCCACAAAGTCAGGGAAAAAGAACATCAGGAACTGCTGGTCGAGCTGGGCCTGGACCTGGCTGAAAAGACGGTTTCCCAGGATTTCCAGAAAGTGCGGGAGCTGATCCGGCGGAGCCGGATGAGTCATCTCTGGCGGGACGTTCCAGCCGAAGAGAAAAAAGCAATTGAGAAATTGAGGGAGCTCGTCGGGGAAGGAGGGATGATGGGAGAAGAGGCAGGTCGCCCCAAAGGAAGCCGCTCCGCCGGGAAAAAAGTTAAGAGCTTGACCAAGAGGGAGAGGGATTACCTTTTTGCCGTTCTGAAAAGGATGGCGGAAAGAAGATAAGCTTTTTCAGAGGTGTTCTGTTACGGAATTTGGGCCAGAAATGCCATGATTTCAGAACACCCAATTCTCCAACAAATTTATAAACGATAACAATTTAGTAAGGATAAGTAAATGAGTGGACAAAAAAGAGGAATGGCAGCCGTACTGATAGTTGTTTTTCTACTATTTTTGATTCCCCTTTCTCCGGCGCAAACCGCCGGCTGCTACGTCTACCCGCAAGCCAGTGAAGATCTCTACTGCCTGCCCGATGTTCTGGAAAGCGAAGCCCAGGCCGACTGCGGCGAGCATCCTCTTGACTGCAATATGGCTGACCATTTCATCCCCGGCTCGGATTGCAGCAGCCTCGATGAATGTAATCAGGTCACCTGCAGCGTGGACTGCCAGCCCCATGCTCAGGCCGTCTGCCGGGAAATGGGGGGAGAAACAGTTCCCGATGAGCAATATGATTTTTACTGCTCCCCCGGCTGCTGTAAGATTGCTGACCGTTTCTGCCAGTTCGGCCTAAACAGGGCGCAATGTGAAACCCGAGCCCGCCAGATGGGCTTTCGTTTAACTGATCCCAATGTCATTTATGACAATGAAGTCGGCATGACTTTAGAACAATGCAACCGGGAATATTGTCAAGTGGTTATTGGTGCCGCCACTTTAGAGATTACGGTCGTCAATCAAGCCGGTGAACCGTTACCCGGGGTTTCCTTAATTTTAGAAGGCACGACGGAAGAACCAGGGAGAACAAACAGTCAGGGGGTTTATACTTTTGAGAGTTTAACTCCTTTGACTTATACCGTCAGCGCCCACAAAGAAGGTTACCGACCGGAGCGGGCCAGCGTCACTTTAGCTTCCGGCGAAACTTTAGAATATGATTTCACTTTAGCCGAGGCGGCAGGGGCTTTAATCGTTTCGGGAACCGTCAAATCAGGCACGGGCGAAATTTTGCCGGGAGCGACCATCTCCTGGACGGGGCCAAGGCCCGGGCGGGTGACCAGCGATGAAAATGGTAATTATCAAACGGGAGAATTGCCTTTAGGCCGGTACACTTTCACCGCCAGCAAAATCGGCTATTCGCCTCAGGAAAGAACCGGCGAATTAACGCAGGCGATTGAAGTGGGGTATGATTTTGTTTTAGAAGAAAGGCTCTGGCAGGGCATCAGGGGAACAACTTACGTCGATTTCAATGATAATGCTTTAGTCGATATCACGCCTGATCCGGAAACCAGCGAGCAGACTTACGGGGTCAAAATTTATTTTGATGGAGTTTTCCGGGGCTACTCCCAGTTCCCGGAAGGCGATTTTGAGATTAGCGTCGATGCTAGGGAAGCTGACGAGGAGCATACTATCTCCGCCACTTATCAGGATTTCCAGTTCCAGGAAGAAACTTTTATTATCAGTCCCGGAGAAAGCATCCCGAAAGATCTTCTTTTAACCACTTACCTTGGCGAATGCAGCGAAGACGGACCCAACCCGTTGAAAGGAGTGGAAACTTTCTCGGCGAATCATGTTTTAGGGAAGAAACAAGTTCTTTTAGCCTGGGCTAAACCCTGCCCGGAAGTAATCGCTTATCGCATTGAAAGGAAAGTCGGCGGGGAAGTCTTAGGTACTCCTATTTCAGTCTCTGCGGCGCAGAACCAATTCACCGACGACAGCGAAGAATTAGTTTGGGAAGGAACTTATACTTACTCGATTAAGGCAGTTTATGATTACGGAGAGGGTCCGCCGAAGGAAGCGACGATTACCTTAGGCAGCGAGTATTGTGAAGGGCGCTATCATACTGACACTTTATGGGAAAGGTTCTGCCTGACCGGTTCGAGCGAATTCCGGAAAACGATCTTTACCTGCGATGAAACCAATCATTTGGTGGCCAGCAACTGCGGCGAACTGGACGGCCCCGGCGAGAGCTATTACTGCGCGCCGGCTGGCGAGAGAAATGCGGAGTGCATGGATGCCGGCGCCTGCAGTTTATCTTCTGACCCTTTCGGCCTGTATTATTCGCCGGCTCTCTGCTACGGCTCAACCGATCCTGAGGAGGCGGCTAATTATTGCGTCTATGATGATACGGACACGATCGTCAACCAGTGCCGGAGCTGTGCGGAGCTCAACAGCTGTTTCGAGTACCGCAGCCGGGACGCCTGCACTTTCAACAACTGCCTGGGCAGCCAATGCCTCTGGGTGGAAGGAGCCGCCAATACCGACGGGATTATTGATTATCATCTGATCAATTTGACTTTGCCGGGCCTGGTCAGCGAAGAGACCGGCCACGGCTACTGCGTTGAGGAAAATTATCCGGGAGATGACACCTGCTCCCTCTGCGGGCCGGAGACAACTGCTCTTTTCTTCCCTTCAACTTTGTTTGAAAATTATTATTGCACTTCAGAAGTATGTTCCAGTTTAGGCCGGTGCTTCTCAGATTCAAACTTGGCTTCCTGTACTTCCTGCGGCGAATATCCTTCCCGGAAAGCTAATTGTTATACTTACCATTCGGAAGAGGAATGCACCGGCGGCAGAGATGTTTCTAGAACACCTTTCGGTGAGATTGTCAGCTCGGAAGACCAATGCGATTGGGAAAAATGCCGCTGGACGGGTATAAAGGATGCTTTCGCTCCCGGCGCCTGCATCAAGGATGGTAATGGCGACGGGGAAGATGACTGCGCTGCCTTTGCCAGCCGCACCGAGCAGCTGAACTGCCGGAAAGATGTCTCTCCGCCAAAGACTAGCTTAGTCCCGCCGGAAGTGCTGACGATTTCCCTGATCCATCCGGAGCTCACTTTCCTGGGTAGGGATGATTTACATCAAGACAGCAGCCAGCGCAGCGTCATGGGTCTGTTGGGATATTGTTTAATCAGCGCTGACGCCAACGCCCCGGCCGTCTGCCGCGAAGAGAAGTTTGCCACTTCCGAGACCGCTTATGCCGGCAGCCAGCCGCAGGAACTTTTGAGTATCAATTTGGTTGAATCAGCTTACCTGCAGGGCCAGCAGGCTGATGGGGAAACTTACCGACTACTTTTCTATTCGGAAGACAAGAACCGCAACCGGGAAGATCTCCAGGAAACATTTGTCTTTATCGATAACGTTCCGCCGCAGTTTGAAATCAATCAGGAAACAAAAACAGATGGTGAAATCACTGAGTTGACGGTCTATCTGGAAGGACTTAATGAAGCGATGAGCTGTTCTTTCACCCTGACCAGTCTTTTCCCGCGGAGCGCCCCGCAGAGCCAGGAGAGCGACGAGAGCGTGGAAAAGATTAAGACCGCTGTCTTCCCCAATCTGCCGGGCATAGTCTATCATTTGAATGCCAGTTGTACCGATCAACAGGGCAACCGCAACGAGAAAAGCCGGCGGTTTGTCTTTGACCAGGAAGGAAGAATTGATCTTCTGCGGCCCTCTCCGGGTGAAGTGCTCAGCCGCACGGAAACAAGTTTCCGGGCCAGCACGGCGATTGGCGCTGTCTGCGGCCTTTTCCTGACTTCCACCAACGAGAAAGTGGCCGACTTTGCGCCGGACGACGAGGGGAAACTCCATGAAACGGGTTTGGTCCCCGGCTTCATCGAAGGGGAATATGCCGGCGATTACAAAATTGTCTGCCAGGAATTATTGACGGGAGAAATTTTTGAAGATTACTTTGCTTTCTTGGTAGACTTCACGCCGCCGGAAACCATCGTTATCCTTCAGGAAGGAGTCCGGGAAGAGCGTCCGACCTCTTTCGGCTGGGAAGAATTTTTTATCTCAGAAGTCCGGGCTGATTTTGAATGCCGGGCGGAAGGCTTCGGCTGCGGGAAAATCTTCTATTGCCTGGGCGAAGACTGCTCTTTCATCGGTAGTCCGGATTATCAGGAATACACTGCAACGGTTACCCTAACGGATTCGGCTTACCTTTGCTATTATTCGACTGACCTGGCTAATAACCCGGTCTATTCCCCTCTTTGCGGAGAAGTGATCATTGAAGGCTATGGCATCGAGCTGGAAGCTCCGCCCCGGCATGACTATCAGGGCGAGCAGTGGGGAGTCAGCAACCAGCCTAAATTTGAATGGCAGTTCCTGACCAAGGTGCCGACCAGCGAATGCCGGTTTGATTTCAGTCAGAATTTTGCTTACGAGAATGTCCCCGGGTTTAAAGTTCTCACGCCGGCTTCACCGGACACACCAGTCCGGTATTCCTTTCCAAATTTCCCGGAAGGAGCCGGTATCTCTTCTTACTCCAGTTCGGGCAGCGTCAAGGAAGTTTACGTCAAGTGCCGCAACATGGAGGGGGAGATCGGGCCGGAAGAGAAGATGAATTTGGAATATGACCCCTCGCCGCCGGAGATCAGCCAGGCTTATGCTGAGCCAGCCCTGCTGACGGAAGGCAACGCTGTCGAGCTAATCGTCGAGACGGACGACAAGACCTTGTGCCGCTACAGCGATTCCGGGCAGACGGAGTATCATTCAATGAGCTATGCTTTCCCCGGTGAAGAAGAGAAAGTCCTTGATAAGGAGCACCGCGCCAGATTTAATGTTGGTGGATTCACCGGGCTGACTAAAAATTATCAGCTGGACACGGTCTGCCGGAACGGCGCCAGCGATTATTCTGAGCTGGAGAAGATTAATTTTGTCGTTGATTATACCCGGCTGGGAGGCATCTCGGCCATCTGGCCGGACGGGGAGTATTTCACCTCGGCGGAGATCACGGCCGGTATCACCGGCACGATCCAGACGACCAAGGATGCCGTCTGTGAACACAAGCTACCAGAGGGGGCCTTTGCCCCGATGCAGGTGACCGGCGAAAAGAACCATGCCCAAAGCCTTTCCGGGCTGGGGGAAGGTTTCCACCAGATCCCCGTCAGATGCACTATGGGAGATCACGCCGTTGAGCATGCCTTCACTTTTACCATTGATTTCACTTCTCCGGTCATCAGTTCGCTTGACGACGGTAATTTTACCTGCGGCCAAGAGAATATCAAAGTAATGGTTTACACCACCGCCGAGGAAAGTTTAGCCGCTTATCATTACCAGGTCTATGATTTGGGGCTGGCAGTAAATGTCGGCAATCTAACCGGAAGGAACGGGACAGCCAGCGGGTCAGGCGCATCGGGGTTAGGAACTTCCGGGCCGGGAAGATTAGTTTTCGAAAACACTGTTGCTCCAGAACTGCCGATTTTAGTGCCGACGGCCGGTTTGATGGAAGGGCATAAATATTCCGTTGAAGTCAGAGCGCAGGACGCTGCCGATAACTGGGGTGAATTCGGCGAAAGCGACGGAGTAATCATTGTTCCTTTAAATTATTCCGCCTGTCGGGCTGATCTTCTTCCTCCGGAAATTGATTTAGTCATTGATGCTAATGCTTCCTGCACCGCCGACCTGGTAGAGATGTACTGCCGGGACAGTCTGGGATGCGCCCTCTTCAATTACGGGCGGAGCGCTTCGGCCGGCGCCTGCTCCGCCAACCAGACTTATAACGGGCAGAAGCTTTCCTTCGGCGAAGACGGCTGGCTCTGCTACTATGCCCAAGATAACGCCGGCAACAATATCAGCAGTCTCCTGGCTGTCAATTTCCCAGATCAGGACGGCGACGGAGTAGCGGACCGCTGTGACCAATGTCCAAGTACGGAAGCCGGCGAGGTGGTTGATCTGATTGGCTGCGCCTACGACGAGATACCGGAAGGGGCAGCTGCCTTGGATACGGACCGCGATGGCCTGCCGGACCGCTGGGAAGAGATTTATGACGCTTTCAACTGCCTGCTTGATGCCGCCAGCTTTGATTCCGACGATAACGGTCTTTCCGACGGGGAAGAGGATTATGACCACGACGGATACAATAACCTGGGCGAGTACCAGAACCGCCAGGACCCCTGCAGCGCCGATTTCGCGCCGGCGGAAGAAAAAGAGCCGCCCGAAGAAGAGGCAAGAGAAGAGCCTGAGGAAGAAAGAGAGGAAGCCCCTTTGCCGCCCGGTGAGGAGTTTGATTTCCTAGCCTTGGTCTTCCTGATTCTCGGCTGGCTGCTGGTGGCTGGAGGAATGGGTTATCTGATTTATGATTATCGTTCGGCGCCGGCCGCGGGAAGGAAGGAAGCGGAAGCAGAACGGGAAATGGGGGGCGGGAAAAAGACGGGAGAGCCGGAAGGAGAAGTTCAGGCAGTTCCTCCCGGAGAGAAACTCAAGATTGAACTGATGAAAGCCCGAAGAGCCAGAGCTAAGGAAAAGACGAGAAGGGAATTCTTTGGTGAATTCGGCAGGAAGCCGGGAATGACTCTTTTCGGAGCGCCCCGCCGGGAAGAGAAGGCGGCCGGGCGGGCCAGGCTAGGGCAGGAAACTAAAGAAGGGGGCATTTTCTCCCGGCTGGAATCCCTGGCTAAAGGGCGCCGGGGAAAGGAAGCGGCTTCCGGCGTCCTGGGAAAAGAGGAAGCTAAAGATGTCTTTTCCCGGCTGAAGAAGATGACCCAGGAGAAGAAGAAGAGGTAGGGAAACAGGAAGAAAGACGAGAAAATAATGTCCCCTTAAATGATACATTTCAAAATAAATCCTACCTAAAAACAATAGAAAAACAAAAAACCTTCGGAGGTAAATAAAATGACCGGTAAAAATTCAAAAGAGAAATTAAAAGGAGTTTTAACCGTTATTGGCTGGATGGTGATTGGATTTGCTGTTATTGCACTGATAATCTTTATCCTAAACTCTGGTGTTTTAAGATGAGCTTATATAAACCCACCTTGATTTTCGCTGAAATATTAAGTTTGATTTTAGCCGGCATTTGGATTATTTATAAGATTAAATCAATGCGAATGGACGATTTAATACTGAACACTGCAACATATTCGTTGTTAATTTATGTAGCTATTGGAAATTTAGTAGAACAAATAATTAAAGATAATTAAGAATGCGGGTAACAAAAGTGCTTAATAAAAAAGGGTTGGGGGTGGAGCAGGTCTTTATTTTCATCTTAGTCGTCCTGACTTTCGGCCTGATCACTATTTTCGGCTACAAATCAGTCACCGGATTCATGGAGAAAGGCGAGCAGGTGCAGTTTGTCGGCTTCAAGACCGACCTGGAGAACGCCGTCAAAAGGATCAGCACCGATTACGGCTCGGTCAGGACGGAAGATTTCCGTCTGCCGGGAAAATATTCCCAGGTTTGTTTCGTTGATATGGGCTACCTGCCAACCGAGGATGAAATTGAAGAACTATGTGAATTTGATGATTTCGCCTGCGAAGTCTGGCGGGATGCATGGGAAGTCAACCAAGGAGGCGGTGATGGTTACGAGAAGGTTGATGACAATGTTTTCCTTGACCCTTCCGCGCCGGTTTCCCTGAAAGTTTATCGGATTAAGATGGCTGATGGGAATGGATTCAGCTGTGGCAGAGTCTCTGACGGTAAATTTACTTTGAGGATGCAGGGCGGGGGGAGTTATACACAGGTGTCTTTGGTAGGTTAGGAAAAAAGAGATCAATCATAAAAATTTGCTGGAGGATAAAAATGAAATGGTATGAGGTCGGAAGTTGGATTTTGTTGGTGATAGCACTAATTTTGTTGATTATCGGAGTGATCAGAACTTTTTTTTAAAATTATCCCCTTCAAAAATTTTCCAAAAATGAACTATTAAAATGAAAAACCATAAAGCGCAGGTCGAGGTAACTTTCAACTGGATTTACATCCTGATTGCCGGCGGTATCATCCTCCTTTTCTTCGTCGGCATTGTCTTCAAGCAGAAGGCAGTTTCTGAGGAAGCCCTGACCGGAGACGTCCTCCGCATCATGGAAACGATCCTGACGGGGGCCGGCCTTTCCGAGAAGACCAAAAACAAGGTTGATATCAGCGGCTTATCCGAATATACCCTCTTTTTCAACTGCCAGGAAGGGGTCGGTGAATACGGAATCAAGGGGCAGTACCGGGAGAACGCCGTCGACCCGATTTTTTCCCCCCGGGAGATCAAAGGTAGCCAGCTGAACCTCTGGAGCCTCCCTTATCACCTGCCCTTCAAAGTGATTGATTTTCTTATCCTTGCCCCGGAGAACACTAAATATTTTTTAGTCGGTCAAAGCGAGTTCTTTGATGAGTTCCTGGAAGAGACGGAGGAAGATCCCAATACCAAGTTCCGCATCAACCGGGAGCATCTTCCTGATCCCTGGGATTTGGCTTCAGCCAGCCCGGGAAAGAATTTTCAGGTGAGGATTGTTGATGCGACCGGTGCCGCTTTGCAGGACGGCGTTTTAGTGCCGCCCCCGCTGAATGGAATGGAGGATGACAAGGTCACCGGCCTGTCTTTCGTAGCGGAGAATCTGGTTGATTTTTATCAGAAAAAAGATGGTTTCTGGGAGAAGCTTAACCGGGAGCCGGTCAGCCTTGTTTCCCTGGGGGGGGAGAGGGATGCCGCCAAGTATGGGGCCGTTTTCTCTGACCATCCTGATGTTTACCAATGCAATATGAATAAGGCTTTCCGCCGTTTGAAATATCTGAACGAGATCTATGGCGGCGTAGAAATCAGTTACGGGAAGGAGGGGGGCAAACTGGGGGAAATGATTGAGTATTATCAGCAGCGGCCCGAGCTGGCTTTAAGCCGGAGCTGCGCCGGTTACCTGGCTCTTGATCAGGACAACTTGCTCACTTCCCTGATGTCCCACCAGAACAATGTCGCCGCCTGTCTCCTTTCGGCGGGGCTGTGTCCGCAACTGATAGTTTCCGCCGGGCAGGTGCAGGCTGCCAACCGGAATTTAATTGAAGGGGATTGTCTCACTCTGTATTAAAGATGGATTGATATTAAAATCAGGTATTAAAAATGGATTACAAAGCCCAGATCAGGTTGACGGAAACAGTGGCCATCCTTTTCATTTTCTTTGTCCTGGTGGTTTTTGGCATCATTTTTTATTATAAATTCCATCAGATCAGCGTCAAGGAAAAAGAAGGGGAGTTTCTTGAAGCAAGGGCTTTGGACACTACTTTGCGCGTCCTCTTCCTGCCGGAACTGGCCTGCAGCGAAGGGGAGGCTGAGCCGGAAGGCTACTGCTTTGATTTGATGAAAGTCCGCTATGCCCACCGGACTTTCCAGGAAAACCTGGCCCAATATTATCTGCAGCTCTTTTCTTTCACCCGGATTTCGGTTCATCAGATTTATCCCGAGAAGGAGGAATATTTGCTTTATGACAAGCCCAAGCTATTAGCGGGGGGGCAGCCGCCCGACCAGAAATCAACTTTTTTTGTCATTACGCTGAGGGATAACCGACGGGGTGAAGGCACGCCTTTTTATAGTTTTGGTTATCTAAACGTCACCGTCTATTCATAGCCTATTCGTAAATGAACCGTCAAGCGGAGGAAAAAGTGAAAGAAGACCGGAAAGGACAGATGGAGATCATCGGTTTGGTAGTGATTGTCATCTTAATCACTCTAGGGATGCTTTTCATGGCCGTTTTTGCCCTGCGGGAAAGCCCGCAAAAAAGGATTATCACTCAGAAGGGCTTAGCCGTCAGCACGATCAGCGCCCTGATGAAGACAACGATTTCTGATCCCGATTGCCTGCCGGGGCACGCCGGCGGAGGTTTTTTCCCGTTAGGCGGGGTGATCCTTGAAGATTGCGCTTTGAATGAGCAGTTTACCGGGGGTTCACATTACCGCTGCGGCGGGAAACACAGCTGTGATTTTTTCCGCCAGCAGGCGGCGGAGCTGCTTGAGCAAACCTTGGGGCAATGGAACAAGAATTACCAGTTCAGCAGCGTTTTGGTCAGCCCTGGCCGCCGGGAGGTTGTCCCTTTGTTTGAGCCGATTACCCGGGGCGGGGGCTGTCCACCTCTCAAGGACCGGGAGAGTTCCGGTTCTTTTCCTTTAAGCACGGATGTGGGGATGGTCGAGAGCGTGCTTTACCTGTGCGGGTGAATAGGGGATAACGTAGACAGAAAGGTTTCTTAAAAAGCAGGGGAAAAATGATGCATGACGATTGGTTAGGTTCAATTTAGGGAAAGGTTCGCACTATAATATACCTCGCTAAATAATATACTTCGCTAAAATCTCTCCAGCAGAGTAAGCTGCCCAAAAATATGTTCCCAATCTCGCTGCTTCAGCTATGACCATTCCAGGATATATTGCTAATTTAAAATCATCAGCCCCCATTTTAATACTCTCTTGCGTTACCTCAATAAAAGAACCAGGTTTTATAGCAAAGACCACCATCTCTTCTAGGATGCTTTTTAATGTTGAACAAGTAGTAATCTCCGCTTCAATATTCATAACAAACGATCAGTAGTTGAAGTAATATAAAAACCTTTTCCTGAACTTTCCCGCCCCCGCCGGATTTTTGGCTTACACCAAAAGGAACAGCCTTAAACAGCTTATCCCTCCAATCCCCACAAAATGTTTATAAACCTAAAACTTTTCTTTACTGTCGTGCAATTAATCCAGCTGAAAGGGGTCGGGAAAAAGTTCGCAGGAACCCAGGTTCTGCAGGGGATCAATATCTCCCTAGAGGAAGGCGATGTCCTGGGCGTCATCGGCGAATCAGGCAGCGGGAAAACGACTCTGCTCAACCTGATCAGCGGTTTTATCGCCCCCACCGAGGGGGAAGCCCTATATTATTCCAAGGTGACCCAGGGGCCGCAAAACCTCAACCGAAACCTCTCTAAAATCAAGAGATACATCGGGTTCACCCCGCAGCATAATTCTTTCTACCACAAGCTGACGGTCAAAGAAAACCTGCTCCATTTCGGGCAGCTCTATGGCATCAAAAAAGAGGTTCTCATTGACAATATCAAAAACCTGCTGCAAACGACTTCCCTTTTCGAGCACCGCAACAAGCTGGCTGAGCACCTTTCCGGCGGGATGCAGAAGAGGCTGGACCTTTCCTGCTCGCTGGTGCATAAGCCGAAAATACTGATCCTCGACGAGCCGACGGCTGACCTTGACTCCCACCTTCAGAAAGAAATCCTCTGGCTGCTGAAGGAAGTCAACCGGCAGGGAGTGACCATCGTTATCGCTTCCCATCATCTGGAAGGCATCGAACAGATTTGCAACAAAGTGGCGATCATCCATCAGGGGAAGGTCTACAGTTTCGGCCTGCTCGATGAGATCAAGCGTCCCTTCCTGAAAGATTATTTTACCATCAACCTCCACCCCGGCGACAGCAAGGAAAGGATCCTTAAAATCTTGAAGAGCCTGCCGGTGAAGAAAGTCGTCGATGAAGGGCATCAGCTGGTGGTCTACCCTTCGGACGCGGAGAGGACGGTCAGCAGCCTGCTGAGGTTCATCAAGGAAGAGAACCTTTACCTGCACGACATGGATATGCGCAAGCCCACCCTGGATGAAATCTTTGAAAAAATTATTTCAAGATAGAGTTTTCCGGAAAAAAGGCAAAAAGGACAAAGAAACAAAAACAAACAAAAACAAAGAAAAAAAAGCAAAGGCAAGAAAGACAGCAAAAAGAAAAAAGAAGGGAAAAGAAAAGGAAAAAAAGAGGTAAGAAATGCAATCTTTATGGCTGCTGACTAGAAAGAACATCAAGCTGCTCTTCCGCTCGAAGAGCTCTTCCCTGATCGTTTTCTTTGCCCCCCTGCTGACCATCCTGATTCTAGGCATGTCTTACAATACTTCTTCACAGTACGGGCTGAACATCGGCATTTACGCCCCTTCCTTCAGCGAAGATGTCGAGTCTTTCATCGAAGTCCTGCAGGAGCAGGAATTCCGGATTATCAAATATCCCCACTCCGTCGAAGAATGCGTCAAGGATATCAAGAACGGGGTAGTCCATACCTGCCTTTCCCTGCCGGAAAGCCTGCAGGTCGAAGGCAACACGCCCAAGGAAGTGACTTTCTACCTTGACCCCACTCGGATCAACCTGGTCTGGATGATCCAGGAAACTTTAAAAGCGAAATTTAATTTCCGCGCTCAGGAAATTTCCCAAAGCCTGACCCAGGATTTATTGAGCCGGCTGGCTGATTCCAAGACGAAAGTAGGGACTAAAGTCGAGGAATTGAAGTCTATCCGGGAGAAAAGCGGTTCGGCTTCCGGCTCGGTCGACACGGCCAGCGGCAGCCTCTCCGGCCTGGACCTGACCGCACCGACGACTACCTACAACCTAGCGGTCATCACTAACATCAGCACCGACATCAAGAAAGCCATCGATGAGGTAAAAGATGCTCAGGAAGCCGTCTCCAACAGCAACCTCAGCTCTTCCGAGAGGAATGCCGTCGGCTCTTCCCTGGAAAATGCTGAGAGTGCGCTGGATCGGATTTACGCTGCCGTCAGCGGCACCGGCGATGACAGCATCGGCGAGCTGATTTCGGAGCTGCAGGTGGACCTGGAAATCGTCCGGGTGAAACTGGGCAAAGCGGCGGCCGGAGTCAGCACTTCCACTTCCAGTTTATCGTCGGCTTCCGCCGGTCTGCAGGAAGTCAATGCCGGTTTAGGGGCTCTGGAAACGACTTTAATGGAAGTCAAAGCCACCCTGGAAGGGCAAGCGGTGACCGACGCGGGGACAATCGTCTCTCCGCTGGTGACGAAGATCGAGCGGGTGGCTAAAGAAGGGACATACCTCAATTATTCTTTCCCCACTCTTTTGGTTCTGGTAATCATGTTCGCTTCCCTGCTGCTGGGAACGATTCTGGTGATGATGGAAAAAACCAGCCCGGCTTTTCTGCGCAACTATTTCCTGCCGGTCAGTAAAGCCACTTTTGTCATCTCGATTTATCTGACAACCTTAGCTTTGGTCCTGGTGCAGATGTTCATCCTCCTGGGCATCTCCCTCTTCTTCATCCCGGAAGTTCTGGCGGCGGCTCCGTTGATTGTCCTGGTTCTTTTTGTGGCCGCTTCGGTCTTCACTTTTTTAGGCATGGTCATCGGTTATGTCTTCCTTTCCGAAGAGACCGCCCTCCTAGCTTCCCTGTCTTTAGGCAGCCTCTTCCTTTTCCTTTCCGGAGTGGTCCTGCCGATTGAAACCATCTCCCCTTCACTGAGGGAAGCGATGGCCTTCAGCCCTTTCGTCCTGGCCGAGAAACTGGTGCGGGAAATTTTCATTTTCGGCAGTTCCTTAGGTGATTCCCTGGTTGACCTGCTGATTTTGGTGGGTTATGTGGCTATTCTTTTCCTTCTGATTTTAATCATTGAGTCGATTCTGCATCAGCAGCTGAGCCACCGCTTCTTGAGGCACCATCATCGGCTGCACCGGGAGAAAGATAAAATGGAGAAGAATGAAGTGTAAGAGTACTCCACAGTAGTATGATAGCGAAAGATTTAAATATTTGAATCCATTCTTAATCAGATGATGCAACTTTACGATGTTTTGAATAAATTTGATATCAAAGAATTAGGTAAGGTTGAATCCTATCAAAATCTGGCTCTGGTCAGACTTTTCGGCGAAGATAGGTTTTCCGATAAATTCTTAACCTTAGATGAAGTCATTGGAGATGATCGGTTTGTGGCCAGAGAAAAAGGCGAAGTTAACCATATCACCCTCCAAAACGGACTCGAACGGAAAGTTTTTATTGCTTCAGGCATGACTTTGGAAGGGGGAACCCAAAACAGAGCGGCAGTCTACCCTTTCATTATTCCGCCACGGTCGGGAATAATTGACATCCCTGTTCATTGCATTGAACACCATCAGGGGCTGGTCGGGGGAAAGGCCTTTCGACGGTCTTCAACCATTCTGATGGCTTCAGCCCGGACAACTGAAACAACCGGTTCAAGAATAAGAGGCACATCTCAAACCAGAACTTGGGAGGGGATTAGAAATGCCACGTTGACTTTTGGGGCTGAAAGAGGAAACGCTACTGAGGATTATGTTACGACGATGGGTGTAGCTAGTGCGCCGGGCACCGGGCTTCCTGAGTATCTGGCCGCGATCGGAGAAGCGCGGCGTGATCAATTGGGGTATATCGCCGCCGTGAGAAGCAATGGGCAGATATTTTTCTATGCTGATCTGTTTGGTCAGGCTGACATTTATCAGAGACTGCATCAGAAATTAGTCCAAAGTGTGGCCACCGTCGCTAAACAAGTCTTTCAAGGCGACATTACTATTAAAAAAGATGACTTTTATCATTTTTTAAATCAAGCCAGGACGGCTGAATTGAAAAAGCAAGAAGTTGATCTTCAATTACTGGGTCAGATTTATACCGCCGACAAGCCGGTGAGCGGGGTGGCTTTGATGTTGGAAGATATCCCGATACAGCTCTCCTTAAGAAAAGATGAATATGAATCCAGACTGGATTTGAAATCTCCTTTAGGTGCTCCGACACACTCTTTCCAGCGAACAGCTTAGATAAATATTTATAACCTTCCTGCCTTTTCTTTCTGGAGATGAAATCTGAATAAGGACCCTGAATATGAAATCTGATATAAAATTAGTGGTGATTACCGGAACTCCGGGAGTGGGCAAGTCAACGTTGGCTAAACAGTTATCTAAAAAGTTAGGCTTTTACCGTCTGGATTTGTCCAAATATTATAAACAAATTTCTGCCGGATATAACCGCCGGAAGAAATGTTATGACATCGATTTGCCGAAGTTTGAGAAATTGGTGGGAGGGAAAATTAAAGAGCTCATTGAAGGACAGAAAAAAGAAAAGCGCCAAAAAAGTCAGAAAGGGTTGATTATCGATTCTCACATCGCTCACTTATTGCCCCGGAAATGGGTGGATTTATGTGTTGTCCTGACCTGCTCTGATCTGAAGAAACTGGAGAAAAGGCTGGAGAAAAGGGGATATTCCCGCCGGAAAATCCAGGAGAACCTGGAGGCAGAGATTTTTCAGGTTTGTCTAGTCGAGGCAAGGGAGAAAGGGTATCAAGTAATGGTTTCTGATGCCCCAGACCGATTTGAATTAAGGAAACTAAAGAAGTTACTTACCATTCAACCAGAAAATAATTGCTCTGGCTAGTCAAAAAGGTAGTCAAAAAAGACTAGTCAAAAAGAAAAGAGAGGTTGGCCATGTTTTCAGTTGAGGGGTAGCCGGGATTAAAAGCCTGCCCGATCAAGTAATCCAGCGCCAGAACCATATCGCAGCGCCCTTTCTTCAATAGCTTGCCTTTTTCGGATAAGAGGGAATACTGCTCATTGGCGATTTGCGCTATTCCCATCTCCCGTCGGTTACCCTTCCCTTCCAGATTGAGCAGGGAAACTTTGCCGCGGATGCCCGGCGGCCGGCCATTGGAATGCACTTCAAGGTCGCCGTCCGGTTCATGGTTAACAGCCAGGTGATAACGATCCAACTTTTTCTGATGCAGCCAGTATATGAACTGCATTTGGGAGATCGACAGGTCATGTAAGTGAAGATAATGCCCGACTTTGAAGGTGACAAAACATTTAGCTTCCGGGTCGTAGCCTTGTTTGTGTATGGAGATATAATGAGTGGCATGAGTTTCATAGCTTCGGTCGATTTCATCAACATCAGTGTCCGGGTTGACGGCAAATCCCTTCGGCAGGCGGATTTTTCCGTAAGGCCACGGTCGTTTTCTCTTGATGATCTCTTCGATTTCCCTTCCACCGGAAGATTTACGCCAGGTGTTGTCGTAAATAATCTCCCGGTATTCCGGGTGGACTGTTCCCAAGCTCCAGGTGGTGATCCGGCCGTTTTCCTCCGCACAGGGCACCGGCACCGGCAATCCGGCTTTAGTCAGATAGTAAGCGGCATGCGATTTCTTCGCTCCGGCTGCTTTGAGGATTTTCTCTTCCGTCAGGGGCGGCGAGAGAGCCAGGATGGCTTGGTAATTAATGTTGTCATGGTTGACCGCCAAGAAAAGGGGGCCGTCGTTGACTTTTTGCCGGCTGCGTTCCAGGTCCAGGGTAATAAACTTTTGGTAGTTACTCACTTTTGAGTAGGAGAATCAGCCTCTTTTTATAAATTCTATGGAGTCTATTTACATCGGCAATACTTTTATAAACCTCCATTTTATTTGTTGAGCATGGCTACTTTAACTGCCCAGGAAAAACTGAAACTAAAAAAGCTGATCAAAGAATTAAACGGCCATAAGGCTCCTCATACGGAATTTGTCACCGTTTATGTCCCCCAGGATTACGAGATGACCAAGGTTATCCAGCACCTGGCCGAGGAGCAGGGCACGGCTTCCAACATCAAATCAGCTACCACCCGAAAAAATGTCCAGGGAGCGCTGGAGAAAATGATTCAGCATCTCCGGACAGTCGGGAGAACTCCTCCCCATGGGCTGGCGGTTTTCTCCGGGAATGTGGCGGCCAGCGAAGGCAAGCAGGACTTCCAGGTATGGAGCCTCGAGCCGCCGGTGCCGTTAAAGACGAGAATCTACCGCTGCGACAAGCTCTTCGTCACCGAAATCCTGGAAGAGATGATGGTCGAGCACAACGTCTATGGGCTGGTGGTATTTGACCGGAGAGATGCGGTCATTGCCCTGCTGAAAGGAAAAACCATCATTCCCCTGCAGAAAACGCATTCGGAAGTGCCGGGAAAGTTTAAAGCAGGAGGGCAGTGCCTTGGAAAAGATACTCTTGTTTTGTTACCAAATGGAAAATCAAAAAAGATTGAAAAATTAGAGAGTGGAGAGTTGGTGTTAAGTTATGATTTCAAAAAGAAAAAATTAATATCCTCGCCGTGCACAGCCGTCTGGAAAGTTCTAAAAAAAGAGAAAGATGTTTTGTGGATTAATACAGAAAAATCTTTTGTTGCAGCTTCATTGGATCACACCTTCTTTGTGGACGAAAAAGATAAAGTAAAAGAGATTCCAGCGAGAAAATTGAAAGAGGGAGATACACTCTATTTTGTTAAATCAAAAAAAGTAAGTTTAACTAACATAAAGCTTATTGTTGAAGGTAAAAGAAGTTATCCCGATAGAAAGATAGGGTTAATTGATATCTCTGTAAAAAATAAAAATTTCATCGCCAACGGCCTAATTGTTCATAATTCCGCCCAACGTTTTGCCCGCATCCGTGAAGGCGCCTACAAAGACCACTTCAAGAAAATCTGCGACTACATGAAAGGGCAGCTCCTGCCCCTGGGAAACAACCTCAAAGGCATCATCCTGGGCGGGCCGGGGACGACGGTCAATGATTTCCTCAACAAGGATTACCTGACCGGCGACCTGAAGAAAAAAATCATCGGCACCAGGGATCTGTCCTACACCGGAGAGGACGGCCTGCAGGAGCTGCTGGACAGGTCGCAGGATCTGCTGGCAGAGGAAGAGGTCGCCCAGGAGAAGAAAATGATGGAGCGGTTCTTCAAGCAGATGCAGGAGAACATGAGAAAGGTGACTTACGGCGAGAAGGAAACATTAAAAGCATTGGAAATGAATGCGGTGGATATCCTGCTGCTGTCTGAGGCTCTTCCCGAGGACCGGATTTTTGAGCTGGAGGAAAGGGCCCAGCGGGGCGGCTCAACGGTGAGGATTATTTCTGTCGAGACCAGGGAAGGCGTGCAATTAAGGGATTTAGGCGGGATTGCCGCAATCTTGAGGTTTGAGATAGAGTAATTTCTCTCTCCATTTCTATCCCCATTTCTATCCCCATTTCTATCCCCATTTCTATCCCCATTTC
>CAYWPJ010000014.1:24691-31609 GCA_964460195.1 uncultured Methanosarcinales archaeon
TCCCCATTTCTATCCCCATTTCTATCCCCATTTCTATCCCCATTTCTATCCCCATTTCTATCCCCATCTATATCCCTATCTCTATTTCAGACTACCGAAAATTATTTAATTGCTCACTATTTTGAGAAGGTAATGGATGATGGTAATAATCGCATATATCATGATGGTGACTCCTTAGGTGGGAAAACACTGGCCGAAGTCGTTTCATCCATCCAGTCGGGTTTAATGTCAGAAAAACTTCAGTATCTTTATAACACGGGGCAAATAACTGTCAAGGGCTGGACAGCTTTAGATAATCCTGAGCTACTCAAATCTGTCTTTGAAGATGAAAGGTTTATCAAAGAAATCAGGGAGAGCTTCGCCCAAACCCAAAAAGATTACCTCGGACGGAAAGCGGCTTATGATGAATTTGAACGCCGTCTGCAGGGATATCAGCAGGAGAAATAAAACAAACCAGAGAAACGAAGCAAATAGGCAAGAGAAATGAAACAAATCAACAAGAGAAGCGAAACAAATAAATAAGCTTTAAAGAAATTCTTATAAATGGACCTGATTGAAGAATCTTATCGAAGACTATTCCCTGATAAAGCTTTTTTCTATGAAACCAAGCTCGAATATAACCGAAGGCTGGGTAATTTCAACGCCAACATCCTTAAAAGGAATAATCAGCTCTCCGTCCACCTCAACCTGCAGTGGAAAGATATCGATAAGGAAATTAAAATCGGCCTGATTCAGCATCTCTTGCTGCGGGCTTTTAAACTCAGGAAGAACACTCCCAACCTGGAATTATACCACAATTTCATCAGGAACATCCCGATTTTAACGCCGAAAACTAAGACCAATCCTCTTCTGGAAACTTCTTTCCGGAGGGTCAATGAGAATTTCTTTTTTGGGCAGCTGGAGCAGCCTAACCTGGAATGGGGCCAGGCGGCTTTCCGGAAATTAGCCAGCTATAATTTTCATGATGATACCATCACCGTTTCCAATATCTTCAGGGGAGAGAAAGAAGAGCTTTTGGATTACTTAATGTACCATGAGATGCTGCACAAGCATTACCAGTTCCGGAGCCGGAATGGCCGGAGCGCTTTTCATACCCGGGAATTCCGGGAGGCAGAGAAGCTCTTTCCCGATTATCAGGGGATGGAGGGGGAAATCAACCGGATTATCAGGAGCAAAAGGAAGCCGAGGAGCTGGTGGGAATTGTTTTGAGTAAGATTTAAAAACCCCCCCTAGTTTTTCTTCAAAGGGACGAGGTGTTAACAATGTACGAGAAAAAACTGGTTACGGTCGGCGGTTTGAAGAAAGGCGACACGATCATCATCGATAATGCCGCCTGCAAGATCACCGATACGGCCACCTCGCGGCCGGGGAAGCACGGCCATGCCAAAGTCAACCTGACAGCAGTCGGCCTGCTTGACGGGAAGAAAAGGAATATTGTCATGCCCGGGCACGACCGGGTGGAAGCCCCGATCGTCGAGAAGAAAAGCGCCCAGATCTTGTCGGTCTCCGGCAATCTGGCTAACGTCATGGACACCGAAACTTACGAGACATTTGAGATGGAAATTCCGGAAGAGCTGCAGGGACAGGTGCATGAAGGCCTGGAAGTGCTGTACTGGATCCTGATGGGCGTGAAAG
The DNA here is from genome assembly GCA_964460195.1 of uncultured Methanosarcinales archaeon. Lineage (GTDB taxonomy): Archaea > Nanobdellota > Nanobdellia > Woesearchaeales > GW2011-AR9 > CAYWPJ01. The sequence goes on from CAYWPJ010000014.1 coordinate 26,327, forward strand.
TGATGAAGCAGGTCAAATAAGAATGGAAAGATAGGATAAAATGGGACTTAATTTTGAAGAGGCAACCAGCCGGATAATGAAGAATATTTTTGTCTGTCGGAGATGTAAGGCTAAGCTTCGGGCCCCCAGCCTGAAAGTCTCCCAGGGCAAGATCAAATGCCGGAAGTGCCGCTCTGCCTGTCTCAGGCCGAAGAGGAAGAAGTAAACCGGGAATAAGTTTGGCTGAGGCGACGGATGACTTGTAGTAAAAAATATTTAGTTGGCTGTTCGCCCTGTGCGCCTTCGCTCCTTATTTCGCAAGCACCTCGTTTTTTCTAAACATTTAAATACTTCCGGGGAAGTCTGGGGGAGATGATTGAGCCAGTTATTTCCTTTCTGCTGAAATACAAGTTTGTCGTCATTTTTTATCTGCTCCTCGGCTTTTTCTTTTACCTCAAGCGGAGAAAACTAGCCGTCCAGGCCAAATTCATCCTTCTTTACCGTTTGAAATGGGGCTTGAAATGGATGGATAAATATGCCCGGAAGTTCCGGGAATGGATTATCCTGGCGGGCTACATCGGCGTGGGGGCCGGCTATCTTGGCCTGATCTTCATCTCTTGTCTCTTAATCCGGAATTTATTTGATTTGGTGACCAAACCGGGCGCCGTCTCCGGCGTCTCTTTAGTCCTGCCGGGGGTCAATGTGCCCGGCCTGGGCGTCCTGCCTTTCTGGTACTGGGTTTTGGCCATCTTTATTATCGCCTTGGTGCACGAATTTTCCCATGGGGTCGTTGCCCGGGCTCATCACATCCCGGTAAAGAATACCGGAATCGTTCTGCTTGGCCCGATTATCGGGGCCTTCGTCGAGCCGGATGAGAACAAACTGAGGAAAGAAAGCGACATCAAACAGTACTCCGTCCTGGCGGCCGGTTCCTTCGCTAATATCCTTTTGGCTGTGGCGGCCATCCTGCTGCTGAACCTGCTTTTTTTCCCTCTGCAGCAGAGCCTGGTCGAGCCGACCGGCTTCACTTTTGATTCCTACGTCGAAGGCGACTTCCCTTTCGCCCAAGTGGGAATTGAACCGGGGACTTTAATCGTCGGGATCAATGAATTGCCTATCAGCAGTTTCCAGGAGTTCAGCGAGGAGTTGGCTTATCACCGGGCGGGAGAAGAAATTACCATCAGGACGGCTGAAGGCGAGCATTCCCTCGTTTTGGCGGCGAGCCCGGACAACCCCAAGAAGGGTTTCATGGGAATCAAGGAGATCCGGAACGAGTTTGAGTTCAAGGAAAAATTTTCCGCCGGCTTTTTAAGCGGGGTTTATTATTCTTTAAGCTGGCTCAACGGATTTTTGCGCTGGCTCTTCATTCTCAGCCTGGGGATCGGCTTGTTTAATCTGCTGCCCCTGCCGATTGTGGACGGCGGGAGGATGGTCCAGGTCTTTCTGCATCAGTGGAAGGGCTCGGAGAAAGGGGAGAGAAGGTATCGCCAGGTGGCCCTGTTTTTCCTGCTGGTTTTGCTGCTGAATTTATTCTGGCCGCTGGCCGGGAAGCTGTTTTAATTAAAAAGTGCAAAAATATTTAAATTGTACGAATGATCAAATGTTATGAGAGAATTATCCCATCTAAGATTACTAAATCCCCGCTTAGAGTCTGCTACTGGGGGTATGGGAGATATTATTCCTTTTCTTTCTGGCAAGTATAAAATAACTACGGACACAGGAAAAATAGCCCTCGCTATCGTCGCTTTAGTTGATGATTATGCTCATTTTTGTGCGGATAATGCTAGCTTAAGAAATCCTAGTACCCCTTTCTTCGATGAACTGCGTCGGCGAATGAGATTTGCTGGTTTTGAATATTACACCTTTTGCGGAGGCGGAGACAGAGTAAAGTCTCTAGAGGGATTACAAGAACTAATGGAAAAAGGATACTCTCTGAAAGGCGAGCTGCCTAGAGACGATGGAAAATTAAATATTGGAATGATTGAACTGATGGTGGGATTCAAAGTTTCTTTCAGGCATGATAATGGAGAACTGATTGTTGAAGATAAAATTGTTGGAGATAAAATTGTTAGATCCCAGTGGTGGTTTGATCATCATGAATTTTTCACAGAGTGTGCAACAACTTACTTTGGTGATGGTTTCAGTTTGGAAAGAATACATTCATCATATTACAAACCTCGAAAACCAGTGATAGATGTTTGAGTATTAGTGCGGTTTTCTTTATTTTTACTTCGCCAGCGATTTCCCTGCCAAGAATTTCTCCGCTTCCATCGCTGCCATGCATCCTGAACCCGCCGCCGTGATGGCCTGCCTGAAGCGGTGATCCTGCACATCACCAGCAGCAAAGACGCCTTCCCAAGAGGTATGCATGCTTTTGTCTGCCTTGAGGTAACCCTTCCGGTCCAGCTCCAATTTTCCTTCCAGAAATTTGGTGTTGGGGACATGGCCGATGGCCAGGAAAACACCATCGCATCTGAAGTCAGTCAGTTTACCTGTTTGATTGTTGATCAATTTAACTCCCTGCAGGAATTTGAATTTGTCACCATAGAATTCTTTCACTTCGGTATTCCAGAGAATCTTGATATTTTTGTTTTTCCGCACCCGCTCCTGCATGATCGGGCTGGCTCTGAATTGGTCATTCCGGTGGATTAAGGTCACCTGGTCAGTGAACTTGGTCAGAAAGAGGGCTTCTTCCATGGCGGCATCGCCTCCCCCGACGACAATGACCGTTTTGCCTTTGTAAAACGCTGCGTCGCAGACGGCGCAGACGCTGACACCCCTTCCTTTAAAATTCTTCTCGGAGGGGATTCCCAGCCAGCGGGCGGAAGCGCCGGTGGCGATGATTAAGCTCCGGGCCGTCAGCTTTTCTTCGCCTAAGTCAATCTCAAATCCCCCTTTGCTCTTTTTAAGAGCTTTCACTATTCCTGCCTTGAATCGGGCGCCGAACTTTTCTGCCTGCTTCCGGCATCTCTCAATCAGTTCCGGGCCGGCAATCTTTTCCGGGAAGCCGGGGAAATTCTCAATCTCACTGGTAAGCATCAGCTGCCCGCCGTCTTCCAGGCCGGAGATAATTAAGGGTGACAGCTCGGCCCGGGCAGCATAGATCCCGGCGGTCAGCCCGGCGATGCCTGTCCCTAAGATAATCAGTTTTTCCATCGTCAGTCCCCCTTAATTCCAATCATGAATACCTCTCAAAATGAATTCTTTCCGGAGGAACTCCTTTCTCAATTAATAAATCTTTAGTTTCCTTGACCATCTCCTTCAGCCCGCAGAGGTAGAAGGTCTTGTTTTGTAAATCGTTGGGGAGATGTTTCTGGACTCGGCCCGTCCTCCCAGCCCATTCTTCCCGGCTGAGGGTGGGAAGATAAGAAAAACCAGGATACTTTTCTTCCATTTCTTTCAGCTCATCATAAAAAAGCAGGTCCTGCCGGGTTTTGGCGCCGAATAAAAGAACGAACTTTTTCCCGGGATGTTGTGGCAGAAATTTTTTGATCATGCAGTATAAAGGAGCCATGCCGACACCGCTGGCAATGAACCAGTGCGCCTCGCCTTTTTCGTCAAAAGCAAACTGGCCGAAGGGGCCTTTGAGCTCAAACCGGCTGCCTTTCCGGCATTGCCGGAACTCTTCGGAAGCAAACCCCCCCTCGAGCAGGCGGATGGCAAAGTGGAGCTTCTTTTTCTCCCCTTCCAGAATGGAGTAAGCGCGGTTTTTCGCCTCTTTTCCCTTTTTGATTTGGAAGATGACAAACTGCCCCGGCCGGTAGGAGAAGCTTTCCGGGGAGGCAACGGTCAGGCGGATGGTGTCGTCAGTGAGGAATTCTTTGGAAATGACTTCCCCGGTAAACTTTTCGGTCATTGCCATTGTTTTTAGGGCGGAACTATTATATTTATAGTGGAGGACATTATTTATTAATCAATTTTCCGACACTATATTCCAGAAGACACAACAATTTTTATCAATTATTTGTGTCTTCTGCTATAAATTCTTTCCACAATATTTATAAACTTTTCTTAACAATTGTTAATTTCCATGAAAAAAACGCCCTGTGAAGAGCTCTTCTGGAGCTTTCTGCCCGCCCTGCGGGGAGAATTCGTCCGGGCGATGGTCAAACAGAAGATGAAGCGGAAGGATATTACTAAACTTATGGGCCTCTCTGAGCCGGCCATCTCCCAATACCTCAAAGATAAAAGAGGGAGAGGATACAAGTTCAGCCCGGAAGCTCGGAAATTTGTCGAAGGAACCGTCAAAACCATGAATGGCAACGAATTGATCCTTAATACCTGCCGATGCTGCATCCAAATCAATAAGCCGAAAGTCTTTTGCCCTATCTGTCCGGGGAGAGCCATGACAAAATAAATGATAATAAAATTGAGGGTAAAATGAAAGTCTACCTTGACAATGCCGCTACGACTCCAATAACCGAAGAAGTTTTGGCAGCCATGCAGCCTTTTCTCAAAGAAAAGTTCGGCAATCCTTCCAGCCTGCACCAGTGGGGAAGGGAAGCCCGGGAAGCCGTAGAAAAAGCCAGGAGTAAAATTTTCAGCAAATTAGGCGCCGATAAACACCCGCTGATTTTCACCGGCGGAGGAACGGAAGCCAATAATTTAGCCCTGAAAGGGATTGCCTTCAAGAAAAAGAAAGGGCACATCATCACTTCCAAAATCGAGCATGACTGCGTCCTGAACACCTGCCGCTGGCTGGAAAAACAGGGGTTTAAAGTTACTTATTTAGATGTTGATAAAGAAGGATTGGTCAATCCGCAAGATTTGAAGGAAGCAATCAGGGAGGACACTATTTTAGTTTCCATCATCCATGCTAATTCAGAAATCGGCACTTTACAGGATTTGGCCGCTTTAGGAAAGATCTGCCGGGAGAAAAAGATTCCTTTCCACACCGATGCCTGCCAAAGTTTCTGTAAGACTGATTTAGATTTGGATTATGTCGACTTAGTGACGATCAATGCTCATAAAATCCATGGCCCGAAAGGAGTCGGCGCCCTGCTGGTCCGGGAAGGCATCCTGATTGATCCCCTGCTGCACGGGGGCGGGCAGGAATCAAAATTAAGGGCGGGAACGGAAAATGTTGCCGGAATCGCCGGTTTTGCCGCGGCAGTTGATGTTATCAAAAAGGAAGAGATCAAAAAGATGGCCCCATTGAGGGACTACCTGATCAAAGAAGCCCTGAAGATCAAAGGCTCCCGTTTCAATGGCGCCAGAGAAAAGAGGGTCTGCAACAATGCCAACCTGACTTTCCGGAACGTCGAAGGGGAATCCCTGATTTTGCATCTGGACATGAAAAGCATT
>CAYWPJ010000014.1:31619-34135 GCA_964460195.1 uncultured Methanosarcinales archaeon
GTGGGGTATATTGAAGGAGAATCTATGGTGTTGCATCTGGACGCGGTAGGGGTAGCAGCCTCGAGCGGATCGGCTTGTTCTTCAGCTGACCTGGAGCCTTCGCATGTTCTGCTGGCTATCGGTTTAAATCCGGAGGAAGCTCACGGCACAATCCGACTGACTTTAAGCAAAGATACAACTAAGGAGGAAATTGACTATACCTTAAAGGTTCTCAAGGAATCAATAGAAAATTTAAGGAAAATTAGTCCCTTTGGTTAAAATGTATAACGAGAAAGTTTTTGAACATTTCCGAAATCCACGTAACTTTGGTCAGATTAAAAATCCCGATGGGATTGGTAAAGCCGGTAATTTAAGGTGCGGCGACGTGATGCATATTTTCATCAAAATTAAAAACGATAAAATTGCTGAAATCAAATTTAAAACTTTAGGTTGCGCCGCGGCTATTGCTACTTCCAGCATGTTAACTGATTTAACTAAAGGGAAAACGATTGCTGAAGCTTTAAAGATTAAAGAGCAGGGGATTGTTGAAGGATTGGGAGGATTACCTCCAATAAAAATTCATTGCTCATTGTTAGCCGTGAAAGCTTTAAAAGAGGCAATTTATGATTATTTGTCAAAGAACAAAAAAGAAATTCCCGCTGAATTGGAAGAAGCGCATCAGAGAGCTAAGAAAGAAGTGGAGGTTGCGGAAGAAAAATGCCAATTTTTAACGAAAAAACAACTGTCGAAGAAGTTCTGAAGAGAGAAGGGGCGGCCAAAATCTTGGAGAAGCACCATTTTCCCTGCCTGCACTGCCCGATGGCCCGGTATGAAATCTCTAATTTACAGTTAGGGGAAGTCGCCAAGACTTATGAGCTGGATTTGAAGAAGATTTTGGAGGAGTTAAACAAACTTAAATAAATATTTTTTTAAATCAATCTTATTATTTTTTATTTCAATCCCCTCAGCCTTCAGCTTCTTAATCTTTCTTTGGATGTTTTGGGGAGCGCTTCCACCATAACCGCCAATTTCTCCATTACTTTTGACGACCCTAAAACAGGGGATGCTGGCCGGATCTTTATTTTCCTTCAGTGCCCGGCCGACGGCGCGGTAAACCTGCCCCTTGCCGCCTAAAGCCCGGCCAATTTCTTTGTAGGTAGAAACTTTTCCTTTGGGAATTCTTTTACATAGAGCATAAACTTTATCCGCGAAATTCATTTTTTAAATGTTTCCAAGAACTCCTTAACTCCCGGCTCCCCTTTAGGTTGGGCTTCCTTTCCCAAGGAATAAAAGATCTTCTCCACCACCGGCCCCCAGGAATAATTTCCTTCGGCTCTTTCAATCTTATGCACTTCAATCTCTTTAGTTAAGATTCCCTTGTGCAGATGGTAATAAATGCTTCGCTGCGTTACTTTGGGGAAAATCTCATTGTAAATCTTAGAGATTTCGTAGCCGTAGCCCTGGCCCAGGAAATGCAGGATTTCCACGACATTCTGCCGAATGATGCTTTTGACCGGCCGCCCTCTTTTCATGCCAGGCTAAAAACAGCGCCGCTTTATATGTTTTTTGATGGTGCTGAGTAAGTGATTTAAACGCTAAAAATTCCACCGGTCTATGACCGGTGGTCCGCCAGCCCTATCTTTGACTTATTATGATTCCATTAATCTCATTAATTTTACTATGTTTCATTTTCATTAATTTTATATACTTCAAAGTTCTGGAGTCAGCGGGTGGTGCCAATGAAAGGATTTGTCTTAATTTCCCTCCGTGAAGGCAGTGAAAGGAGAATTGTCCGAGAGCTGAAGAGCTACAGCCAGGTCAGGAATGTCCATATCCTCTTCGGGGAATGGGACCTTTTAGCCGAAATAGATACTTCCCATCCGGAAGAGCTGGGGACGTTTGTCATGGATAGGATCCGGGCCCGGCCGGACGTCAAGCTGACCAGCAGCCTGATTGTCGCCGGGCAATGAAAAGGCAGGCCGGAAGTGCCGTCGGTAGGAAACTAATTAACTATTCAGGGAAAGTTTTAATCAGGAAAAACTTTAACGGGTGAATCACATGGAAAGCAAGCCTGAAGAGATTCAACTTAGACTTCCGGATGATCGGAACAGTTCAGGACGGGGTTTAATTATCGTCCCCCTGGCTGGCGATTTGAATCCGATGGACGACGCCTGGTTTGAGCATTCTGGCCCGGTTGAGCCGCAGAGAGGAAGGCTGCTGGGGCGGGCGGAAGTCTATTTTAACCTCAGGAGCGCTAAAAAATATCAAGATTGGCCGGCACACTTTTTGAAAAGCGTCGAGCAGATGGAGCATGAGGCACACCTGCTTTGGTTTCCCGAGAGAAAGGAATGGGCCGGCCTCGAATTTTCAAGATATCCGGTTTCCAATTTTGGCGTTGGACAGGCGGTGGTCTGGGAAGGGCCCTATTCTTTAAATCAGTATTGCCGCGAGAAAATTGGTCAAGCCTATTCAATTCTTCAGGGAAGTTTGGCCATGGAAGAAATCCTGCAAAGTCTGGCCCTGGAAGAAATTCTGCA
>CAYWPJ010000015.1:0-33487 GCA_964460195.1 uncultured Methanosarcinales archaeon
GACTACAAGAATTTTACGCCACCGTTCACAGAACGGTGGAAAGAGGGAATTCTATTGTCGTGGAAGTTTACTACAACATAATTATTTATAGGGACTGGCTTAAACAGTTATTAAAATGCGCCAATACAAATCTGCGGAAGAAGTAATCGCTGATGTAGAGAGAGATCTTGGGGTACCACTTAGACTTGATGGTGAAGAGCTAAAAATAGGTGGATTAAGGTATTGGTTCGAAAGAATATTCAAGAAAAAAATAAAGAAAAGATTAGTGCATCAATATTATCCAACGGGAGACACCTATGATGACGTGCGTGCTAATAATTTAACACCAGAAGAGTTAGCTGGAAGTAGATTACCAGATGACTCTTTGGTTTCAATTCATGTGTATTTTAAAAGCCAAGCAAATAAGTCTTACCTAGCGGCTCATAACTGGTACCAAGAGAGACATTATCCAAAAACAAGTTTTCGTGATCACTCATACACGCGCCCAGAAGCAGCACAAATTCGTCTATGCAGCACCGACAAGGATAAAGATGATTTTAAGTTTGTAGAAAAAATTTTAAGAAAAATTACCGGCGGAAAAACTGACGGAAGTAATAGTAATGACGATTGGGATAGTCTTAGACGAGAGTGGGGAGAGGATGTTATTTCTGATGTTTGGAGTCACATATATCTGAAAGGAAGACTAACCCAAACAAAAGTAGCATCATTTGCTCAAGCATATGCTTTACATTTTAACGAAGTAAATATCTGGAAATGCTTTTATCACAATGTTCCAAGATTATCTTTTGAAGATTCTGGACTTCCACTAGAAAAATTAGTCGTTAGAAATATAATATGGTGAACCTACCCCTCAACGAAATTCTTGTAAAACAAGGTTTTTCCAAATGCGCAGATGGAAAAGAGTTTACTCTATCAGAACTAGAGGATTTTTTGAAGACCGAAGATGCTTTATTTAGGGAAAGAGGGCTCGTTATGCGTGATTTGTATTTGAGAGTTGTGGATAAAAATTATCCTATAAAGTACATTGCTTATTTACGTCCTGATTATCCATGAGTTCGTCAATTCGGCGGCAACCATTTTCCTAGAAGAGTGTATCGTCAACGGCGGCACCAGTAAAATGGAGTCGGTTACAGTTGTTCGATAATGGCAGTGTAAAAATTGAAGTTAACTATATATAAGCCTAAATCCCGGTATTTTAGGGTTATACGGGCTGGAAAGCGAAAAAATAGATGCCCATAACTCATTATTCTGTGACTATTGTATGCTAAGTAAAAGCCACTTGCTCACTCGACAACCCTACGTAACAAATATAAACAAAAGCCCCCCATAAGAGTCTCTCTGAAGGCAATATGGAAGTGTCTAAGCTGACTAAAAATGAGAAGTTAAGTTCTCTTCCATAACCAATATAAACCCGGTGAGAAAGACTATTTTCCCATGGGCAGGAAAATCCTGGTTACCGGGGGAGCCGGCTTCATCGGCCGCCATCTGGTAGACAAATTAATCGAACTCGGTCACGAAGTGGTGGTTATCGATAATCTCTCTAAAGGGAAGGAAAAAAAAGCCAACCTTCCGGCCGGCGAGATTCAGCAGGAACGCCATTATCAGCTGTATCCCTGGTCATTAGATGCCCCGGAAGTAGAGGAAATTTTCCGGAAAGGAGTGGATATCGTCGTCCACCTGGCAGCGCAGGTCAGCGTCAGGAAATCAGTCGAAGACCCTTTTGATGATGCTTATAACAATATTCTCAGCGGGCTGAAAATGCTCGAATATTGCCGGAAATACCGGGTGAAAAAGGTCATTTATGCCAATTCGGCGGCTGAAGTGGGCAATCCGCAATACCTGCCGCTTGATGAGAAACATCCGACCGCTCCTTTGTCTCCTTACGGCCTTTCAAAGAAAACTTTTGGGGAGTATCTTCAGCTTTACGGAAAGCTTTTCGGGCTGAGGTACACTTCGCTGCGTCTGGCCAATGTTTACGGACCGGGGCAGGAAGGCTCGAAAGAATGCGGCGTCGTGCCCCTTTTTATCAGCAAGATGCTGGAAAGCGCGCCGGTGGCCATCATCGGCGACGGCCAGCAGACACGGGATTTTGTCTATGTCGGAGATGTGGTCGAAGCGATCATCGCCGTGCTGGGAGACTTGGGAAACGGAGAACAATATAATATCGGCTCGGGGAAAGAGACTTCTGTCAATGAGCTGTTTTATCTGATCCGGGAGCTGGCTGGTTCAGGCCTGCCGCCGTCTTACAGTGCGGCCGGGGAAGGCGAATTAAAAAGGTGCGTCTTCAGCATCAGCAAAGCAAAAAAAGAGATTGGCTGGCAGCCCCAAACGGATCTGAAAACAGGTTTGAAGAAAACTATCGATTATCTCAACAGACGGGACTGTTTTAAACAGGAAGAATAAACCGACAAAAATGGAGTCAAAAAGCAAGCCAAAAATTTCCATAGTCATCTGTGCCTACAATGTTTCCCAATTGATTGACAATGTCCTTCATTCCCTGGAGCAGCAGACTTTCCGGGATTTTGAAGTGATTGTCGTCAACGACGGCTCAACCGATGACACTTCAGCGGCCGCCAGGAAGTGGCAGGACCGGCTGAAGCTGAACGTCCTAGATTGTCCTCATCAGGGCCTCTCGGCGACGAGGAATGCAGGTATTAATGCCGCCCGGGCGGAGATCGTCGCCATCATTGATGCCGACTGCCGTGCTCTGCCCAACTGGGTGGAAGAAGTTCACCGGCAAATCGACATCAACCAGGAAATGGTGGTAACCGGCAACACTAAAATACCTCCTTCGACTTTTTTAGGCGACTGCATCTCCGGCCTAGGCTACCCGGGAGGGGCCCATCTTGGGTTTGAGAAGATGTGGCCGGTTGACCAGAAAGGGTATACTATTCATCTGGCGGGAGGTAATTGCGGTTTCCGCAAGAGCCGGATTGAGGGATTGGGGGCTTTTGATCCCCGCCTGACGATTACGGCTGATGATGTTTCCCTCTCGCTTAAAGTGCTGCAGAACGGGCTGAAGATTAAATACAATCCCAAGATGGTGATGTACCACCCGCCCCGGAAAGATTTGAAATCATTTATCGGCTGGCATTATGCCCGGGGGAAGGGCAGTTACTTCTTCAAGAAACAAATCGGCTCGTTTGACAAATTTTATCAGTTGAGGTGGTGGTCAACCAAGAATATGCTCAAAAAGTACTGGCGCGATCCGAAGATTTTAGTGATGGTTCCCTTGCTGGGATTAAGCTTTTTGACGCAGAAGATAGGCTATCTGGTGCAGAAGGTGAGTAAATGAAAGCTTTAATCTTAGCCGCCGGGATGGGCACCCGATTGGGAGAGCAGACTAAAGAGATTCCCAAATGCCTCGTTCCGGTCGGCGGGAAGCCGATCCTGCAGCATCAGCTGGAAGCTTTGCTCGAAAACGGCATCGGGGAGATCGTCATCGTCATCGGCTATCAGGGAGATAAAGTCAAAGAATTTATCGCCGCCCGCTTCCCCGGGTTGAAAGTGGCTTTCATCGAGAATGAAAAGTATGCCGAAACCAGCAGCGGCTATTCTTTTTACCTGGCCAGGCAGGAGATCAAGGATGCCCCTTATATTCATCTCAACTGCGATATCATTTTCTCTCCGGCTTTATTGAAGGAAGTGGTGGACAGTCCTTATGAAAATGTTATCGTTCTTGACAAAAAAATCCCCCTGGCCGAGAAGCATATGGAGCAGGTCATCCTTGAGGGAGATAAAATTGTCAAAATGGACAGCACCAAATTTGAAGGCAGCCAGGGCAAGGCCTGCGGGATCGCCAAGTTTTCTCCCGCCCATGTCCGATGGGCCGCCAGCCAGCAGAACTACTTTTTAAGCCAGGGGGACCTGAAAAAAGGTCACTTTGCGACGGTCCGGCAGGCCTTGCACCATCTTGATTATTACGGTTTGGATGCCCGGGGGCATTGGCTGTACGACATTAACACTCCCGAAGAGCTTAAAACGGCCGAGGAGGGATTACCAAAAGTGCTGGGAGGGGGGAAAATAAGCCGGGCGTTCATCCTTGATTTTGACGGGGTTATTTTAGACAATGAGAAAGTCCGCTACAGCACTTTCCAGCAGCTGTTTAAAGAGGAATTTAATCTTGTTCTCCCTCCTTTCGCGGAAATGGTCAAGGGAGGAGAAAGAAGCATGAAAAAACTCCTGGACCATTATGGGCTGAAAGCAGATATTGATTATTTACACCACTTATACAAAAAAAGGAATGTTCTGCTTGAGAAAGCTTTTTCCGACCCAAAAAATATTATCCCTGTTAGGGGTCTGTTTGAGTTCATCAAAAGGGCCAGGGAGTTGGGCTACCGGCTGGCAATCGGAACCAATTCTCCCCGCCAGTATCTGCTCTCCCTTTTGGAAAAAGGGGGGCTGGAGAAGTCGTTTGAGGTGATTGTCGCCAGGGAAGAAATTAAGAACAAGAAGCCGGCGCCCGAGACTTTTTTGCTCGCGGCGCAAAAGCTGGGGGTAAACCCGGCGAACTGCATTGTCATTGAAGATTCTCCGAACGGGATTAAGGCGGCTAAAGTGGCCGGAATGAAAAGCATCGGGATGATGACGACGCTCAATAGAGAACAATTAAGCGGGGCAGATTTAGTGGTAAATAATTTCAAAGAAATTGACTTTAGCCAAAAAGTGTTTACATTTTAAAGTAACTACTTTAATCGGATTTAAGGATAAAATTTATAAATAAACCAAAAAATTATTTACCCATGATTGATTTAGAAAGATTTTTAGAAGAGCAAAGTGCCTTTTACGATAAGCTGACCAGAACTAACTCTTCCATTGGTAAAGAAGGTTTAGTTCCTTCTAGCAAACTGTTTGAGTCTAATCGGGGAGGATATAATATTTCTCTCCGCTATCCTGACCATATTACTGACCAGATTGCGGCTTTTTCTGAAAGAATCGCCAGCACGGTTCCCGCATTAAGATATGATAAAAATAATATTCATACGACTTTGCTTGTTTATGGGATCGGTCCTGATTTTGCTCAAGACCAAAAGACAATAGATGTTTTATGCGCCGGTGTAAAAAAAAGTTTACCTTATTGTTCCCGCCCGGAAATGCTGCTTCAGGAATACTTGTGTAAGAGTGATTCTATTATTATCAAAGCAGTAGCTGGTGCCGAGTTTGTTGATTTGGCCAACTCTGTGCTCTCTTCTCTCAATGATTCTGACATAAATTCTGTACTCTCTTCTCTCGACGATTACGACCCCAGAAAAGAAAAGTTGCGTTTGCCTTCCTCCGGACATATCACCGTAAGTCGTTTTACTGAAAGAGTGCCTCCTGAGAGACTTGACGATTTTTTAACGCTGATTGGGGGGGGCTCACCGATTAGGAGCCTGCCGGCCGGAATATTTGGATGTAGGCGTCCTGTCAATTAGTCTCAACGGCTACCGCCAGTCGGTCTGCGAGAGATTTAAATTAAAGTGATTTAAAAATGTTACAAAAATTAATTGACATTGCCAAGGGAGCGGGAGAAATCGTCATGAAACATTACGGCTCCAGAGACTTACAAGTAGAATGGAAAGAAGTCGAGTCGAGAGGCGGGTTTAACCGCCAGGACTTGGTAACGATTGCTGATAAGGAATCTGATGCCTACATTAGAAAAAAAGTTTTGGAACTGCCTCATGTTAAAGTAGTAACTGAAGAATGTACCCAGGTTCCTAAAGATTACAGCGGCTTAGTAGTTTTTGGCGACCCTATAGATAGCACCAGCTCATTTAAGAAAGGAAAAGACAGCTTTAGTATCATTTTAGGCGCGGCCATTAATGGCGTTCCAACTTTTGGCGTAGTTTATATCCCGGCTAGGGAAACAATTTATTTCGCCGAAAAAGGTCAGGGCGCGTATTTACAATTCCTAAAAGCAAACAACAAACCCACAATAATTCGTACATGTGAAGTGATAAGCAGGCTGGAAACTTCTTGTTTAGTGCGCGACGATGACATGGGCGGAAAGAAAAAAAAGTTTAGCGAAGTAATTGAAGGTCTTACTCACCGCTCAATCCACGAAGACGGAAGCGCCGGGATTAGAATCTGTGCCGTAGCTCAGGGTTCAGGCGATACCTATCTTCACCCTTCTGATACTATCAGTCAATGGGATACTGCCGGGCCTCAAGTTGTCCTGGAAGAAGCCGGCGGGAAAATAAGCAATGCTTTTGGCGAACCCCTGATTTATGCTCCTAACAATTTACAGCATTCAAATGGAGTTCTTGCCAGTAATGGAGTATTGCATCCTGATTTAGTCCGGGAAGTGAAGGAATTATGCGCCAGATTTAACATCAATAAAGTTTAGTTCTTAGTTTAAGTTCTTAGTTTATATTTCTGCTTTTAATAACATTTATATACACTCAACCACCCCGCCCAAGCATGATCAGCCTGACGACAATCGTCCTCTTTTTCCTTTACCTCTGGGGGCTGGGTTTTACCGCCATCGGGGTATTTACGGCCGCCTTCAAAAAGCCGGAAAACCTCCCGGAAAAGAATTTCCTGGAAAGAAACTTTGTCTACCTCGGCCTGGGCCTGGGGATTTTTCCCATTCTCTCCATCATCCTTAACTTCCTGCACCTCCCGCTGGACTGGAAACTCTTCCTCCTGCTCAGCCTGGCTTACCCTTTTTACTTCTTCTCAAGGAAAGCGGCGGGAAAAGGAATCTCTTTTTCCTCCCTTAACACCAAAAAGCTGTCGGGCCTTAAAATCACCAAATCCAGCCTGGTTTTTCTCGCCGTTCTCCTGATTGCCGCCGCTTCCTTATCCATCTACCTCTCCGGAGCTTTTTCTTACCCTTATTTAGAAGACGAAGATCCCTGGGGGCATGCCATTGGAGTCAAATACATCGCCCGGGAAAAAACAGCTTATGACCCCCCTCTAAAAAATATGAATAGGGAAATTGACCCGGTCCTTTCTTATATGGACCCCTATCCCCCCGCCTACGAGATTATGCTTGGAGTGCTGCACCAGACTTCTCCCGACCTTGCCTGGACCTTAAAATTCTTCAATGCTTTAATTATCTCTTTAGGATTCATTTTCTTTTACCTTTTTGCCAAAGGGTTCATGGGAAACCGCTACCCAGCCCTCTTCGCCACTTTTGCCTTAGCGGTCATTCCCTGCTACCTCAGCCACTTTATCTGGGCGCACAGCCTGGCCGTCACTCTTTTTTTCCCGGCGATGTATGCCCTGGAAAAGCTAAGAGAGAATAAAAAATGGTTCCTGCCTTCTGTCTTAATCATCGCCAGCCTCTGGGTAAGCCAGAACGTCGACCAGCCTTTAAAGTTATCCGTCATGTTCCTGATTTACATGATTGTTATTTCCATCACCCAGAGAAAATTCTTTGCCCGCCATTTCGCCGCTTTGATTTCCGGTTTTGCCCTCTCCCTGTTCTGGTGGGGGACAATGCTTTACAAGTACGGGCTGAAGGGCTTTGCCAGCTATTACAATATCGGCAGCTCCTATGCTGCTTCGGCGGTCAGTGATGTCGCTACCTCCCGCTCCTGGAACCTGCTTGAGGCTCTCAAGTCGCTGGTGGCCCCCGGAGGGTCGGCTTCAAGGGCCTACCTTTTCCGCGACTTCTTCGTCGCCAACACTGAGAATTATATCAATAACCCTATCGGCATCGGCATGGTGCTTTCCCTGCTGGTCATTCTCTCCGTTGCCGTCATCCTGTGGAAGAAAAGATCCCGGCTCGTCACTAAAGAAAATACCTGGCAGTGCGTTGCCCTGTTCTGGCTGATTTTCACTTTTTGGGGCGTCAACGGGCAGACTTTTCCGGTTTCCATCGCCCGGGGCCCTTTCCGGGTCTGGATGCTTCTGGCGATTACCGCCGCTCTGGTCTCCGCTGAAGGACTGAATTTCCTCATTTCAGAAAGGAAAAAAATCACTAAATGGCTGATTGTCCTGGCCGTCCTCATCGGGCTGATCGGCACGTCCGGATACCAAAAATATTCTTTCAACACCATGGCCTGGCCGACTTCCGGCTCATTTGCCTCCGGCCAGGAAGTTCTCGAATATGCCGCCTGGTTCGGTTCTATCCCTTTAGATTCCCGCGTCTTCCTCTATTCCCCCCGGGACAAGCTGACTCTCGGTTTCGGCGCGTTCAGCTGCGCCTGGTGCCAGGAAGTGCTCGATTTCCGGCAGAGGATTTTAGACAAGGATGCAGTTGAACTTCATCGCTTCCTTAAAAGCCAGCAGTACGAATATTTCCTCATCAACGGCCGCATGGACAGCAAATATTTCAACTCGGATTACGGTGAGGAAACGGAGCGGCGGCTGAATGAGCGTTACAGTCAAATCATCCATTCCGGACTGTTCACGCCGGTCCATCAAAGGGAAAACCTCTTCATTGTCTTCAAGGTGAATTAAGGTGAATAATCGAATAATCTTTAGGAGGAAATAAAGAAGTTTAAAATGGACGAAATGATTGATTCAGGGGAGGAAAGCAAGAAGGAAAACCGGAAAGAAGCGGAGAAAGCCGGAAATCTGCCGGAAAGATTGTCGCGGCCGCAGAAAACGCTCCTGACTGTCCTTTACGGATTAATTATTCTGATGATTGTTTTTTCCTTGCTGGCCTTGCGGAATCTCGGCGAGGAAGGATATAACCAATGTGTCCAGGAAAAGTGCGAGAAGAAAGGCGAGGCCTTCTGCCAGAAACCCCGGGAGCTCCATAACTGCTGTTGGGGGGCCGGCGGAGAGCTGGCAGCCTCGGCAGAGGGAAAATATATTTGCCTCTTTGAATCATGAAAAAGCTCACCAAAACCGGCCTGTACCTGCTGCTCATCCTGCTCATGGCTTTTCTCCTCCGCCTGATTGCCGCCCATCATACCCATGTCTCGACGGACGAGATGATTTATTCCATCATTCCCCTCAACATCATTTCCTCGGGGCAGCTGGGGACGGTCGAGCAGTCGCCCCTCTTTTTTTACCTGACGGATATTGGCTACCGGCTTTTCGGCGGGATTACCGCCATCTCCGCCCGTTTTTTTGCCATTATTTTCGGCTCGCTGGCTGTGCTGGTGGTTTATCTGTTCAGCCGGGAGCTCTGGGGGGACAATTGTTTAGGTGATAACAGCGGCAATAATCCATCAACTAACAATCCATTCATTAATAAATCAGGATGGCTGGCGGCCTTTCTTTTTGCTCTCTCGGGCTATACTCTAATCAATAACACGGAAATGGACATGATGGCTTTTTTCTTTTCCCTTCTAAGTATGCTTTTTTTTGTTTATTATTTGAAGAGAAACAATTCCCGGGACTTTTATCTTTCCGTCATTTTCTTAGCCTTGGCTGTCCTAGTCAAGAATATTGTCCTGCTTTTTCTCCCCGCTTATGTTTTGGCCTTCGGCTTAGCCCGATTCCCTTCTCTTCCTGCCTCTGCTTTGGCTTTTTTCTCAGCCCGGTTCTCTTCCCCGGGGGGGGGAAAAGAGGAAGAAAAAAGAGAGAAAAAGACTTTTAATTTCCGAGATTTCCGAAAAGGGGCTAAAATCCTGCTCACCGGGCTGCTCATATTTTTAATTTTGCTTTCCCCCGTCCTAATTTATAATTATTTCACTTATCAGAAATTGGACGGCCTGACAGATTATTATTTTTCCGAGACGCTGGGGATCGGAAGAAGTGCTCATGGAGAAGATTTAACCGGAAACCCCTGGGAAGGGCAAAGGTTCCTGGCCATTTTCCAAGATTTGCTGCTCAAACTTTTCAGGACGGACACTTTGATTCTCTTAGGCGGGCTGGGCGGGATAATCCTCTCTTTCCGGAATAACAAATCAGCCGTTTCCCGGCCGGCTGTCTGCCTCCTGCTCATTTCCCTGCTTTCCCTGACCGGCTACATCGCCGGGCAGACCGGCAGTCCGGCGCATTTCCTCTGGATTCCTTTGAGCTTAAGCATTTTTGCCGGCGGGGCCTGGGTCTGGACGGCAGAAAAGATGAGAACCCGTTTCCGTTTCGGGCTCCTGATTCCCCTCTTGCTCATTATTGCCCTCGTCCTCAGCTTTTTGACGATGCAGGAGATCGTTTCTTCCCGGAAAGATTCCATCACCCTCTCCTTAAGGGACTATGTGCATGAAAATATTCCTGACGATGCCGTTGTCGTCATTGACCCCCGCATCTACCGCGGCATCCACGCCTGGGTCTTCAATGATAAGCATTATCTGGAAGGAACCAATTTTGTCGGTTTAGTCAGGCAGTCAGGCAGCCTGGGCGGAGGAGTCAAAGAAAGGCCCTTATTTTATATCGAATGCGGAGCGGGAACTTACTGCGGCTGGAAGCCGGAAGATTTTCAGCGGATTAATCAAACGGGCGGGGAGCTCAGTCTCTTTTTCCGGGAGAGGCTGCCGCTGGTCAAGGAGATCCGGGCCGGGCATAATTTCAACATCTACCGGGGAGGCCTGGAGCTGCCGGCCGGGGCTTATGAAATAATCGACCGCTCGCATCAGTTCTGGTTTTATCCGGTGGGATGGAAAGAGCCGGAGCTGGCGGTTGATTATTATCAGGTGGAAGGGTTTGACTGGTGGCTGGCTCAGTTCGGCCGGTCAGTCTTATGGCTGGAGATCGCTTTAGCTTTGCTGGCCATTCCTTTAGTCTTGTTTCTGGCCGGGAGGAAGAGCCAATCATAACCTTTTTATAGGGCAAAGATTGAATAAAATAGTATTGAATAAAAGAGATTAGTGAAAAATAAAAAAATGGCGGGAATCGAAAAAATTGAATATCACGGAAAGGTCTTAGCCATCATCACCCGGAAAAAAGCTTTGGCAGAGCTGCAAAAATCGGGAGAAGGCATGCTTTTTGTCACCCCCGACGATTTCCCTTTTCAGATTGGCATTCACCACCGCAAGAAAGGCGAAATTATTAAAGCCCATGCTCATCTGCCCTTTCCGGAGCTGAAAAATTTCCCTGTCCAGGAGTTCTTCTACGTCCTTTCCGGGAAGGTCATGATTGACCTATTCGATGAGCGGGAGAATGACCGCAAGGTTTCCCAAGTGATTATTGAAGAAGGGGACTCGATTGTCTTGAATGCCGGCCACGGATTCACTCTCCTGGCTGACGCCCAGCTGATCGAGCTGAAACAGGGGCCTTACCGGGGAAGGAATGAAGAAAAAAGATTTATTGAAGTGGAAAAATTTATCGGAGAAGAAAAGTTTATTGAAGAGGTAAAGGAAGAATGACGGAAACAAAATTCATTCCCGTCTGTGAGCCGACCCTGCGGGGAAAAGAATTAGAATATGCCACCGAAGCGATCAAATCCGGCTGGATTTCTTCCGCCGGAAAATTTATTTTGGAATTCGAAAAAAAATTTGCCGCTTATTGCCAGGTTAAGCACGGCGTCAGCTGCTCTTCCGGAACGGCCGCCCTTCATCTGGCCATCAAGGCCCTGGGAATCGGCCAGGGAGATGAGGTCATCGTGCCGACTTTCTCGATGGCGGCCTCTTCCAATGCCGTGGTTTATGCCGGTGCCAAACCGGTATTTGTTGATTCTGAACTAGACACATGGAATATGGACATTGATCAAGTTGAGAAAAAAATCAGCGGCCGGACTAAAGCAATCATGGTAATGCACACTTACGGCCACCCGGTAGACATGGATCGGCTCAGGTTAATCACCGACAAATTTGGGCTGCCGATTATTGAAGATGCTGCCGAAGCACATGGAGCGGAATACAAAGGCCGGAAAGCCGGAAGTTTAGGCGATATTGCCTGTTTCAGCTTTTTTGGAAATAAAATTTTATCGACAGGCGAAGGCGGCATGGTCGTTACCAATAACGACGAATGGGCGGAACGATGCCGGAAATTAAGAAACCATTTCTTCGGCGAGCCGCGCTTCTGGCATCAGGAAGTGGGATTCAATTATCGTCTGACTAATGTCCAGGCAGCCATCGGTCTGGCCCAGCTGGAAAAGATTGAAGAGTACGTCGAAGCCCGGCGGAGGAACGCTCAACTTTACAATCAATTATTGCAGGATGTTCCGGGCATTATCACGCCTCCCGAGAAGGAATGGGCTAAGAATGTCTATTGGATGTATGGAGTCCTGGTTGAGGAAAACCAGTTTGGCTTAAGCATGCCCAAGCTGAGGGATGAATTGGGCAGGAGGGGAATCGACACCCGGACTTTTTTTATCGGTCTGCACAAGCAGCCGATGTACCGGCTCGACGGAAGCAATGTCCACGATAAGGAGGGAAAATATCCCCTGGCGGAAAGGCTGGAAAAGAAAGGCTTTTACCTGCCTTCTTCCAGCCACCTGACCGAAGAGGAGATCAGGTTTATCGTCAACGCCATTAAGGAGATCCAACTGGCAATTGGAAAGGGAAAGCTGGCCTGAAGGAAAGAAAAATGGAAAAGGAAACGGGAAAAAAGACAAGAAAAGAAACTTCTTCCGATGTTTCGGTCATTCTTCCTTCTTATAACGAGCGGGAAAACATCCTTGAAGCTGTCGGAAGGATCAGGAAAGCTTTGGGCGGCCGGCTGAAGGAGATTATTGTCGTCGACGATAACAGCCCGGATGAAACTTGGAAGCTGGTCGAGGACTTGAATGAGCCCCAGGTCAGGCTGATGAGAAGGATGAGTGAGAGAGGCCTGGCTTCGGCCTTAGATGACGGGATTAAAGCCGCTCGGGGAGAGATCATTGCCTGGATGGACTGCGACTTAGGATTGCCGCCGGAAGACCTGCCCCGATTAGTCAACGAACTGGAGGGGAATAACGGAGCAGACGTGGCGATTGGTTCCCGATATGCTCCGGGTGGGAAGGATCTGCGCCCCAAACGGCTGGCTCTGTTAAGCACTATTTTCAATCTCTATGCGGCGCTGATTTTAGGGTTTAAAGTGAGGGACTACACTTCCGGTTTTGCCGCCGTCAAAAGAGAAGTTTTCTCAAATGTCAGCTGGAACCGTTCCGGTTTCGGCGAATATTTCACCGAGTTTGCCTATCGGGCGGTCAAGAAGGGATATAAAGTCAAGGAAATAGGTTATATTTATCGTCTGAGGGAGAAAGGGGTTTCCAAGTTAAGTAATAATTACTTTAACCTGATCAAGCATGGATTGCGATATGGAGGGAAAATCATCAAATTGAGGTTAAGGGAAGAAACAGCGACAAACGGGAAAACGGTGGGAGGAAGAAATGATTAAGGGAAAGGACGGGAAGGAAGGCGACTGGACAGAGAAGTTATATACGACGAGAACCACCTGCCGGGTCTGCGGTTTTTCAGAATTGACCCCGCTTTTTTCCCTCGGCGAACAATTTGTCAACAATTTTATTGCCAAAGAAGAGCAAAGCAGGCAGGTTAAAGCTCCCCTGGAGCTGGTCTTCTGCGAAAACTGCACTTTAGTGCAGTTGAAACATACCGCGCCGCAGGAATTATTGTATTCCCGCTTTTACTGGTATAAGTCAGGAGTAACGGAAACGATGAAAAAAGCTTTGAGGGAGATCACGGCGCAGGTTGAAGAAAAGTTTCCTCTTCAGTCCGGCGATGTTGTTTTAGATATCGGGTCCAATGACAGTACGATGTTAAGGACTTACACTGTTCCCGGAATTGTGACCGTCGGAGTCGAGCCGGCGGATAATTTAGTTGAGGAAGGAAAACAGGGAATTACTCATCACCTCCACGATTTCTGGAATTTTAAGAATTATTGGAAAGTGGTCGGGAAGAAAGCCAAAGTAATTACGGCTATCGGCATGTTCTATGACATGGAAGAGCCCAACCAGTTTTTGAAAGATGCCGGGAAAGTTCTGGCTGATGATGGGGTTTTTATTGCCCAATTGATGTGTTTAAGGAACATGATTGACAGCAATGATGCCGGCAATATTTGCCACGAGCATCTGGAATTTTATTCCTTCAGGTCATTAGAATATTATTTCCGCCGGAACGGGCTGGAGATTTTTGACGTCAAGCTGAATGAGGTCAATGGCGGGAGTTACCGTCTCTTCGCCCGGAAGAAGGGCAGCAAAGTAGAAATTCCCGGGGGAGCCGAGAGGGTGCAGAAAGTCCGCCAGGCGGAAAGATATTTACAGGACAAGCAGACTTACGCTGATTTCTTCCGCCGCCTGGAAGAGAATAAAAAGAAATGCGTTGATTTCATTAAAAAGGAAGTTGCTAAGGGGAAAAAAGTCTGGGTTTATGGGGCTTCGACCAAAGGAAATGTCATTTTGCAGTATTATGGTCTTGATAATCAGTTGATTGAAGCGGCGTCAGAGAGAAGCCCCTGGAAATGGGGGAAATATACCGTTGGCAGCTTAATCCCCTGCCAGTCTGAGGAGGAAGCCCGGCGGGCCCAGCCGGATTATTTCCTGGTTCTGCCTTATGCTTTTTTTGATGAGATGTATCAGCGGGAGGGAGAGTGGCGGTTGAAAGGCGGGAAATGGATTGTGCCGCTGCCGGAGTTTAGGGTGGTTGGGTAGTTCCAGAAACTTTTTAAACCACTCCCATTCTAAACCATTAAGATGAAAAAAGCCCTCATTTTAGGCATCACCGGAATGGACGGATCCTATCTGGCGGAAATCCTCCTGGAAAAAGGCTACCAAGTCCACGGCCTAATCAGAAAATCAGCCACCGGCAACACTAAAAATATTCAGTCCCTGATTGACCAAAACCGGATTACCCTGCACAAAGGCGACTTAGCCGATACCACTTCCTTATACCGTATCATCAATGAAGTCCAGCCGGATGAGATTTATAATGAAGCGGATCAGGACCATGTCAGCTGGAGTTTCGCTTCCGTCGAATATTCCTGTGACATCACTGGAGCCGCCGTCGGCCGAATTTTGGAAATCATCAGGCAGATCAACCCTAAAATTAAGTATTTCCAGCCGGTCAGCTCAAACATGTTCGGCCGGCCTTCCCAGATTCCCCAGACGGAAGAGACGCCTTTCCGGCCGCAGAGCCCTTATGCCGCCGCGAAAGTTCTGGCTTATGTGCTCTGCCGCTATTACCGCGATGTTTACGGCATGTTTGTCTGCACCGGCATTTTTTATAACCATGAATCTCCCCGCCGGACGGATGATTATGTTACCAGAAAAATCACTCAGGCGGTTGCCCGGATCGCGCAGGGGAAACAAAAAGAACTATGGCTCGGCAATTTAGACACGATGATAGATTTCGGCTACGCTAAAGAATATATGGAGATTGCCTGGCAGCTGATGCAGCAGGAGAAAGCTGATGATTATATTATCTGCACCGGCGAATTGCATCCCGTCAGGGAATGGCTGGAGGAAGCTTTTTCGGTCGTCGGATTAAAAGCCGACGATTATGTTCGATTTGATCCGCAGTTAGCCCGGCCGGGGAACACCGGAACTTTGCTGGGAGATAATTCCAAGCTTAAGAGGCTGGGGATTGAGCCGAAGGTGAGATTTAAAGAGCTGGTCAGGCTGATGGTGGAAGAAGATTTGAAAGGAAATTCTTAAACAAACCGGTGTTTTTAAGGAAACATTTTTAAAACTGCCTTCATTTACAGGTTAAAAGTCGGTTCTAGATGTTTTGTGTTGGATAAAATGATAACCAGAAGAGATTTACTAAGGGATTTATTGTTGGGGACTTTAGGATATGCCGGATTGAGTTTAACGGGCTGTGCCTCTCAAACTGCTCCGAGAGAAAAAAAACCCGGCCCCGGACGATCTTCCCCTCAACCGGCTCCAGAGCCCGAACCCCCGCTGCCGCGTACACCGCTGGAAAAAGAAGTACCGACTCAGCGTTATATTGTTGAAGGCCATGTCTTTGATACCAATGAACTGATCGTCACTCCGGGGCACAAGCATGCCCGGACGTTCAAATCCCAGGAAGCGGGGGAAGCCGACCTGGAAGGGTTGGCCAATGATCTTTCTGTTAACATGGAAGAAACGTGGCTCTTTATTAAAACTGATCAAGGTGAAGAAGCATGGTTAGATGTAGGTATCCAGCAGACGGATGTATCTGTAATCCCTGACCGTTCATTTTTAACTAATTTTCTTAATGTAACCCGGCAAATTTCTAAAGAAAGAGGAATAGGATTAACGATTACCAATTATCACCTCCATCCTCTAACTACGGTAGCAAGGGCATATGCGGCGAGTCTTGGCCGTCCGCAGTACGATAAAATAAAACTATCACGAGGTATCTCCCCTAATGTCCTTGACCGCTCTCACTTGGAAATATTTTCTATGCCTTCACCGGGAGACATCGTCGCGGCTATAACCTACCAAAGATTAAGAAAGAAAGGATTAACAATAATGTCCTCGAGAGTGATGGGGCCCGGAGGACTTTTTGTCTATGAAGCCCAGCCGGCACTGGAAAGGCTCTGGATAGAAAAAGGGGACGATGGCCTCAACGACTTGAGCAAAACCGCCAGAGAAACTGGATTCAAAGCAGAAAGCATTGAAGCCGCTCTTAATGTGTACCGGGAAGCCGGGCTGGATGTAAACTATCAGTGGAGAAGAAACATCGGGCCAATTATTGTCGAATAAGTTCTCTTTATTTTCAGCTTACATCTTTATTTTCAGTTCACACTATCAAAGATTTCTCTCTTTTTATCTTTCTTTTATCTTGTTCACCATCTCTAAAATCTTCCCATACTCCGTCATCGAAGAAATGACCAAATCCGCCCCGGTTTCGGACAACCCGGCAAAAGTGCCGGAGCCGGTGGCCACCCCGACGGTATAAGCCCCGACGGCCTTCCCAGCTTCAATGTCATAGTGAGTATCGCCAAGCACGACCACTTTCTCCACTTTTCCGGCTTCTTTTAAGGCCTGGCGGACAATCTCCGTTCTGCCTTTAGTATGGCCATCATCACCGCAGCAGAAGGAAAAATAAGGCTTCAATCCTGATTGGGACAAAGTTTTCTCGGCCATTTCCGGTTCATTCCCGGTAACCACCCCCAGCCGGTTTTCCTTATTTTTATTTAACCGGGAAAGAAACTCGATGACGCCGGGAAGGGGAATAATTTCACTTTTCTCCATTATCCGGCCCAAATGGTAAACAAAACTCCGGCCGATTTCTTCAATTCTGTCGTCTTTTTTGAAGCCAAGGCTTTTCAGCACTACTTTTCTTCCTTCATACCCCCCCATGCCAAAAGTGGGCAGGATTTTCCCGGTGGGAACGTCAAGATTCAGGACCTCTTTGTAAGAAGCCTGATGGGCCTGCAGGTGCAGGTGATTAATGTTAACAAGAGTTCCATCAATATCAAAGAGCCAGAGGACGGTCATCAAGGCCCGTTTTTCTTCGCCCTATTTAAAATTTATCAAAAACAGGGACAAACTTCCGCGCCGGCAGGAGTGACTTAAGGGCCTTGCTTAACAGCCAGGCAAGCTTTTTATAGTTTCCGGCATTTCCTCGTTCTCATGGCCAGAAACCTCTCTAAAACCAGGCGGAAGGAAATCGCCCGGGGAAGGATCGAAATCCTCTTCCGGGAAGCGGAGAAAGCCTTTTCGGGAGACAAAGGTCTGGCTAACCGTTATGTTACTTTAGCCCGGAAAATAGCCATGAAAGTCCGGCTGAGGCTGCCCAAGGAATACCGGCGGAAATTCTGCCGGCACTGCTACCGGTATTTAAGGCCGGGGGTCAATGCCCGGGTTCGGACCAGGGCAGGGAAAGTGGTCATTTCCTGCCTGGAATGCCGGAAGTTCATGAGGATTCCGGTGCGGTGAAATTTTCATTCACTATTACAGCGTCACCGATGATTTAGGATGGGCACGTATGCGAAAGTATATGAGAAAGACTGGCTGGCACGGCGATGCGGCACTGAGTCTTGAACCTTGGTTGAAAAAAGTTCCTGGTTTGGAAGACAGGATAAAAGCATTCCTGGGGAAAAAATAACCGTAATTCTTCCATAAAGTTATTTTGTTCTCCGGGAGAGGATTCCGTATACATTGGAAAAATTTCTGAGAAAAATATTTAAATAGGAAAATAAATACACCTCCATGGAAAAACGAGCCGCCATTCCACCAACAGTACTAGTACTAGATATAATCGCCTTTGTGGTCATTATAGGCGGTGCATTCTTAACTCGTTTTGCTGGATCTGAACCGATTGCCATCATCGGCGGGATTTTAGCATCTATTGGTATTGGCTTACTGGCTTTATCGAGATGGGTGGGGAAATGACGTTAACTATAGTCGAGATCTGGATCCTGCTGGCAGAATCTATCGGCATGCTGATTGTGGATAAAAAACTTTTATCACTCTATGTACCGGTAGTATTGCTGACTATTGTGCTGTTTTTTTTCTTTCCGAGATGATCTCCAAATTTTCACTTTAGGTAATTGCGTTAATACCCCTTTATTTCTTCTCCAGCAGCAGTTTCCTTTCCGTCCTCGCCACTACCTGCCGAATCTCATCAACCGCATCCGCATTAGCGGAAATAGAATCCACACCCTGATGCACTAAAAATTCCGCCATCTCCGGACGACTTCCCGCCTGACCGCAAATGGAAGTTGTCACTTTATACTTCTGGCAGACTTTGATCACTTTAGCCATCTCTCCCAGAACAGCCGGATGCATTTCATCAAACAATTTGGCGATTTTCTCATTGTTCCGGTCAATTCCTAAAGTCAATTGGGTTAAGTCATTGGTGCCAAAAGAAACAAAGCTAATTCCTTCCTTACACAGCTCTTCGATAATCCAGCAGGAAGCGGGAGTTTCAATCATCACCCCGAAATCAACGGCTTTACCAGGTTCCAGGCCGGTCTCGCGCATGAGCTCTTTAGCTTTCCTGACTTCATCGACGCTAATGACAAAGGGCAGCATAACCCCGACATTTTTCAGTCCTTCATAATGCAATTCTCTGATAGCTTGAAACTCAGCTTTAAGAATTTCCGGTTCATCTAACAATCTTCTGATGGCGTGCCAGCCGATCATCGGATCCGTTTCTTTTGGTTCTTTCTCCCCACCTTTCAGGTTGCGGTATTCATCCGACCGCATGTCGGAACATCTCACCCAGACCGGTTTGCCTCTGAAAGCTTTAGCAATCTTTCCGATACCTTCTTTAAGCAGGCTGATGTAATCCTGTTGTCTGCCCTGTCTGATATATTCAGCTGGATGAATGCCGCCGTTGGCAATCATAATTTCCAGCCGGACTAAGCCAACGCCATCCGCCCCCGTGGCCGCTGCCCGGCCGGCCAGGTCAGGCAAATCCATAATTACCTTAATTTCCGTCTTGGTAACTGTCTCTGCTCCTGTTTCTTCCTTCCTCGCTCCCGGCCGGAGCTTCTCTTCCGCCTTCAAATCCATTCTCCCGGCATAGACGATCCCCCGGGAAGCATGAACGGTAACTATCTGGTTATCTTTCAGCATTTCCGTGGCATGATCAGTTCCGACGAGGCAGGGAATGCCCATTTCCCGAGAAACGATAGCCGCATGGCTGGTCAGCCCGCCATGGTCAGTGATAATGGCTCCCGCTTTTTGCATCGCCGGGACAAAATCAGGCGTGGTCATCGTCGTCACTAAGATGTCCCCTTTCTGGATCTTGCTCAGCTCGTCCATCCTTAAGACAATCTTAACCGGCCCGGCATAAACACCGGCGGAAGCCGTCTCTCCTTTCAGCAGGATTTTTCCCTCCTCTTCGGCCAAACCCGGCTTTTCTCTTTGCCCTTCCGGCTTTAAAGTCGTCACCGCCCGGGTCTGCACGAGGTAAAGGCTGCCTTTTTCAACGGCAAATTCAATATCCTGCGGTTTTTGGTAATGCTGCTCCAGCTTTGTTCCCAGCCTGGCCAGCTCTTTGATTAATTTTTCGTCAAGAACCTGCCGCTCCTGCTGCTCTTTTGGAATCTCTAATTTCTCATTGCTTCCTTCTTTCGTCCGGAACAGGCCAACCTCTTGCCGGCGGACTTCTATCTTCTTAATCGCCCGGGTTTTCTTATCCACCAAATAATAATTAGGGTTGACTTCCCCGCCGACAATCATCTCGCCCAAGCCATAGACTGCTTCAATGACAATTTCTCCGGCATGATTGGTCGCCGGATTGACGGTGAAAAGAACTCCCGAGCGGTCGGCATTGACCATGCGCTGCACGATGACTGAGATCAGGACTTTCAGATGCTCAAAATGGTTCTTTTCCCGGTAATAGATCGCCCGGGCAGTGAATAAGGAAGCCCAGCAGGCCCTGACTGCTTTGACGACATTTTCCCGGCCTTTGACGTTCAGGAAGGTGGCCATCTGCCCGGCAAAACTGTGTCCGGGCATGTCTTCGGCGGTGGCACTCGAGCGGACGGCGACAAAAGTTTCCCCACCGGCGACAATCTCCTGGGCTTTTTTCTCATCGGCGCCGAGCAATTCATAGTTGTCAATGATTTCTTCGACGATCTCTTCGGGCACCGGCGCCGAAATGATTAATTTTTGAATCTGGCTGGCGGTCTGCTGCAATTTATCCGTCTCCTCAATGTCCAGCCCTTGAAGAAGCACGGTTATTTGAGCTTTTATTTTTGTTTTTTCAATGAATTCCTTGTATGTTTGGGCGGTGACGCAGAAGCCGTTGGGCACGGGCATGCCCAGGGTGTACATGATTCCTAAGTTAACCGCTTTGCCTCCGCCAATGGGCAGGGAATCCGGATTTAAATCTTTAAACCAGACAACGTATTTGGACATGATCTAACCTATTTTATAATTCTTTTAGTTTCCAAGGAGTTCAAGTATTTGAACCACGTGTATCAATTAGTTAGGACAAAGTTCAAGTATTTAAACTTTGCAGGTCAAAACTTTATGTGTAGCGAAGTAACATATATCACTTCGGAATACATTGTCTTTTGGTGCTGTCAAGTTAGGTGCCAAGGCCAAGAGGTGAGCGAGGGACAGCCATTCGTCAGGCATTGCGGTTGGCGGTTTTTCTCAGTAAATTTATCACTCCATAATAGGTATAATCATAATATTTATAAATAAAGAGGGAATTGATACAAAACATGAACAAATTCCCGCTTCACGAAATTATTGCTCGTTCAGATTTGGATCACTGCAACTCAACTACCCGTATTCCCGAATTGCTAGAAAATTGTTTCATTCAGGATAGAAAAAATGAGGCCTGCTGGGATTTCCTACAAGAGATTATTGTACGTTCTCAATTAGGCGGAGGTTACACTGTTAATCTGGCCGACAGCCAAGGCATTATTAGAGCTGGCTATATGTATTCACGTCCAAGAAGTTTTTTTTACTATGGTGGAATGGACGAATCTCTTTTGGAAGAGTATTCTGATCGAAGAGTACGGGTAAAGCAGGCTGTCAAAAAAATTCCGGAAGTGACTGATGATCTTTTTGATACTCGAGAAGATGAAATAAAAGCAAATATGTATCAATTTCGCGGCCGGTGGGTACCACGAGGCTATGCCACAAAAATAAATGTTCATACTCTGGCTTGCTCTTGGAAAGCTTCAGCTCTTGTCCCAGAAAAACCATTAGTATTTCAAAAGATGAAAGTTTATCTTTGCTTTGATTGGGATTCAGGGTTGGCAAATATTCCTGCACCTGTTAGGGATGATAATCAGCTATACCTTACATTAGAGTGTGGAAAGGACGTTATCAACACTGCATTCGAATGTTGGCTAGCGCGAAATTCAGATATTCCTCTGATTAGGGAAATTCGGGAACAGATGGTTCCTCAATATAGGCAACATTTTCTTTAAATCGGGTTTGGTGTTTTATTTTTCATTAAAGATAACAGCAAAAGCAACTTGGAAACTGAGTATGACTCGAACTTAACATTGTCTTTTCATCGCTTATTTTTCTAATCCAAACTCTCCCCGCACCCGGTAAACCGGCCCTTCTTTTCCCAGCTCGCTTTCATACAGAATAATCTTATCCACTTTCATTTCTCCAAACAAGGTGTTTTTGTCTTTCTCCACCCGCCGCTGTAATTCTTCCTTATTCTTCCCCGACTTGACTCGGGCCAAAGTCAGGTGCGGGATGTCGTCAGGATGGTCATTCTCCTTAATATAATTGAGCTTCCGGTCAACTTCTTTCATCAGAGCGAGCATCTCCCGGCTGTCCGTTCCCAGCCAGATCACTTTAATCCTGTCCAGAGCCGGGAAAACACCCATTTTTTTAACAGAAATTAGAAATGTTTTTCCCCTGATAGAATTCAGTTTCTCTTTAATTTCATCAATCTTCTTTTCTTCCACATCGCCCAGAAATTTTAAGGTGAAATGTAAGTTCGCTTCTGAAACAAAGTTTAAATCAGCCCCGGTTTGTTTCAGTTTCCCCATCAGGGGCTTAATCTTCTCTTTGATCTCTTCCGAGAGGGGGATTCCAATAAATAAGCGTTTCATGGAGACAAGTCTACCCAGTTTTAAATCAAGTTTTAAGGAGTAAATTGATCAAGATTAACCAGTTCAATCTCTTCCCTGGTGGCTTTCAAATCCCGGAAAGTGAATTCCTGGGTGTCATCATCCAGGGAAACACAGCAATCCTTGATGACCGTTATCCCGAAACCCCGGTCATAAGCATCGGACACTAAGCTTCTGACGCAGAGATTGGTTAAAATCCCGGCGACGATGATTTTCCTGATTCCTTTCAGCTCTTTCTCCAATTTAGTCCGGTAGAAAGGGCTGGTCTTATATTTGGTAATCAAAATGTCTGAACTCTCTTGATGCAGTTCTTTGATAATTTCCACCCTCTCCGAGTTTTCCGCAAAGGCATCTTCCGAATCTTTTTCGATGTGCCGCGTGAAAATGATTTTGTAGCCTTTCTTCCGGCAGGAATCAATCAGCCTGTTGGTTCTCTTAATGACGGAAGAGATATCGCCGGCATAGTACTCAGAATTCCGGTCGAGCCATTCGTTCTCAAAATCAACTAAAATCAGCGCCTTGCCATTCATTTTGTTCTTCCCTCTTTTCGTCAATTTTCCCCGAAATCTTCCGTATCTTCATAAGAGCTATCCGGCGCATCTTCCGGCTCCTGCAGCCCTTCCGGGCGGATATTCTCATATCTTTTCTCCTGGGCCGGGCTGCCTGTTACTGTTATTTTCACCACTTCAGCAAAACCGACTTTCGGCAGGACCTTGGTGATCCTTACTTTGACTAAATCCCCCATTTTGACCCCGGGAACAAACAGGACGAAACCCTTCACCCGGCCGATGCCGTCGCCTTTCCCTCCGAGAGCATCAATTTTGAGGTCATAAATCTCTCCTTCCTTGACTGGTGGCTGTTCATTCATTTAGCTGTACCTCCATTTATGGTTAAAAGTAAATAATTAAGTCTCATTGGCAGAAAATCGTAGCATTGGTTTGTCCATGACTGATTGTCCATGACTTATTATTGAGGTAAATATCTTGGGTTTATATAAATTTTGCGAAAGAAAATGATAAAAAAATTAAAAAAAATTAAAAAAATCAGCTGAAATCCTTCAGCCCCTTTTCCTCAACGTAGAAGCAGACTTCTGAGTCAGGCAGGTTCGGGGCGTCAAGGAGCTTGGCGACCCGGCTCCCTTTCCTTCCCTTCCGCAGATAAATCCGGAAAGTCGAGGAATGCGCCACGACGTGGCCGCCGATCGCCTGGGTGGGATCACCGAAGAACTGGTCTGGCTTAGCCATGACTTGATTAGTAACGTAGACACAGAGGTTGTGCGCCCCGGCGATTCTCGTCAGGGTGTGCATGTGCCGGTTCAGTTTCTGCTGCCTCTCGGCTAAAGTGCCGCGGCCGATGAATTCCGCCCGGAAATGGGAAGTCAGCGAGTCAACCACCAGCAGCCGGACTTTCTTGCCGTCAGCAATCAGGCTTTCCACTTTCTCTGTCAGGAGCATCTGATGGTCAGAGTTGTAAGCTCGGGCAACCATGATCCTGTTTAAGGCATCTTCTGGATTCAACCCGACTCCGGCCGCAAACTGCTTGATTCTCTCCGGCCGGAAAGTGTTCTCCGTGTCAATGAAGACGGCGTAGACATCCGGGTCTTCCTTCAGGGTGTTGACGACCAGGAGATGGGCGATCTGGGTTTTCCCCGAGCCGAACTCACCGAAACATTCGGTAATCGCTCCGGTTTCAAACCCCCCCGCCATCATCAGGTCAAAGTTCGGGCTGCCCGTGCTGATCTTGGTGATGACTTCCCTCCTTTTCAGGACATCAACGCCCGTCTCAAAGCCCATCTTCATGCTTTCCCGGGCCACATTGATCATCTTTCGGGCGACCGTATCGGTCACTCCCGTGGCTTCCACCAGTTCGCCAATAGTTGCGACGGCGACGGACAACAGGTCGCGATAGCCGGCCGATTCCAGTTTTTCCGCCGTAGCGGCTCCCACGCCCGGCAAGTCCTTGACGGTCATTTTTTCCACTTTGATCGTCACTGACACATTATCTATCGTCGGCTCTTCCAGAGCCGGCTCTTCCCATCTTTCTTTTTTGGAGGAAAAGGCCATTTTAAGCACCCCGATTAAAGAGTTCCTGCTCCCTAAAAGTCAGGAACTCATAAGCTTTGTTCAGCACCAGCTGCGCTTTGGGCAGGTCGTTGAGCCGCAGGGTATTGGTCGATTGCCATTTGCCCTCCCGGTCGGTATAGCTTCGCTCGATGGCGATGGTGCGGTACTCGGACTCTTCGCCGTTGGGCTGGTGTCCTTTGTTCAGCCAGATCGTCGCGGAGACGGCTCCGGCGCGGTATTTCTTTTCCGGCAGGTTGCCCGGCAGGTTGCCGGTTTCTTTGTTGTTGGCGCCAAGGCTGGCGCTTCTTTGTGCCTGTGGCACGGTTTGTGTTGTTGGTTGCATTTTATGCACCTCTTGCTTTCGCATTTTATTTCAGCTGGCTGACATTAGACAGCCAGTGAGGGCCAACCCAATTACAGGCTGGCAGAAGGGAGGGGGGATGACTCATTTATATAGTCTGCGTCAGCCTTTCCAGTGGGAGAGTGGGTTTATAAATCACGTCCTGAATCAGGGGAATTTTGGAGGATTAAGGCTTCTGGCACAGGAAAAAAAGGAGCAAAAACGAGGGGAAGTGGCGGGGGAGAGGGAATCTGAAGACCGTTTTTTCTATCTGTTCTATTTTCTATCTCTTCTATACAAATTCCCGGACAATCAGGATG
This sequence comes from uncultured Methanosarcinales archaeon, assembly GCA_964460195.1. Classification (GTDB taxonomy): domain Archaea; phylum Nanobdellota; class Nanobdellia; order Woesearchaeales; family GW2011-AR9; genus CAYWPJ01. The sequence goes on from CAYWPJ010000015.1 coordinate 24,972, forward strand.
ATCAAAAGCAGATAGACAACTTTTTCCCAGATTCCACCGACCCGCAGCGGGCCCCTGATTCGCTGCTTTGAGAAAGGATAGAGCGGTCGGACGCCGGCTAAAGTGACCGCATCCCCGGCTAAATGGGACAGGTAGCCAATGAACAACCCCAGGGCATAATGGCTGTTCCAATAGAACGCGAGCAGGGCTGATAAGAGCACTGCCAGGAGCAGAGAATGAAAAAGCCCCCGGTGCGGGAAGAAGAAAGCGACGATTCGGCCAGGCAGGCCGCTCCACTGGTTCATTTTGCTTTCTCTTTCATCGATGTCAGGAAAGATGCTGCCCAGGAGAACCATCAGGAAAAAAACCACTTCATTCCCGCCGGGGAGGAGATCTTTGAGCAGAAGAAAGAAGGCGATTCCCAACAGGACATGATTTTTGAAGAGCATCATTAAAGAGATTAGCCGTGGCTATAATAATTTTTCCTGCGCCTGAAACCCGAAAGGATTAAATGGGAAACGGTATTTCCATCTTCCCATGCCCAAAAAAGCCATCTCTTCCGTCGAACTGGCCGCCTTAGTCAGCGAACTGCAGTTCCTGGCCAAAGGCAAGATTTCCCAGATTTATCACGCCGGCAAAGAATTGCTTTTCCAGCTCCATGCGCCGGGAAAAGGAAAACAATTGCTGAGGATCATCCCCGGAAAATGGCTTTGCCTGACAAAAAGGAAGGAAACCCTGCTGAAACCCTCCAGTTTCTGCATGCAGCTGAGGAAATACCTAGATAATGCCGTAATAAATCAAATTTACCAGAAATATTCAGAAAGGGTCGTTGTTTTTGAAGTCGAGAAGAAGGAAAAATACCTGATGATTGTTGAATTATTTTCCAAAGGAAATCTGGTTTTGACTAATGACAAATATCAGATTATCACCGCCTGGGAAAGGCAGGCCTGGAAAGACCGCACCATCGCTCCGGGAGAAAAATACCTCTTCCCTTCCCAGGGCGTCAACTGGAAAACCATCAGCGGGAAAGAGCTTGAGAATATCCTCCACCGGAGCGAGAAAAAGAATCTGGCCACTTCTTTGGCGATGGAGATCGGCCTGGGGGGAGTGTCGGCTGAAGAGGTCTGCAAGAAAGCCGGAGCCGATAAAAATTCGCTGCCCAGGGAAGGGAACGCTAAGGAGATTCTCCGGGCTATCAGGATGATTGCCGGGCTGGCCGAAAAGCCGGCTGGGTTCATTTACGACGAGGAGATCACCCCCTTCCCCCTGGAAGGCCAAAGGGCGGCCGGGAAGACGGCCTCTTTCAATGAAGCAATCGACACTTTGAATCCCTTCCCCAAACCTTCTCCTTACGGGCAGGAGATCAAGGCGGTGGAGAGGATGATTCGAGAGCAGGAAGAGTCGCTTGGGAATTTACAGCAGAGGGTCGAGATGAACAAGAAGAAAGGGGAACTGATTTATGAGAATTACACTCCCCTGCAGAGGCTGCTGGCGATTGTTGCGGAGATGAGAAAGACGAAAAGCTGGGGAGAGATTGCCGATGAGCTGAAGAAAGAGCGGAAGATCAAGAAAGTGGATTTAAAAGAGAAGAAGCTCGTCATTGATTTGTGAGATGATGCCTGGGAGGAAGGGCTGGTCGGGGGTACAAAAGAGTGAGCCGGCTTGGGCGGGTTTAAATCCGATCACATAAATGACCGAATGATTTATATACTAAAATAATTTCTCAAGAAAGATTAAGAGATTAAGTACTAGGATTTTAGAGGTGATAATCAAATGGTGAAAAAAAAGATTGGAAAAGTGCCCATACACCAGTTAGCTCACTACGCCTTCTTTATCGGCTTGCTGATTGCCATTGTCGCCGGGTTGTTCAGGGATGTCATCCGTCCGGAAATTCTGGTAACCACCTTGGTAATATTGGGCTTTTTGGTCGGGCTGTTTAACCTGACGGCGGAGGAAACCACTCCTTTTCTGATTGCCTCCATTGCCTTGATGCTGGCAGGCATCGTCAACTTGGGATTGATCCCCGGAGTAGGGCTCTATTTGAGAAGTATCCTGAGCAATATCGTCGTCTTTGTCGTCCCGGGCGCGATTTTAGTCGGGTTGAAGACCATCTGGAAACTGGCCTCAGATTAAGTAGGTGATAAAAAAGTAGAATTAGGCAGTGAATTAAATAGATGGATTAAGGAGTAAATTAAACAGGTGGTCAGGATCAACAAGAAAAGAGTCGAGTGCCCGTATTGCCGGAACCATTTTGTGGCCTTTCTCTTTTCCGGGCTAAAAGCAGTTTACTGCCATTACTGCCACAACCGGGTCAGTATCTAACAAAGCTCAGGTAAAAGTTTAAATAGCTTTTGCTTTTCTTATATTCCATGTATCCCATTGATCAAATCGCTTTTATGGTTTTGCTGACCGTGCTGCCTTTCCTGGAGTTGAGGGCATCCATCCCTTACGGAATTTTTGAAACCGATTTGCCGCTGGCAGTCGTTTTTATGGTGGCCGTTATGGCTAATATCCTTCTAGGGCCGGTGTTGTTCTTTTTTCTGAACAAAACAATCCATAGATTCCTGAAGGTGAAGCTGGTCGAGCGCGGCTGGCAACGGATAATCCTGCGGACTCAAAAAAAAGTTCACCCCTACATTGAAAAATACGGGATTTTGGGCTTGGCCGTTTTCATCGGCATTCCCCTGCCCGGTTCAGGGGTTTATACCGGGGCTCTGGGAGCCTATTTATTGGGCTTTAAATTCAAGGATTTCCTCAAGGCAACTATCTTGGGAGTTCTGATCGCTGGCCTGATAGTGACGATTATTTGCTTAGCCGGCAGCCAGACATGGGATTTTCTGATTAAAAGAATGGGATAATAAAAATGCGAGGGACGAGATTTGAACTCGCGTACCCACTCCTCACCTTTAGGTGAGCCTTTTTCCCGAGGCTTTTCCTAAAAGGCTCTAAGGGACTACCCTTTTGACACCAGTCTTGGTGGCCTCAAGGTAGCGGATTTGACCACTCTCCCACCCTCGCATGAGTCAATCGGCCGGGAGCGATAAGTATAAAGCAGTATAATCTAAAGCAATTTAAAAGATTAACGCTCAATTTTGATAAGGCTCAGTTTTTTATACTGAAGCATCATCCTTCTTCCCATGCCCGCCCAAAAATGGTCCGGCAAAGTGACTAAAACCAGCCGGGCTCTCGATCTCGAGAAAGGCGTCTTCACTCTGAAGAATTCCCGGGAGATCGCCAAATCGCTGAAGCGCTCGGCGGAAGCCAGCACCAGACGCAAAGCACGGCCCTTCCCGTCGGCGATGAGCATGCTTAATTTTTACATCAACCGGGCAGGCAGAGCTCTTCCCGCCGCCACCCGGAGAAGACTGGAAAAAGCAAAGGAAGAATTGAGAAAATTGTATGGTGTCAAGTGAGATCAAAATAAACGACGCTACCAGTCGCGCTCACGGCGGTTCACTCAACTAAAGTGTGGGGAGTTGAGGACAGGGTTATTCGTAGATTATTTGTTTAGTGATATCAATGAGTTCTTTACAGATTTTTTTCAGTTCGTTGATCCTTGCCTCATCTTTAACGGATATCTGTACGCCGTAAGTATAATCCTCTCTCATTTCAATGACGCTATGTTCTGCACTCTCTTCCATTCCTTCATACTCTAATTGTTCAATGAATTTTTCGTCAAGATTTATTCAACAAAAATGGGTCTAAAACCCCACAGCTCTGCTGTGACCCCTTTTTGAGAGTAAAAATCCTCTTGTTGCTGAAAGCCCCGCAGCTCTGCTGCGATTGGGATTTTTACTTTTCCCGTTTCTTTTAGAAAACGCATCAAAGCGACTGTGCAGGTTTGGTTTGAGGATTCGTATCCAAATTTAGCTGCAATGGCGAGGAAGTTATGATAAATGCAATAAAATCCAGCAGACATTGACCAGTCAGAGAATCCAATTTCTTTAAATTTTGTTATGCCCTCAAAATCATGTTCTGCTTTAGCAAGGTGTTTCTTCGCTTCTTCAATACTTGAGCTTACTTTCAACAAACCTCTATGTTTCGCCCTCTTGCCCAAATCTTTACATTCTTCAATCTCTTTCTTGGCTTTATTCAAACACCATTCCACATGCTTAGAGGCTTGCGACATACTTAAAAATCTCCGATCTGTGGCGCACCAAAAATGGATTTTACCATTTTTGAGCGTTTTTCAGTATCTCCACATATTTGTTTTGTCCATAAAGGACTATTGCATTTTTGATTATATCAACAAAAGCTTTATCTTTCTTTTTAATATTTTTTAATAAGTCTAAGTTAGTTAATTTGATAATATGAAGTTTTTTAGGAAGTATTTCCTCCTTTTTCTTCAAAACAGTATTTACTTCTTTAACCTCTTTGTTTTTTAGTACTATCATCATATCAATATCATGGGCATGAGCATAATCTTTAACCGCCGAACCAAAGAGCATAATAATTCTGTCTTTTTTGAAAAGCTCTTTAAATTCTTCTTTCCAGCGTTTGAACTTATTAGCTTCGTCAGCGAGGAGGAAAGCAACGAGATGGATAACATAATCGTTACTAAAATTAAGTTTGTAAGTGATGGATTTTCCGATGGTTTTGCTAATTAATAAGTTTTCCTGAAGAAGTCTTTTAAAGATTTTTTGAGCGCCGACATGGCTTATGTTAAGAACTTTGCTAATAGAATTGGCGTTATAAAAAGTAGTGTAATCTTTGAATAAGATTAGGACTGTTTCTCGTTCTTTTTTGGTTAATGCGATCATGGTAACACAAAGTTACTACATAGAAACTATGAGTTACTATATAAACTTTCCTATGCGCTTAGGCAAAACACTCAGCCTTAAAAGACGGGGCCGCGTGCTATTGTAAAGCAGTGGAAAACTTATTTTAGCTATTTTCTTTAACTCGGCTGACAAACTGGTTCCCTTCGATAAAGAACCGCCAGGGCAGATGCCGGCCTTCCCTGATGCCAATCCTCGGCGAAGTCTTTATCCCAGAAACCTTGAACCCGTCGTCAAAAACCTTCACCGCCCCGCCGATTTCCTTCTCATTAAATCTCCGGTCAATGCCTAAAGCCGCACACAATTTCCCCGGGCCGGAACAAAGATGGGCAAGGATGTCCGTTCCCCGGTTCTTCTTCATTTTTCCGACGCCGGATAAAGGCTCGGCGGCCCGGATCAGGACCGCCCCCGGCCTGACATCGGAGGTAAAATTGAGGCAGTGGTACATCCCATAAATCAGATAAACATAAACATGCCCGTAAGTCTCATGCATGATGGCGCTCCTTTTCGTCTTTCGGAAGGCATGGGAAGCTGCATCCTGCTTATAGGCTTCCGCTTCGACGATTCTGGCTTCCATGCCGTTGACAGAAACGATTTTGCCGAGCAGCTCCTTAGCGACGGTAATGGTATCCCGGGCGAAGAATGATTTAGGCAGCTGTTTCATTGGACAAAAGAAACCTCATCCGCCTTAAAAATCTTACCCTGCCAAACTTAAGATGTACCCAATTAGATAACCCAATGCCCCGGCGCCGACGCCGACCAGGACGATTTCCATCCCCGACCGGAACCAGTTCCTTTTAGTAAAAATGGTTTTCGCCCAGCCAACTAGGAATAAAGCGGTGATGGTCGCGGCGGCGGCAGCGACGGCGGCGCTGCTCTCTTCAAACAGAACAAAAGGAATGATGGGAAATGAAGAGCCGGCTAAGAAAGAAAAGAACATCATCAATGCATTCCTGAAGGGCAGTTCCGACCTCTCTTCGGACAAGCCCAGCTTTTTCTGGATGAAATTTTTGGTGTAAGAAGAGTGGTTATGGTGAATGAAATGCCAACTCATCATCTTAACTTCATTTTTGTCAAAGCCTTCTTCTTTAAGAAGCCGCTCCATCTCCTGCAGGCACTGTTTGGGCCTTTTCTTCAGCTCTTCTTTCGTCGCCTTGATTTCCTGCTCGTAGACTTCCCCCTGCGATTTGGCAGCCAGATAACTGCCCGCCGACATCGAGAAAGCGCCGGTCAGCATGCTGGCCAAGCCGGCTAAGAGGATGGCAAATTTCCCTCCTCCTCCCTGCCAGACTCCCAAGACCAGGCCCAGGTTAGAAACCAGCCCGTCTTCCATGCCAAAGACAAAGTCCCTTATTTCATCACGCAGGCGGCTAAATAAATTTTTAATCATCAGGAAACACCGCCCGGCATTCCCCTTGAAGGCATTTGATCTCCCCCTGGCCGCAATCCAACGTCTCCGGCTGGCATTCCATCGAGCAGAAGATGCCCGAGCAGTCCGGAGCATAGTTCCGGTTAACCGCTTCCGACGGGTGGCAGCAGGCCGAGGGAAGACAGTCATCATCGGTCTGGCACTGTTTTTGAGGGAGAATTGGCAACTCAGACGGAGTGCAGGAAACGATTAGCATTAAGGATATTATCAAGCACAGCATTAAGGACGGTAAAAAGATTAATGACCGGGAAAGCAAGGACGCCTTTCTCATTTTTCTCATCAGTTCACCTCTTTACCCCACTTCCTTCAGCCGAGATAATCACGGGATTATTAAATTTTTCCCGGAAACCGGCGCTCCGGCGGGGGGACCCCAAAAGTTATAACAAAGACAGCTTTCCGGTGATTTGATCGATTTTTTTCTCCTCATCCGGGCCGATGGCCAGGCAGGTTTTCGTTCCGGGAGCGATGACCGTCCGGCCGGCATCAGTGATGACCACGGCGACCAGCCCATCCTCCTTGGCTTCCCGGCAATACCTTAGCAATTCCTTTTCATCGCTGACTTTAACGACGATTTTGGCCATGCCTTCCGTTCTCCAGGCGCGGATCAATTTAGGGTTCGATTGGAGAACAGCCTCAACGGAAGCGTGTGCCGCCTGGGCTGCCAGCTTGCCTTTTGGCAGCTTTAAGTCCTGCCGGATTAAGATGACTTGTTTGTAGGGCATGGTAAAGTGTTTTACATCTTGTTCTTAGCAAAAGTGTTATATACTTATTTAAATTTTATCCTTCTAAACTGGATAGTTGCTTGCTTTCGGGTTCGTGAAACCTGATTATGTGAACCCGCTTTTTTCTTTTATTTTCCTTATTTTAACTAGTTAGTAGCAAAAGATTTATAAACAAGCAGGTTATTTTATTTTCAAATGAACCTGAAAGAGATTATTTTGGCAGGAATACTCGCTCTGACCAGTTGTGCATCTTTACGTACTGTAACGCCTTTCGAAAGTGCTACCGGCAAAAAGCCAAAGGTAGAATATTTTTTTGCACCATCATGTAAAAGCTGTTCCAACAGTCTTCAGACAATAAAAAGCCTGAGAGAAACTTTTGGGGATTCTATCGATTTGGAAATCTGGTGCGCTGCCACCGAACGAGGCTATCTTAAGGATGAACGCCTTTGCCGGGAAATGTACGGACAAGACGTCCAAGGTGGTGTAAACCGACTTTATTATTTAAATGAAGGAGAGGTTGATAATCTTCCTTTATTTTATGTTAGTGGTGAACAAGTCGGTCATACACCCCAAGAATTATGTCTTTCTTTACAGTACCCGCCCGATTGTCTTAAATAAAAACTCTAATCACTACAGAATTGTGGGATTTTCATCAACAAAGAGGGGACTTTTTCTTTTGAAGGGTGGTCGCTCAGAACAACAGGGTTTAACGGCGAGAAAACTCTTACTCTATTTTTGGCGAACCAATTTTACGATTCCTTACCGTATAATACATCGTAGACCAGCCCAAACCCATGTAAGTAGCACCCAATACCGGCAATATTAAATCGTCTGTCTGTAGCTGCCACCGATAACAGAAATGACCAACAATTCCCGTAGCCAATAACAAAAACCGCACTAATCCCTAACATAAATGTTGGGTATTTGATCGTGCGGTTTTTGGAATGAGAAATTGCGCCCTAAAGGGCGGGGTTTTAGACCCGACGCAATTTCCCATAACATTGGTGCTCCAAAAACCACCTCCTCAATTGTCCCCATGGCAGACCATTTTTTAATAACGGGTGTTTTACAACCAAAATCTTCAAATGTTGCTTCATACCACCGTTTAGGTTCTTTAAGTGCCATAGGACTATTTTAGCTTCCGGGATTGTAATTCCCCCGGCACCTTGACAAAAAGTGGCTTGCTGAATCACAGGTTCTTATTAATTGCTCGTATTCATCCCAATCGAAGGCCGATTTATTTCCTGTTAGATAATCATTCACTACTCTCATCGCTTTCGGCAAAGAGCCTCCCGAGAGGGTCGAACTATGCACCATTCCTTCTTTTTCCAAGGAGAGCAGCTGTTCTCTTTCTAAAGAATACAACACCGCACAGGCATAGGCTGCTGTTCCGAAATACCGATCAGCACAATGGGGGGGGACAGGGATAGCTTCTTTTGCCTGACCCGCCCGGCTGCATAATTCACTAAAAAAATGCTGGGCTTGGATGAAATCTTCAAGATCCATTTTTCTCTTTATTTAACCTCCCATCGAATATATTCTTCCTGAACGAGCATTTGATCCAGTGAACTTAAATAAACGGGATCATTACCCATTAGAGAGGTAAAA
>CAYWPJ010000016.1:0-32230 GCA_964460195.1 uncultured Methanosarcinales archaeon
TAAATTTTTATACAAAAGTCACTTACTATACCAGCGGAAGTGGTCGCTTCCGTGGCGTCGAAAGGAAAACTATCCCTTCGTGCGTTCCGAAAGACATAACTACATAACTTTTTGTATAATTATTTATGTCTTTTGCTATAGTAAATCGCAGGTTTAATTTGATAATAAGTTTACTGACGGACGCGCCTGAACGCTTGGCGTCGTTGAGGGTGTGGTTGAGTCGCAGCGAAACCTGTGGCAGTCCCTACCCTAAAACAATTATATCCTCCAGAATAATAAACAATATAAATTAAGGTTAAACTCTTTTTTTATGCAACCGGCCGAACTTCTGGAAAAAGTAAAGGAAGATCAAATAAACTTTTTTGAACTGCAATTTACCGACCTTTTTGGGACGCTGAAAGCGGTGACCGTGCCTGCCAAAAAATTGGAAGATACTCTCCAAGAAGGGAAATGGTTTGACGGTTCTTCTATCCAGGGATTTGCCCGCATTTACGAAAGTGACATGCTCCTGCGGCCGGACCTAAGCACTTATTTGCCTTTGCCTTTTGAGGAGAAACCTGAACTTAAGACTGCCCGATTAATGTGTGATGTGCATCTTCCTAATGGAGAGCTATTCGAAGGCTATCCTCGGGAAGTATTAAGAAGAACGTTAAAGAAAGCGGGAAAAAGGGGGTTTACTTTTAATGTCAGTCCAGAATTAGAATTCTTCTTAATAGAAAGAAAAGATGGGGAATTAATTCCCCTGCCCCATGATGCTTCAGGATATTTTGATGCAGGAACCAAAAATGAAGCCAGCACTTTTGAAAAAGAAGTAATGCACACATTACATTCTCTGGGCTTGGAAGCAGAAATGTCCCATCATGAAGTGGCTCCGGGGCAGCATGAAATCGGCCTTAAATACGGAGAAGCCCTGGCCATCGCAGATAATACTTTGCTATTCCGGCAAATTGTCAAGCATACTGCCCAAAAATATAGATGGGAAGCCACCTTTATGCCTAAACCTTTTGAAAAAATTAATGGCTCGGGAATGCACACTCATTTTAGCTTGAGTGATCAGGAAGGAAAGAACCTTTTTTATGATTCTCAGGATGATTATGGGCTCTCTACTCTGGCTAGGCAGTTTATTGCCGGGATATTGAAAAACGTACGGGAGATCACTCTGGCTTTGAATCCCATTGTAAACTCTTATAAGCGGTTAATTCCCGGATACGAAGCGCCGGTGTACACGTGTTGGGCCCGTCATAATCGCAGCGCTTTGATCAGAGTGCCTGCCTCGGCTAAGGAGAGCAGTTCCCGGGCAGAAATTCGTTCTCCCGACTCCAGCTGCTCACCGCATTTGGCTTTTGCCGTTCTGTTGGAAGCAGGATTGGACGGCATTATAAACCAGCTTACTCCGCCCGAGCCGGTAGAAGAGAATGTCTATTATTACAATGATGAAATTAGAGCTAGGAAAAGAATAGAAACTCTTCCCGATTCCTTGAAGCATGCTATTAAGAAAGCGGAAGAAGGAACAATCTTAAGGGAGGTGTTTGGAAAAAGAATGTTTGAAGAGTATCTCCGGGCGAAAAATCGGGAATATGACGAATATCGGATGCAGGTTACTCCTTGGGAAAGGGCAAGATATCGATAAATGCGGGATAATATTATAAAAATACTCCACATTTATCGGAATAGATAACTGCGTTGGGATGCAACCTATAGTGGCGGGCATTAATATTTGATATAAGTTTCCGCCAGTCTATTCCAGAAGACACAACATTTTTTGTCAATTATTTGTGTCTTCTGATATAATTTACGCAGTTATTTATATTTGTAAACTGCTTGTGTATAATCCCGTAAATTACTTGTGCAGACCCCAGTTCATGACAGCTCTTTGAGGATCACCACCTTGCCCCTCCCTTTCTTGACCCTCTCGATCATTCCCTTGTGCTCCAGCTCGGTCAGGATCAGACTGATCTTGGCTTCCGACAAGTACAGCATCTCCCGTCTTAATTCCTTCTGGGTGAGCCGGCCGTCATGCTCTTTGATGGTCTTAATAGTTTTGTCCAGGTAACCTGGCTCTGCCGCCAGCTCGGCCCGGTGCTGCTCGGCGGTTTTTCCGGCTTCTTCCTTGACTTTCTTTCTGAATTTTCCCAGCGGCCCGAACCGCCTCCTAGCTTTCCAGAACCGCCAGAGGAGGACAATGACAATCAGGGCGGCAACGAGATATTGCCATCTAAAAAAGCTTTCTCCTCCGTCTTCAAACAGCTCCTCTTCCGTGTCCTGCCAGAGATCATCTTCGTCTTCAAATCCGGGGATCAGGAAAAGGTCGTAAATCAATTCAGCGCCTTTGACTTCAACTTCCTCGACCACCACTAAATTATCTTTTTGGATGGTGATTGGATAAGTCCCCGGCGGTAATTCCAGGGAATAAGTTCCGTCGGCAGAGAGGAGCCGTTGGGAATCAACTTCCAGAAGGACATCCCTGGCCGGCTCGAGATCCTGGTTATAAATCGTGCCGGTTAGAGTCGTGGCGGCGCCTGAACTGAGCAGGAGCAAAATTACCAAGCTGAAAAAGATAGCTTTTTTCATCTTTAGGGGAATGAATCGCCGGCTTATAAAAAAGTATCGTCTCGGCGGGGCTGGAGTCTTCAATCCATACTATAATATACTTATGAGTAACATTTATATATTAATCTACTTTTTCCTTACTTGTCCAAAATGACCCTCCTCTTTGATCAGTTCAATTTGCCAGAAGACATTTACAAAGTTATTTTTCCGACTGAACAGCAGCAGATCGTTGCCAAAATGCTGATTGCTTACATGCAGGAGAACAAAGGGGAGATCGGCAAGACCGAGATGGGCCTCTTTGCCATGAAGCTGCATGAAGGGAAAGTGGTGGTGAGGGAGAAAGGCAAATCGCCGCTGGAGAATACGCAGCATATTTCCTACAATAAAAGGCAGTTTTATGATCGGATTCTTACGCCCCTGCGGGGGATGGGCATGATTGATTATGATTTGTATCAGAAGACTTACCGGATTTCTGACCGGTTCAACAAAATGATGATCCGGATTGGCTTGATGTGGCTGAGAGAGTTGGCGAAAGGGAAGAAAAAGTGAGTTAAAAATAAATCAAAAATAAATCTGATTTCCATTTCTTTTTAGTCCTTCGAGATCAGATGAGTTAGTCTTTCACAACTTTTTTAAACACTATCCTCAAGTAAAAATTTATGGCATACAATACCAAGAAAAATCAAGCTGTTTTAGAAGGGATGTTAGATATAACAAAAAGATATGCTGCAGGATTCCCTGAGATGTGGGATATTTATAATTTACCTGGGGCTATCGATGGATTACCAATTATTTCTCATATGAGGAATCCGGATGCCGACGCATTGACCACTTTTGTAGAAATCAGAAGAGAAGGAGGTTCGTTTAAGTTCTATGACCGCTTTGACGGTGAAGCAAAAGCATCTTCCCCGGAAAGAATTGCTGAAAAATTAGGATTAGAAGGCACAACAGGATGGATGTCTTCTGAAACTTATACCCCGGAATATTTAACCGAAAGAATTTCCTCAAAAATTAAAGAAGGGATAGACTTTTTCATTAACTTAAAATTAATCGGTAAGCCGGGTAAATCACCTTAATAAACATTTTTAATCTTTTTCTTAAAAAACTTTACTCTTCCATCGCCTGGAACGCCAGAATGTCTTCCGTACTCAGCTTCTTGCCTTTTTTCATCTTCTCCCTAACTTCTTCGGTCTTCTTTTTCACCTGAACTTTGAAGTCTTTCTCTTCCTCCTCTTTAAACAGCTTGCTCAATTCATTTACCCGCTGCAGGACTTCTTCCAGCTTATTCTTTGCTTCGCTGAGCTCGGCGCGGCGCTGAAGAAATTTTTCCACCAGCGGTTTCTCTTCCAGGCGCAGCTTTTTGACTTCCTGGTACAGCTGGTTCATCTCCTCATGCCTCTCCTGTGATTCTTGGGCTTTCTGCCTTACTTGATGGTGCGATTCATCGGCCATCTTCTTTGATTGGGAAAAATCGGCAGCGAGGGTATTCATCTCCTTCCAAACATCCCCTAATTTCTCCGCTTCCTTAAGCCTGGCCTTAAACTCTTTGATCTGCTTGGTTAGTTGTTTTTCTTTGGAGAAGGGGATGACTTCCGTTTCGATTACTTTCTCCAAGCGGGCAATTGCTTCTCTGATTTGCGAGGGGCGTTCCCTGATCTTTGTCTGACCCAGGACTTCCTTTTTCTTCTGGCTGGTCGTCTTCTTCTCTTTGGCTTTTTCCTGGACGGCCTGGTTGAGAATCTCGCGTTTTTGCTTCAGCTCCCTGACTTCCTTGGTCAGCTTGTCCCGCTCCTCCCGCAGCTTCTTGATTTTGCGGTTGTGTGCCTTCAGCTTGTCTCGGAGGATGCGGAGGCTCTGGAAAACTTCCCCCTTCTCTGCATTGCAGGAATTGAGCTGGGAGCGCAGCCTGGAGAGCTCATTCTTTCTCTCTTGGAATTCTTTTCTCAACCCCTCGAGTTCTTCGTTAGTGCTCTCCATTCGTATCACATGTCTGGTTCAACAAAAGAAGAAAAATAAAAAAAGTTTAGCCAAAAAGTCAGCCGAAAAGGGCGCCTAAACCGGCTGCCGCCTGCTCCTCAGCTTTCTTTTCGTCTTCTTTGGATTTTTCTTCCTTCTTCTTTTCTTCCTTGCCCGGCGCTTCTCCGGAGACGGGAACGGCTATCGCGACTGGCGCCGCCGCCTTCCTGATTGCTTCGTCGATATCGACGCCCCGCAGGGCCGCCACCAAGGCCTTGACCCTGGCTTCATCGACGGTGACGCCGGCCGCGCTCAGTACAGATTTGACCGCGCTTTCGGTGACTTCCTTACCCGCCTTGTGAAGCAGCATGGCCGTGTAGATATATTCCATTTTTTATTCCTCCATGAATTTTAGTTTGTCAACATCATTAGTTTTTACTTCCTCAGTCCTCTCGCAAAGTCCCTCTTTTCTGCAGCTGGGCCAGAAGCTCCCCGGCTTTTTCTGGGGTCACTCTCCCCTGTTTGGGGTGGAACGACTCTTTTAACTCAGGTCTTTCTTCAGCTTCTTCCCCCGTCTCTTTCTCAACCTCTTCCTTCTTTTCCGGAGCCTTGGCTTTTTCCTCAGCCTGATCTTCAATTTTTGCCATCTTATCTTCCGTTTTTTCCGGGATCTCCATTTTCGGAATGTCAATCCTGGCCGCCTCCCGAAGGGCGTTCGCCTGCTGCTCCGCTTGGGATAAGATTTCTCCGGCCGTCAGGTCAGTCAGGACATTGCTTTCCTCAGCTAAAGCCCTGGCTTCCCGGAAGGCTTTCTGCAGCAGCAGTTCAGTTGTCTCTCCGGTCAGGTAAGCCGTCTCGACGGCCAGATTCATCGCCCACTGGGCTGCCCGGGTGAAATTCTGCGAATACTCCGCTTCATCGATATGCAGTTGCCTGGCGTCAAAGACCGTCCCTTTTTCCCAGACTGCGACTAGATTCAGGCCGATTTCCATCGGCTTGATGTCCAGCCGTTTCAAAGTCTCGGCTAATTTGGCAGTGATGGTGTCCCCTTCCTTGGCGACGGTGGTATCTTCCTGGATGACCAGCTTCCCTTTGTCAACTTTGGTCTTGATGCCGACGGCTGCCAGCTCGGAGATGATCGGCCCGGGAGCAAAATTTGTTGAGCCGGCTTTGACGACGACATCCCCGGGCGCGATCTGCCCAGCCTTGGCCGGCGCTTTCGATTTATTTTTCTGGATGACTGAATATAAGGTGAAAGGGTTGGTGGAAGCCAAAATCAGGGCCGGCATCCCTTTGATTTTTTCCGCCAGCTGTCCGATGCCCTCTTTATTTGATCCTTCCAAAGCCAGCCGGAGCAGCTTTTTCCGGCTCATGATGAGGCTGACTTCCTGTTTCAGGAGCATGGCCCGCATCTTCTGCAGCTGGGGAGCCGGCAGGTTATGCATGTCGACCAGGCCGACGATGGGCGACTCTTTCAACCGGGTAATCAGCTCTTGGACAAATTTTTTCTTTTCTTCACTGGGCATTTTTTGGCTTTTTGACTGGCTTTTTTTTAATCTCAGCTTTTTTATATTTTGACGGGTTTTCCCATCGTTAGTTTTAGAGTGACATTCTTTATATTCTGTATTTCGTTAGGCAGCTGCTTGACAACGGCGTGGCAGACGGCCAGGACATTGTTGACAATCTGCTCGTCAGGCTGATCTTCCTTGCCGACCATGCATTGCAGGTTGAGGCCTTTGGTGGCCTGCAGACGGACAGTTTGCTGGAGTTTCTTGGTCAGAAGGTCCAGGTTGGCGTTGGGTGGGAGGACGCAGCCCAGTTTCGGGTTGGGCATTTTCCCTTTGACGCCGAGAACTTTACCAAAAGCGGCTGCCACCTTGGGCATCAGGCTGGCCTGGGCCAGGAAATAATTGTACTCTTCAGCCAGCTTTTTGAGTTTTTTCTTGTCCTGATAGCTGGAGAAATCTGTTTCTTTGATGGTCAGATCGCAGTACTTCTTGGCCTGCTCAGTCAGCTCCTGGTCGACAAAGGCGGCAATCCTGATTTTTTTGCCTTTGGGGCTGGGCAGGGTGACGAATAAGTTGATTGGGTTGGTTTTGATGATAATATTTTTCAGGTTAATAACTAAGTCGTAAGACTGGGAAAATTTTTTCTTAGGCTGTTTTTTGATTTCTTCCAGAGCTTTCCTGACTTTTTCCTGATCCATTTCTGACCTCCTACTTGTTCCAAGGGGAAGCAAAAGTAGTTTTAACGGTAAATAGTTTTAATTGTTTTTGGTTGGGAATGAAGGTATTTTATAAAGGTTTCTGAAGTTAAAAGTTTCTGAAGTGTTAAGTAAAGTTGAGTAGAATTAAGTAGAGTGAAGTAAAAGTTAAGTAAAACTGAAATGTTGGGGCTGAGTGAGAAGAAAGGGGGAAGGAAATGATTTCTTTAAGTGTGTCTTTATTTTAACCGACTAAAGGGACACCACAATCCATTTGCTGAAAGGTCAAAGTTAATTTTCCTTGCATTTCATTATTAACATCATCAAACATATCGTCTAAAGCAACGGTTATGATCGGTTTACCATCCTTTTCTTCGTATCGAACATATTTTCCTTCATGTATCTTTCTAAACAACTCCCGATGAACTTTCTCATACTCCTTTAGGGCATCATTGCTTGCATCTTTAATTGCTACTGTAGTAATGCCTATTGGTGAAGCGATTTTCCCACAGAATGCTACTCCACGTTTCTGCAAAGACTGTGACCAATCAGCGTAGGCTTCCACATCACCATCTGAGGGAAACGCCGTGTACAAGTACATCACTGCGGTAAGAATATTTTTTATTACCTTTGCATCAACTCCTTCCATCGTTTTCTCGAGTTCATTTCCTGCCCAAGTGACCATATATTCCCCGGCTATCCTTGGGTGAGTATGGTAATAGTCAATTTTGCGACCAGGCACTTTCAGCCTAACATTTCGCTGAACAATGCTGGATAATGTGAATTGCCCGTGTTGGCCAAATTCCTCTTCATGCCCTTCGGAGGTATGATACCAGATGGAATCTTGGGGGATGTAGAACCAAGAACCTTCGTGGGGCACTTCATGAGCTAAACGGACCAAATCAAGCTCCCCCTCTTCCTGCGTTCTCTTGATAGAATACGGTTTGCAGTTTATATAGAGGGGAGTATTTTCAGGAAGCCGGGGGTAATTCAAATTAGGATTGATAAGGCCAATTCTTTCGGCATAGTATCTGCCAATCTCACCAAGAGCACTGCCTATCTCAACAAGCATTTCTCCAATAGTCATCTCTGGGGTTGGCTTTTGATTCATTTTGATTTCCCTCCATAAAATAAAGCTGCTGAAAGAAAATCCTCTCTGTCAACTTCATCTGCTACGGATTCTGCAAGAGTTCTATAACGGGCAGAAACACGATTTAGTATTTCAAAATCACCTCTCCGACGAGCCAAGTTTCCAACTTGCTCAATAGCATAATCCTCTGCAAGTCTTCCGCAAAAACCAAATGCATTGTAAAGAGTTCTTTTGTTATTTAGATAGTGGTCAAGACAACCCATTAAATCTTCTCGGGATAGAGCGTCCACTGCGGCTCTAGCTTCTTCAGTACAGGGCATCCTTCCTTCTACGATAATTGAGGGAATTTCAGCCAACTTTCTTTCTATATTCTTTTCTGGCATCATTTTGATTCGCCTCCGACGTATTTTAGACTGTAACATCGTTCATAGATACTCTCTTGATCTTCAGCAACAAAAAGAGTATCCGTTGGACCGTGATACACCTCATAGAAGCCTTCGCGCATGGAAATGCCTTTACCAAGAACATCTAAGCTTAATCTGTGCCCCATAGGCAAGTTCAGTAGAGTTCCCTCTATGGTACTGCAGAGATCTGTTGGGCCTTTATCCCCTGGTTCTCTAAACTTTAAGTGTGTTTTTGTTCTCATTTTGATTTTACCTCTCCTTTTATTTTGTTTTAACTTACAAGTAGTTATAGTACCAACTATATAAATCTTAGGGGTGGTGAACACCACCTCAAAGCGAAAAGGTTTTATAGTAAAATGATATCTTCTATTCTCATGGCCGCTTTAGAATTAGAAGATTGCATGAAAATAGTAATATTTATAAATAAAGATATATTTGAGTGTACATATGAATAAAGAAATATGTAAAAAAGTGTTAGAATACAGAGAGCGGTTTATTCCGCGTCTCTTTACTGCCCGGCAGATTGAACTTTTGGAGAAATATCTTCAGCAAAAGGACCTCACTAAGACTGAAAAGAGCTATGTATATTCTACTCTTAAACAGAAAATTGAGACTTTATCCCTCCTACGAGAGGAGTTTTATGTTACCGGGGAACAAATGATTCCGGAACGAATAGAGAAAGCCAAAGAAATTCTTAAAGAACTTGGCTATGAAAAAGCTTTCATTTCAGGCTCGTTTTTATACAAGAAAGATTATCGCGATGCGGATGTCTTTATTATTACCAAGAAAAGAAATAGTTATCATCAGAAAGACTTACACTTAAATTTTATTACTGAAAAAATCCTAAAACACCCCATTTACATCTCTTCTTTACGTTATTCTGTAGCTAATTTTTATCCAGGGAAAATTACACCGCAATGGAAAAGGCCATTATTTGATTCCATTATCTTAGTTTATGAAATGGTCATCAATGAAATCCTCAACCGCGATGAGGAAAGAACACTAAGAGAATTGTTGTTTATGCATTATTTTTTTGTTAAGAACGTAATTCTAAATTCTTATTCTTTGTATGAAAAGAGCGAGGAGATTATTAAAAAAGGTCAGAACGAAAAAATAGCAGGAATCAACCACCTAATGAAAGAACTCATTCTGCATATTTTTACCAAAAGATATCTTTACTTTTATCTCAGCCAGTTTGTAAAACAGCTTAAAAAGGACTATTCTCAGGAACCCTATGACAATTATCCTATTTTTATTGATTTATTCACGGAGGTAAAGAATGAGTGCCGAATCGCTTAAAGATAAAATTAAAAAGATATTTGGAGAACAAATTTCTTTTAATAAAGCATTTGATGACTATGTTAAAGTTATTAAAAATATAGACGAGCGATTATTAGAATGGTGCCTGGACCTGAAAGAAGGCAAAATTGTTCCGGCCAGACCGCCGCTGCTTCCGGGACATCTTGTGTTCATTAAAAGAATCGGCTCATCAAATCGCTGTTTAGTGATCAAAATCATTAATGGAGAATTCACAGAAGTACATCTTGCCGACCATAAATATTATGATGAGATGAGAAAAAAGTTAGGTCTAAAAAAAGATAGTTACACCTACTAAAAATGTACCAAGAACTCCTTCAGAAAATGGGGCTTTCCCTCAATGAAGCCAGAGTGTATGAGGCTTTACTGCATTTAGGGGAAGTCAACGTCAGCAAGATTTCTGTCAAATCAAAAGTCCATCGGAGAAATGTGTACGACTCTTTAAATAAGCTAATCGAGAAAGGCCTCGCTTCCGAAACGTTTGTCAAGGGCGAGAAGCGGTTTAAAGCCATTGATCCGGAACGGTTAAATGAAATAATCAAAGAAAAAGAAACTGCTTTAGAGACCTTCCTGCCTGAAATGAAAAAACTCTACAAATCTGTCGAACCTGACGCTGAAGCCTACTTTTTCAGAGGAGTCGAGGGCTTCAAAAACTACCTCCAATTAATCTTAGAGCAGAAGCAAACAGTCTATTTCATCGGTGCTAAAGCCTTCTGGCTTGATCCAAGGCTTAAACATTATCTCCGGCATTTTGATGAAGAACGCAAAAAACGAGGAATTCAATTTATGCACCTATTTGATTACGAAGTTAAAACGCAAAAACCAGAAATTCTTAAATTAGCAGGAAAGCCCTATAAATTCCTGCCCCAAAAATATTCCAGCGCCACGGCAGTGGACATTTTTGGAGATTATGTCGTTACTTTCGTCGGCGTCAAGCCGGGAGCGTTATATGAAGAGCCGTTGCAGTTTGTCCTTAAAAGCAAACTCTTAGCCGACGGCTACCGGAAATTTTTTCAGTTTATGTGGGACTACTGTGACGAAAAGTAACTTTTTATTTCAGCAGCATCTTAATCTTGTTGGCAAAATCTACTGCCTGCTCACGGATTTGTTCAGCCAACCTTTGCTCAAACTGTTCATGAACATCATAACAAGCTTTCTCCCTTAATTCTTTTGAAACTCCCAGCGTCTCGATGTCTTCTTTGTCCAAGGAACTGGCGATCAATTCAACGTCTTCTTTTTCCAGTGCCTTCTGTAAATGGTAATGGTGATAAATCAAAAAGCAGAGCGTGGCAGAATGGTTTTTTGAGATATAACCTTCCCTGCTCATCAAAGCCAAAGCAATATGGTAGATGGCATAATAATAGATGCTGATTACCCAATCGTAAAAGTTATCACCACCAAATATTTTGGGGATTTCATCCTTATGCTTTTCAATAATCCAGTTAGCAAAAGTTAGATTATGGTCGGCTCTTTTGAGGTGCAGTTTTGATTCATCAGGACTTTTCTTGAGAATTCTTTTTCTAATGTAACTTTCCAACCAGAATTTACATTCATTTTTGTCCTCTAGCCAAAGCTTCCAGTTAGGCTTCCTCATCCTGTAATTGCCTCCACCATTCAACGCCAACAAGAATAATCTTGTCTTTTTTAAGCTTTTTAAAAAATTCCTTTGTGGGATTATGGAATGACTCTTTGAATGAATCATAACCGAGATAAACCTGATTTAACCGGGTATTGGTCTTCATACTAACCTTCTTGGCGGCATTTTCAACCTGCTTCGTGTCGCCGATTTTTTGAAAAACCAGCAAAATATCAGTATCGGACTCTTTGGTATAGGAACCATTGGCATAGGACCCAAAGATAAGAGCGAGTACTGGCTTGTCTTTTAATTCTTTGAGAAAATCTCTTACGGCCAGCCTCACTTTTGCCGGAAGCCGCTCTAACCTTACATATTCGACGGTAGAAAGTGCTGGGCTCAGCCCCTCTTTTGAGTAATCTAAAAAATAGTTGATTTGATTTCCCGCCTTTTTCTGTTTGATTAACTTGCTTATTTTTTGAAGACCACAATCTATGGAGGGCATTCCCAACTTCAGCTGCTTGGAGAGTTCTCTCTTATGAATCCCCGGATTAAGATAAATCCGCTCCAAAATCTTAATTTCCGTTTTGTCATACATTTTATATCAATTGTCATAAGGTATATAACAATTATATATAAACTTTTGCTTTTTGTTCCTGCCTCAACGAAAAAGTCAACTACCTATTCTCTGTTGCCATTCCCCACTCCTGAATCCTGCCTCAAAAAGCTTCCCCTCCGCCTTCATACTGCTCCCGGTGCCGGTACCGCCAGAGCACGTAGAAACCAGCCGCACCCAGGGCAATTCCCAGCAATATCCAGAACAGAACTGAAGTCAGGGAAGAAGGCGCTTCCTTGTTTTCCCCGGCCGCTGCCATCCCGGCCGATGGCGGAGCCAAATCTAGTTCCTTGGCCTCGCCTTCATTAATCAGTTCGCCTTGGAAATGGAAATCCCTTTGGCTCTCCCTGACCAGGCCCCAGTAACTTACCCTCATGTCAAAACGATACTTGCCCGGGCCTTTGTCCTTGGCATTGAAATAATCATTAATTCTTTTGGACATCTCCCCTTCGATGTCAACGGAGCGGGTACGGAATTCGTCAATTTTAGCCTCGCTTCCTTCTTTTCTGACCTCAACGTCAACATAAACGTTCTTGAGGGCCTTGTTCCATTTATTGGCGAGATCCATGGAATACTGGTTGATTTTGTAGGCGATAAAATAAGGGTCAAAGTAAGTTATTTCCACTTCCGGATACCCGACAATCAGATTTTTGATTATCTCAATTTTCTGGTCGTCGTAGGTGGTTACCGCTGAAACTTCAAACTCGCCCAGTTCAAAAAAATCTTTATCCATCGTCGTCTTCAGTATAGTGGTCTCTTTGCTGGGAAGGGAAACCGTTTCAGTTTCCAGGGCATGCTCCTCCTGCTTCCGGTCGTTGACGTAGAAGGTCGTCTTAAGCGCGCCGATCTCCTGCCGGCCCAAATTACTGATTTCCGAGACAAAGGCAATCTCTTCTCCTTGGTCTTGGAAATTCAGCGCCGCCTCGGCATACTTGTCCGGGTATTCTCCCTGGATGATAATTTTATGTTTCAGGACGATCCGGGAAGAGACCGTGCCTGATTCTCCTCCCAGCGTTTCGGCGATGACGATGTTGGCAGTTGATTCTCCCGGCGGAACGGACTCAGGAAGGCTGAGCACAAAATCAACCGACAGGGCGTCAGTATCCTCCCGGAAGGCAAGCTCATTGTTCTTTAAAGTGATGTATTTTCCCATTTCTCCCTCGACGGACGCTTGGGCGACGAAATTATGGCGGTCGTTGTTGACCACCCAGAGCTGGTCCTCCAGCGAACGGCTTTCCAGCTCGGCAAAGATGATAGTGGTTTTCGCCGGGCGGAGGCCCATAGCAGCCGCCGGCGGCAGCATCATCAGGACGGACAGCAGGAGCAAGAGGATTAATCCAGCTAAAGTTAATTTCTTTCTTTTTATCGTTGCTTTCATCATTGTTTTCGTTTTATTATATATTCAGGGCTTCATTGTTTTCATTTTCATTATAATCTTCATGAAACGCCCGACCCGGTGATGGTGAAGGTTAAGTTTGAAGCTTTGGCTCCTGGCGGCTCGTCGTCGGGAACGGTGATGTTCAGGTCGGTCAGGAAGTTGTCGTTGGCATTGCGCCAGTTTAACTCCGCCAGATGGAAAACCCCATAGAGGTTTTTGGAGACGTTCTTCCAGGCCGTTGATGAAAGGGAAGTGTCAAAAGATCCCGCCTCGCTCTCCCTCATCTTGAACTGGTAATTGGAGCGGTTCAGGCCGATGTTTTCAAAAATGGCGCTGCCATTGATGCTGACGTTGAAAAAGATGTTGCCGGCATTTTCCGCCTGGAAAGGGGCCGGCGTTCCGTCAGTGGTGTTTTCCACCTGGCCGGGAGTCAGGGAGCCGAAATCAGCCAGGCTGACGGTAAAACTGACCGCCAGGTAGGAGTCAACCGTAAAATTGGAAGTGTTCAGGGCATTGCTGTTGGACCATCCTCCGTAACCCGTGCTGTCATTAGCTCTCACCCGCCAGAAGTATCGAGTGTCAACGTTGAGGGTAGTGACTGTAGAATAAGTCGTGTTCAGTTTCCCGGTATCCGGGGCGATGGCCGAAACAGAGATTTCCGGGTTGCCAAAAAGGGGATCGTTATCAACCTGAAGGTTATAGGAGATGGCGTCCCCGTCGGCATCAGTCGAATTCATCCAGATAAAAGAGGGGGAGCGCTCGGTGGTTGATGAGCCGTTCGCCGGCGTGATGGTCAGCGGGGCGGTGGGAAGAGTGTTCCCTAAGATGACGACCTGATTTGACCTGATGGAGGCTCCGTCATTTTCCCCGTCGTTAGGGGTGATGTCGGTCGTCCAGTTCTGACCGGCCGTGGTTTCCTGGGAGACAATCAAATCAGTCCGGTTGCTGAACAAGGCAGAGATCTGCTCGGAAGAGAGGGAGCGGTTGTAAACCTGCACTTGATCAATCAGCCCGTCAAAATTATTAGTCGTCCGCTCCCGGCCGAGGCGCCAGGGAAGGGCGGAGCCCCGGACGGCAAAACCATCGGCTTCGGCATATTTAGCGCCTTTGATTGAGCCATTGACGTAGAACCCCATATAACTTCCATTAAAATTGACGGCGAAGAAAGTCCAGGCGCCCAGGGAAACCCCGCTCTGGTTGTCGGTGAAGGTCAAACCGCTGTTATTGGTCAGCGTGTAAGCGACGGTATCATCGGCGGCGATGGACAAATCAATGTTCCGGTCGCTGTCATTGGAAGCCGAGAGCAGCGGCTCGGCCAGACCAGTGTCGGTCATCCGATAAACCCAGAGGGTAATCGTGAAATTAGTCGTTAAATTCAATCCCTGAGTGTTATTTACGGCGAGGTAATCGCCGCCGTTGAGACGATAGGCTCCCGTCCTGCCTAGGCCGCCGGTGGCATTCCAAGCCGCTCCACCGTCAAAGAATTCCGAAAGGTTGTTACCATAGCCGGAATAGTCCCAGGCATTGTTGGAAGAAGTGCCGTTGACTCCCTCAAAAGGCATGTTCAATACCATCAGCGAAGTACTGTTCACCCGCCAGTTAGTGATATTTTTAACCGGGTCGTTGTCGGCATCGGAAACCCCCTGTGGGTATAAGGTCAGGTTCTGGTTGGTGTTGTTGTTTACATTAGTCGAATTAAGGATGGGAAAATTATGGGTAGGGGGAGAGTTTTTGATGGTAATCGTGGCATTGTTCCAGTCGCCTTCGTAGTTGCTTCCGTCAAAGCCCTGCACCGAGCAAGTCCAGTTCTGGTTTTTGCTGGTGTTGCGGTAGCCTAAGGTAGAAAGTAAAGACAGGGTGCTGGCATTAAACCCGGCACCCTGCCCGCGGAGATGTTCGATTTCTACCGAGTTGTTGTACCAAGTGTAGTTTCCATAGACAGTTGCACTGTCGGCATCAGTGATATTAGCATAACAGGTTAAGTTAGCTGTCGTTCTATTGTTAGGGAAATCGGTGGCATTAAGCCGCACCAAGACCGTGTTGGGATTGAACAACCCTAAGGTTAAGGTTGAAGCGGTGCTGTTGACATCAGTATTATTAATATTGCCGGTGGTGTCCTTGGTATGAACAGTAATGGTATAACTGGTGCTGGAGCTTAGCCCGGTGGCGTTGTGGAAATTATTGGAAGTGTTGGCTAAATTAGCGCTGTTGATGAAAATGATGTTCTGGTTGAAATCGCTGTTGGTTGGGTTAGTCCAGTTCCAGTAAATCCAAGTCGAGCCAGCCGATTGGTTGTTTAAATTAGTTACCCAAGCGGGAGGAGTGGTGTCAACAGCGAGAATAGTAACAGTGTTGGAAAAGAGGGCCGCTCCGTCGCTGCTGCCATCATTGGGGGTAATCCTGGCCTGCCACACCTGAGCAGGTTCAGTTTCCTGAGCGACAATCAGGTCGGTTCGGTTTAAGTATAAAGCCTGAACTTGTTCGGCGGTCAGGGAGATGTTCCAGATTTTAAAGTCGTCAATTGTCCCGTTGAACTGACCGCTCGTGGCGCCCGTCCTGGCTCCTATGAAAACATTGCCGCTGCCGCCTTCCAAAGGACCTTTGAAACTGCCGTTAGCCGTAGCTACCCCGTTCCGGTAAAGCTTAACATCAGTGCTGTTAGCCGTGCCCACTAAATGGTACCAGCTGTTGGCATCGAGATAGGAATTATCTACTTCTTTAACCGAAAAAGACGTGGCGGAATCGTTGACCGCCTTGAAATAGAGTGCGTCGGCACTGTTGTCAAAGTAAAATTCGTAGGGTTTCCCATAATTTTTATGTGATAAGTAAGCAGGCGTTGTTTCTTCAGTATAATTGCGGGCAGGTTTAATCCAGAGCTCTACACTGATTTTGGAATGCAGAGCAGTATCGTAAGTCGTGTTTATCACAATATAATCATCAATTCCATCGAAGATGTAGGCTCCCCGGCCATCGTGTCCGGCCGACTCATTCCAGACGACACTGCCATTGTAAAGATGAATGGTGCTGCTCGTCGCCCCATAATCGTAAATATTATTGGTGTTGGTTAAATTGACCCCCTCCATGGGCACATTGCAGATAATTAAAGATTTGCTGTCCCTGTACCAGTTGATGATGTTTTTGACAATGTTCCCATCAGCGTCAGCCGTACTTTGGTTGTAGACCGTCAGATTAGCATTGGTGGTATTGAGGGGGTTGTCTGAGGCAGACAAAAGGGGAGTGGTGTGGGTAGGGGCTGCTAAAGTCCTGAGCTCGCCCGTATAGACAATTAATGGTTCTGTCAGGGGTCCTGATTCTTCGCTAATGGAAGCGCCGGTAATCAGGGGCAGTTTTAGGGAAAAGATTTCTTTGAGGAAGCCCGGCTCGGGGTTTTTTTCAAAGTTGAGATCTTCTTTAAAACTAAGAGTTAGGCTGACGGCAAAGAGGATCATCAGCAGGCTGAGGGTGAAGACAGAACCAAGGCGGATAATGTTGAATTTCCTTTCTTCCTTTTGGAAATCACTGATTTTTTTCTCCAAGAAAACCTTCTGCGCCTGAGTCTTCTGCAATTCTTCTTTTTCCTGCCGGCTTAAATCAGTTAATTGCTTTTTGCTCTGCCGGATTAAATGATGGTAGCTTGGCCGCCGGCTCTTTTTTTCTCCCCGGGTTTGTTTTTCTTCACTTAACCAGGAACGGGTCTTTTCCCTCTTTCCTTTCAGTTCCCAGATCATTCTTTTTATCTCCTCTTTTTCCCTTCTCCAGTCCTCCTCTTTCAGATTGCCTCTTTTTTCCGGTCTCATCTTTCCTTGATCTTTGCCGTTGTCTTTACCTGTTTTGTTTTCCACCATATCCAGGTCCCTTTCCCGGAGCCGACGGCTTTGCCTTCAATCAGGCTATCTCCCCGCAGCCGGTTGAGGCGGTAAAGGACCTTTGTCCTGGTCTCTTTCTTCAGAAGGTCTTCGATCTCTTTGGTTTCCAGCGGTTCTCCGGCCTGGCTGATGAGCTTTAAAATTCCCCGGCTTAAACTGTCTGAATCCCTGGGCATACGGAGGATGAGAAAATTTCCAAGGTATTTAAATGTATCGATAAATCTATGGGTGCATTTATCGATGAATAAGTGGAAAGCTGAATATTTCCCCATGTCAAGTTACACTAAAAATCAACTCTTTCCGGTATTCATGGGCAAAATATATAAACCCCCTGTTCTGAAAACAAGAAAGAGATAAAAAAGAACTTAAAAAAAGAAACAAAAAAAGAAGTGAGGCCTGATCCTTTTGGCAAAAAGAGTTGAAAGTCCGTCGTCCATCAACACTTTCCGGCAGTGCCCCAGGAAATATTATTACCAGTACATCGCCAAGCTGCCCACCCTGCCGAATATCCACCAGGTTAGGGGCAGCATCGCCCACTCCACTTTGGAAGATTTCTATGAGATCGATGTCACCCGTTTCACTCAGGAGAATTACGCCGAGAAATTCAAGCAGGCCGTGCAAGTCCTCTTCTTTCATAACTGGGGCAAATACGAGAAAGCCCTGGAATCATTAAAACTTAACCATGACAAGATGAAATTTTATTTTGAGGAGACCATGCTGATGCTGCTTAACTGGGCCAATCATTTCGTCGAAGATTTCGAAAGAGTCATCACTAAAAATAATGTCTCCCTCCCTGAAGCTTTCATGAAGCTGACGCCGGCCCGGGAACAGCATTTCTCTTCCGACAACTATTCTGTCCGCGGGTTTATCGATGCAATCCATTATCTGGGAGACGAAGTGCATATCATTGATTACAAGACCAACACCAGCTTTGAGTTCAAGGATGAGATTAAGCGGCAGTTGGCAATTTATTCCCTGCTCTACTTTGAGAAGTACGGGGAGATCCCCTCCAAGGTGGGCATTTTTTTCCTCCGGCACAAGCTGAAGATGATTGATGCTGATGAAGAATTGCTCGATTTCGCCCGGAGGGAGATCGGGCTGGTGCACGCCCATACCTCGGCTACGGCGCAGGTTGATGATTATCCTCAATGCCCCGGCCCGTTATGCAGGTGGAGTTCCGGGCAATGCGACTTCTTTGAGGTCTGCCGGCCGCGTGGTTAATTAAGAAAATAGTTAAGCTTTATTTTTTCTGCCTCTGTACCATTCTTGCACCGTCAAGAACATCATCTTAAAAATATTTGGTTCATTTACTTGATAAAAATCAAAAACTAACTTAGGCAGGCCTTCGTATTCAGTCGTGACGGTTTCATCTCTTACAACTTTTACATGTTCAGGAATAAAGTCTAAGAAAGCTTCAGCCACTTCATCGACGCTGTTTAATTGCCTTTCCGGCTGGGGAAGGTCAGCTCCCCGCCTTGCAAAAACGTCAAGATAGGAAACAATAACTGATTCAGCAGGATTTCTTAGCTTCTTTTCTGGTATGTCCTTGACCAACAAGATCATAAGTAGTCATAGAAATAAAGTCACCTATCTTCTTGTAGTCTTCTCCTTTACAAATCAAAAATTGTATATGAATAGGTTCCATCGCTAAAGTAATTATCTTAAAGTATTTAATATTTTCGGAAGTTTATCTAACCACCTGCATACTCATTCGGATGATTTCCTGGTAGGTCAATTCGCCCAGCCCGAAATCCGGCAGGCCCAGGCAGACCATGATGGCCAGCCCGATAAAGAAGGCATAGAAATAGATAAATAAGGTGTTGAAGAGGGGATGATCCAGCGCCATGGCTTTCTTAATGGCTAGGAAGAGCAGGAAAAGGGGGAAGACAATCACGGCAAAGGCAATGATGGGAATTTTCAACGTCAGGACGAAGGTTTCTACGGCCGCTCCCAGCAGGAGGAAAAACAGCCCTCCCAGGAATAAATAAAAGTTGAAGCTGAAGACTTCCCAGAACCGCTCGGAAGCAAACTGCTCCAGAATGACATCCTTTGAGATGACCGAGCCGGAGATGGCCCCCAGGAAATATGACAGGGCTTCAATAATCATGTGGCAGAAGACGATGACCATAATCGCCCCTAAAATGAGAAAGGGCCAGTGCCCGGCGAACAGGCCGGCGTTCTTGGCAGTGAGGCCGAAGATCGTCCCCCAGACGGAAGCGTTCCAGGAGATCAGGAAGATGGCTCCGTCTCCAGTCAGCAGAGCCAGGAAGAAGCAGGCCATTAAGACCATGAAGTTGTTGCTCAGCAAGCTGAAGAAAGTGTTGGCAGAGAAAAGAGCCGTGGCGGAGCCGGCGAAGCCCTGCCCGAAACGGATCTCCAGCTGCTCCCGGAATAAAGTGTTGGCCTGCAGGCCCGGCAGGAGGATCGTCCCGATGGAATAGACCAGCAGGATGCCCAGGAAGAGGAAAAGATAAATCCGGGCGACATCGATATCATCCCGCCAGAGGGCTTCGAATGAAACTTTTTGCTCGATGGCTTCCTGCCTTTCCTCGATGGAGAAGATTTTGTACAGTTCCGGCAATAAGAGCAGGGAGGTAAAGGCAACAGCTACCAGGGCGGGATCGCCGGGGAAGAGGATTGAGGCGATGATAATGCCGATGGTCGAGTAGGCAACTCCCAGGATGAAGGCGTACCTCCCTTTATGCTCCAGCCAGTCTTCGGGAAAAATATGTTCTAAGACCAATTTATCAGCCTCTTTTAATATATATCCGCAGATTTCATTGATTATTTATGTCTTTCGTTATAAGTTGTTATTCTGTTCGGTTTTATAAATTTTTCTTATGCCTTGATTTTTATACATTATATATACAAAATAAGCAATAGCTTTTTAAATGAGGTTTACTTAGCCAAAAAGATGGCTACTTACAAGGTCAAGAGCATCACCGTCAGCCGGAAGCCTTCCTGCAAGAAAGACGGCACCTGGTCGGCTTTCATCGGCCTGTTCGATGAGAACAACCCTCATTTGAAAGCTAAGGAGCCAATCGATGTTCTGGAGATTAAGAATGTTGAGAAAATCAGGATTAATGAGCTGAGGAACATCTCTTATTATCTGGCGGGCAACGATGTTGTTGTTAATAATTTAATCGAGCTGAATGTCAGCATCAAGAATAATATTGTGACGCTGACCGGCAGGCAGGAGATTTAGGAATTCTATACACTTCATCAAAATTTTCCCTAATTTTCTCTATTATTTCACGAAGATCAACTAAAATAAGCACAAATTGATGCCAAAGCACCGGTTCAGAAGAATTACTGTTAGTAACTAACACCTAACTTATAGTAACTAACAGTAAATGCCGAGGTTTTAGACCCGCCGATTTTTCTATAAAATCTTACTATCCCACAGGAAAGGTCCACGTAGAATATATAAATAAGTCTGTCTCTGAACGGTAAAGGGAAGACAAAAGTGTCTACAAAAGTGTCTAATCAAACAAAAAGGTTTAATCAGGCAAAATGATCAAAAACTTCACCCCCAGGCTCTACCAGCAAACCATCCTCGGCACCGCCGCTAACTTCAACACTTTAGTCGTTCTCCCGACTGGCTTGGGTAAAACTGGAATTGCCTTCCTGCTCGCTGCGCAAAGACTTAGTCAATACCCCAATTCCAAAATCCTTCTCCTTTCGCCGACCAAGCCTTTGTGCGAGCAGCATCAGAGCACCTTCAGGAAACATCTGGAGCTTCCGGAAGAAAAAATTGTCCTTTTCACCGGAGAGGTCAGCCCGGAAAAAAGGGAAGAACTGTGGAAAGAGGCGCAAATCATCATCTCTACCCCGCAGGGGCTGGAAAATGACTGCATCAATCAGAGAATTAAATTGGAAGAAGTCTCCCTGCTGGTCTTCGACGAAGCCCATCATGCAACCGGTGATTACAGCTATGTCTGGGTGGCCCAGCAGTATGAAAAAACTTCCAAATTTTCAAGAATCCTCGCCTTAACTGCCTCGCCGGGAAGTGACGCGGAAAAAATCCGGGAAATCTGCCGGAACCTTTACATTGAGAAAGTGGAAGTAAGAACCGAGCAGGATCCCGATGTCAAACCATACATACAGGAGATGAAATTTAATTGGATCAAAGTCGAACTTCCGGAAGAGTTCAAACAGATTCAGAAATATTTACGAGATTGTAAAAAAAGCAAACTGATTGAAGCGCAGAATTATGGCTACTGTAACAGTAATCAGTTAATGAAGGGAGAGATGCTCAATCTGCAAGCGGAACTGCAGAAGAAATTATCCCAAGGCCAGCGCGATTTTGAATTATTAAGATCAGTTTCCCTGATTGCCGAAGCGATGAAAGTTGAGCATGGCATCGAACTGCTGGAATCGCAGGGCATCAAACAATTACACTCTTACCTCAATAAAATGCAGCAGGGATCGCTGACGACCAAAGTCAAAGCGACTAAGAATCTAGTCAGGGATTTGAATTTTAAATCAGCTTTATACCTGACTAATGAATTAATGGAAAAAGAAATCCAGCATCCCAAATTGATTAAGCTAAAAGAATTAGTTAAGGAAGAGATGGAAAAAAATCAGGAAACTAAGATGATCATCTTCACCCAATTCAGGAATTCAGCTGAAGAAGTGGTTAGAATATTGGATGAGCTGGGCATCAAGAACAGCATCTTCGTCGGGCAGATGAAAAAAGACGGTTTAGGCTTTTCCCAGAAGCAGCAAAAAGAAATCCTCGATAAATTTAGAAATGGGGAATATTCAATCATCGTCGCTACTTCTGTCGGTGAAGAAGGATTGGACATCCCCGCTGTCGATAAAGTCATTTTCTATGAGCCGGTTCCTTCGGCTATCAGATCCATCCAAAGGAGGGGGAGAACCGGCCGATTAGAAAAAGGAGAAGTGACCATGCTGGTGACGGCCAAAACACGGGATGAGGCTTACCGCTGGAGTGCTCATCATAAAGAGAAAAGGATGTACCGCAATCTGAAGCAATTAAAGAAAGATTTCTCCCTCCTGCCAGGTAAGGAAACAATTTTACAGAAATTTATCCCAGATGAGCAAGTGGTGGCGGTCTTAGCTGACCACCGGGAGAAAGACAACCGGACAGTCAAGGAACTGATTGACCTGGGCCTTTCCGTCCGGACGGGGCAGCTGGAAGTGGCCGATTATCTTGTTTCCGGCCGGGTCGGCGTGGAATTAAAAAAAGTCCCTGATTTCGTCGCTTCGATTATCGACGGGAGAATGCTTGAGCAGGTCAGGGGGCTGAAACAGAATTTTGAGAAAGCAGTGGTTATTATTGAAGGCGAGGAAGACATTTACGCTGTCAGGAAGGTGCATGCCAATGCCATCCGCGGCATGCTTGCTTCGATTGTCCTTGATTTCGGTGTTCCGGTCCTTTACACCAAAAATCCCCGGGACACGGCCGGGTTGTTGGCGGTGATGGCCAAAAGGGAGCAGGACAAAGACCGGGATTTTTCTTACCATGAAAGGAAACCGCATTCCCTGAAGGAGCAGCAGGAATTTCTGGTTTCGGCGTTGCCGGGAATCGGGGTGCAAACTGCCCGCAATTTGCTGAACTATTTTGGCTCGATTAAAAGTTTGGTCAATGCTTCCCGGGAGGAATTGATTGCCCTGGAGGGAGTCGGCGAGAAGATTTCGGAAAGACTGCTGAAGCTGTTTGAAGGGAGGTATGAGAAAGAATGAAGGAGGGGATAAGGTAAGTCCGAGTTTTCGTTATTGGCGTTAAGTTTAATTTTTTGTAACCTTATATTGGATATTGCACCGTTTCATAAAGTCAGGCACCCTCTAAATTTTATCAGCTCGTGAGTATGATACACTTGAACTTTGTCTTGTTGTTTTAGCTTTTTATCATTACTCCAAATAGGGCAATTAAATTTTAGGGCCAGTGCGAAGTAAGCCATGTCACCAGAATCCGGAGAGATTTCCTCTGCTTTATCAACATGTTCAGTTAGTTCTTCCAGAGGAACGATGGTTATTCTTCGTTTCAAAACCTCAAGAAGTCTGTAAAATTCCTCAGTTGTCCGTTCGGTCTTCTCAAGAATTTCTTCCTCATGTTTTTCAAATTCTGCAAAAATATACTCTGGCGTGAAAAGATGGAACCGGTCACTAAACAAAAGGTAGCAGCTAAAGCTGTCTTTAATGAGAGCAGAAAAGATGATATTGGCATCGACAACGAGATCCATGTTTATCTCGCCATTCTTCGCAGTTTGCCGCTTACCGCCCGGCTTACTTCTTTTCCTAGTTTCAAGGCATCAGATTCGGTGAGTTTACTTTTTTCTTTGAATCTTCTCAGAAAATCCATATCTTCTATTTTCTGAATAAATGCCTGCCGAGCGACTTCTGACCAGTTCATTTCCGGGAAAGAATCCATTTTCTGTTTAAGCTCGGTTGGTACGGATAAAGTTAGGGTTGTCATTTTGTAGCACCTCATTAAAGTAAGTTATGTGTATTATGTGTAAATATATAAATGTTTTGGTTGAAAATTTTGAGACAGCACAGAGCGCGCCTTTTCCACAACTCTTTTAAACTTTTAGCCATTTCCGGCAGGGATGCCCTTCAGCAAGCGTTTTCCTAAGACCATCCCCGGGACTAATTTTCCCCTATGGGAAGACATCTTTTTGACCGGCGAGGAGGAGAAGCAGGTCGAAGAGGACTGTCGGAAAGAGAATTTCCGGATTCTTGACTGCTGCCTGGCGGAGGCCAAGGCCCTGGCCATCAAGCGGAGCATCAATACTGAGAACAATGTCACCCGGCTGGCGATTGCTTTGTTTGAGAAACAGGCTTCCCATCTGGTTTTCTGGAAAGAGAGCCGGGCAAAAGAGAAATTTGAGCAGCTGAATTCAAAATGACTGGTCCGGGCAGCCTCAGCATTTATTTATAGCAATTAAAAATCCCAATCACAGCAGAGCTGTGGGGATTTTAAAG
This sequence comes from uncultured Methanosarcinales archaeon, assembly GCA_964460195.1. Classification (GTDB taxonomy): domain Archaea; phylum Nanobdellota; class Nanobdellia; order Woesearchaeales; family GW2011-AR9; genus CAYWPJ01. The sequence continues at coordinate 23,905 of CAYWPJ010000016.1, forward strand.
CCTCAAATTTGGCTTATTGATATCGCAGCAGAGCTGCGGGGTTTGAGACCCAATTTGAGCAATCAAAATTTTTTCTTATTTTATTAATCGATTCATTGTTCAAGCTCTTAATTACCACCTTCATTTTCAAAACAAAATTCTCAGCATTATTCAACAATTCCTCTGCTATTTCCTTTGTGATTTCATCTTTCTTTGCTGTTACGTAATACTGCTTGTCGATTCTTTCCTTTTTGGCATGGGATATCAGGCTAAATAGCTCTTGCTCTTCAAATAATAATCTCAGCAGCAAAATTGATCCCGCATGGTTTTCGCACTTTATCCCAACCACAAATAATAAAGCAGTAAGCTGGTTATACATGGTATAATAGGACATACCAACGGAGTTCTCATACAAATTATTCTGTAAAAGCAATTTTGCAGATTTTAAGCAGTTTGCTGACTTATCAGAATAGGATTCACAAATATCTTCAGATGGTTCGACCAGTTCAAGCTTCTTTTCCTTCTTCAGTTTGTTCAGGAAGTTGTTTCTTGTCATAAAAAACCTCAATTCCCCTAATAATTATATGATTTTTTATAATCTCTTTTATAAGTGGCGATTTAACATCAAAATAACCTATTTTAACATTAATTTTGGAGTAGATACTCTCAACAATCCGCTTTGTATTTCTGTTTTTTGTTTCAATATAAATATCAATATCACTATTGGCTTTAGCTAGTCCTTTTGCGTACGAACCAAAGAGAAGAATTAATTTATCATCTACTCTCTCGAGAATTTCTTCAAAAAGGACACTTAACTCGGGATGGATTCTTAACAACCGCGATAATTTTTGTAACTCTGCTTTTTGAATATAATTTTTGGTAATAATATTATTTTTTAGAAAGAATATTTTATTCCTACCTTCTACTTTAGAATCAACCACATTCTCTTTTTTAAGATTATTTAACTTCCTCAAGATAGTAGAATGCGATTCACCTAGCTTTTTAGCAATCCCTCTAACATAATTCTCCGATCTCAACAATAGGCTGATAACCTCTAACTCCAAATTGTCCATTTTATGAACCATATGTACCAATTATGAACCAATAATATATAAATCTTTCCCTATTCAAGCGGCGGCCCCTTAGAAAATTCTAAGTACTCCTCAACTTCTTTTTTGCTTCCCCAATCTGCTCCTGCAGACTCCTTCTTTTTCCCCTCTTTTCCGCCTTTTTGGGCATCATATGCTGCTGCAAATGCTTCCTGAACCTTTGCATCTCCTCCCGGCTGTTGAAGTAAAGGCGGTGCTTTTTTCCCTCCCGGCTGACCAGAAATCCCCTCAGGAGAAACTTGTCAAAATGACAGTCTTTGGTCCTATGCAGGGGGATCATTTCATGGATGATCATTTTCTTCACTATTTTGGTAACCTGCATATGCTTCTTGCCGGTCTGGTAATGAATTTCTTTTTTCCTCACTCCCTTGATGCCGTGGGCAATTAGGAAATAGGCGATGACAAAGAACAGGGCCAAGGTCAGGGCGAGGAGCCAGGGAAAATAAAGCCAAAGGACCAGAAAGAAGCTCAGGCCGGCGAGGAGGAGCAGGACGATCTCCAGCCGGGAGAACTTTTCATGGGAAAATTTCCAGACGAGGGGCATTTTAGTCCGGGAGGGGCGCTCGGCTCATGCTGATCAGCGAGGCAATGAACATCGCTGCAAAGACAATCATGAAAGCCACCCCATAATTGAAACTGAAGGGATAAATGATGTAAGCCGTCGCCAGGAAGCCGATGATAGCCATAACCATGAAACTTCCTTTGAGTGGGGTGACATGCCAGTTGGCCAGAAATTTTGCTCTCTTGAACTTTTTAATTTTTTTTTCCTTAGCGGTTCCTTTTGCTGCCATTCTAATCACCTCTTTTATAACTATTCACAACCCCGGAGCTTACTTTTAAATCTTAAGGGAATGAGTTTAACTTTATTAAATCTTCCTTTAAGTTATTAACCCTTCAACTTATTGAACTTTCTTTCTTAAAGATGAACTGCTCAACTGTTCCCTCTGCCTTCTTCCGCCGCTGCTGGTGCTCTTTGAGGAAAACATTCAATTTGTCAATCAGGATCTGTTTCAGCTCCCCGGTCAGCAATTTCCCGGAGCGGTAATCATCATGGATCTTTTTCAGTTTCCGGTCATCTTCTTCGAAGAAAGTCAGCCATTGGTAAGAGACGTCAACGTCGGGATTGCCGCCTTTCCGGCGATGCTCGGCAATCGTCGCCTGGCCGCCGGAGAAAGCATACCTCATAATTTTGTCCTTCACGGTTGCCGGGCTGTCGGTCGTGTAAATGGCCGTGCGCTCATCAGAAGCCGACATTTTTCCCTGTGATTTCATCCCGGCCAGCCCGGGCAGGAACCGGCACTGGATGGAAGCCGGCTTGTAAAATCCCAGTTTAGGGAGGACATCCCGGGAAACCCGGAAATGGGGATCCTGGTCGACCGCATGGGGGATGAGGCAGGGCATTTTCTTCTTCTTGATGATGCTGGGCAGGAAAGCCGGGACGGCCTGCATGGAAGTGTAGAAGATGCTGCCGATATTGCTCTGGTCGTTCAGCCCGAAAGCGGCTTTGACCGTCGAGAAAGTGATTTTCCTGGCCACTTTCAGGGCTTCCGGATACATCAGGTTGGCGTGTTTCGTGTCAATCAAAAAGAAAGTTTTCCGGGGATTGAAGCCTAAAGCAATGACATCGAGCATATTTTCCTGCAGGTATTTCTGCGAGTCTTCCCAGCTCAGGTCGGGCTTGAAGAGAAATTTTTCCTCATCGGGGAACTGGAAGTACAATTCAACGTCAAATTTGTCCTGCAGCCATTTGGTGAACAGCCAGGGAACCAGATGGCCGATGTGCACTGGTCCGGAAGGGGCTCGGCCGGTGTAAAGAAAGAATTTATTGCCTTTTTCGTATTCGTCGAGGATGAACTTGAGGTCCCGGTGGGCAAAGAAAATTTTCCGGCGCAGGAAGGGGTGCAGTTCTCCGGCCTGCTTCTTAATCAGTTTGAGGTGCCCTTCTTCTATCCGGGAGACACCGAACTCCTTAATCAGCTTGTCGTAATCTACCGTCCCTTTGACTTCCCAAGGAGTGACCTGGGCGGCTTTCTGTTGCATAAGCCAAAGGTCTTTAATCAGTTATATAAACTTTTTTGTTTGGATTTTTTATGCTCTCATCTCACCGTGACGCTCTTCGCCAGGTTTTTCGGACAGTCGATCTCACATCCCCGCCGGACCGCCAGGTAATAGCTCAGCAGGTGTCCGATGATGCCGGCATAGATGGCAAACTCGGCATCACAGCAGGCTGGCACAACTAATTTTGCCGCAAACTCCGCGGTCATCGGCTTGTTGACAATGGCGATTACTTTTGCCCCCCGGGCTTCGACTTCTTTGGCTGCCGTGAGCATTGGGAAGTTATCGTTGGGAATCAGGCTGATCACCGGTGTTCCTTCCTCAATCAGAGCGATCGTGCCGTGTTTCAGCTCGCCGGCCATCATCCCTTCGGCATGGATGTAAGGTATCTCTTTCAGTTTCAGGGCGATCTCCCGCGCAATGGGATAGGAAAGGCCCTTGCCGAGGACAAAGATGTCTTTCTGCTGGGATAGTTCTTCGGCTAGTTCCTTGAGCTTCCCTTCGTTGTCAGAGATGGTCTGCTCGATCCTTCCCGGGATTTCCGAAAGATGCGTCTGATAGCCCAGCCGCCGGGCCAGCTCCAGCAGGACGATTACCTGATTAGTGTAAGCTTTCGTCGAGGCGACACAGATCTCCTGCCCGGCCATTATTTCCAGGGAGAAATCGCTTAACCTCTGGATCGTCGAGAAAGGGACGTTGACAAAGGAAACAATTTTAGCACCCTGCTCCCTGGCTTTCTTTAAGGGAGCGACGACATCCATCGTTTCCCCGCTCTGCGAGATGGCAATAGCCAGAGTTTCCCGGTCGAAAGAGACAAAACTTTCCAGCTCGGAAGCGACGGTCGAGCGGGCATTGTATCCCAGCTTGGTCAGCAGGATGGCGCCCACCAGCGAGGCATGATAGCTCGTCCCGCAGGCGACAAAGACCACTTTCCGGCTTTTTTTGACCAGCTCGGCCAGGCGGGCTATCTTCTCTTCCTGAGTGCTCGTGAAGGAATTGACCAGCCGGGCGCTGGCGGAAGGCTGCTCCTTGATCTCCTTGATCATGTAATGGGGAAACTCTTCTTTGGTTGACTCTTCCCGGCTCCATTCAAAGACAGTGATTTCTTTTTTCCGTTCTTCCCCGTCCCGGCCGAAGAAAGTGTATCCTTGGGGATTGATTTGAAGGTCAATAATGGCCATTTCGTCGTCGTCAAAGAAGATGGCCTGGTTTGTCTCGTCGGAGAAGGCATAAATGTCCGAGCCGAGGATCAATTTGTCCCGGCCGAGGCCCAGGGCCAGGGGGGAATCCCTTTTCAGGGCATAAATCCTGTTTTCATCTTTTTTCATTAAAAGAATGGCAAAAGTGCCTTTGACTTCTTTAATGAAATTGACCATGGCTTCTTTCATGCTCTTTCCCTGTTTGAGCTGCTCATCAAAGAAGAAGGGGATGATTTCCGTATCTGTCTCGGTGACAAACTTGTATCCTTGGTTAACCAGATTTTGTTTTATCTCTTCATAATTTTCCAGGATGCCGTTATGGACGGCGATAATGGAGTGGTCAGCGTTGAAATGGGGATGGGCGTTCTCCCGGCTGACTTTTCCGTGAGTGCACCATCGTGTGTGGGCGACGCCGATCTTTCCCGGCAGTTCCCGAAAATTCAGCTTTTCATCGGCTTTTCCGATGCTCCCGACATCTTTTTTCAGGAAAACCTCCTTTTCATTTAAAGTCGCCATGCCGCAGGAGTCGTAGCCGCGGTATTCCAGTCTTTTTAGTCCTTTCAGCAGGATCGGGCTGGCCTCTTTTTCACCGATATAGCCAATGATGCCGCACATAAGGGGGTAATTGCCGTTTTGTTTAAGAAAGTTGTGAAATTGCAGGGCGGGCTTCTTGTGTCAAGGTTGGCGATTATTCCAATTCCAGATGTTTAGCCAGAAAATGAGCAGCATAATCCAGCACGGAAGTAGTTTCTGAAGCATCCTGTGTTCGGCCATTCGGCGGGAACGACAACCCTTTCCATTCTTTCAGCAGTGCCTGAAGCGGAAGACCATGTTGAAGGGCCGTTGAAGCAGTGGTGCAAATCGTATCCATCAGCCCATAAATATGACTTCCTTCTTTAGCCCAGCAGAGCCTGATTTTGCCTACGGAAGTTTTACTTACTGGAGCCGGCTCAGCCGATTCCCGGGGATAGGACCAGAAACTCAAAAAGCCTTCATGCCCTCCGACAGAGAATTTGTGGGTGATTGGGTGAGTACTTTCAAGAAGAGTTCGCCGTACTAATCCCGGCGGCGGGTAAGGGAATACCGCTTGATAATGTCCCAAGTATGTTGCAACATAATCAGCCGGGGATTTAGCTCGAAAAATAAAATGGTTGCTGGTAAATCCGGAGGGCTCAAACCGGCTTCCTTTCCATTCCTCAATCAGATTTTCCAAAGGGATGCCATGCTGCAAACTCAGAGAGGTGGTCCGGCTCAATCCGTCCAGCAGCCCATTTACTGCCGCATTTTCCCGTGCCGCTTGAAGAGTGAGGGCGCCAATATCTCCCCTGCTGTATTCCTGCACTTTCAGGTAAAACTCGTGCCCAGCAATGGAGAATTTATGCTGGTGAGGCGGTTGTTCGGGGGGAAGCCGCTGCCGTAAAGTCGAGAAGGCGAGCATGAAATAAAAAGCTGGAGATAATTTATTTAAGGATTGTGGTGTTACAGTCTGTATTTTGCTATTGCCGGCTTTCTTCCTTCTTGCCTGTTTCTTTGATAGAAATTGACAACCCTACATCCAGCCCTTTTCCTTTCAGCTTTTCCTTTAGCTTCCCTTTGAGTTTGCCGTCGAAGAACGGCTCCTTTTTCTTCTCCGAGGTCAGAGCCTGGTAATCAGGGACAATGTCTTCCGTGAACTTCTTCATCCCCTCAAAAGATTTATAGTGCTTAAGCATCCCCTGGATGACTTCAAAAGGCAGAGTGGCGATGTTGGCGCCGACCAAAGCGGCTTCCCGGGCCTGCCGCGGGTTGCGGATGGAAGTCGCCAGCACTTCCGTCTTGAAATTGTAATTCCTCATTACCTGGGTGCACTTCTGCACCAGATCAATCCCGGAAACAATGCCGTTGTCGTGAAGGCAGCGGCTTCCTCTCACCCAGCCGGAAGCGGGGAAATAGTCTTCCCGGCTGAAAGGAATGCGGTTCATCTTCCGGATGTGGTCATCAATCCGGCCGGCGAAAGGGCTGACGTAAGCCGCTCCCGCCTTGGCCGCCATCAAAGCCTGCTCGGGAGTGAAAATCAAAGTACAATTGACTGGGATTTTGGCTTTGCTCAATTCCCTGATGGCCGCCAGGGCTTCAAAATGGGTTTCATCCTTCTCCCGGAAAGCTGAATTGATGGGGATTTTGATGCAGACATTTCCTGCAACATGGTTAAATCCCCGGTATAACTTTTTTCCTTCCCGGACCATCTCTTCCGTGGTCGTCCCGCTGACTTCCAGGCTGACCGGCGTTCCCTTGGCTGTAATCAGAATTTGTTTGAGATATTCCTTGATTTCTGTTTTTTCTGTCTTTTCTCTCTTTCTCTTTTCCACTGCCTGCCTCAACAGGGAAGGGTTGGTGGTCACTCCTTCGGCGACGCCCCATTTATAAGCCTGCTTGATCTCTTCCAGGTCAGCGCTGTCAATGAAAATTTTCATGATTATTTACCTTTTTCTTACCTTTTTCCTTAGGAAAGGCTTGTTATTTAAAAAAGTTTGTCTGGAAAAGTGAAGTGTTAAGATAACTTTATAACATTAGGGAATTTAAAATAGCTACCATGACAATTTCACAGATTGTAGATTCATTGTGGAAAAGCAGCAAAAGAACTTTGGCGGCTTTAGCTCTGGTGGCGAGTTATGCCGTGCCGGCGCTGCCATCAGCATCATGTGATAGTTCTACTTCCGCTTTAGACTGCACCAAAGGGGATACCCTCGTTACTGAAAGTGGTGTCAGGATAGTATGGGGAGATGACCCTGAGATGTTCTCGGAAGAGATGACTTCTCCGCCGGTAAATGCTCAGGCCACTTCTCTTTGCTGGCAGGAATACGCAGACCGCGCCGTCGCCGCCGTTCTTAACGGATTAGCCAAATATCCTGACTCAATATTGACCTCGAACCTTGAAGCGGTGTACTTGGTTAGTCGTCTTGAAATGTATGGTGCGCAGGCCGGTGGGACAGTTGACAAGTCTGCTCAACGAGTTTATATTGCTGGAGCCAGCTCGTCATGTTGGATGGAGAGGACATTCCATCATGAATTTTCGTCTATTCTTAGATTCAGGCATCCTTGGAATATTCCACAATGGATTTCGGAAAACCCGAAGGACTTCACTTACGGCAATGACGTAACCGCAGCCATCGAACGTCGAGTGAGTGATTATTTAGACCCCCAGTTGGCCGAGGATGGATTCCTGACAGAGTATTCATTGACTTCTTTAGAGAACGATTTCAATACTTATGCGCAATATCACTTCCTCCCTGAACATTTGTTCTGGGAATTCGTTGATACCTATTCACATGTACACCAGAAATCAGCCTTGCTGATAGATTTTTACCATACCCTGCATCCTCAGTACACCAATGCTTTCTTTCGGGATTTAGATTGGTGCGATGAATAGGAGGTCGTTACAACAAATTTTGCTTTCTACCGGAGATCATCTACCAGGGTTTCGCAAAAGGGATCTGGTCTGATATGGAAAGGCCCATCCCAATAGTATCCGCCGGGCGAGCCGGGTGGCGGCCAATTACAGTTTTCGGATGCATCAGCATTGCATCCTACGTTGTCAAACGGTCGTAGCGGATTCGGGTAGCGGCAGGCCCACAGATAGAGGCGGCCTTCCTCGCCTTCCCACGGTGGTGCGTCCCCATCCGGGAACCTGTAGCATGTCTTGTAACTCTGAGGGCAGTCTCCAAAAAATCTTTCTAAAAAGCCGCAACGTTCAACTGCTTCTCCCCAAGGATAGCAGTAGCTTGGGAGTGGTGGTCGCCTCTCTTGCTCCTCCACCGGCCCCCGTACGTCAGGCCGGCAACGCACTGTCTTTTCGTCACAGGGAACCCAAATCCTCCGTCCGCCGAACTCCTGACCGTCCTGCACACATTGAGCACAGGTCGGACCATAACGATCAGCTCCGCCGGCACGAGACCTGCTTATATAGGTGTAATCATAATCAGGAGCAAAGCACAGCCCCCTGAC
>CAYWPJ010000017.1:0-31361 GCA_964460195.1 uncultured Methanosarcinales archaeon
CCACGGAAGCGACCACTTCCGCTGGTATAGTAAGTGACTTTTGTATAAAAATTTACGCCACTTATTATATATGCGATTTACTACAAGTAAACCTTTTTAAACAACCATTCTTTCCCGGAAGATAATGGATTATCAAAAAATCGGGTTCAGATGCGGCTTGGAAATCCACCAGCAGCTGGAAGGCAGAAAACTCTTCTGCCACTGCCCTACCCGCCTGAGAGACGACCTGCCGGATTTCACCCTCGCCAGAAAACTGAGGGCTGTCGCCGGGGAAGGCGGAGAAGTTGATACTGCCGCAGAGCAGGAGCAGTTGAAAAGCAAGACTTTTTTCTATCAGGGATACCACAACTCGACCTGCCTGGTCGAATGCGACGAAGAACCGCCCCGGGCCGTCAACCAGGAAGCGTTATACTGCACTCTGCAGTTCTGCCGGATGGTGGAAGCGGAAGTTCCGCCGATTGTCCAGGTGATGAGAAAGACAGTGGTCGACGGCAGTAACACGGCCGGATTCCAGCGGACCGCCCTGATCGCCCGGAAAGGAAAAATTCTCCTTTCCACCGGGGAAGCCAGCGGCGAAGTCAGTCTTGAAAACATCAACCTGGAAGAAGACGCCGCCAGAATCATCGACGAGAAAACTGACTCAAGGACTTTCTGCCTGGACCGGCTGGGCATCCCTTTGATAGAAATCGGCACCGGACCGGACATCAAGTCCCCGGAGCAGTGCCTGGAAGCAGCCAGGAAACTGGGGATGCTGCTGCGCTCACTGCCGAACGTGAAAAGAGGCCTGGGCACAATCAGACAGGATGTCAATGTTTCCATCAAAGGAGGAGCCAGGGTCGAGATCAAAGGAGCCCAGGAGCTAAAGCAGCTGCCTCTGCTGGTCGAGCTGGAAGTCAAAAGGCAGCAGGAACTGATTAAAATTAAGGAAGAATTGAAAAGCCGCCGCCTCAATGGATTGAAAATAGTCGAGTTATCAACCTTAATGCAGGACTCGGCCTCAGGAATCATCAAAGAGGCCTTGGAAGGGGAAGCTGCCGAAGGGCCGGGGAAAGTGATGGGGATTAAACTGCACGGCTTGGCCAGTTTCCTTGGCCGGGAGCTGCAGCCCGGTTACCGGGTCGGCTCAGAACTGTCCGGCCGGGCCAGGATTAAAGCGGGCGTCGGAGGGCTTTTCCATTCTGACGAGCTGCCCAATTATGGGATTACCGAAGCGGAAATAAAAAGAATCAGGAAAAAACTGGACTGCCAGCCGGCCGATGCTTTTGTCCTCGTCGCCGGGGAAGAGGAAAGGGCCAGAAAAGCGCTGGCGGCGGCCTATGAAAGGGCCGTGGAATTGTGGGAAGGCGTGCCCCGGGAAGTGAGGAAAGCAGCTCCGGACGGAACAACCAGTTATCTGAGGCCGATGCCGGGAGCCGCCCGGATGTATCCGGAAACTGACGTGCCTCTGATTTATCCTGACTTGGCCCAGATTGAACTGCCCGAGCTGCTGGAAGAGAAAATCAAAAGATTTCAGGAAGAGTTCAGGCTCAGCCCGGATCTGGCGGTTTTCCTCGCCCGCTCGGACAAAGTGTCCTTGTTTGAAGAATTGGCCGGAAAGCATCCCTCAATCAAGCCGGCTTTTATCGCCGAGACCCTGACTTCCACTTTGCTGGATATCAAAAGGCAGTACCAGCTGGATCCCGGCAAACTGACTGACGGGCATTTCCGGGACTTGTTCCGGCATCTCCAGGAGAACAAAATCCATAAAGACATCGTCCTGGACGTCCTGCTCGAGATGATTAAAGGAACCTTTGACGTCAGGAAATATGCTTCCCTGGGAACGGAAGAGATTCACCGGGTGATTAAGGAGATTGTCGAAAAGAATAAAACGGCTCCCTTGGGGGCCCTGATGGGGCTCTGCATGAAAGCCCTGGCGGGAAAGGCTTCCGGGAAATTTATTTCTGAGGAGCTGAAGAAATTGTATCCGGCGGCAGTATCTAAAACAGTATCTAAAAATTTATAAGCTGTTCAATAAATAAGTTTGAATTAAGTTAAATTTAGGTTTAAAATGAGGTTAGAAAATGGAAAATAATTTTCACAAAATTAACAAAAGAATACCTTCTCGGGTGATGATGCTTATCGTCGCTATGTTTATCGTCATAATTACCTTTTCCTCCCCCGCCGGATGGGCAGAATCGGCGGAGAGGGAAATCGTCGCTGTGCCGGCATCGGGAGCCGCCCCTCTGAATGTCTCCTTAAGCGTCGCGCCGGCCGAAGGGATCACGGCTTATGCCTGGGATATTGACGATGACGGGACGGCCGATAGTCAGGAAAGCCAGCTGATTCACCTTTTCCGCCAGGCAGGAGTTTTTCCCGTCAGGGTAGAGCTGACCACGGCGGACAATGAAACGCTCAGCCTGACTAAAGATATCAGCGTCAGCGCGCCGATTCAGATTTCGCTGACAGCCAATCCGTCTTCCGGAGTAGCTCCCCTAGCCGTGCAGCTGACCGCCGCTGCCACCGGCAAAGAGCCCCTGACTTATGCCTGGGACTTCAATGGCGACGGAACAATCGACAGTACTTTGCAAAATCCGGCCACCACCTTTGAGAAGGAAGGGGAGCACCAGGTCAGCCTGACGGTAACCGAAGCCGGCGGAAACAAAGCAACCAAAAATATTTCCATTACTGCCTTAGCTTACGAAGTAAATCTGAACCTTACCTCTTATTTCCCGCAAGCGCTCAAAGGAGGCGAGCAGGAGATCACTTTTATTTTAATCAATGAAGGAGATTCCAGTCTGGAAGAGGTCAAAGCGAAGATAATCGGCGAAGGAATCCAGCATTTGTCTTCAACAGCCATTCCCCTGCTCAGGCCGGGAGAACAGGATTCCCTGACGGTCAAAGTGAACGTCCTACAGAATGCCGGCGTCTTGACGGCCATCGCCAAAATACAGGGGAAGAATTTCCCTCTTTCCTTCAGCATCACTTCCCCTGTGCAGTACAAGAAAGAGGAACTGCAGTCGCAGCTGGAGGAACTAAAAGGGAAATTACAGCAGCAGGAAAGTGAATATTATGACAAAAAAGCCCAGAACTTTCTAATCTCCGAGATATTTGACAGCATCAAATCAGCCAAGGCGAAGCTGCAGGAAGCCCAACAGCAGATCATGACCGGAAAGACGGCTGAAGCAAAAATAAACCTCGATTTGGTCAGTTCGATGATTGAAGATATCACTGTCGACCTGGCAGCAGCAAAAAAACAAAAACAGACTTTTATGATGTGGCTGAAGGACAATGCTCTGGCCATCACGGCAATCATTGCTGCCCTGGGCACGCTGGGGGGGATCCTGATCAAAGTGCTCCACCAGGCCAAAAAATTAGGGGAAAATGTCAAGCAGAAGATTACAGTCAAGAGGACGGTGACGGAAACGAAAGAAGGCAACGGACCGGTCAAGGAAGTGACGGAAGAGGTCACCAAAGAGACATTCAAGGAGAAAAAGGAAGGGGAAAAGGAAGCCGGAAAAAAGGGGGCTGAGGAAGGGAAAGAAAAAAAGTGATTTCCCCGAGCAATTTAGTGGGATAATTTTATAAACCGACTCTTTTTCTTTATCCTACTTACTAAACAGAAGGACACCGGCGCTCGGCGGCTAACGCGGGGGTAGCAAAGCCTGGTCAAAGGCGAAGCAGGGTAAAACCTTTGCTTCCCGGCTTAATGCGCAGGACTTAAGAATTAAGTGCTTTAGGCACGAATGAAGATATCCTGTCCTTTAGTAGGTTCGAGGGTTCAAATCCCTTCCCCCGCATTTTTCTATCTCCAGCCTTGGCTGCCCTGAAGAAGCTACCTTGAGGAGGAAAACACAGCGGGAACGAGTACCACAATCCACAGAGAGGGGAAGCTGCGGGGATCGCTACTTTAATTTTCTTTTGATCCATTCAACTGCTTTTTTAACATAATATTCCTTATCCTTTTCAACATACTTTACGATTTCTTCAATCTCTCTTTTTAGAGCTTTATCTTTTGCAAAGTTAATTAATAATACGAGGGCAAATCTTCTCTCCCAAAGCCTGCTTGATTTGACAAGCTTTCGGGAAAGGTCAAAAATTGCTTTTTGTTTTATTTTTGCTAATCCTCTGCTCCCTTGGGTTGCCAGGGTATCACAAACTGCCCAATCATTAATATCTTTTGAACAGCTTTGAATTAGTTTTAGGGTTCTTTCAGGGTCTTTTTTGCAAACTTTTCCTAAGATTTTTGAGGATAGAAGTTTTTCTTCAAAGGCCCCGGAATTCCATAATTCTTCAACTAATCCCAATCCGCCGCTTTTGTACTGCAAGGCAAGTTGATTCAATTCTGGAACTTTAACACCATAAACATTTTGAGAACTAGGAATAAATTTTTGGAAACTCGCTTTAACTTTTTCGTTGGACTTTTCTGCCAATATTTTTCTGATTTCTGTTAATTCTTTAGACATCAGAACATCTTAAATTGGATTCGTTTAATAACTTTTTGTTTGTTTAATACTTTTTTATTTTTGCAGCCCTGGGCGATTACGCTTATCAAAGACTTATCTGCCAAATATTTCAATCAAACTTCAACCATTTATACCGGCCAAACCTTAACCATTTATATCCACTGAACCTCACGATTTATACCAACCAAACCTTTATATATAGTAATTCTTTTCTTTCTCCCGTTAAGATGAACCGTAAAAAGGGGAATAAAGATAGTAATAGTTTTAGATATATTTTCCGATATTTTTTTAAGCTGAATAACCAGAGAAAAGGCCAGGTGACCATCTTCATCATCATTGGGCTCCTCCTTCTCTTTACCTTTGCCGCCATCCTCTATCTAACCCGCTCAACGGCTGAGGAAAAGCTGACAGCGGAAGGCGAACCGGTCGTCCGAGAAGCGCCGACGGAATTCAAGCCGATCCAAATCTATACGGAAAACTGTCTGCGGCAGATCGGCAAACGGGGGCTGCTCATTCTCGGCGAACAAGGGGGTTATATTTATCCGGAACTAATCGGTGAATATTCATCTTCAAATCCGACCGATTCCGACGGGCTGAATTTGGAACCGTTAAAAGTGCCCTACTGGCATTACAACGCTGAGCCAAACAGCAGGAATAAGGTCTCCTTGGCCAGTCTGCAGCCGAAACTATTCTCTCGCGATGACCCGGGGATGAGTGTTGAAGCCCAGCTGAGCCGCTTTATCAGCGAGCGGCTGGATGCCTGCCTGGACAGCTACTCTCCTTTTATCCGGCAGGGTTTTGAAGTCGCCGAATCGCCCCGGCAGATCACCGTCCAGGTGGCCCCGGTTTCCGTTAATGTCCTGATGGAAACGAAGCTGGAAGCGGCCAGGGGGCCGAGCGAGCACACCTTTGACCAATTTTTTATTAAAATTCCGCTGGAACTAAGCAGATATTATCAGCTGGCGGCCAAAATCACCCAGGCAGAAAAGAATTACAGTTTCCTGGAAAGGCAGGGGCTGGATCTGATCGAGATTTATTCCGGGGTTGACCCGGAGAAATTGCCGCCGACTTACGATTTCCGAGCGGGATTTGGCGGGATTTACTGGACGGCTGACGACGTCGAGAGGAAAATGACATCACTGCTGGCAACGCATATTCCCATGCTCCGGTTCCTCGGGAGCGCCAACATGTTCGATTACCAGTTCCCGGTCTCCGACTTAAGCCCGGTCTATCAGGCCAATTATGATAATATGGTTCTGGCGCTGGATGGCGGAGAGGGATTGTCCATCAGCTTTGATTATTTTAACTGGCCGATTTATCTCCATCTGACAGAAGACCATTCCATTGGGCCGCAGGAGCTGCTCTTTACCAACACTGTCAGCAGTTTCCCGCAATTTACTTTGGCCATGCAGCGGTACCGAAATTATTATGATGTCAGTTATCCCGTCCTGATTTCAATTCAGGACGGGCAGGCTCTCGACGGAGAAGGTTTTTCATTTAATTTTGCCTTAGAATCCAACCTCCGCAATAACTGGATCGTCGAAGACGGCGGCGAAACGATTAAACTGCCTCAGGCAGCAAACTCCATGGTCTGCGACGAAAACAAAAGAAACACCGAGCTGGTCAAAACGATCGTCGTTGATAGTTTCTCCGGCGAAGAGCTAGAAGCGGTGCGCATCGGGCTGACAATCCCGGAAGAAAAAGACTGTTTCATCGGCCAGACGGACGAGCACGGCGAGCTGGAAGCTAAATATCCCCTGGTTTCCGGTGGCGTGGTCAATTTCATCAAAGACGATTACCTGACTAATTTTTACCCGATTGACACTTATGCTTTCCGGGAAGAGCCGGGGCTGATCGGATATGCTATTGCTGGCTTCCTGGAAGAAGTGGTCCCGATGCATCAGTTCAGGATGATCAACGTCTCGGTGAAGAAAGCCGCCGTCGAGAAATGCATCAACGGCCACTGTTATTTTTCCCATTCCCTGCTTTCCCATTCCCAGTTCACCGCCGGTGAAGTCGTGCACTCATACCAGCCAGCCGGCTTAGACAGCACCCACAAATGGGTTTTCACCGGTGTCAAGCAGAGCCTTTCTCCGGATGAAACAGCCACCCTTTCCCTGGAAAGGGTCAGCGGCAACACCCCCGGCGTCAATGAAGGATTCCGAAGCATGGCCGTGGTCGCTGGCAGTCAGACCAGCCCAATCGAGCTTGTTCCGGGAATTTATAAAGTCAGCGGGAACTTGGTCAAAAATGGCATGGTCATCTTCCCGGCCGAGGAAAGGTGTATTGAAGCGACGGTCATTCCGGTCGTCTGGGAACCAGAGGAATGTTTTGACATCGAAGAGATGGTGCTGGACTCCTTTATGGGCGGAGTGATTGAATGGGATGAAGAAGGGAGCTACTTTGAAATCACTCCCGAGCAGCTTTACACTTCCCGGGAGCTCACTTTTTACATCCTGAGCCAGAACATCTTAAACGTGCCCGAGGAAGCGCATCAGCGGGTCATCGAGGACCTTCAGGTGGTTGGGCAGTTAGGGAATATATCCAAGATGCCCGGCATCAGGCAGTCCTTAGAGCCGAGGTTCAGTTAGGATGGAAAAAATAAAAGAAGAAAAGACAATTGATTTAGGACAATACATCCTGTTGGGGATGATTATAATTATGGTAATATTATTAATAATGATATTCCTTAAGGAGGGTTTCCCAACATGGTGAAAATCAAAGTTCGCTGGCCGGATATCATTGCCTTAATTTTTTTCCTACTGGCAATTTATCTAATTTTGACGATCATCTTTGGCCATTCAGCCACCCCAATTGAAGTTACGGTAACTCTCTTTGGAGGACTGGCTTTCCTGGTTTATAGAATCAATAGGGAAGTCGGAGAAGTAAAGATAAGTATAAAATATGGTTTTAAAAAAATAAAAGAAGATATGGATATTATCAAAGGGAATATGGATCTTATCAAGAGGAAATTAAAAATATAAAAATGAATCAAAAAAGAGCCTGGAGTTTCGCTGGTTTGTTCATGGTTACCTTAATTTTAACCCTGCCCATTTACACCGCCAATGCCCTGGCGGCTTCCCTCTCCATCACTAAAAATTACGGGGAAGATCAGATTAACCAGTTCCTCGACGGGCAGGGCGACGTCTGGACGGTCGAGGCGACCATCACCGGCCTGCCGGATGATCTGACCGTCGAGCCTGCGGAAGTTAAATTGAAAGTTGGCAATAACCAGGCGGAATTCCAGTCCTGCGGCTCCACGGCTTTAGGCACCGCCTGCCAATATGTCAGTCCTCTGACCGACGGCATTGCCGAAGGGGAATACCGCTTCCAGGTAGTTTACGATTACATCAATGAGCTGGGCAACCCGGCTCCCGTTTCCGATGCTGACGTGATTAAATCCGACCTCCAGGGGCCGGCCATCGAGATTACCCATCTGGAGCAGGGAACGGAACCGGGGCAGGTGGAGCTCGATTTCACTGTCAATGACAAGCCTTCCGGAGCGCCCTCCGTCGGGATTAAAACTATTGAAATAGCTGACGCCGATGGCGGGAGCGTCCGGCAGGTGATTAATTTCCCGGAGCCGGGCGTCGAGCAATATCGCTATTCCCGGGACAGCGGCTTCGGCGGCATCCTGCAGTCAACCTTTGACGGCGAAGGAAGAAAAAGGGTCAGGGTCAGCGCGGAAGACTGGTTAGGCCATCCCGCTCGGCTTGAGGCAGTCGCTGTCTTTGATTCCGACTTTGTCGTTCCCCTTATTCAGGACAATTTAGAGTTTCCTGAGCTGGGCGAATTCATCGGACAGGTCAGAGTGACTTCCCAAATGACGGTCGATGTTCTGGAAACAGAGCTAGATAAAATTACGGCCACCGCTGAAGGCACCAGTTTAAGGGAGACGCGGGGACTCTGCTCCCTCGACGAAGAAGAAGATAATTTATGGCATTGTTCCTGGGCTGATGTTGAGATTGACCCTTCCAGTACTCTTTCCATAACCTTCAGAGCGGAGGACGAGAAAGGCAATCTGGCCGAGCGCACTTTAAGCAAATCCTTTACCGTTGATGAAGCCCCGCCGGTGGTGGAATTCCTGGGAACGATGAACACTTATCAGGATCAAAGTTATGTCCGGAGCGGCGAGCAGCTGATTATCTTAAAAGCAACGGATGCCGGTGCGGGAATTGATCAATCGGGCATCGTGCCGAACTTAGATGCCCTGGGCGGCGTCAGAAGCAGCCAATGCAATGAAACGGCCGGAGAGTTTGTCTGTCGCTGGAAAACTTCCCGCGCCTTCACTTCCGACGGCGTAGCCCGGATTGGCTTAACGGTCTTCCAGGATAAAGTCGGCAACCGGGGGGAAGCTCCTTTAGTTGAGCTGATGGTTGACACTTTCGGGCCGAAAGTGGAAAAAATGGAAGTTTACGGAGTTTCCCAAGCCGGCGAGAAGGATTATTTCCAGAGCAATGATATAATTAGGATCAAGCTGGAAGCCATTGAAAGCTCCGGGGTGGCGGTTCTGGTCAACCTGAATGGGCTGGTGATGGATGCTTCAGAGCTCTTCCCGGAGACGGAAGGCTGGCTAAGGGTTACTGACGAAGAAGCCTGCCAGCGCCAAGAAGGCAAATGGCTCTGCCAGGTGGACACTCCGCCGATCATGAGCGGGCCGGACAATTCTGTGGCCTTGGAAATTAAAGTTCAGGATACGGCTGGCAATGATGCTCAGCCGGGCTGGGCCCCGGCCTTGAACATGGAAGGCCAGGACGGCGATTATCATTTTGAACTGCTCGGCCTGATTGATGAGGAGCAGCCGGATTACTGGGAAGTTGAGGGTGTCAACCTTTTGAACGATTTTGTTGACCTTTCTTCGACTCATTTGGCTCCGTTAAGGATGCCCGTTGCCGTGAAGCTGGAATCATTGAATGCCCAAGCGATTAACCTTGAGCTTGATGATTGTTCTGGCGGGGAAGAAGCGCCCGGGCTGAGGCGAAGTTTGCTTTATGGCCGCTCTTTTGAAACGGCCGGGGAAGCTAATCCGACGATTCTTTTGGAATTTGAGCCGTTCGACGGGCGATCCTTCTTCAACGTCAATGAGAGCGAAGAGACTGTCCATTATCCCAAGAATTACACCTGCCAGCTGCGGATCTTTTCCCAAGTTGACCGGAAAGCGGTGGCTAATGCCGAAGTGCAGCAAGTTTCTTTTGACGTCAATTTTGCCTTATCGGCTTTGGGGGCGCAGGATGATGCTTTGAAGGATAAGATTGAGGATGCGCATGATCTCTCGACTAAATGGTACTGGACCTGGACGGATGAAGCTAAATGGGTTTTGGATGTGATTAATTTTATTAATAATATATTTTTCCGCCCGTTGCTTCAAATCATGAAACTTTTTGATGTAGTTAAAATTTCTATGGCACCTAAGCAGAAAACCCCCTTATATCAGGTAATAACTGCTTCCTGCGGCTCTCTTTCAGCATTTCAATATAGTTCATACTTTGTTTATGATATTCTCCAGCCGGTAATGGCCGTTCTTACTTGCGGGGGAACAAGTCCTCACTACCCTAAAAATCCTAATGACCAGCCAAAATTTAATAATGCCTATACACAATGGCAGGATAAGGTTTTGGACTGGTATAATATTAACTTAGGCACTCGGTGGGGAGAAGCCGTGGTAACCGGTCTTTATACAAATCCAACACGAGCCCGAAGTTTGCATGACAACATTCTGGTTTCGGCGGTTGGCATCTGTCTGCCCGGGATCATCTATAACCTGCACAAGCTAAGGGAAATCTGGTGTCGCTATGAATACTGCCTAAAGAATGAAGTCTCCCAAGGGATGCCGGTTTCCGTCTGTGAAGACATGAAAAGTATGATGACCTGTAAATATTTTACCGGGGAATTATTGGAAATGGCTCCGTTTGTGGGGGGAATTTTTGGGCTGCTGGATGCTTTAAAAGCTTTATTGAGCGACTTGGTTGGAACGGGACTGAAAGTGATTTACTGGGGCTGTACAACCTGGTGTCCGGTAGATACCGCGGGTGCAGGCTTTTGTAGTCTGACAGTTTTCCTAAGTGAACTTTTCAGCATGTACGACACGATTGCCTCGGCCTGGCAGGGCAAGTCGGGAATCGGACAGTCGTACTGCGATCTAATTGAGGATTAAAAATGAGGTTTGATGGGAGTAAAGTGCGGATGTGAGGATAAGATGACCAAAATAGCCTGGTGTTTAAAACAGAAAAAGGGAATTGAACTGGTTGAGCCTAATGATAATCTCAGCAAGGCTTATTTTCAAGATGCTGACGACTCTTTGGACGTGATGAGAGAAGCAAAAGGGAAATGGAAATCAATTATTGCTTACTATGCCTGTTATTATGCTCTTTATGCCATATTAATGAAAGCCGGGCTTAAATGTGAAATTCATGACTGCACTTTGGAATTAATGGCTTTTTTTGGATTCAGTCAAAATCAGATTGAGTTCATGAAAAAATTGAAAAAAGAAAGGACAGATGTCCAATATTACCGCAAGGAACCAGGGGAATTAAACCATAAAAAAGTAGCGGAATTTGTGATGAATTGTAAAGAGATTTGTTCCGGCTTGGATCATGACCTGATTATCAAAATCAGAGGAGTAGTCAAAAATGACTAATATCAGTCAAAAAATGCTTGATGGGGTAAATACCTTAATTCCTTTTACCAGTGGCTATGCCCAAAAGCTGCACGCCAGCGGGCTGGCTAAACAGCTTGATTTACCCCAGAAGACGGTCGCCAGAAAATTGGATTATTTAAAAGAAAAAAAACTTTTGGAATTTGTACGGGTCGGCAAGAATAAATATTTTTTCTTGGACTGGGACAAGGTTTCTTCATTCTCATTAATACAAATGGTTGAAAATTATAAAGAACTTAAATTTTTGGCAGAACACCCTAAGCTGTCTGTACTCATCAACGAATTGGCTTGGAAAAACAGCCTGATCCTTTTTGGCTCGTACGCTAAAAACCGGGCTAAAGAAGATTCTGACGTAGACTTGCTCATCTTAAGGAAAAAAAATAAAGAAGCGGAGTCAATCATCAAACGGTATCCTTTTGAAACAAATCCCCACTTTTTTACTTTTGCCCATTTTAAAAAAATACTGGAAAAAAATGAGCCTTTGGCCAAAGAAATAGTTAGGCATCATGTCCTGTTTGGAGAAAAAGAAAAGATTATAAAAGCATTAATCAGCTATTCAAGAAAATGAACAAAAAGAGGCGGCTGGGAGGAAAAGGGATAGCTTTGTCCAAAAAAATTAGACAAAAGTCCAGGAAAACGGGACAAAGAACCCGGTTTATTGGACAGGAGAATATTCTTTTAGAAGATAAAATGGAAAAAATGATTCAAAAAGAGGCCAAGAAGAAGCAACAGGACTTATCGACACTGAAAAAACAAATAAAAAAGATTTTACAAAGACATAACATCACCAGAGCGGGTATTTTTGGCAGTTGTGCCCGGGGGGAGGCGAAAAAAAGCAGTGATATTGACATTGTCATTAAGCCAATCAGGAAGATGGGTTTTAAATTCGCCGGGTTAGAGATGGAATTGTCTGAAAAATTGAAGAGAAAAATTGATTTGGTGAGTTATAATGGGTTAAGTCCGTATTTGAAAGATAGAATCTTAAGTCAGGAGGTAAGAATAATATGAGTAAAAATTTTGGAGTGGATTTGGAGATTGTCTGGAATATTGTGAGGCATGATCTTCCTGTCCTTAAGAAAAAAGTAGAAAAGATTAAAGAAGCGCTTGAGAGATAAAAATGAAAAAAATGATGTTCATCGGGCTGGCTTTTTTGCTAGTTGGTTCTTTCTTGGCTATCGCCCAGAACAGTGTTGAGGAAAAAGAGTGCGGTTTTTGGTGTCAGGTAGGGAAGGTTTTGTGGGGCGAGCCTGAAAAGAGGGCGGTGGTGGGGGAACCTTTTTTTACGACGGAAGCAACACCATCTCCGGAGCAACTTAAGAATCTACGTTATGATCAAGAGGCGTTTGAGAAAGAACCGGAAACACCTCCGACGCCGGCTCAGGGGAAACCGGCCTGGGGGATGGGCACACCTTTTGCAAGGTCAAACATCCAAATTCCTTATAGTGAGTATGAGAACATTTTTAATATCGTGTCCGCGTCCACCCCAGAGGGATTTACTATCAGTGGAATGAAGGGGTCTTACAGGTACGATGATGCAAGAGGGGTGTTGCTCTTTGAGGAGCAGCCAGTTTCTTACACGGCTGAAACTAGAACGGTGGGTGACCAGGTTTATATCCGTACGCCAAGGGGCTATCACGACCAACCCCTTCACCAGGAAACTTATCGGGAGTACGGTAATGTAATTGATCCAAACAATATTCAAGGCAGGACGTTTAATTTCAAAGGAGGTACTGGTTCTTTAACCGCTTTTGGAGAAGGTGGTTTCCGGGTTGAGTCAGTGACTAATACAATCCCCAGCGGGGAAATACATACATCTACGATTTATCTCCCAAACGGAGAAACGATTGAGTTTGATGGAACGGTCAGTAATATGTTCGAGTTAGACCAAAAAAAAGTAAGGTATGCCGGCGAGGAAGGAATATTCAGAGTAGTGGCTGGCGATCCTCTTGGGGAAGGTGTTTTGCGCATCAAAAGGGAAAAGACGGAAACGGTTTTCCTTCAAACAGACAGTGGGTTCGTTAAATCAACCACTGAAGGTGAAGATGAAAGTATCGAAACATTTGACCCGAAGACTGGTGAAATTGAGAGAGAGCACCTCGAAGATGACAAACTCCTTTCCTGGTCAAGGTATGACCGCGAGGGGAATCAAATCATGAACGCAGAAATTAATAGTGAAGGAGGAATAGAACAAGCTAACCATTACGATGCCGCCGGGCGCCTGACTGCGGTTAGTTTTTATACAGATGGCGATAAAACTGAACCAGAAACGAGAATCGGCGTGATTGATACGGACACTGTGTTCATTGATGAGGATAGGGATGGGGTGCAAGACGCCGGCGAGTTGTCAATTCCAGAAGACGAACTGGCAAATTATCATTTCCTGGCTCAGCAGGCAAGGAAGGCACTTAGTTCAAAAGAATGGGACGCTGCCCTCCACGGCGAAACTGACATTCACCAAGCCGCCCAGCGTTTCTTCCAAGGGCCGTCCGCCATGGGATTGACTTTGCAATGGGAAGGATACCGCGACTGGGTCACGCAGGTAGACCGTTTCTTCTCCGCCAACTATCTGGGCATCGAGCCTTTCTCTTCCTTGGTCTGTGAAAATATGTTTAACATAGAAATCGAAGAGCCGGAAGGCGTCGCCTTAATCGAAACCCAGTCGGGAACCTGGCAGGCCGTCGCGCACATCGAAGGAGAGAAATCTCCCGCCGGACCCCTCCCCTGCAACCAGGAAGCCGAAGAAGACGAGGAAATCTGCCCCGAGGAGCTGGAATGCCGCCGGGACGGCTTCTGCTATAAAGAAGGAGCCGACACCCCGGAAACCGCTTTCCTCTACAAAATTACCTGGCGGGTGACGGCGCCCAGGGACGAGCCGCATACGGTCATTGTCAATGAAGATAATAAGCCGGTTACTTTCAACTTAGTCCTGCGCCAGCCGGGAAAAAACATTTTCCTTTTCAAGAATAATGTTACCGGCCTGGCTGATCCGAACACTTTGGGCTTGGATAATGGAGAGAGCAGCGGGCAATATTACCCAGAAGTGATTGTTGACTATTCGATCTTTGATTTTACTGAAGCCTGTATTGTCTGGGGGGAGAACAGGCCGGCTACTTTGAACCGAGGGTTCCCTTTCACGCAATGGGACACTTCGCAAGCCTTGGGCAACCTCTGCAACGATATCGGCCAGGCGGAAGCCGTCTCCCTCAATGATGCCCGGGCGGAAATGGGAGCGGCCAGGGAAACCGATGAAGGAGCGGGGATTTACTGCGGGATGCATGGGTGCTGAAGCGGGGTTTACAGGTTTCTCAAGTCTAATTACGCTAAGGCGGGGAACGGAGGCGAAGCCGAGTTTAAGCATGACTTATTTGCGGTCATCGTCAAAGAATTCGTAATAGGATAAAACCCCCACCGCTACAAGGATAAACCAATAAAAAAATTCCTCAAAAGGAAACTGGTAATTTAGAATTTCTATATACCCGATAAAATGGGTTCCGGGAAAGGTCCACTGGCCTAAGTGAAGCCGTGTCAGCTCAAATAAAAAGGCTAAAACAAAAAAGTAAACCCCGGTTTGAATATATTTTGGGAATAATTTGGGAAAAAATGATAAAAATCCGATTGAGGGCAATAAAATGAAGATAAAACCCAGCCAAAAATAAGCATATTCAATTATCAGCCATTCCGGTTTGGTTAGTAAGAAGATGAAGAAAACAGTCAGAACGCAAATAATGGGCAAGATAAAGTATTTCATTCTTTTATCAGTCAGATGATGTTTGCTTTGGTTAAGGAAATGCTCATAGAAAATTACCACGGAGTATACTAAGCTATGTTTCATATTGCGGGTAATGATAAACGGCTAATGGAAAGAGGAAAAATAGGGCAGTAGTACAACTCAATTTATGAAACTAAGCTTAACAAAAATCCCCAGACAAAATCTTCAATGGGAATAATGCCAAATAAACGAATGATTGAATTGGGGACATACCATGCTTTGTCAAGCACCGCAATGTAATCTATTACAATGGTGAATGGTATTGAAAATATTAATGAGAACAGAGCCGTTTTATTAATCATTTCTTTAGTTCTATAAGATAACCAAATTGCCGGCAGTCCAAAAAAAAGAAGCGTTGAAGTTAAGAAATTTGCTTTGATTAATAAAGAAACAATTACCGATACAATTGGGAACATAATCAAGATAATGATATCCCCTTTTTTCCGGGCAGTTTTATTTAACATTTGGTCAAACACCTAACTTCTCGTCGATATCTTTGGCCACTTCTCCCAACTCGGAAAACAGCTTTTCCACATCCTGATGAATATCTCTGACCAGCTGCCGCAGGCTGGATTCCCGCAGCAGATAGCCTTTCTGCTCCCGGACGACGATTCCGGAATCCATCAGCCGGCCCAAATGATGAATGACCGTCCCCCGGCTCAGATGCAGCCTCTCAGCAATTTCGTCCGAAGAAAGGGGCTGCCTCCTGGCCGTCTTGACTAAGGAGATGAAGACCCGGAAACAGCTGCTGTCCCGGTCCCGGAGATTGAACAGGCCAAGGGAATTGCCCATCCATTGCAGCTCCTGATTGATGTTTTCCTGGGGAGCCCGCCGAATCGTGATTAGAGTGACCTTCTGGGGCATACATTAAGGGATAGGGCTCAGCTATATAAATTTTTTCCAAAAGATTTATATAACAGTTCTATTTTAAGCCTACTATGTTGATTTAAAGTAAACAAAATTTAAAGAAAGTGAGCCATCAAAGATGAACGGCAAAAAACCGGAAGAGAAAAGCGAGAAGAGGGAAGAACCGAAGAGGGAGCAGAATAAAGAACAGAAGGAGGAGCCGAGGGAAGAAAGCCAAGTTCCCGGGTCAACAGTTTCCCCGCCGGCCGTTTCCGGGCTGACTGTTCCTGAGTTGACAGAGCTGCTGCAGCGGGTTCAGGCTGACTTTGAGAATTATCGCAAGCAGGTTGAAGAGGATGGGAGAGATGCGGGAGACGGCGGCTGAGGAGATCATCCGGCAGCTGCTGCCGCTCGTCGACAATTTCGAACTGGTGCTGAAAAATGCCGGGCATCAGAAACAGGAGGATTTTGCCCGAGGCCTGAAACTGGTCGAGGCTCAGCTGAATTCCCTCCTCAAGGATAATGGTGTCAGAGAGATTGAGACGGAAGGAAAACTTTTCAATCCCCATTTCCATCAAGCCCTGATCAAAGCGGAATCCGGGCAGCCGGAGAACACAATCATTGAGGAGTTCCAGAAAGGCTTTACTTTGCATGGGCGGGTGATCCGGCCGGCCCGGGTCAAGGTCAGTGCCGGGAAAGGGGAAGAAACAAACGAAAATAAAAAATGATCATCAAAGGGAAAAAAATTAGCAGATGGAGGAAATAAGAAAATGACAGGCAAAGACAGGAAACAGGACAAAAATGAGAATGAAAGACAGAAAGTCGGCGGAGCGACGATCGGCATCGACCTGGGAACAACTTTCAGCGCCATGGCCGTCCTCGAGGCAGGCAAGCCGACGATTGTTTCCAACGCGGAAGGGACCAGGACGACCCCCTCCGTCGTGCACATTAAAGATGATGAAGTCATCGTCGGGCAGATAGCTAGAAACCAGGCGATCGTTGACCCTTCCCACACCATCCGGTCAATTAAAAGGAAGATGGGCAGCAACGAAAAGCTGGAGATTGATGGCAATGAATACACGCCGGAGCAGGTTTCCGCTATGATCCTGCAGAAGCTGAAGCGCGATGCCGAAGCTTATCTCGGGCAGCCGGTCCGCAATGCTGTCATCACCGTCCCGGCTTATTTCAACGACGCCCAGCGGCAGGCGACCAAGAATGCCGGGGAGATCGCCGGATTAAATGTCTTAAGGATCATCAACGAGCCGACGGCAGCTTCCCTGGCCTACGGGCTGGACAAGCAGGATAAGGAGCAGACCATCTTAGTTTTTGACTTTGGCGGCGGAACCTTTGACGTTTCTATCCTTGAGTTAGGCGACGGCGTCTTTGAAGTCAAGGCCACTTCCGGCGACAATATGCTGGGGGGAGATGACATTGACCAGCTGATTATGGATCATCTCTCCGGCAGTTTCCGGAAATCAACGGGAATCAACCTGAACAATGATCCGACCGCCGTGCAGCGGCTGAAGGAAGCGGCGGAGAAGGCCAAGATCGAGCTTTCTACCAAGAGCAAAGTCGAAATCAGCCTTCCTTTCATCACGGCTGACCAAAACGGCCCGAAACATATCCAGGAAGATCTGACCCGGGCTAAGTTTGAAGGACTGATCGCCGACATTCTGAAAAAGCTGGAGGGACCGACCAAGACCGCCTTAAAAGATGCCGGGTTAAGCACTGACAAGATTGATAAAGTCATTTTTGTCGGCGGCTCCACCCGGATTCCCGCCGTTCAGGAACTGGTCAGGAAGATCGTCGGCAAGGAAGGAGACAAGTCCGTCAACCCCGACGAAGCCGTGGCTTTGGGCGCGGCGATTCAGGCTGGGGTCATTGCCGGGGATGTCAAGGACGTCCTGCTGCTCGATGTCACGCCCCTCAGCCTGGGCATCGAGACTTTAGGCAGCGTCTTTACCAAACTGATTGAGAGAAACACGACTATCCCGACACGGAAATCCCAGATTTTCAGCACGGCAGCGGACAACCAGCCGGCCGTCACCATCCGGGTAGCGCAGGGGGAAAGGCCGATGTTCCCGGACAACAAGCACCTGGGGCAGTTTGATCTGGTCGGCATTCCGCCGGCGCCGCGCGGCGTGCCGCAGATTGAAGTCGCTTTCAACATTGATGCCAATGGGATTTTAAGCGTTTCCGCCCGGGACTTGGGCACGGGAAAAGAGCAGCAAATTAAGATTACCGGCTCCGGGAACCTGAGCAAGGACGAAGTTGAGAAGATGAAAAAGGAAGCGGAGAAGTATGCGGCGGAAGATGAGAAAAAGAAGGTGAAAATTGACGCCGAGAACCAGGCCGATGCCCTGGTTTTCCAGACCAGAAAGGTGCTTGATGAATTCAAGGACCGGATTGATGCCGGAACAAAGAAAAAGATTGAAGAAAAGATTAAGGAAGTGGAGAAAGCCCGGAAAGACGGCGATCCGGAAGCCATCAGCCGGGCAGTTGAAGAGTTGAGCAAGGCCACCCAGGAAATCGGCACTAAGCTCTATCAGGAAGCAGCCCAAAAGCAGTCGGCTAAAGATGGATCAGGGGCTTCCCGGGAGAAAGCAAAAGCAAAAAAAGACGATGATGACAGCGATGAAAATGTCGTTGATGCCGAGTTCAAGGAGAAAGACGAAGAATAGCTGAAGAGTAGGAAGAAGATATCGATAACTGCGCAGCTTGTAGCACAGATATAGTGCGCAGTTATCGGAATAGCTCACTGCGTAAAATAGTGCTATAACTTTCGCAGTTATCTATAAAAGAGGTGTGAAGATCGGGAATCAATGAATCTGCCGACGGAAGAGCAATCCCTGGACTATTTTGAGAAGTTTAAGGTACCTCTGAATATCCGGAACCATTGCCTTAAAGTCAGGGAGGTGGCTGTTTTTCTGGCAAAGAGGCTACAGGAGAAAGGAGTTGCCGTTAATGTTAAATTTGTTGGGTGCTTGGCCCTTCTCCACGACTTGTTCAAAATTGTTTCCTTGAAAAATTTAAAACCGAATAAATTTCATGATTACCGGCACTCAGCAGAGGAAACTGCGATGTGGAAATTCCTTAAAGCCAAATTTCCCGGAATGTATGAAGGAGAAGTCGCTTATCTGATTTTTAAGGACGATTATCCAGAATTAGCCTTATCTTTGAAGACTATCAGTAATCCCCGTACGGAAAAAAACCCTGAAGAAGAAATTGTCCATTACGCCGACTGGCGGATTCTCCAGAATAAAGTAGTCAATCTGTCGAAAAGGCTGGACTATCTCAAAGAGATTTACCCCCGGGATGCCAAACTTTGGGAGAAAGACGTGAAAATAATGTTTACTTTTGAAGACAGATTATTTTCTCAGATAGGTTTTAAAGCTGATGAGTTAGGGAAGAAGATGGAAGAAGAGAAGCAAGGAGAAATAAGTCAAAATGCCTGATAAAGATTATTATAAAACCCTGGGAGTGGAAAAAGGAGCCACCAAAGAAGAGATCAAGAAAGCCTTCAAAAAGCTGGCCATGAAATACCACCCCGACCGGGCGCCCGACGACAAAAAGGAAGAATATGAGGAGAAATTCAAGGAGATCAATGAAGCTGTCTCCGTCCTTGGCAACGACAAGAAACGGCAGCAATATGATCAGTTCGGCAGTTCGGCTTTCCCCGGAGCCGGGGGAGCCGGTTTCCCCGGATTTGATTTCTCCGACATCATGTCCCAGTTCCGCAGCGGGGCTTTCGGCGATTTTGATGACATCTTTGACCAGCTCTTTAGCGGCGGGGGAAGGAGAAGAGCCTACGCCCGACGGGGCGGCGACCTGCTTTACGAAACGGAGATAACTTTAGAGGAAGCGGCGGCCGGCACGGTCAAGACCCTCCCTTTGAACAAGCTGGCGTACTGTCCTGACTGCCGGGGGAAGGGAGCGAAGAATTTTGAGTCCTGCCATCATTGCCAGGGCTCGGGCTACATCAAACGGACGCAGCGGACGGCTTTCGGCCTGTTCCAGCAGTCGGGACCCTGTCCTTACTGTCATGGCCGGGGAGAACTGCCCCAGGATTCCTGCTCTGCCTGCGGAGGGGAAGGCCTGGTCAGGGAAAAGAAAAAGATTGAAGTGACCATCCCGGCCGGAGTGGCCGACGGGATGCGGCTGAGGGTAGCCGGCGAAGGTGAGGTCGGGGAAAACAACGGCCCTTCCGGCGACTTATACCTTGAAATCAGGGTTAAAGAGCACCGCTATTTTGAACGGCAGGGTGATGACTTGCATATCACTGTCCCGATTTCTTTCACCCAGGCGGCTTTAGGGGATGAGATTGATGTTCCTTTAATCGACGGGAGAGCCAAACTGAAAATTCCTCCCGGCACGGCCTCTGAGACAATCTTCCGGATGCGGGCGAAGGGCCTGCCCTCGGTCCACGGCCATCACCAGGGCGATCAGATGGTCAAGGTGAGGATTGAAGTGCCTTCCAGCCTCAGCCGGAGGCAGAGGGAACTGATTAAGCAGCTGAATGAAGACAAGCCGAGCCAGAATTTTTTGAGAAAGATTTTCGGATAGCTCCATCCTTTAACTTATTCTGCCAATATCCTGATAGTCTCTCTTTGCACTTTCAGTATTAATTATTTTATTTTCTTTAACTGCTGTAAATCTATGCTCGTCTCAACGCCATAAGTTGAGATTTCCCTGCTTTCTCTTACCGTAGGATTTGTAATGTTCTTTTCAACGTCAAGAGTATCAAATTGAGTAATCAAGTCCTTGTCCAAGTCCAGTTTCTTTTCGTTTATCAAGGTAAGCAGAACAGTTATCGTACATGCCTGATTTCTGGATTCATAGCCATATTTGGCGAGGATTGCTAAAAAGCAGTGATAGATGGCATAAAAACCAACATTTAAAGCCCAGTAATAAATCTTCAACTTTTCAAGGGTTTGCATTACGCCATAATTATATTCAGATTTTTTAACGTGCTTTTGCGCTAAATCCAAATCTGGTTTTGTTTTTATCAGTCTTTTTGGATCTCTCAGACACCATTTCAAATGCTCATCTATTTGTGGCACTTTTTTATAACCTCCACATACTTTTCAGGGTTATAGAATACAAGACTATCTGACAGAATATTATAAAATATTTTGTCTTCTTTGTTTTGCAGAATATCTTTTTCAGTTATATCTACATACCTTATTGGTTTCTCAACTAACTCCGATTTTCTTATTTCATCCTTTATTTTTTTGACATCTTTGGATTTTTCAGCATTATATACAAGTAAAACGTCTATATCGCTAAAATCTTTAGTGTTTATAGAAGAACCAAAAATCAA
Source organism: uncultured Methanosarcinales archaeon (assembly GCA_964460195.1). GTDB lineage: Archaea > Nanobdellota > Nanobdellia > Woesearchaeales > GW2011-AR9 > CAYWPJ01. The sequence goes on from CAYWPJ010000017.1 coordinate 21,033, forward strand.
ACCCAATTCAATGAAGTCCTTAAATTTGTTAAGACTATGAAACAAGACACTTAACCATTTAGGAAACTCTTTTTCTTCCAAACTGAGCATATAATCCATAAATTTGATAGCCAGCTTGTTATTGTATCCATAAGAAAAAAAGACAGAATTACCTATATCTTCCCTTACCAATAGCTTTTTATCCGCCAAAAGATTACACAACTTGTTAGCATGCGCATGATTAATGTTTAATATTCTGGCCAATTGCCTGGGGTTATACCTGCTTTTGTAATGCTTAAACAGATACTTAGCTATCTGAATTTCAATCTTTGTAAATTGTATGTTATTAACAGCCATATGTATCCTAAAAACATACATAATATATAAACTTTACGATGTCAACAGCTCGCCGTCGGCTCGCTCTTGAGCACATTTTATTCCACCCGCCATCAATCACCGATTGGTGGAATAAAATGTTTTAACACGGAACCCTGATATGATGGCCTAAGAATTCTTAAAGAGCAGAACTTAACAAAAAACCTCTTCTCCGACCAAAGCTTTAATAAACCCCGACTGGATTCTGAATCTTACTTGAGATTTACTCTCAACATTTACTTAACATTTACCTAACATTTACCTGACATGCCCCGCCTAAAATTCAAAAAGAAATGCGCCTTATGCAAGGATAAGATGGCGACCATCACTTCTTTTAATCAGTTTCCGGTCTGTGATTCCTGTCAGATGAAAAGAATCAAGGGGAATATTGAAGACCGGGAATATGGTTTCCTGAATATCAGCGATCAATTATACCGGGAATCTTATTTTCTCAGGAGCGTCAAGGGAAATTATCTGCGTTACGGCCATCTGAGCGAGAAGCAGGTTGATGCCTTCAAGAAGGTTGTTAAAGAGATGAGGAGTGGAGGAAAGAAAAGCAAGGAAGAGAAGAAGGGAAAGAAGAAAGAGGAGAATGAATTTTAACTTCGGAGATACCTTCCTATCAAGACCGCCTGCCCGATAACATGCCCGGCCATGGCTTCTTCGACTTTGGCTTTGCTCGAGCCTTCAGGTAAGTTCAATTTTACGTCGAGAGCATAAAGCTTAAAATAATACCGATGCTCGGCATCGGGCGGGCAGGGACCGTGATAATCCAGATTTCCGGATGTTCCTTTCCCGTGGACTCCCTCTGGTTCCTGCCCTTCGGGAATTTCTGCCGTTGAAGGCGAAATGTTAAAAACAATCCAATGGTCCCAGACTTTTCCGGCAGGTTTGACCGCATCAGGATCGTCCATAATTAAGACTAATGTTTGGGCATTCCCCGGCACTCCTTCGATCCTCAAGGGCGGGCTTTGGTCTTCCCCGTCACAAGTATATTGGCGGGGGATTTTCCCCCCATTTTCAAAGGCCGGACTGGTTAGTTTGATGTTAGTTTGTTTCATTTTAGATACCTCCGTAGGTGTTGGCTCCTCCTGAGTTAGCGGCAGCCCGGCTTCTCCTGCTTCCGGTGGGATTTCCGGAGCCAGACAGCCGGCCAGGAATAAGGCAACTAAAAATAAACCTGCAAAAATCAGCCGCGCTTTTTTCATCAGGCTGGCAAAGCGTTGCTGGTATAAAAAAGTTCCGCCGAGGCCAAAGTACAGCAACTTAAGCTCATTTCTTTGGCGCGGGTAATTTTCACGGAAATTTTTATAAAGTTATCCCGCCGGGAACCGATTATGCATTACACCCTCCTCGACTGCTACACTGACGAGGCTTCCGGATTAGGTGTCCCTCCCTATCTAGGAACTTATCCCAAGTATCTCTATGGCCATCTGCAGAAGGCAGGGCATCAAGTCAGGTATCTGACTATCGACGACCTGCGCCTCTGGCTGAGATATGGGGGGATAAAAAAAGAGCCCTCGGTCAAAGAAAAGACTAACATTCTTACCTACAACCTGACGAAAAACCAGGCTAAGGAAGCGCTTTCCCGGACGGAAGTGCTCATTATTATCCTGGGCGTGCAGGCGCCGGGAAAATATTTGAGCGCCCTGCCGGGGACGCTGAGGGAAGTGCTCTCTTTGGTCAAAGACCTTCCGGTAAGGAAAATATTCACCGGGCCGGCCTTGTCAGGCACGCAGCTGGAAGGGGGAAAATTCTTTGAAAAAGAAAACTTATCTCAATATGGAGAAGTTGAGAACTATCCTTTTTCTTTTTTTGAAATAAACTCTTTCGTCAAAGAGAGCGTCGGTATCCTGACCGAGATCCCGGACAAAAGAGTCATTGAGATAGAAACCGGAAGGGGCTGTAAAGCAGGAAAATGCAGCTTCTGCACTGAGCCGCTGAAATGCGCCTTCACCAACCGCCGGATGGAAGATGTGGTCAGGGAAGTAAGATTATTTTACCAGGCCGGCGCCCGGCATTTCCGGTTAGGCAAGCAGGCCGACTTTTATGCCTCAGACCGGCCGGTGGAAATGCTCAAAGAAATCAGAAATAAATGCCCCGCCCTGGAAGTCCTGCACATTGATAATGTTAATCCCAATTCAGTTATCACCAAAGAAGGCGGGGAAATCACCCGGGGCATCGTCGAGTACGGCACTCCCGGCAATGTCGCGGCGTTAGGGGTGGAAAGTTTCGATCCGGAAGTCATCAGGGCAAATATGCTTAACACTGCCCCGGAAACCGCTTTGAAAGCCATCAGAGTTATCAATCAATTCGGGGCGGAGAGGGGGGATAACGGCCTGCCTAAATTCCTGCCGGGGATTAATTTAATTTTTGGCTTGATTAAGGAGAATAAAGAGACCCACCGAAAGAATATGGCCGCCTTGCAGGAAATCCTCCGGGAAAATCTACTGCTGAGGAGAATTAACATCCGGCAGGTATCAATCTTTCCGGGAACTTATCTGGAAAAGCAGGCGGGAAACAAATACCTCCGGAAAAACAGGAGATATTACTGGAAATGGCGCCATGAGATCAGGCAGACGATTGACCATCCCATGCTGGAGAGGATCCTGCCCCGGGGCACCGTCCTCAGCGATGTCTGGACAGAAATTTACGACGGGAAAACCACTTTCTGCCGGCAGATGGGAACCTATCCGTTGGTCATTGGGGTGAAAGGAAGACTGCCTTTGAAAGAGAAGATTAAAGTGAAAGTAATCGATTATATGCTGAGGAGTGTGGTTGGGGAAGTGGTTTAAATAAAAGTTATTACATTAAGTTGACCGCCCGGCTTATCCCAAACGTTTAAAAGAATTAGTAAATATTGTCGTGATGATCGAAGTCTAAAAGCCGTACAACTTTATTGTTCTCATCTAGTTCATAAGTCAGAACGAAAGATTTATCGATATGCACCCTTCTTGCTCCATGCATATCTCCTCGTAAAGGTTTAAAATGGTAAGGATTATCCAAAATTTGCTGAATTTTCTTATTAATTATTTGAAGCTGTTTCTTGTTCTTCTTTGCAAGCTTACTAAAAGTTCTATCTAATTCTTCCGAAACTTGAAGTTTATACCCCATTCTCACAAACCATATCTTTCAGCAAAGTTACTAACACTAACAAAACTTCCTTTTCTAATTCTATCTAATTTCTCTAAATATTCTCTTTTAGCTTCAGGATCTTTTTCAATCATAGATTCCATAAACATTTCAATTTGTTTACTCATATTGATTCCGTGCTGCTTACAAAAACCAGAAAATTTACTATAAACCGCTTCTTGTACACTAAATGTTTTTAATACCATTTTGGATCACCGTTATTTAATATTAAATAATATTATGTAATATTATGTAATATTATGTAATATTACATAAAACTATTAAATACTATTTAAATCTTTCGTTCTTCTTTTCTGTCCTGCCCTGCGTCGTAACTTCAACTTCGCGATGCTCAGGTTGACCTCAGCGTAAAGCCGAGGGGACATAATGCCATTAAGTCCAATCGATTTTTCCCGTTGGTATAGTCCAGGGTTTTAAACCCAGCGAAATTTCCCATTACTTAAACCTGCATCCTTTGATACAGCCTCCTGAATTTTTCTTGATGGTGGTAAAATGTCTGCACCACCGCCGGATCAAAACTGACCCTTTGGCTGCTCATAATCCATTCTTCCACGACTTTGCCAAAGGGAAGGGCCGGCTTGTAAGACCGGACGGAAGTGCCGGCGTCAAGCACATCAACCAGTTTGACGACCTGGCCGGCCAGGCTGGGACGGGGATTCCCTCCCCCGTATTCCGGCAGATGGTGCTCCCGGATGATGTTGATAGCCAGATAAATCCTAGTTTTCTTACCCTCGTCCTTCCCGGGGATGTTGAGCATCTCTACCCCGGCCGGCACGTGGGCTTTCATGATTTCCATCTCCAACCCTTGAGGCGGGTATTTCTGTGAGCAGTTGATCAGCTTCTTCGGCAGGCAGGCTTTGCCGATGTCGTGTAAAGGAGCCGCCTTGGCGACATCTTTTCCAAAAGTTTCGGCATTATATCCCGGGTATTCTTCCTGGTGCTCTTGAATATGCAGTCTGGCGAGAAGCCCGGCATAAGCGCTGATCCTTCTCAGGTGTCGGGCGTTATGTTCCTCGTCCTCAAAGGAATCGACGGCCGCCGCCAGTGCCAAAAGCGCCCGGTAGATGTTTTTTCTCATGAATTTGGCTGTTCTTTGATCGCTATCCTTCAGCATTCTGGTAAAGAAAGAGGAATGGGTCCGGGCATTGTCCAGGGTCAGCGAATGTATATCATTGAGGAAAGATTCCCTGAGCGGCTGGACGATTTTCTCGGCTTCCCCGTTATTGAACTTATTTCTGAGATAATCTTCTATCTTACAGAGCTCACCAAGAGTCTGAAGGCTGTGGCTGTTGTCGGCCATGGAAACTACCCCCCAAATTGAAAACGGCCCCTAATTCATACTCGAAGGTTTTAGAGAATATAAAAGTTGCGGCGGAAAATGCCGGTTCAGCCCGCCTTTTCCAGCCTCTTTACCCCCACGTCCCGCTAGAATAAAATCCTTCAACACCCCGCAGTTCTCTTCATCTTCCAACATTTTCCCAAATTATTTAAATAAGACCAAAATATCACTGCCTTAGGGGGCCGTGGTGTAGCTTGGTCCAGCACTCTAGCTCGGGGAAGTTGAGGAAGTGCCAGGGCACTGTCAATGAAAACTTCTGCTGCGGAAAGCTAGCAACCGGAGTTCAAATCTTCGCGGCCCCATTTACTTTCCATTTACTTTTTACTTGCTTTTTACTTGCTTTTTATTTGCTTTTCATTTACTTTTAATCATTCTTTACCTTGGCTCACGCCGGCTTCCTAAGTGGAAAGTACAGTTAAGTTATGTTTAGTTTGAAAGTCCCCGTACATAAAAGTATTGTTGTCGTAGTTAAGGGGTCGCCATCTTCCAAAGAATCTCAAATTGTTTTCTGTATCCATCGGCGACAGTTTTATCTTTAATTAAAATACCATAAGGATTTTCAGTAAATATTGCAATGCCTACATAGTCGCCGATTATTATAGTTTCCTGTAATTGTTCAAATTTCCCAGATAAGAATTTAATGTTTGTTAAGGGTCTTTTTTTTAGTTCTTCTCCGAATTTTCTAATAGTTTCATCAAAGACTTGTCTGCATTTAATCTTTTTATCAATACGTTTTGTATGAAGATTTTTCCACCAAGTTTCACCCATAACATCGTAAGTTACTCTTGTTCCACCGCCAAAAGTGTTATATTCTTTACCACCAGAATTTAAAAGGAGATTATAAAGTTCGTTTATGCCTCTCTTCCCCCTAAAAACAGTTGCTTGTTCTTCTTTTTTTGCCTGTTTTTGTTTTTCTTTTAAATCTGGTAAAATCTGTTCAAATCTTTTCTTTTTATCTTCAATAAAATTATAAAAATTTTCAGGATCTGTGGCCTGATAGATTTTTCTTTTACCCTCCAAGATGAAACTAATTAGGCCTTTCTCTATGAGAGAGTTCAAAGCCCTATGAACAACGGAATTTTGAAGTTTAGATTTCTCTAAAATTGGTCCTGCTGTTGTGCTGCCTAATTCTAGCAAAGCAACATATACTTTAATTTCTGCTTGTGTAAGTCCTAAATCTTCTAATATAGTCGCATCCATTTAATGCTGAAAGATTCTGTTATTTTTAAATCTTTCTATTATAGTCCCAATTGAGAGGATAAATATTAATAAACAAGTGTTGTTACTACTTTACTATGATTAATAATGTTCCAACAGAGGAAGGAGAATTGATTAAACACGGTCCTGGAATAGAAGTCAGACCAGTAATTAATGGCATGGATGACCTGTTTGAGTCAGAAATAATTGGAGAATTTGTTAAAAACTCTGGTCAGTACGTTATTCTTCCTAAAGGAACCAGACTATTAAATGGGATTTATGCTCTATTAGAAGAATATCTAAGAAGTCCTCTCAATTTTGAAGAAGTTATTTTACCTAAAATTGCTCCGGTAGATACATTCAGAAGAGCAGATATTTTAAGTAAATGGGATGATTACTTAATATCAGCAAAACCGTTTTCAAGAACTGATGGAGTAAGAGAAGAATATATATTGGACCCTCTTCAATGTACTGTTTTTTATCAATTCCATGAGAATAGGAGAATAGATGTATCAAAAGAGCCAAGAAAATGGCTTGATCGTTCAGGCCCATCTTATAGGAATGAAGATTTAGATAAATTAGAACCAAGCGTTAAGCAAAGAGAATTTCATAGAGCAGAGTTTATTTATTTGGGAACGAGAGAGCAAATAATTGAAACTAGAGAAAGATGTTTAGCAGAAATAGAAAGACTGTGCCAAGATTTAGGACTTAAATATAGGATTGTTGTAGGGGGAGGCTGTTATCAATTAAAAGAGGGAGAAATTCAAGAACCCGAAAATTTTGAAGAAATTCCCATTAAAGATTTAGAGATTTATATTCCTCATCAAGATAGATGGTTAGAAGTTGTTGGAAGTTCAGTATTAGCAAATATGATGACTTCAAGATTTAGCATCAGAGGAAGTAAGGATGAGGAGTTATGGAGTGGTTGCACTGGGATAGGATTAAATAGATTAATGTATGCTATTATATCAACTTATGGAACTAATCAATGCAAATTTCCTGAAAAATTGAGAGAGGTAATGAAATGACGGGAAAAATTGCTTATAGATTTGAAACTCCCGCATATCCGGGAAATGTTCTTTATGTAAATTTAGTTGCTAATTATAGTTGTATTAATGATTGTCTTTTTTGTAGTAGGCCTAGAGATAAAGAGGAATTTGGAAAGCCGAACATCTATGAGAAAAAAGCAGAATCATCTCTATTTTTACCAAAATCTCCGTCAATTGATGAAATTATGGATTCAATAAATTCAGAAATTCGAGAAGATGACCAAGAACTAGCAATTATTGGCTTAGGGGAGCCGTTAATCTATTTGCCAAAAGTTGTTGATGTAATTAAGAGGGTAAGAGAAAAGTATGGGGTGAGAACAAGAGTAGATACTAATGGTTTAGTTAAGTCAATGTATGAAAATCCAACAGAACAATTAGTTGAAGCAGGTTTAGATGAGATTAGAATATCATTTAATGCTGTGACTGAAGAAGAATATAATCAATTATGCAGGCCAAAAGTTAAAAATGCTTTTCCTAATTTGGTTGATTTTGTAAGGGAATGTGCTTCTTCGGAAATTGATACTAGTGTTAGTTTTGTGGTCGGATTTCATCAAGAAGGTATGAGGAGAAGAACTAATCAGGAATATGTAGATTTTGCGTTATCTTTAGGTGTAAAAGAAGAGAATATTATTTTACGGAAGTATGTGCCACCAATTTTGTAGAAGCGATTCTCAGAGGCAGTTTTCATTAAAGCAACAACACCTTAACCCCGGGGTGGAAAAACTTTTTAAACCCACCCTGTTTCTGCCCTGGTAAGCCCCTGTGGCTTAGCAGCTATAGCGCCACCTTGGTATCCCTGGTCAGGCCGCAAAATGGCCGGACGGCAAAAAGGTGGAAGTCGCGAGTGCAAATCTCGCCAGGGGCTTATCTCTTAAAAAGCTCTTAAAGAGGGTTTTAGCGGCGATATAATTATAACATGGCACTATCCTTGTTCCGGGAACTGCATCACGCACTTGAATTGGCTGAGGAAGCGGCCGAGATCCTCCGGGCAGATTATTCCTGTCCTAAAGGCGTTGAAATGAAGCCCGACGGAACTTTGGTTTCCGACGTTGACCGGAAAATCTCCCGGCATTTGGCTGAGAACTTTTCCCGTCAATTCCCGGGGTACAGTATTCTTGATGAGGAACAGAAAGAAGACCCCCGAAGATTCCGAACTGAATACTGCTGGTTCATCGATCCGCTGGATAACACCCAGGATTACCTCAGCAAAGAGGGGAATAATTATGGGACAATCATCGGCCTGACTTTTCATTTTCAGCCGGTTATGGGTGTAGTTTCCCGGCAGGATGAACTTTTCTATGCGGTCAAAGGGCAGGGAGCTTATTGCCGGCAGGAAAACGAAACCCGCCCGCTGCTGGTTTCCGCCTCAGAACAGATTAAGCTCTTAATCAGCCGCTCCCGGAACAACTCCGGCCTAGAGCGGGCCGTCGAAGCCCTGCAGCCGGAAGAGGCGGGAACGAACAGCAGCTCTTGGGTGGAAAGGCTCAACGGCTCTTTAAAGTCGCTGGAAATTGCCCGGGGTGCCGCCACCGTTTTTGTCAGCCATCATACTAATATAACTCATTTATGGGACCATTGCGGCCCTTCGATCATCGTCGAAGAAGCGGGAGGAAAATACACTGATTATGACGGCTCTCCCCTTGACTTCTCCCGGCCGGAGACGGCTCACCGGAAAGGAGCTGTGGTCACCAACGGAAAGCTCCATCAGCTGGTTTTGGGCCGGCTGAGGGAGTTCTAAACAATTTATAGAGAAAAAATTAAGATGAACCAACCCCCGGGCAGAACAGTTATCTCCGGCAAGAGACGCAATGCCCTCGTCGCCAGCGGCGGAGGATTGAAAGCCCATTTCTTTCACATCGGTGTTGCCATGCGCCTGGAAAAAGAAGGTTTCAAGTTTAAGGGCGGCGTCTTAAACCATCCGGAAACAGAACTCCGGGGGCCGGGCGAACCGGGCAACCGGAACATCGACATGTACATCGGCTCCAGCGGCGGTGCTCTGTTCAGCATTGGCACCGCTTTAGGCTATTCTCCGGCAGAGATGTTTGAATTATTTATGGACGACCGAAGATTGAGAAGAGCCGGCCTGGCGAGGGGCGTCCAGTGGTACCTCAGCCTGAACACCCAAGCTTTTACCGAGCTGGCCAAAAGCGTCCGGCGCGCCCTGCGGAACGGCTGGGATCCGGAAGCCTTTTCGGTGATGAGCCCGGTTTCGCTGGGAAAATTGGAGAAACGCCTGCACCGCTTCCTGAAGACAGAGGATTTCCGGAGGCTCACGGCTGATCTCTTTGTCGTCGCCACCCCTCTGAACTCAACGGGAAGGATTGTCTACTGCCGCAAGCCTTTGCAGCTGGAAGAGAGGGTGACTTACCGCAATGACGCAGACATCTCCTCAGCCGTGGCCGCTTCCTGTTCGCTGCAGTTCCTGCATCCTTTCAATGTGCGGCACCATAACGGAGAGCAGATTGATGAAGTTGACGGCGAGACGAGAAAAACCCTTTCCCACCGCCTGGCCGCCGACAACGGAGCGGATCTGGTTTTTGTCTCCTACACTCACGTGCCTTATCATTTCAATCCAGTTACCGGTTCAATCAAGAAATACGGGATGCTCCGGACAGCCATTCAGTCAGTTTACCTGATGATTGAGGAGAAGATTTTATCGTCGCAGGAGCTGACCGGCTCGCAGAACAGAACGCTGGACATCCTCACGGAAGAGTTTGGCCGGATGATCGAAGAGATGCCCGGACAGAGGGAAATCCTGGAGCGCCACCGGGAGGGGATGAGAGCGAGGCTGGTTGAGGGATTGGGCATCAAGCCCGGCGTTGATTACTGTTTCATCAAGCCCGACCAGAATGACGCTGATTTCTTTTTTACCTGGCATATGGGCATGTCAAAAGATTATATCAAGACGATAGTGCAGAAAGGCTACGAGGCGGCAGAGAGGGAACTGCAGAAGTATCAGTTTAAATGACCACTCCACTACCATCAAGTTTTACCTATTTACCAGAACCAGATATGCCAACAGCTTGCCTATATTCAGGAAGATCAGATTCCAGAAAAATACGATTTAATTTCTTCTTCTGCCTGAGAGAAAGGAAGAAGCTGTCCGGAGATAAGTGCGGATACATTCGTCCAACTATTCCAAGTACCAATAATTATCATTAATGATAACTTTAGTAATATACAATTGTTATGTCTTTCGGAACGCACGAAGGGATAGTTTTCCCTTCGGCGCCACGG
>CAYWPJ010000018.1:0-7030 GCA_964460195.1 uncultured Methanosarcinales archaeon
CCACCGGTCACGCTCACTGCGGTTCGCTCAAGACCGGTGGAAAACCTATTTTAGATTTGAGGAAAACTAGCTTATTTATAAAACTTTTGGAGAAATAATTACTATGAAGTAGAAAGCTTTAAATCAAAGCCCTTCTTCCTTGGAAAAATGCAGCCGGCACCGCAAAGAGAGGGCAAGATCCTGGCAGACTTGCATGCCCACCCGGGAAACAGATATCATCAGGCTCAAATCCTCCAGATGCTTTCTTCCCCCGGCTTAATCGGCCTGGCGCAGATCAATGCTCAAGAGCAAATCCTCTCCTACGAAAAGGCCGTCACTTTACCGGGGGTGAAAGAGCTCGACCGGGGAAGGCTGGCGGAAATCAGGGTTGGGGAAGACAAGGGATATTTCTGCCGGGCTCAGGAAGTCATCGCCGGGTTTGTTCATCTCCTCGCCCTGGGTTTTGAGGGAGATTACTTTCCTGATTATCAGGAGCCCCGCCAAGCCGTCGAAGAAATCCATCAAAAGAACGGCTTGGCCATTCTCAATCATCCTTACGTCACGCCCAACCCCGGAGCCCACCTGATTAAATACCGCTCCCTCAATGGCGGCGAAGAGCAAAGAATTATCTTTGAGCTGTGCGAGCTGGTCGATGAGATTGAAGTCTTCAATGCCCAGATCATCAACCCCACTTACGGCTGGTTCATGCCTAAGAACAGAGCCAACCGGCGGGCCGAGGAATTGGCCAGAGGGAAGGGGTGTAAGGGGATTGCCTGCTCGGATGCTCATTTCCGCCTGGAACAGGCGAAGATTTGCGGGATTTATCTTGACTTAGAAGGGTTGTGCCTGGATAAGCTCAAGGAAGATATCAAAAAAGGCTATTTTGAGAGGTACGGCCAGGTCAAGGACGGGCCGTATGTCAGCCGGTGGAGTTTTATCCGGGGGATGGCTGGAAGATGAATTACTCATACTTAATCAAGCCAAAAAAAGGCGTCTGGGTGGCCAGCCGGTTGTTTGAATCGGAGCTGCGGCAGAAGCTCAGGGAAGCAGATGTCTGCGTCTCTGACCTGGATGGGACTGATGCCTCGTCGCCAGCCCGGATGCTGGCAACAGAAAATTTCCTTTCCCGATTTTTTAATGACAGGAATTACCGTTCCTGGGCTTACCGCTCTATCCGGGCGAAGATTAACCAGCCGGGAAAAAGAGCCGATTCGCGCCTCTGGCAGGATTACATTGAGCGTTTTCTTCCTCCGGCGGTTAGGCGGGAAGTAGCAGAAAAGATGTTTCCTCCGACAAAGATCAGGAAGATACTTTACCCGGGCGTGGCCCGATTCTATTCCCTGTTAGAAGCACGCAAATATTACCTCAGCCGGAACATCGTGGAGGTTGTGCAGCAGTTCGGCGGGCGGCTGGGCTTTGACGGCTGTTTCGGCGAGCAGTATAACAAATGGCAGTCGATGGAGAACTTTATCAGGAGCTATCCTGAGTTCAGCCGTTACGTTATCCGGGGCGATTCCGACGAGGACGGGGAAATGAAAGATGTCCTGGACTCGGCCGTGCGCAGCCGGAAGATTAAATATTGCCTGAGCCTCTACCGGGCCGACCGGCCTCTGGAAGAAGAACATGGCTTTGACGCCGAGACGGGAAAAGATCTCAACGGGCTGGTGGAACTGCTCTGGGGGAAGGAACAAACAGAGGGTTAAGAATCTTTAGGTTTTCGATGTTATGCCGAATTTTTGTCGCCTAGAATGTAACATTCCTTGCGGAGTGCTGAAACAAGAAAAAGAAAAAATTATGGTTTATATAATTTTCGCAGTCCTAACTCAAACTGTTCACGTGCTACATCAGGAACAAAGCCAGCTGAATATGCTCTTACTTCTTCAAAAGTGGCTAACCTTATTTCCGGTGGGGCCACGGCAGCATCTGGAACTTGCTCATTTTCCAGCGCGCGCCCCTGCGGGGGCGACTACACGACGTACCCCGAGAAGGCCGTAGTAATCGTCGACGTCGCGAACACTCGCATCGGAATCGGCATCGAGGCTGAAGTAGAAACGCCCAGCGGCCCGCCCAACAGGACCTTTTTTAGCTTCTTTTTGCACATACGCTGGAGTAAGAACACAAACTTTGGTCGCAGAAATTCCTGCATCATACAATGTTCTCATGGCAGTGTCAAAAGCTTCTCCCTGACCATAAAATCGCTTTGCCAGCTTTCGTTCTTCTGCATTCAACGCATCATAGCCAGTAGGTATTTTTAAATAACGCCACTCTCGCTCATCACCCTTCAAACGGAGTTTGGTCAGATCAATGCGCAGCGTACCTTTTGCTTTCATCGCCTGTCGAGCTTCTTTCGGGCCTGGCCGGAAGTTGCCAGTACTGACAAGTTGGTCATAAGAACTATTTACTGCATCATTCAGGTGGCGGAGAACAAGGTTGTCAGGTTCTCGCATTAGCCAGAGCGTCGGAGTTTTCTTCTCTCCTTCCAAAGAATAGAGAGGACCATCAGCGACATAAAACCACTGCTCCCGCAGTCTGGCATCCCTAACTTGTGCAGCCATTAATTGGTCGGCGTGAAGAAAAGTACCTCTTTTCAGTTGTTTATAACCGTCACGCAAGTTGTCAACGATAGTTTCAAGTGCCATTTTAATGGCTAAAATAAGTAGTAATATAAAAAGCTTTCTATTGTTACTACTTGCAAATTAAATGTAGTGCGGCGGCAACCCCCTAACTACTACAACAAAACGGTGCCGGTCTTTCTCTGCATGATGCAAGAAATGGGAAACCGAGCTCATTTCTGCGCCGAAGAACTGCGTCCTTCCTGCGACAAAAAACTTCTCGGCTACACCTCGACCTGCACCTGAAGTGCAGGCGACATAACGCCGTTAAAAATCTTTAGCCAAAAGAAAAGTCTTCAGCCAAAAGTATTCATCCCATCAGCCGCTCTCCCTTCTTCTTAAACAGGCTCTGGACAAAAAAGTACATCGCATACAAAGACAGGGCAAAGGGCAGGTATCCCAGGTAGCCGAGAACGGGCATCTCAAAAATCTTAAAGAACCCTAAGTGAGGGATATGATAATACCATTTGCTGGCCGCCCAGTAATTCCAGAATTCCCAGAAAAGACCGCAGACCAGCCCGGCCAGCATCAGGGATAAAGGAACGGCCAGTTTTCGATCCTTCAAATGCTGAATGACGCTCGGCTGGCGGTGCAGATAATTGACCGGGTCGAGGATGAAGAAAAAAGTCACCCAGACCAGCGGATAAGCGTAGGCGGGGAAAATCAGCGGGAGGAAGAAAGAAGCGACACCGATGCCCGTCATGGCATGCAGGAGAGTTTTGGTGATTTGGTGCTTCCGGCGCAGCCGGGCCTGGTCAAAGAGATGAATGCTCCTGATCAGGCCGTAGGTTTCAAAGACGGCCGGCAGCACCGTCGAGAAATAAATTGTCTTCCACCAAAAGTTGCTCAGGGCGGCCGCCCCGTGGTAGCTCCAGCTGCTGACCCGAAGGTTGAGGAATTCAAAGACCCACCAGAAGGCGGCAGAGAGGATAAAAAGGCCGGCAAATTTCCCGGGCTGGTCCATCAGAAGGGATTTGTTTCTCAGCTTGTAGACGAGGGCGTCGACAGTTAGGATGTATCCGCCCCAGATGATGATGAAATATTTGGTGGCAAAGGGCTCGATCCCCAGGAAGAAGTTCAGCTCGGCGAAAGCAATCAGCAGTATCCCTGCCAGGCCATACCAGCGAAACATGCTCTGGACTAATCTGCCGGGAGTTATAAATTTATCTTTGGAGAAATAGGGGGCTAATAATTGCACCATGCGTTTGAAAGTGTGCCGTCTGGAAATAAAGTTAGTTTTTGACCTTGTTGATATACCCACTTACTTTTTTCTCTTAACAGCCTTATTTTATGCTCTGGATTTTGATTATTTACCCATGATTCCATTTTGTTTAATTCACTTTCAAGCGGAGATAATTCTGGGTCAACTTTGTCTTCCAGGCCTCTAATTGGCCAAGCAGAGATAGAATCAACATTTATTCTTTTGAGACGCTCAACGGTTGAGACAAATTTATCAAAAGTACTGATCGTTCTTTTACTAAGAACTAAATTAGCCCGCATTGACAAATCAGCTTCGTGTATCCGGGATAATACAGTTTCTAATGGGGGAGAAGTCCCTATACCATAGATTCTGGCATTCTCTTTTTCATTAACATCATGCATTGTCACATAAACGGTGGTGAGACATGAAGTCCTCCATAAAGGCAGATAAGTATCACAAAAATCTTTTTCCTCACCTATCCTGATCCCATTAGAATAAAGATTTATCGGTGAAAATTGAATCCCTTCGGCCCTGCATTCATAAACCAATTTTAATGTTTTTGTTACAGATAATGGAGATAAAGTCGGTTCTCCGCTGCTGCTGATAGATAAATATCTGGCTCCTTGCTCATAGCAAGATTTAATCGTTTTATAGATTAAATCTTGATTTATTACTCCATCTTCTTTAGGAGCATATTTTCTTAACGGAACTCCGGCACAATGCCGGCATTTAGCATTACAATCCCCGGTTCCTACAAAAAGGGAAAGGTTATTTAGATTATTCATTTTTAGATTATTCAGTGTTAACCTTTTATTTCATACATAATGCTCCTTCTCTGATCCATGAATAAGCGACAGTCCCATCTTGAAAAACCACCAATTGCCTTACAAAATCCTTTTTTGGATCATGCCGGGTGACATAATCGGTATATCTTAAGATGTTTCCTTGATAATCAAAAACACCCCCGCCCCAAACATGCCCATGACACATGATTGCCTTTTGATGCAACCACCATCTTATTCCGAACAGACCTAATCTTGATGGAGTGTATTCATTTCTTGTTCCATCGGGATTGCCAATCGGCCAGGAAGTAATATTATCAATGCTTTTATCAATAAGGGTTTTTACTGCTGTTTCATATTTGTCTGAATTATCTACCCCTCCTTTTCTAAGTAACAAAGTTCCTCTTACACCTAATCCATGTTTCTCTACATTCTTAACAATAGTCTCTAAAGCAGGATAATTCTTAACTCCGTAAATCACTGCCTGCCCTTTTTCATCTACATCATGAATTGATACCGCAATGTTATTTAGCCCTAATTCCCTCCAAGTGTCCAGATATTTGCCGCAAAAGGCAACATCACCAAGAAGGATCCCGTTTGTAAACAAGTTTACATTTGGGAGATATGCTCCTTGCTGGGCACATTTTTGATATATTTCCAAAGCTCTGGTTAAAGCGTCAGGATCGCAAGTCACTTCCCCGCTTGAAGTTAATGAAAGCGACCAACCGCCATATCGGGCAGATAATTTTATTGCCGCTTCAAGATTTTTGCCATAAAGTTTGTTCTCTTTTGCTTCCGGCCGGAGATATTCTCCCGCACAGAAATTGCACTTAGCATTACATGCCCCATTTCCAACCAATGCGGATACACTATAAACTTTTTCTATACAGCCCATCTTCTTCACCCCCCAGAATTTCAAGATAGCTTCTTTTTTCTAATGTTTTTTTTTCAAGATTTAATCGGCTGATCACTTTATTAATTTCTGCTTCTTCTCCTTCAATCTCGATGTAATAATCAGCCCCCAACTTATCTAAAGAAACGGCACAATTGCCCCAAGCAAAGTTTGCCCTTTCTTTTTCATAAGAAAAAAATTTCTTGAATCCCCAAAACGACAAAATTGTTTCTACTTTCTTATTCAAAAGAACTATCTCTTTTTTTTCTACTTTTTTATTCAAAAGAACCATCTCTTCTTCCTTTTTTGACTTGAAATTTGTGGGGAGGCCAGCTTCTGTCTTACGATTTAAAATCACCTGCCCCTCCTCGAATCTTAATCTCAGTATCTCTTGATATGCGTTCCGAAAGAAATCATTTTTTGAGCAATAAAATGGGGACAGCCTAAAATACCAATAATCTTTTCAAAAGAATTATTTTGCAGTTTTATCTTGGCTTCGGTTTCAATTTTTGTGTTCATAACAAGGTTATAGACTTGTATTAGCGATATATATTTCTGACATAAAATTGTCAATAGTGTTGTATAACACCATAATATTTATATATTCATAAGAATGGCTTATAATTATGCTTGATTCACAGACAATAAATAAAATTGAAGGATTTGTGTATGCTAAACCTAGAAGTGTACAAGAGATAGCTGTATTAATCGGCAAGAATTGGAGAACTGCCGACAGGTATATAGAAGAAATTGAGAAAAACTTTGGAACTATTTCCACCAGAGTTTTTAGGGGCGGAACCAGGGGGGCATTAAAAATAATCTATTGGTCTTCCGTTGAAAAAGTATCGTCTTCCATTTTTCAGGAAAGATTGGAAAAAGATATATTTAACTGCAAGAAAAAAGAAGACTTTTCAGCTTTTGATATTTTTCAGTATGTGCCTGAAAAGAACAGAAAAAGTTTTGTTTTAGATAGAGAAGAAAAAGATATAGATGAATTCAAGAATATTCTTTTAAATGCTAAAAAGCAGATACTCTTTTTCTCCGGAAATTTGTCTTTTATTAACATTAAAGATAAGAATAAAGACCTGTTCAAAATTTTTGAGAAACTGGTAGAAAAAAAGGTAAACATTAAAGTGTTGTGCAAGGTGGATCTTGCCGGAAAAGATAATATCGAAAGAGTCCTGTCCCTCAACCTAAAATATGGTAATAATCTGATTGAAATCAGGCATGACTCTCATCCGATCAGGGGAGTGGTAATTGACGGGAACTTTATCCGGTTAAAAGAAGTAAAAGAGCCCACCGGAAAATTAAATGAGCTGAATAAAACCAAATTTATCTTTTACACCATAACAGATAAATCCTGGGCGGAATGGCTCTCAAAAATATTCTGGAAAAAATTTTCTAATTCTATGGACGCGAACAAGAGATTAGAACATTTAAAACAGATTAAATTATAACGAACGCCGATTTTCCTATAACTTCTTTCTTCTCAGCAACAAAGAATTGGTAATTACACTGACCGAACTTAAAGCCATCGCTCCGCCGGCAATCACCGGGCTCAGCA
>CAYWPJ010000018.1:7040-29510 GCA_964460195.1 uncultured Methanosarcinales archaeon
CCTGGCCGGTCATCAACATGGCTTCGCGCACCAGATCACGGCTTTTGAGGGCGGACAGAGGCTTGATGATCACCTTTCCATCGGCTACGCGCACCTTCACTTCCGGCATGTCAATATTAACGGCGCCGTTGGTACGGCGGTAAGCTTCAAACGCAGCAGCCAGCCGGTAAAAGGGTATAAAACCCCCGCCGCCACCGGTATCCCTAAAACATTATAAAACAAAGCCCAGAACATGTTCTGCCTGATTTTGCTCATGGTTATTTTGCTTAACTTAATCGCTCTGGGAATATCCAGTAAACTATTTTTCATTAAAACGATATTGCCTGTTTCCATGGCCACATCTGTCCCTGAACCCATAGCAATACCGATATCTGCCTGTGCCAACATCGGGGCATCGTTAATTCCATCACCCACAGCCCCCACTTTGCCTTTTTTTTGCAACTTTTTGACATAATTTGCCTTTTCTTCCGGCAAAACTTCGGCAAAGAAATTTTTTATTCCCGCTTTTTCGGCAATTGCCTGGGCCGTTCTCCGATTATCGCCGGTAATCATATACACATTAATCCCCAACTCCCGTAATCTTTTAATTGCCTGCGGGGAATCCTCTTTAATCTCATCAGCAACGGCAATCAAACCGAGAGCCATTTTTCCCTCAGATAAAACCATGACCGTTTTTCCTTCGTTTTCCAACCCCATAATTTTATTTTTGAATGAGGATAAATTAATTTTTCTTTCTTCAATCAGCTTCAAATTTCCTAAATAATATTCCTTCTTTCCGATTTTTGCTTTTACTCCCTTGCCAACTAATGCTTTGAAATCACTGACTTTTTTCCAGCTAATTCGGCTTTGTTTAGCTTTATCAACAATTGCTTCTGCCAATGGATGTTCAGAATTTTTTTCAATACTGCCGGCAATTTCTAAAATTTTATTTTTATCTTTTCCAACAATATCTGTAACTTCCGGTTTTCCTTTAGTTACGGTCCCGGTTTTATCAAAAACAACAGATTTTAACTGGTGGGCAGTTTCCAAAGCATCGCCGCCTTTGATCAAAATTCCCTGCTTTGCCCCTTTTCCTGTTCCCACCATTATCGCTGTCGGTGTTGCCAAACCTAAAGCACAGGGGCAAGCAATAACTAAAACGGCAACGGCCGCAATTAAAGCAAAGCTGATTTTGGCATGGAAAATCGAAAACCAAACGGTAAAAGTGATCATTGCGATTAAGATGACGACCGGCACAAAATAAGCAGAGATGGTATCAGCAAATCTTTGGATTGGCGCCTTTTTTCCCTGTGCCTCTTCAATCAGCTTGATGATTCTGGATAAAGTTGTGTTTTCACCGACTTTTGTGGCTCTGAACTTAAATGCGCCGTGCCTGTTTATGGTAGCACTGATAACTGTGTCTCCTTTTTTCTTGCTGATGGGCATACTTTCTCCGGTAACCATGCTCTCGTCAAGGGAAGAACTGCCTTCGATAATCAGGCCGTCAACCGGGAGCTTCTCTCCCGGCTTGACTAAAACAATATCCCCTACAACGACATCGTCAATATTTATCTTCACTTCTTTGCCTTTCCTGATCACGGTTGCCGTTTTAGGTGAAAGTTCCATCAATCTCTTTATCGCCTCGTTTGTTTTCCCTTTGGCAATCGCCTCAAGATATTTGCCTAACACCACAAATGAGATTAATATCGCCGAGATCTCAAAATATAGTCCTAATTCAGGGTTTACAAATAGAGTATAAATACTAAAAAAATAGGCAGCACTTGTTCCAATGGCGATTAAAGAATCCATGTTTGCCGTTTTGTTTCTAAAAGCATGCCACATCCCTTTATAGAATCCCCAACCGACAAAGAACTGGACTGGTGTTGACAGTATCCAAAGAACATAGCCCTGAAATGGGACGATAACCGCCAGCCATTCCAAGACACTGCCGATAATAAAGATGGGGAGAGAAAAGGCTAAACTGAATAAAAATATGTCCCTGAGACTCTCAATCTCTCTTCTTTGTGATGCGAGTTCTTTGCCAAAATCTTCTTTTCCTTCAAAAATAACGGCGCCATAACCTTTGTCCTTGATTACTTTGATTAAGCTTTCCTGATTAATCTGTTTTTCATCAAACGAAACATTGGCTTTTGAGGTGGAAAAATTCACATTTGCTGACCTGACCCCTTTTTCTTTGCTTAAAGCTTTATCTAAAATAGTTGCACAGCTCTGGCAGTGCATACCGCTGATTTTGATGATTGTTTGCTTCATTTTAATGGATAGATATCTCCTCATTTTTATTACTTATTGTTACTTTATTACTTGTATTATTCCTCGCTGTTTAGCAGCTTCCGCATATTTTAATAGCCTCCACAGCCACCACTGTTTCCGCATCCCCCGCCTTCCTTGCTTCCGCACGTTCCTCCCCCGCCACAACAGCTTCCGCCGGCAGGAGGCTTATTTTCTTCCCGGATACTTTTTTCTTCCTGAATACTTTGTTCAGCGACCGATTCACTAATCACTGCGGCTTCATAACTTTTAAAAACATCTAAGGCTAACATTTCCTGTTTTGATGTTTTCGCAGGATTATAAGTCACATCAAAATAGTTTGGAAAACTAAATGTTATTCCCGTTACCCCCTTGATCGTCTTTAATTCCTGGGAAATAAGAGGGGCATGGCCGGGACAGGGAATATCGACTTTAAGCTTGAGCAAAGAATCCGTATTTTCATTACCGGCAATCCCGATAGCTGCTCCGGTTATTGAAGACGAGTCAACAGAGACATTGGCCAATAATGGAAAAACCAGCATAAACAACAAGAGGTTTATCCCCATAGTAGAGCCATACATTACAGACAGATACTTCCATTTTTTCCTGATTCCCATCCAGGACAATAGTCCATTCTTCTTTAAATAAAATAGTGAAGACAAAGTAGCGAAGC
Source organism: uncultured Methanosarcinales archaeon (assembly GCA_964460195.1). Classification (GTDB taxonomy): domain Archaea; phylum Nanobdellota; class Nanobdellia; order Woesearchaeales; family GW2011-AR9; genus CAYWPJ01. The sequence goes on from CAYWPJ010000018.1 coordinate 9,961, forward strand.
CTAATGAAACTCCAACCAAAGCATGGAAAAAATATCTGTTCATTAAAAGAGGTTTAAAAAGATTCATTAGCATTGTAACCCCTAATATTGAGCCGATAATAAAAGCAATACAGCCAATGTGGGGAATTAAGCCGTAGATTAAACCTAGTAAAAAGCCTTTCCCTTTCTTTTTTGGTGCATTCTCTTCTTTTTGTTCATTTTCTTCTTTATCGCCCGTAACATAACCTAACCGGTTTATTTCTGAGCTTATCTTTTCCAAACTGATTTTATCCTGATCAAATTTAACGTCTGCTTCCCCTCTAGCAAGGTTCACTTTAACTTTTTCAACTCCTTCTAATGAGCCGAGTTTTGTTTCAATTAACCCTGCACAACTATGGCAGTGCATTCTTTTAATTTTGATTATTTTTTGATCCATTTTAGCATCACCGGCAGAAATAAAGAATGAAACTCCTTATAAGCCCTTGTATGAAACTAGTTTCAAAGTTAAAAAAATTAAAAAAGAAGAAAAACCTATTCTTTCACCCAGTTCCAAATCCAGCTGAATATCAAACCGATTACTCCTCCGACTATAAAAGCCAGCACTATTCCTAACAGCCAGACCCAGACACTAAACGGCAGTAAAGTAAAGTCCACGTCCAAAAAATGCATGTTTAATATCTGCTTGGCCAGGCCTGCCTGTATCAGAAGGGTTCCGATTAAATGGGACAGAGCAAAAACCCCGCCTAAAGATAAAGCCGCTTTCTTCCAACCGATTTTTCCCATTTTTTTTCACCTCTTTTAATTTTAACTTATTTTAATTGGACTTATTTTATCTTTTAATTTTAACTTTTGAGGATAACCACATTAGTCATGCCCCTTCTTTTCCTTTCAATCAATCCTTTCCCTTCTAATCTGTCCAGCAAACGGGTAACTTTAACTTTTGCGAGCTGGGATTGATCTACCAAATCCGATTGGAATATTGTTCCCTCTGCCTCCAGGATTTTCTCGAAGATAAGTTTTTCATCGCCGCTTAATCCACCCATTATTTTTTGATAATTTTCTTTCGTAATTTTCTTTGGCTCGAGCTGCTGTCTTACCGTTTTGATTTTAGTAACTATCTCTTTTTTAGTAACTATCTCTTCCCTGCTAAAAAAGACAAAATATAATCCAATCAAACCTACGAATACCATCACTCCTAAACTGATGTTAGTCTGTAAGTTGATGGTCCCCCACATCGAACAGCTTGGGCCGTGGGAACAGGTAGTGCCAACTATTTCTTTTAGGGCTTGATTGAACGAGTAAATAATAAAACCCATCAATACAGAAATTCCTACTATCAAATAACCGGCATGCTTATTTTCCATAAGCGAACATAATAAATTCTTATTTAAATAATTTTCTATTTTTTAATTTGACTGACAGTTTTTCAATTTGACTTGACAGCAATCTGCACACATCCGGCCAAAAAAAATGGACTGGCCGGGAATTGAACCCGGAATCTCAACCATGCCGAGGTTGTGTCATGCCGTTAGACCACCAGCCCGCAACCGGTAACAAAAATCCGCTGCCCGAGGGTAGCCCCGAGCAGCGGATTTTTGGAACATTTAAAAGCCTTCATCCCCAACCTAAAAGGTTGGAGCTTTCGACTATTAAATGCAAAAAAACGACGCTGTTTAAAAAATTAACCTTATCAAAAACAAAAAACTTAAAAACTTGCCGATAAACCTTCCCCCTTATGAAAATCAAACTGGAAAAAGGGGCGGTTAAGAGCTACCGGACGGATCTTCTCGCTTTAGGCCTGTTTGAAGGCGAGAAAACCAACGAATTTCTGAACCAATGCGGCAAAGAAGTCGTCAATGAAGTCGATCGGCTGGTCAAAACCAAAGAATTCCGCGCCGAATTCAGTGAAATGAAGATCCTGACGCTCCTCGGCAGGGCTCCGGCCGGGAAACTCCTCCTCGCCGGCTTGGGAAAAAAGAAAGAGTTCAGCCTGGAAAAATTAAGAAGGCTCTCGGCCAACGCGCACAAGGCCGCTAAACATGCTGATGCCAAAAACTATGCCTCCGTCCTGCACCATTTAGGCAGCTTCAGCCGCGGGAAAGCCGTCTTTGTCTCAGCGGAAGGAGTTTTATTGGCCGATTATGAATTCAACCTCTATAAGACGGAAGAAAAAGACAAGATCAAGACCGTCGATTCACTGACTTTGCTGGAAAAGGGAAAAGTTTCCCCGGCTTTAACCGAAGCAGTCAGGAAAGCGGAAATCATCAGCCAGGCAACCAATTACGTGCGGGACCTGGTCAATCTGCCGGCCAACGTCGTCAATCCCCTTTACCTGGCCAGGGAAGCGCTCAAATTAAATGAGTTGATGAGAGTCAAGGTTTTTGACGCCCCGGAGCTGGAAAGGATGGGCTGCAACGGCATCCTGGCCGTCGGGCAGGGCAGCGGCAATCCGCCGAAGATGATCGTTTTAGAATACAATCCCCAGGCAAAAAATTCCCTCGCCATCGTCGGGAAAGGAGTAACTTTTGACAGCGGCGGACTGAGCCTTAAGCCGAGCAAGTACATGGAGGGGATGAAGCAGGACATGGCGGGAGCCGGGGCGGTCCTGGGAGTGATGAAAGCCGCGGCGGAACTAAAACTAAAGATGCGGATTGTCGGTGTTATCCCTGCAGTAGAGAACATGCCCGGAGGGAAAGCCTACCGCCCGGACGACATCATTAAGATGTACAACAAGAAGACGATTGAGGTCAACAGCACTGATGCCGAAGGCAGAATCATTTTAGCCGATGCCTTAAGCTATGCTGAGACGATGAAGCCGAAAAGAATTATTGATATTGCCACTCTGACCGGGGCCAGCGTCGTGGCTTTAGGCTATTTTGCCACGGCTTTGATGACCACGGATGAACCGATGGCGGCAGATTTAGCCCGGGCTGGGGAAGAAACCGGCGACCGGATATGGCGGCTGCCTCTTTGGGAAGAATACATGGAGATGATGAAAAGCGATATCGCCGACCTGCGCAACAGCGGGAAAAGCTATGACGCCGGGACGATTGAGGGAGCGGTCTTTTTGAGCCATTTTGTCGAGAAGACTCCCTGGGCCCATCTGGACATCGGCAGCACCGGCTTCTGGCACGAGCCAAAATTCTATACTCCCAAAGGGGGCACGGGAGCGGGAGTCAGGCTGCTGCTTAATTATCTTGAAAACATGAGGGGTGAATAGAATGGCGGGGAAAATGACTGTCAAGGCAGCGGAAGACATGATTAGGGAGCTCATCAATCTGATAAATGTGATGAAAGAAGAGGAAGTTCAGGTGGAAGGCGGAGCGACCAAGATTCATCCGGAAGCGGCGAAGCAGCTGGTGGCGGCGCTGAGAAAACTGGCCCGGAAAATTGGGGAATAAAGAGGAGTTCCACAGAACATTCCGCAGAACAATTTTAGAGTTCTCCTGACAGATTATCTTTAATTGACAGATTAAATGTTTAATTGATGTACCAATCTTCTTCTCCATTTCCATCTTTCCGCCGGTAGAGAGCCATTTCTGGTTTAACAGGGAGGGTGTAAAGAGCCGGTTCCCGGCCGGTGTAAATTAATTTTATCCCTGCACTGCATCCTGAGGTGTAAGTACTCCCTGATTTCCTGTCAGTCTGATTATATCTGGCTTGGGAAATACCCTCGGGGCGGACATCGGACAGCGTATGAGCAAGGTCAAGGTAATCTCTCTTTTCCCTTTCCTGCGGCCGCTTTTGGGCATATTCTGCCCCCTGCCGGAAGTAAAGCCGGCTCAGGGCCTGTGCTTCATGCAGCCCGGACAATCCAGCCCGCAGTTGGCCCAAATCCAGTTGCGACGTTCCGCTCTCCATTCCTGCCTAAAAGGCAAACTAGCTTAAATAGTTTTCCCAAAAAAGTGGGACATAAAAGTCAGTAATGGTTTTTGGGAATTTAAGAGAATTTAAGGAACTTTAAGGAAATTTAAGGAAACTTCGCCTAGCTTAAGGGAGAGTGACCCTATTTATCTGAAGAAATTTTATAAAGAATCGAAATAAATCATACTTTAAATGCCAGCATCGCATAACTCGGTATTGCGGCGGACAGATTGGCCGAATCTCGAACCGAGTGGCAGGAGAACCGCTTCCTTCGGGAATTCCCGGTTCAAATCCGGGTGCTGGCGCTTTTTAATTACCCACAATTCAGACCCTGCGCAATTTCCCATAATTAATCTCCGTGTTGTGGCCGGCAAGGTATGGGAGTGGCGACCGTAGCTTGAAAAGTTCATACTTTAATATAAACCCACTTATAAATAAGTTTATATCCAAATATGAAAAGCTTTATAAATAAGTACATATTCTACTATTAAAATGGACTTACTCAAACTTCAAAAACAGAATCCCTGGTGGGAAACCCCCCACAGAATAGAAGAAGATCTCAAAATACAGGAATTAAATAAATCGGCAGTAAAATGGACCCCGCGCCTCCTTAAACACATCGATTTAGAGAAAAATGCCGTATACAGCATTCGGGGACCCCGGCAGGTGGGGAAAACTACTACCTTAAAGATAATGATCAGGGATTTGCTCAAAACAAAAAATAACGCCAATATCTTTTATTATGCCTGTGATGATATCAAAGATTACGTCCAATTAGGGGATATTTTAGAAACATACTATGAATGGATTAGGAGCCAAAATAATGAAAGAGCCTATATTTTTTTAGATGAGATTTCCTATGTTAAAGAGTGGCAAAGAGCCGTCAAACATTTTATTGATGCCAAAGGGAATCATAACCTCACCATGATTCTTACCGGCTCCCATATACTAGACCTCAAAAGGAGCACGGAGCGGCTTCCCGGAAGGGTGGGAGAAAAGGAAGGGGTGTCAACGAACAAGATTCTCCTGCCGATGAAATTTGCCGAATACGTTGAGTTAAGGAATCCCGAAATTTACGAGCAAGTAAAAAAATGGAACCTGCACGAACATTCTACCCGGAATGATGATTTTCAAAAGTTATTGGAGGGAAAAATCCCCAAATCAGCCTGGGATTTAAGCCGGCTCTCACTGGCGCTGGATAAACTCCTGGATGAATATCTTCTCACCGGAGGAATACTGCTGGCGGTTAATGAGTATCACAACACGGGAAGGATTTCTTCCCAAATATATGATTTATACACAAAGCAGATTACGGGGGATATTACCCGGGCAGGGAGGGAAGAAAAAACTGCAAAACTTATTCTTGGCTCAATTATAAAAAAAATGGGCACTCCGACAAGCTGGAATGGCATTAGAACAGAAAATGGCATTGCTTCATCCCCTACCGTCGAACAATATGCCCATATCCTCCAGGACATCTTTGTTATCAGCATTTGTTATAAAATTGAATTAAACGGGGAGGAAAATCCCGCCAGCAACAAAAAACTTTATTTCATAAACCCATTTATCTATTCCGCGCTGTATCATTGGCTGTTTGAAAATACCAGGGATCCTTATGCCGTATCGCAGGAAAATATACATCATCCTGAAAAAAAATCAATTTTAATCGAATCACTCGTTTCAAACCATTTGGGCAGAGCCATTTATAACGTCAGACCAAACGACCTGTTTGACCCCTCAGATCATATTTATTATGCCAAGACAAACAAAGGGAATGAAGTAGATTTTATTATAAAACTAGGGAGTATTCTGAGAGGAATAGAAGTAAAATATCAAAATAGTATCAACTCCGGGGATTTTATTGGACTGCGAAAGCTTAAGCAAGGATGCATGATTACCAAAAATAAGCTTGAGCAGAAAGGCACATACGCACTGATACCAGCAAGCTTATTCCTACTTTATATATAATTGTAATTTTTGCTTGGCGTTTAGTGCCAGAAACGAAACATTTTGAGAAGACATATGCCGGCTGTTAGTTGCGGATTTGCCCTACTTTAGTTTCTTAATCATATCGACTACACTATCGGAATAATCTAAATTTTGATAAAAATTGTGGGCGTTTTTATTCGGGACAAAAACTTCTACCCTAACAACATCACACTTATTATTCTTAAAGTAATCCTCCATTTTTTGCATTAATTTTTTACCTACCCCAAGACCGCGATAACTATCCAAAACGAAAAGCTCTAAAATTCTGCCGGGTTTTGTAGGAATACACTCAAGAAGATTATTTTTGGGTTGTTTTTCAATAATTCCAGCTATACAGCCTACAATTTTTTCTTTATCATACACGAGAATAATAAGTCCCTCTTGCTTAAAGATTTTCTTGATAAGATTATTTGTATAATTCTTACCATATTCAGGTAGCTTTCTCAATCTTTTTAGTGGATCTATGTTGACCAGAAAATCTTGAAGCTTTTCCATGCATCTTTCAAGATCTTTAAGATTAGATTTATTGCAAAGTTTGAATGTTATCTTCATATTTATTAAATAAATTTAAAACAATATAAACATTGTGTTTAAGGCAAATCGGCAATTGCGCTAGACAACTAAAGCATTTAACAAATATTATCGTGCCCTAAAATCATCCCACCTCAACTACGTATCAACCATCTCAATCTCAATATTGAGGTTCTCCGGGATGGGCACCCGCATCACCAACCTTAAAGTCCGCTCGTTAGCGCCTAAATCAATCAGCCGCTTATGGATGCGCATCTCATAACGCTCCCAGGAGGCTTTCCCCTCGCCGGAGGGCGACTTGCGGGTGGTCACCTTCAGCTTCTTCGTCGGCAGAGGAATCGGCCCGCGCATGTCCGCGCCGGTCTTTTCAGCAATATCTTTAATGCTGTCACAAATCTGATTGACTTTGTCAATCTCCGTACTCGCTAATTTTATTCTGGCGCGTTGTGTCATTTTCCCGGCACGATGAACTCAGGTTCACCGTGGAAATTTGAAATTAAAAAATAAAAATAGCCCTTAAACCAAGGGCTTTTTGACCAGCTCCATGCACATCCCGGCACCGACAGTCAAGCCGCTGTCCCTGATGGCAAAGCGGGACATCTGCGGAATCTCCGAGTTCTTCTCGATGACAACCGGCTGCACCGGCTTCAGCCTGACGATGGCTGCATCCCCATTCTTGAGGATGTCCTTCTTCTCAGTAATTTCTTCCCCGGTTGCCGGGTTGATCTTCTTTATAATCTCAACAAACTGGCAGGCCACCTGGGAAGTGTGGATGTGGAAGACCGGCGTGTAGCCGACGGTGACGACGCTGGGGTGGTTCATGATGACAACCTGAGCGGTGAATTCCGTCACCACACTGGGCGCTTTGTCTGAATGACCCAAAACATCCCCTCTGGCGATATCTTTTTTTCCGACGCCGCGGACGTTGAACCCGACATTGTCACCCGGCTCAGCCTGATCAATCTGCTCATGGTGCATCTCGATTGACTTGACTTCCCCCGGCACACCTTTGCCTTCCCTTCCCGGAACGATGATAACCTTGTCGCCGACTTTCATCACTCCTGTCTCGACCCGGCCAACGGGAACGACACCGATACCGGTGATGTTATAAACGTCCTGAATCGGCAGCCTCAAGGGCAGGTTAGTCGGCTTCTGGGGCGCATCAAACTTGTTCAAAGCTTCTAAGAGGGTTTCCCCCGTCCACCAGGCCATCTTACTGGACTTCTTGGTAATGTTCTCTCCGACCAAAGCCGCCATCGGCAGGAAGCGGAGGGCGCTGACTTTCCATCCGGCCTGCAGGGCATGTTTCTTGACGTCTTCGACGACTTCTTTGTATCTGGCTTCGGAGAAACTGACTCCGGAAATGTCCATCTTGTTAACGGCGACCAGCAGCTGCCCGACGCCAAAGATTTTAGACAGTTTCAGGTGCTCGATGGTCTGGGCATTGACTCCATCGTTGGCGGCGACAACCAGCACGGCGCAGTCCGCCTGGGAAGCCCCGGTAATCATGTTCTTGATAAAATCCTTGTGCCCCGGCGCGTCAATGATGGTAAAATAATATTTATCAGTGTCAAACCTTTTGTGGGCCAGGTCAATCGTGACCCCCCTTTCCTGTTCTTCTTTGAGGTTGTCCATGACAAAAGCGAACTCAAATCCGCCCTTGCCCAACTGCTCTGCCCTTTCTTTCAGCTTTCTCATCGCCTGCTCGTCGATGTTTCCCGTGTCGTAGAGCAGTCTGCCTACACTGGTCGACTTGCCGTGGTCAACGTGGCCGATGAAGACCAGGTTGATATGTTCTTTTTTTCTTGCCATTTTGGTCTTATCCTCCGATTTACTTGCTTACTTGATGGTAATTGTAAATTTAACCTTTTTTTTGTTAGGATGTTTATAAAGGTTTTGGTGAAAAAAGTTGTATTTAGAGGGTGGTAAACGTCTGAAAGGCCGGCGGCTAGATGAGTTTCCTTATTCTCTGTATATCCGCGTTAGTTAAGGTGTCAAGGACCCTTCTTACTTTTAACAAGATATTTGAGAGATTTTTTGAATCAAAATTCACGGGCTTGTTTTTTAGGTAATATTGGTTGTCAATCCTCAACTCCTTATCTTCCTCGAGCATTTTGCTGAATCCAAAATCAACTATATTTCCCTTTTCCAAAAGCTGGACGATCTCAATGGTGCAGGAATGAATTTCTGATTTTACGCCTATTTTCATCAACAAAGAGCAAGCAGCCAAATATTCAGTATAATATTTTTGTGTTGCAAGCCACATATTTGAGCCGGAATCCTTAATGAGATTTGTAACTCTTAACGTTTCTTCCGCATTTTTGTAGTATTCTTCTGCCAAATTGTCATTTGGCTCAATAAGCTTCATTCCTTGCTTTTTGCACCAGTCTATACTCATTTATATAAAACCTCCAGGAAGTATTCATGACTATTGAAGATTATATGCTTTTGTTTTATTTCCTGAATTAGTGTTTTTGTCAGGCATTTTTCTTCTGTCTGAACCGCGTGTATTTTTACTGAATAAGTTTCTTGGAACTTTTTTATAATCGGCTTGATATTTATAATCGGCTTGATACCCTTATTTTTTGAGATAATAATCAGATCAATGTCGGCGTACTCTTTTTTTTCTGTGCTGGAGCCGAAGAGGAGAATTTTTGAATATTTAAAGCAAGGTGATAATTCCTGATAGAGCCGTGAGAATAAAGTGTTTTTTTCTAAAAAAGCCAACAATCTCTCTTTTTCGCAGAGGAGCAGATATTCTTTAGTTAATGGATTGCTTAGATTAAGCCGATAAAACAGGAAGCGCTCCTTTTTTTCTTCGGTGAGTATCTTTGCTTTGGTAAATTGTTCCAAGTGTTTCTTTACCGTTTGGTGGGGGGTCTTAAAATGGCTTTCAAACTCGCTGAGGCTGACGCTCTGGCTTAAATCGCCGAGGTACATTTCCAGATAGGTATAAAATCTTACCATAAGGTAAATATAATTACCTCTTCTTTATATATTTTTCTATCAAAAGAGTCGCAGTGGCGCATACGCCGCCCGTAACCGGCAGTACAACACAGAATTAAATACCCTTTTTCTTCTTTAGCGGGCATGGCAAATGAAATCCTAAGCTGGTATAAAATCCTAAACCCCCAACTCCCCTTCACCCAATCCCTTCCGTTCAATAATCTGCCTCTTGACTTTCTCCTGCAGCTCCCCGGGCAGGCGCTCAAACATCTGATCAACTAAAGTGGCATTGCCCCTCCCTTCCGTCGCCGAACGCAGGTCGCTGCTCCAGCCAAGCATTTCCGCCACCGGCAGCTTGGCCTTGACAATCACCTGATCCTCTTCCTGAGTCATGTCCAATAACTGCCCTCTTTTCGAGGAAACTAATTTGGAGATTTCACCGGTGTATTCGGTCGGAGCTTCGATTCTCATCACCTGCAGCGGCTCGAACATCAGCGGACCGGCCTGCATCATCGCCCCCCGAATCCCTTCCCGGACGGCTGGATACATCTGAGCCGGCCCGCGGTGGATGGCATCCTCGTGAAGGCTGCAGTCGGTCAGGCTCACTTTAATATTCATGCAGGGCTCCTTAGCCAGAGGGCCAGCTTTCATCACGTCTTCAAACATGTCCAGGACCAGTTCCATAATCTCGTTGATGTAAACTATGCCCCGGGTCTGATCCATAAAGATGTTGCCATTGCATATCTCCTTGACCATGCCGGCCGTCTTGGCATCCCAGCCGCACTCGTCGCGCAGGAAGGCGATGACCTGCTCGTCCCTTTTCTTCAGCCGCCCGGAAGAAGGCAGTCTTCCTTCCTTGATTCCCAGGCTGATTTCCGGCTCAAGAGGCTCAACCTTAAAATAAAGTTTGTTATGCTTGTTGGGCGACTTGCCCTCGACCTCCGGACTTTTTCTGGCAATAGTTTCCCGGTAAACGACAATTGGGGGAGAAGTCTTGACCTCAACATTTTTTTCCGTGATGATCCGATTTTCAATAATCTCCAAGTGCAGCTCGCCCATCCCGCTGATCAGGTTCTGGCCGGTTTCTTCATTAATCTCAATCTTAATGGAAGGGTCTTCCCGGCCAACCTTCCTCAGAACTTCAATCAGCTTGGGCAGATCAGCTGATTTCTTGGCTTCAATGGCTTTGGTGATAACCGGCTCAAAAATGTGTTTGATCTCCTCAAAAGAATGCTCCGGCTCTACAGTTACTGTTTCGCCGGCAAATCCTAAGACGCCGGAAATGGCTAAAACGTTTCCTGCCGGCAGGGATTCAATAATTTCCGGCTTGACGCCGTTGTAGATGTAAACATTTTGGATGCGCTGCCTTTGCCGGGCATTGTTCAGATAAACTTCCATGCCACTGCGGATCGTCCCGCTGAACAACCGTCCGGCGGAAATGTCCTTCCCGGAGCGGGGGTCAACGACGATCCGGGTGATGATAAAGCCCATCTTCCCGTTGGGATTGCAGCTTAAAAGGTCCCTGCCTAATTCTGAATCCATCTCGCCACGCCAGATCTTGGGGATGCGGTAGACCTGGGCAGTGACCGGATCGGGATGATGCTTGATGACCATGTCCAAAACAACTTCATGCAGGGGTGCATTGTCCCAGACCCATTTTTTTCTCTCTTCCCCTTCCAACTCGTAAATTTTTAAGATGTCAGAAAACTTGACGTTCTTCTTCTGCATGAAAGGAAAGGACAAAGCCCAGTTTTCCCGGGCGCTGCCAAAGGCCACGTTACCATCCTGCACTCTGACTTTCCACTTTTCCTTGTATTCCGGCTCGGCGATGCGCTCCACCAAATGATTAAACTCGGTAACTAAAGTCATCACTTTTTCCGCGATCTTTTCCGGCGAAAGCTTCAGTTCTTTCACCAGCCGGTCAACTTTGTTGATGAACAGGACTGGCTTGACCCTTTCACGGAGAGCCTGCCTGACCACCGTTTCCGTCTGGGGCATGATTCCTTCGACAGCGCAGATCAAAACGACCGTACCATCAACCGCCCGCATCGCCCTCGTCACGTTGCCGCCAAAGTCAACGTGCCCCGGCGTGTCAATCAGGTTGATAAGATATTCTTTTCCGTTATATTCGTGAACCATAGAAACGTTGGCCGCGTCGACGGTCATCAGGCGCTCCTGCTCATCAGCATGCAGCCAGGTGGCCATCCCGCCTTCCAGCTGGCCGGCGAACTTTTCCGCCATCATCCCGGCGGCCGCCAGCAGGTTGTCGGTAAAAGCGGTTTTTCCATGATGTATATGGGCGCTGGTGCAGATATTCCTAATCTGCCGGGGGTTCTGCGTGATGCGCAAAACCTTATCGACCATTCGCTCTCCCATTGTCAAGTTAACCTCACGAATATTTTAGATAAATATTTTATTTTCATAATTTTAATCAATATTTTATTTTCAGACAAATATTTTTGCCTTCAAAAAGTATGGGCTTCGTGCACCGTCCGGTAGTCGTACAACTCCTGGCGGCTGAACCAAAGAGCCACTTCTGCCTTGGCTTCTTCGGCATTTCCGGAAGCATGAATCAGGTTCTCTACTGCTTTGCCTTCCCTATTGGCATGAGCTATACTGACATGGGAAAAATCTCCCCGGATGGTGCCGGGCAGCGCCGCTTTCGGTTCGGTCGCGCCGACAAGCTTCCGGACGTTCTCGACCGCTTCTACTCCCTCGACGCATAAGGCCAGGACGGGAGCCGAAGCCAGGAATTTAACCATCAGGCTGGCGACTTTCTCTCCCTTTCTTTCTGCCAGGTCAGCATAATGCCGGCGGCTGAACTTTTCATCAACCTTGACCATTTTTGCCCCGGCGATTTTCAGACCGGCATCTTCCAGCCGGGAAATCACCCGGCCGATCAGACCGCGCTGGAGCGTGTCGGGTTTCAGAATGACCAATGATTGCTCGATCATCTTTCTACTTATTCTCCGTCCCTTTTTTATGCTCCCGGCGGTAATGCTCCGTCCACCGGACATTCAAAGGCTTTCGTTTCAGCTTGTGCATGTTGCGCTCGCATTTGCTGGAGCAGTAATAGTTTATTTTCCCGGAGATGAAGACGAACATCTTGCCCGTCCCCTTCTCAATCTGGTTTCCGCAGAAAGTGCACTTTGGCATCTTTTACCTCCGGCCTCCTCTCCTGCCTCCCCCTTCTCTTCCGCTGCTTTCCCGGCCGCCGCTTCCCCGGCCGCCCCCTCTTCTACTGCCCCCGATCCGCTGGGCTTCGATTTCCGTTTCTAGGAGCATGAGGAGGTCTCCCACCCTAACCGGCCCCTTGACATTCCGTCGGATAGACTTGTCTTTGTCCCTTCCTCCGAGGATATGGCACATCACCTGAGTTAGTTCTCCCCGGCTTCCTGCGCGGCCGACAATCTCCTTGACTTCCGCCGGAGTGCCTTCAGTGAACCTGACTTCTTCTCCCTTAGGCTCCGAGTCTCCCTTCGGCCGGACAAAAGTTTTCTTTTCCATTTTCAGTCTGCCTGTTTGATTTATCTAATTAATCTGCCGATTTAACAATTTCCTCAATCGCTGCTTTGGCGTCCCCTTCCTTAACGATGGCGACCGCAGCGGTTGCTACCGGCAGGCCGGCTGCAGCACCGAGATCATCTTTCTTGGACACCTTGACACAGGGGATATTCTTATCCCGGCAGAGGAGGGGCAGGTGCATGACGACCTCCTTCGGGCTGACATCCCCGGCATAGACGACCAGCTTGGCCGTCCTTTTCTCGATAACTTTAGTTGTCTCATTAGCTCCTTTCTTGATCTTTCCGCTGGTACGGGCGATTTCCACTGCTTCCAGTATTTTCGCTTCATCAGTCATTTGTCTGACCTCCGCTGTTACGAGAATCATTTATATACCTCGTTGAACAGTCATTGGTAATATTCAAGTGGAAAAGAGGGTTTTTTATAAAGGTTGCGCCAAGAATTAGGGATTTTTAACTAAGGTGCAGGTCGGTATCGGAAGAGCAAAAGTGATTGTTTGGCTTGGTGAAGCACTACCATCACAAGAAAATAATTATTTAATCTTAATTTTCCACCAAAACATCTATAAATAAAATATGTACTTATGTGTATAAAATGTTAAACCGAAAAGACTTAAAACAAAGTGAATTCCTGAAACGAGCTTTGGAAATTATTAGAAAGAACCCCCAATCATTTGAAGCGCTGGCCGAATATGACCGAACTAGAAAATTGCCTAAAACCGTCTACCGGGAGAGGATCAACTTAACCATCGACGCCAATTTACTAAAGGAATTCAAGAGGTACGCAGGAGAAAAAGGACTGAATATGTCCAGACTGGTGGAGAAACATATTAAAGAAGAGTTAGGATTAAAAAGTTAATCTTTCTCGGTAATACTTTAGCTTTCAGAAGCGCTACCGTCATAAGGTCGAGCCTCTTCGGAGTCTACAACGGGGCAGGGTGCGAACGAGCTATGCACATACCTTACAACAAAGGTTTTATTAACTTTAAGTTATTTTTAGCGGAAAAGAGGTGAAATAATGAAAAAAAATTGTTCTCGATATTGTTGTTGGGCTTTATTGTCCGGCTTGGTCTTAAGTGCTGTGCATTTGCTCTGGTTGTTGTGTATTGCTGTGAGTCAGAAAGGGGCGCAATGGTTCCTCGACTGGATAATGGACCTGCACCATCTGCAGATGAGCACCATAGTCTTACCATTTAATTTAGGTAAAGCAGTAATTTTAGTGGTGCTGACCTTTGTCGTCGGCTATGCTCTAGGCTGGCTCATTGCCGGAGTGCACTACTGTCTGAAGAAAGTTTGAGGGTATAACCTAACTCCCGAAAGAGTAGAATAAGCGCAGCGCCACATGGTACAGGTTTCTACAGCTATGCTTTTTACTGGTAAACCACTAAGAAAAGCCTGCGCTCCCTCAGTTGTATGCAGGAAAGCATGCTCACGCACAACTTTACCTGTCACATTCATGGTACGGCCAACGTATTGGTCCTTATGTATATCTACTCCGACATATAATTTTATAATTCTCTCATTTTGGATCACCTCTTTGTTGATAGCAGTGGGAAAACTACGCTGCTATTTGCTTTTTCAGAAAGAGAGTTCTACTGCCGTCAATCGACGCCAATTTACTAAAGGAATTCAAGAGGTACGCAGGAGAAAAAGGATTAAATATGTCCAGACTGGTGGAGAAACATATTAAAGAAGAGTTAGGATTAAGAGGTTAATTCTTCTTTAAGAATTATTTACGATATTCAAAAACTATGGAACTATGGCAAAAAAACACAAAAACCGCGCCACTCCCCGACCTAAACACACCAGAAGACTGAATCCCCTTATTAGTATTTAAGAGTAGTAAGATATTTAAACACAGGGGATTCTGTGAGGTTGATGCCAGAATATTTTCATGCAAATTTGCCCCAAGCATTGATTGAAGTTGAGAGAGAATTTAATCGTTGCAGAGAAAAACATGAAGACAGGCTGTTAGATTTGCTTCACGCTTGTGGAGCTGCTTCTGTTGAAGTTCCAGAAGGGTATCAGACTAAAGAACTATTAGTGGACGAAGAACCCGTTAATTCCAGGGCGAGAAAAGTACCCGTTGCACTCGTTAATTCTAGAATTGCTATTAATTTAGGGGGAGGGTATGTTATGAAAGTCAGACCGTACGGGAATGTTAGACTATGGGGAGCAAAAGCTCTTTATTACACCTTCTTTAAACCATTACAAAATAGAAATCAGGATTATAATATAGAAGAAGACAATGTCAGAATTCTAAGAAAATATGGATTTACCGCCAAAAATGGTTTCTTAGTTCCGGAACATAAGGTGGTGGGGATTTATTTTGATGAAGAAAGAATAAAAGTTGATGCTAATGGGTATGGGATTACAATTACTGAAGATTTGTCTAATGGAGGAAATTGTAATGTAGCTGATTTTGAACCTCAACTTTTTACAGCATTACAAAATGGAGAAGCGTTAAGGCGGGATTACCAAAGACACGCCCAAGCTCTTTTTGATTTGTATAACAATCCCAAGATTAAAGCAACGGTTAATAGACATGGAGCACCAAAATATCCCAAGAGATTCATTGATCGGATGCTTTTGGTTGTAATTAAAGAAAATATTGGTGAATTAGCAATAGCAGATTTAGATAATCTTATATTTGATGAAGCGGCAGAGGATTAGTTTGCCCCGCCCCTTACATTTAACTAAAATTCCGCCAGCCTCTTCTGCTCCGGCTTCAGATTGATTATTTCCCTGATTTTCCGGAAATCTTTTTTCATCTTCTCAAACATCTCCGGGCTCCTTCCGGAATAGAGATAGGAAGCCGGATGAATCGTCGGAATGACTTTTATCCCCTGATAATCAAACACCTTCCCCCTCAGGGAATTGATGCCCGCCCGGCCGATGATCCTCTCCGTGGCAAAATTGCCGATGGTCACAATCACCTTTGGCCGCATTATTTCCATCAGGCGGTCCAGCCTTTCCCGGCAGTTGCTGATTTCCTCTTTGGCCGGATTGCGGTTGTCCGGCGGCCGGCATAACAGAGTGTTGGTGATAAAGATATCTTCCCGGGAGAGAGCGATTAACCCAAGCAGTTCATCGAGCACTTTCCCCGACTGTCCGCAGAAAGGGATGCCCTTCTGGTCTTCATGGAAGCCCGGCGCCTCGCCGAGCAGGAGAACATCGGCTTTTTCATTCCCCGAGCCGAAGACGACCTGGCTCCTTGACTTAACTAGTTCAGGGCATTTCCGGCAGGTGAGATACTCTTGTTTGAGAGTCTGAAAGTCCATCTTCAGAAGCTGAATGAAAAGTAGTTTATTAAAGTTTTGAGAAAAAGTAATGCCCAGAACATTTGCTCCTACTTCCCAAACTCAGAATAATTGCACTTTCCGCAAACCACCCGGTTGGAATGCCTGGCCATGAACATCCCCGGGCCGCATTTTGGGCAGGTCCGGTTCTTCCGTTCAATCTTATCGCCGGTAATAGTATATAAAGCATGCAGCTTCCTGCCGGCTTTCTTCTTCTTTTCCTTCTTCCCCTTAGGACCTTTCTTCTCAGGCATTATGCTTCACCCTCTTTCTTTTCTTCTTTCTTTTCCTCCGCAGCTTTCTTGCCGGCTTCCTCAGCCTTCTTCCGCAGATGTTTTGTCGCTTTCTCAAACCTCTGCCGGGCTTCCGGACGGGCATAGGCTACCGCCTGAAAATCAGCTTCCTGGCGGCTGAATAAGGTAGAGATCTTCTTAATCACGACTAAAGAAGCATCTTTCTTTAATTCCTTAGCGACGGCTTCAGCTACCTTCTGGTTGGCCGGGGTGGGACCGGCAAAATGGAGCTTCCCTTTCACTTCCATCCGCTCCAATAAAAGATTTTCTTTCTTTTCGCTAATGGTCAATTCCATTTTTATCCGCTTCTGGCTTCATCTGACTTTAATTGCGTATTCCCCTTTGGTTTTGATGCCGATCTTCCCGGCAATCATCGATTTCTCGGCGTCAGCCACGTACAGCCGGCCCTGCCAACTGGTGCTAAAACTGCCGGACTTGCAGTTAGGGCAGCTGTCGCCTTCCACGAACAGCTTGCATTTCTTGCAGACTTTCTTCCTGGCCAATTTATTCCTCTCCCTTATTTTTTCCGCCTTTTCTTCCCGGCTTCTCACCGGGGCCTTTGCTTTCCCTGCCCGGCTCTTTCGCCTTCCCCCTGGCTTCTTCCCCGGCCTGCTCCAGCCATTCCAGCTTGCCCAACCCTTCCTGCCGCATCGTCAGACCGATTTTTGGGTTGTTCATATCTTTATAGCTGACGGCGATAATCCTTGCTTTACAGCGGTCCCCGACTTTCAGGCTTTGGCCGGTCTTCTTCCCCTGCATGACCTTATCTTTGCTGAAGGAGACATAATCTTCCATGCTCTGGGAAATGTGAACCATGCCTTCTGTCCCACCCATATCCATGAATGCGCCAAAGTCGGTGATATCCCTAATCTTGCCGAAGACCAACTCATTTAATTCTGGTTTAAACGTCAGCAGCTCAAAATAAGTTTCATAAAAACCGGCTCCGTCTCCCGGAACAATCACTCCTTCCTTGATTTCCCCGACGTCAATAACACTAATGACAAAACCCAGCTCTTTGGAGATGTAACCGTCATAGGCTGACTTGACGTTGGCCAGAACCGCCTCTTTCTTGCTCAGATTGAACATATGCGGCGGCACCCGGATGTGGTCTTTGACTTTGACAGAGTAAAACATTTTTAGTTTTATAGTGGAGGACATTATTCATTGATCAATCCGACACTATATTCCAGAAGACACAACCATTTTTATCAATTATTTGTGTCTTCTGCTATACTTTTTAGTTATTTATTTATAAAGGTTACTGTCGGAAAGGGTGCGGGGCAGCCAAAGACTTAGCTGCGGGAAAATTTTTGCCTGACAGATAACTTCATAAAAACGACATCTTTATAAATAAAAACGATTTTCTTCCTCAATATAATGGGAACCCCGGCCAAGGAATTTGAAGGTAAAAGGAATGTTTTTGAAAATGATAAGAAGTTTGCTAATCAGACTGACCGGGAATTAAGCATTCATATCAAAGTCAATCCCAAGAAAATCCTTAAATTCTCTCTTTTTGTCGTCCTTCTGCTGGCCGTCTTCAGCCTGGGAAGGTTAACGGGGGGAGGCGGGGGAGCGGTTGCGGGTGATACCAGTTCGTTTGCCCTGACCGGCTGGTTTGCCGGTATTGGGGGAGATGACGGAGAAGAAACAGAAGCGGTGGCTGAAGAAGTAACCACAGAGGGAGAGGCTGCCACAGCAGAAGAACCGGCTGCCGAGGAAGAAACTGCCGCCGGAAACGAAACCGTTGCGGAAGACGCTGCGACCGAGGAAGAGGAGTCAGCCGATGAGGAAGAAACGGTTACGGAAGATGAAGATGAAATCACCATCCGAACTTATACCAAAGTCGCCATTTCCATCAATGGCATCCAGAAAGAGTGGAAAGAAACTTGGGGCAAGGTAACTCAGATTTCATATACCATCAAAAACAATGAGGAAGGGACGATCAAGCCAAGTTATTTTATCATGACCCTGGAAGGGTACAACGAAGAGGCGGACAAAAAGAAACTCACTCTGCCGGTTTCCTCGCAGAATATCAAAGCCGGGCAGAGCATTTCCGCTACGGCCGCCATTCCCAGCGGGTTTAACTATAACCAGGCGACCGTTGGCCGGCTGGAGAATGTTCAGATTACCCTGGTTCTCTTCGATGAATACAGTAAGCCGATAGCTTCTTATCTGAAAGAGTTTAACCTGCAGGGTTGAGGCAGAGGGTCACAGTTTTATTGGATTTTTATTAGATGATTTATTCTGTTTTTTCTGCAACAAATTCAAAGAAAGAATTACAGATTGGGGGGATAAAATGTTTTAACAAGATTATCGTGCCCGGGCAGCCAAGTAGTCCGTTACTATTTTGGAAAGTCCAGCAGCGCGTTCATCGTTGAGCGCCTGTACAGCTTGTGCAGGATCAGCCAAGAGTCTTTGATAACAGGCGTCTAAAGTTATTTCCTGTGGAGCCACTGCAGCATCTGGAACTTGACCATTTTCCAGCGCGCGCCCCTGCGGGGCGACTACCCGACGTACCCCGACGAGACCGCCGTGACTGTTTACATTACGAAAATTGGCATTGGAATTGGCATTGTAGTTAAAGTTGTTACGCCAAGCAGCCCGCCCAATGAATTTTTCTCCTGCTTCCTTAGCAACATAGTCTGGAGCTAAAACATATAATCTTGTTTCACTAACGGTAGGATGTTCTCTTTGCAGCATGGCCAGAAATTCTGGAGTATAACCAACTCGTTGGATGACTTCTTGCTCAACTTCACTGGGTCGTTTATAATCACTACCGTCTTTCACAAAGCCATCCACGGTTCGAATTGCCAAAAAGCGATAAATTTCATCATCTCCGCTGAGCCGCAAATCCCGAAGTTTTACCTGAAGTGTATCGGCTGCTTCCAAGACTGCCTGAGCTTCCTCTGGGTTAGGACGGAAATTACCTGTTTGAATAAGTTGGTCATAAGAATTATTCTGTTCATCAAATAAATGGGCCAAAACCAGATTATTGAGATGTTCCCTCGTATGCCGGGCCAGAGCCAGAACCGGCTCTCCACCTCTTGCCGTATACAGCGGAAAGGTAGAAACATAAAAGTCTCTGCGTAGTAAACTTGGATAGGCAATCTGGTCTCTGGATAATTCAT
>CAYWPJ010000019.1:0-18190 GCA_964460195.1 uncultured Methanosarcinales archaeon
CGAAGCATGCCACCAGTGTATAGTTCCACTGGTGGTGGTCGCTCGCAATTGACAACGCGCTGCTTTATTAACTTTCCTCTTTATTACTCCCCCAAAGTAGCCACAAATTTAATTTCCCCACGGCACTATTTGTGTAGTCCAAATGCAAATATTTGTATCCCTTGCTTTTCTATTGCAGATATTCGCAAAACAAAAAAGTTCTTAAACCGAAACTATATTCTCCCTAGTGATGAGGAAAAAAAAAGAAACTATTTTTGTCTTCAGCGCCCACTCTGACGACTTCGTCATCGGCATGGGCGGGACGATCGCCAAGTACGCCAAAGAGGGCCATAAAGTCACCGCTTTTGTCTTCTCTTCCGGTGAGGAATCGCATCCCTGGCTGAGAAAGCGGGTCGTCAGAAGGTTCCGGGCTAAGGAAGCCGTCGAAGCCAGCCGGCTGCTTGGCTGCCGGATCCGATTCCTTGGCCTGGGAGACTTGAAAATAGAGGAAGATTACCTCAATAAGAAGGTTGAAGAAAAGCTTCTAAATATCATCCGACGGGAAAAGCCTGACCGGGTTTTTACCCACGGCTGCCGGGACATCCATATCTCCCAAGGCCTGCTGACGGGGAAGGATGACCACAAAGCTGTCCACCGGATCACCATGGCGCTGGTGGAAAAGGTGGCGCCGGAGCAGAAACCGGAAGTCTACGCCTATTTTATCTGGATCCCCGCTCCTTTCAAGACCGATTACCCCGCTTTTTATGTTGATATCACTAAAACATTCGGGAAGAAGCTTAAAGCCCTCAATCTCTTTAGAAGCCAGCGTTTCAATGCCATCTATCCCCTGATGGCTCTGGTTTTCCACCGGGCCATCCTCAGCGGCTGGAAGCTCAAAAAAAGGTTCGGCGAAAGCTTCCATCGGATAAAATAAACCTATAAATCGAAGAAACAAAAGCAAAACTTAGGATAAACTGAAGAAACAAAAGCAAGGCAGGAAAACCAACAGAATGAAGAAACCAAAACTGTTAATCGTCGCTGATACATATTACCCAAACATCGACGGAGTTCTCATCTTCATCGAAGAATTCATCAAAAGAGCTGCCGGCAGTTTCGACCTGAAAATGATGGTTCCGGCCTTCAGCCGCCAACTGCATTTTAAAAACGTCAAGACCATTCTGCTGGAGACTTCCTCCATCCTGCGGATGGCGACTTATCCTTCGATTAAATTGTCTTATCAGAATATCAAGACAATCAAGAAAACTGTCAGCGAATCGGACATCGTCTTCATCCAGGATCCGGCTCTGGCCGGCCTGCTCTCGCTCCGCTACGCCCGGAAATACGGCAAAAGAAAAGTCTTTTTCACTCATCAGATTATCTGGAAGCAGTTTGAAGAAGTGGCTCCCTACCTTCTCCGCCGGATGGCTCCATGGATAGTCAAGAAGCTTTATATCCGGGCATTGAACAAGTGTGACTCCGTCTTAGTGCCCTACCTGGGGCTGAAAAAACGGCTGAAAGAGGAAGGCGTGAAAAGCCGGATGGAAGTGGCTCATCTGGGGGTTGACATCGACCGGTTTTCTCCGGCGAAGGATAAATCAGCCGCCAAAGCCAAATTAAACCTGCCGGACAAAATGACCATCGGCTATGTCGGCCGGGTCTCTAAGGAGAAGAACACCATGATTCTTCTGGAAGCTTTCCGGAAACTGAGGGGGGAAGCCCAGTTGCTGATTGTCGGAGACGGGAAAGAGGATCTAGTCGGGAAACTGAAAGCCACTCCCCATTGCCGGGTGACCGGCTTTGTCGACAATGTTCCTGATTATCTTAAAGCAATCGACATTTTCGTCATGCCCAGCCTGACGGAAACGACTTCCCTGGCAACTTTGGAAGCGATGGCTTCCGGCCTGCCGGTCATCGTGACTAAAGTAGGCTTTATGCAGAAATATGTTACTAAAGGCTATAACGGCCTTTTCTTCCCCCGCAACAGCTCGACCCTCCTGGCGATAAAAATTGAAAAGCTGATGGCGGACTCGTCTTTAAGGAAAAAATTAGGCCACAATGCCCGGAAGACGGCCGCTTACTCTTTCTCCTGGGAGCGGTCGATTAATAAGATCAAGAGGATTCTGCTCGGCTGATGGCGTGCGCGTTAGTTGCCTCAGCTTTATGTCGAGGCCAGGCTGAACGTAGTGAAGATTGAAGTGTGCCGGAGCCTGCACCTACTTTAAATTAGTAAATTATTTAAATAAGTGCCCATTTTTGAAGTTAAAATGAAAAAATATATGAGAAAATATTTAGCCATTATGGCCGTACCGTTTTTGCTGGGTTGCGGAAAAGAAGGTAAATATTTAAGCGATAAAATTGATTTAAGCGATAAGGTTTCACCTCAGCCCACCATGGTATCATCTTCAAAAACGGCCACCCAAGATCACCGAGATTATTGTAATGGGCCGCCAAGTATAGGCCATTTATTTAATGCTTTTAATGGTTTAAGAGGGCTAGTTGAGAAAGAAGGGTTGAGTAATCCATCTGTCAAAAGGATGTATGATGCCGGCGAAAGAGAATACCAAAGAGCCAGAGAATTGCATGACACTTGTAAAAATAGTGTTGATTATTTGCTAGCAACTCAACTGGCGATTAATTCCCTCAATTTTATAACTGAAGCGATGGTTCGGCAGGAGGAAGTCAAAAAGTATCAGGAGATAGCAAAAAGGGGAAAACTAAAACCATAGCAAGCAGTAGCTCCCGGCCTAAGAAGTAGTTCGACTACATTTTTATTTATTATGATAAACTACATAAGAAAAGATTTCTCAAAATAAAGCATAAATTTATAAAAAGGAAGCAACTAAATAGTAGTAAAATACAATATGAACCTGACTCGCCGTGATTGGATACGAATGAGCCTTGCTGCTTTTATCAGCAGTTGCACCCCTGAAAGATTGTCAGCTTCTTCCGATTCAATTTTTACTAAGGTAGAGCCACCTTCAGAGCAAAGCCCTATTACCGCAGAACTTATTTCCAAGGAAGAAAATCAGCCGATACTGGAAACTGTGCTGGCGATGTTCCATCCATCATTGCGTCCCTACCTCGACACGGTGCTGATCGTTAAAGATAATATGGTCAGAACCGCGGAAGCAGTAACCTCAAGACAGTTTTCCTCTTCTCAGGAGCATGCTGCAATAAAAGTTAGCCCTGACTGGGATGCGAAGGCCCAAGACTCCAAATATTGGAGCACTTATTTTTCCAAAGCTCCTTATGACCTGAAGCCTGAAGACCCGGTTTTTTCTGATGATTTTAAGATTAATCTTCTTGTTCATGAATATATGCATTTAATTCAGGATCACTTGCGCTTAGATCCCCCCTCTTTTTTTCAGCAGGTAGAGAGATGGTACCGCGACAAGAAATTTGGCCGGCCTGGTCCGGAAGGAATATATCTCGGAAGGAAAAGCGGGAGCAACAGAATGAAGTATCTGCTGTGGTGGAATTTATACGGAAAAGCGGGAAATCCTGCTGATGAACATGATGTCGGATGGCAGCGTATGAATTACCACGGCGACTATCCCGGCTCAACACCGGGAGTGGAAGAATTCGCCTATATCGGCGGGAATATTGCTATAGAAATAGAAGAGTGGAGAAGGAAAGATAGGTTGGCAGAACTGTCTTTGGATATTATAGCTGCCTACCAAAATGTACTTAATCCGGCTCTTTGGTGAGAGGTTCTCGTTCCCTTTTTGTTACTCACCCAGTACAAAGTCGAAATATATGCAGCATATAGAAAAGCTTTAAAATAGGGAGCTAAAAAAGCTCTGCCGATGGAAGAAGTAATCTATTCTGAAGAGGAAGAAACGGAGAAGGAAAGTTATGATGATGAGACCGAGGAAGGCTTTATGAAGGGCTACACTGAGGAAAAAGAGGTTGAGGAATGCGCCGAATGCGGGGGAGTGGTCAAGGAGGAGAAGCGGCAGGTTAAGGAGTTTGACGGTGAAGAGTTTGTTTTCTGCTCCGAGTTGTGTGCCAAGGAGTTTGAAGAGAGTTTAGGGAAGGAATAAGCTGTGGCGGGTCTAAATTCTCAACTTTCCAGACTTATTTTGCCAGTTCTTTCTCAATCTGTTCCATCTCCCAGCAGTTCAGAATATCCTTCTTCTCCAGCCACCCCCGCCGGGCCATCAAAACGCCTAAAGGATAATTCTCCAGGCTGTCGGTCGAATGGGCATCCGTGCTTAAAACAAACCTCGCCCCGGCGGCTTTAGCTGCCTTGATGTGCTCGCCGCATAAATCCATCCTGGCCGGCTGGGCATTGATCTCCAGGAAAATGTTATTCTTCCGGGCGGTTTCAAAGACTTTCTCTAAATTCAGCTGTGAAGGCTCCCGTTCATTGATCAGCCGGCCGGTCGGGTGGGCTAAGATATTGATAGGGTAATTCTCTAGGGCATGGCAGACCCGTTTGGTCATCTCCTCAGCCGGCATTTTCAGGGAAGTATGCACAGCGGCAATTACCACATCCAGCTTCCTCAGCTTCTCCGCCGGCAGGGGCAAAGTGCCATTCTTGAGAATATCAATTTCCACCCCGCTGAAAACTTTAATCCCTACTTTTTCCCTGACTTTTTCGATTTCCTTCAGGTAGCCGGCCAGGCGTTTCTCATCCAGAGGATTGGTGATGCCGATGGCACCATAATGATCATTGAAGGAAATGAATTTCAGCTTCATCTGCCCGGCTTTCTGAGCCATCTCTAACAAAGTATCGTCGCCGTCCGTCCAGTTAGTATGATTGTGGAAAACCCCTTTGATGTCGGCAGTTTCAACTAATTTTGGCAGCCTGTTCTGCCGGGCCGCTTCAATCTCGCCGGTATTTTCCCTCAGCTCCGGTGGAATAAACTGCAGGCCCAGTTTCCGGTAAATCTCTTCTTCCGTCCTCCCGGCCACCCATTTCCTGTCTTTAACCCGGAAGAGGCCGTATTCGCTCAAAGTATAACTTTTCTTCAGGGCAAATTTGCGTAATTCAATGTTGTGCTGTTTGCTGCCGATGAAATAATTTAGGGCTGAGCCCCATTCCTTTTCTTTCAGGACTCTCAGGTCAAGCTGCAGGCCATTAGTTAAGCGGACAGAACTTTTGGTTGTTCCTTTCGCCAGCACCGTTTTGACGTCAGGCATGTCCAGGAAAGCTTTCGTCACCTTTTCCGGCTGTTTAGAGATGACTAAAAAATCCAGGTCGCCGACCGTTTCCCTGCCCCTCCTGAACGAGCCGGCCACTTCGATTTTGTCGACAAAGTCATAACGCCGGAAATTCTTTTTGATCTGCTCAACGATCGGCAGGGCATGGGCATAGAGGAACCGCTTCGGCCTCGACCGGACTAAGTGGACCCCCTGAAGAAGGGCTTTTTCTGTCTCCTCGCCGAAGCCGGTCAATTTTTGAATTTTCTTTGCTTTGGCGGCTTTCTCTAACTCTCCCAGATTTTTTATTTTTAATTTCTGATAGAGGACTTTAATTTTCTTTGGCCCCAGGCCGGGGATGGAATTCAGTTCTTCGAGATTGACTTTGATTTGTTTTTTTAATTGTTCATAAGCTCTAATTTTCCCCGTTTCAAGATATTCCCTGATTTTCCCGGAGATGCTTTTACCGACGCCGGGGATGTCCTCTAATTTTTCTTTCCTGGCGATCTCTCCGATGTCTTCGGCCAGAGACTCGATGGCCCGGGCGGCTTTTCTGTAAGCCTGCGGTTTGAACTGGACTTCTTTCAGTTCAAGAATGCCGGCGATGTTTTCCAGGAGCTTAGCGATTTCCAGATTTTTCATAATGATTTATTAGGCATAGCCTTTTTTGGTTCCTTACCTGATTTAGTGAATTTTTTTGTTTTTTAATGATGAAAATAACAAATTCTTCATCTTAATAAATTAATCTCTTAGTTTGATAGTACTTAGGGATAGCAAAAAGTTTATAAATTAGCTTTAATATTATGCTATAAAATGCCATTAGAAAACATTGCCGGTAATTTATTGGCTTACAAAGAACTAGAGCCAGGAACATTTCAGCATGTCGATCAAATCATTACTGAGAGAAGAACCAATCATGAGTTAGGAAATGAATGGTTTTATACTGCTGATGGCGAACTTTATACTGTCCAAAGAAAAGAAAGTCTCTGGGCCATTACCCGTGAACCACAAAATTTGGTTTTACAGGATATTGATGAAGCGTATAGGCAGTTGAGACGTCAAAAAAATTATTTCCCTGATGCCGAGGCAGCTAAATCCTCTTTAGAGCATGCCAATACTATTGTTGTTGAACTTGAAGGGTTAAAACTCGTGAAAGATAACAACCAATACGGCCATTTTGTGGTTGATCCTAAAAAAGTAAAAAGCTTGAATTCCCAGCAGAGACAGGCGGCTCAAAGAATTTATGGCCCTGATGAAGAAAATTTTGGATTAAATATGGAAATGTTTGCCGAAGCCGGAAAAACTCCCATATATTTTCGTATTGATGCCCGAGTATGTACAAGACATTCCGCGTAGGAATGATGAGAAATTTCTTGGGCGGGCGTCGTGGCTGAGCTATTTCTACGTCAGCCTTGACTTTAATTCCGGTGTTCGCTTCATCGACAATCGCAACTGTCTGCGTGGGGTACGTCGGGTAATCGCCGCAGGCGACGCCGAAAAAAGGAAGTCTCCTTAGCTCCACAGGAAGTGATTGCTCCAAACATAGAGCAGATTTTGGCCGTATCCCGACAGCATGTTCTCCCGTTTGGCTGGGAGCAATTCCAAGCCGAGGTTAGAAAGTTATACAAACAATAATTTCTTTTTTACTTTTTGTCCCAGCATCATCAATCACTCAACTTTAACTTCCTTATTAAAGAATCTCTGCACTGCCCGGTTCAGCACCAGCAGATTCTTCCTGTCCCGGCCAATCAATTTACTCTTTGTGCTATAACTATTATCCTTAATGACCACTAGCCCATCCTCTTCAATTATCTCTTCAACAGAAACCGGATAAATCAAATTTTTAATAAAAGAACAGACATCATCCCGGTACTCTACAACCCTAATTCTTTTGCCCAAAACAGACTGCACTTTTTTGATGTTTACTGCCCCTTTCCCGATGGCTTTCCCGGCATCTCCCGGGTCGACGATGAAATAAATGGTTTTACCATCCTTGAAGCAGTCCTTCACCCTGACTCTGGTAATTCGCTCGAAGACAGAAGATAACCCTAAACATTCTGGGTCCAGTTTCAATCGCACCACTTTTTTTGTTACCCCGAACAAGCCAGACTGACTTGACTTATTTTATACTCCCTTATACTCCCCTCATTACTACCATTTATGCTAAAACTATCACCCACTGATGCCTACTCAAGCCATCACTCCCGCCACGGAGATAAAACAATTCTTTTTGCAGAGGACGCCCAGCTCTTCATTGTTAAGCGCCAACGGAATTACCGGCACTTCCGCCAACAGGGCATATCTTTCGACGTCTTCTTTCAGCTGGGACGGGCAGTTGCTGGCCAGGAAAACCTGGCTCAATTTGCCTGCCCTGAGCAGTTTGAGAACCATTTTGAAGCCGATGACGGCTTTCCCTTCCTGGACTTTGGTGCTCAGAAGCCGGCTCCCTTCAACTGATTTTTTGGCGGCCATTTTTTCACATTTGATAATAGAGGACAATAGATTATTTAATCTTAGTTACCAGCCCCGGCAGCCCGGTGCCCAAGGGGATGGGCTGGTTGATCATCACGTTCTCAACCACTGAAGTCAGGGAATCGGTTTCTCCCTCCAGGGCGGCGCTTAACAGATGCTTAATCGGCGTCTCAAAACTGGCCCGGGCTAAGACACTGGCTTTCTCGCTGACGACTCCATACCGGGTTATCCCCCGGACCTGGCCGGAAGCACACATGATATCAGCCACCAGCATGACATGACGAATATTGATGTTCAGTCCCTGCGCTTCAATGACTTTATACACCTCATTGATGATCGCCTGCCTGGCGGCTTCAATGCCGAAGACTTTTTGGATTTCATGAGTGTCATTGCAAGTAGTCCTGAAAGAATCTACTTCTTTCATCTCGAGGATGTCTTTCAGGTTGATGCCCGAGGTCAAAATGAGGTAGTTTTCTCCCCTCCGAACCGGCAGGACCTGCCTGACCCCCTTAACTCCCTTGACTTTCAGACCTTGAATTTTTTCCTTAAGGTTGTAGAGCTCTTTGATTTCTTCCGGCTTGCCTTTGTGGACAAAGAGAATCTCATCACCTTGGCATTCCGTCTGGAAGCTTTTGGTTCTGAGCTTGATTGATTTTACCAGTTCATTAGGGGTAAGGTTAAAGTCGTCAAGCAGGGGCATGTTCAGCTTGACTTTAAGGAGCTGCTCAAACAGATTGAAAGAATATTCGCTGACCAGTTCACCGAAAGTGGTCTCTTTGATGCTGGCGGCAATTTTTCTAACCTGCTCGAGGTTCTCATAAGGTTTCTTTAAATAAATTTCCATCATCGGCGTCTTGATTTCCTTAGCGGAATCAAGTATCTCGATGATCCGGGGCAGTCCGGTGGTGACGTTCATCTCCGCCACGCCGGCGAAGTGGAAAGTGTTCAAAGTCATCTGGGTTGATGGCTCGCCGATACTTTCCGCGCTGACCAGGCCGACGCATTCTCCGGCATTGATCTTGGCATGGCGGTAAACCTTGGCCACTTCTTCAATGACCTGGCTAAGTTTCTCTTTAGTGATGGTGCTCGGGACAGCTTCTTTGATCTTCTCAATAATTAAATCAGGCAGGCTCTCCTGGTAATCTTCAAACAGTTTTTCGTATTCCGCTTTCATTTTTTCCCGCTCATGACATTGTGGACAATCATTGGGATGTCGATAGCACCATTTTTAGTCTTGGAAACGTCCAGGCTGTCTTCCCCGTAGGAAAACTGGATGATCCGATTACTGGCGTCCCTGACCGAGCCGTCATATTCAACTTTTAGATCCTGCATGGCGTTGGACAGCCGCCGGTAAAGATAACCCGATTTAGGCGTCCTTAAGGCGGTGTCCATCAGGGCGTCCCTCCCGGTCATCGCCCCAAAGAAAAATTCATTAGGGGTCAAGCCGCTCTTGAAACTGTTCCTGATGAACCCTCTAGCTTTAGGGCTGAGATCCCCTTTTTTGAAGTAGGACATCGTCCTCCCCCGGAACCCGGTTTCGATCCTTTTCCCCCGCAACGCCTGCTGGCCGACCGTTGTCCCCATCTGGGCTAAGTTAAGGGGATTCCCCCGGGCGCCGCTCCGGGCCATGACCAAGGCCGGGTTATCCTTAGCTTGCCGCATAGTCAAGTCGCCGCTTTTATTCCTGGCCCGGTTGAGGGCTTCCAGGATGCCTAGTTCAAGCGTTTCCTCAGCCGTCCGGCCGGGCAGCAACTCAAGCTTACCGGAGCGGTAATCATTAATTAATTTAGCCGCTTCCTCTTCCCCTTTCTCGATAATCCTGATTGTCTCTTCCTTGGCTTCCTTAACCAAGTCCAGGTCCCCCAAACCGATGGAGAAGCCTCTTCGAGAAAGGACGGCGATCCCCAGCTTGGAAATCTTACCGAGAAGAGCCATCGTCAGTTCCGGTCCGTACTTTTCATACAAATTCCTCAGCATCAGCCCTGATTCCTGTCCCAGGTTAGCATTGTCCATCAGGCCGGATTTCAGCTCTCCGTTAACAATCCTGACTTCATTGTTGCTCTTGTCCTTGCCGATGAAATTGAAATCTTTGGGCAGCAGGACGGAGAATACTTCCTTCCCGTCGATTTTCCCCTTGTCAGGCAGGGAGGACAAGTCAGTCACGCCGCTGGTGTAAAGCAGGTCAATCGCTTCATCCCGGGTCAGGACGAGCTCTTTGGTGAGGAGATAATTTCCGGTGATGCCATCGTGCACGCAGCCGACCACACTCAAGCCGTGCCGCGGGCTGATCAATTGTGTCTCCACCAGCATGAGGATTCTGGCTTCGGCCATGGCTTCTTCAGTCTGGGGAATATGCAGGTTCATTTCATCGCCGTCAAAGTCCGCGTTATAAGGATGGCAGACCGCCGGATTCAGGCGGAAAGTCATTCCCGGCAGGACTTTGACTTTATGGCACATCATGCTCATCCGGTGCAGGGATGGCTGCCGGTTGAAGATGGTGATATCCCCGTTGATTAAATGTCTTTCGACGATGTAGCCAATGTTCAATTCTTCCAGGATTTCCTGCATCGTTTCTCCAGTGATGGCTTTCCTCTTGCCGTCCGGCTTGATGATATAATTGGCGCCGGGATAATTTTTTGGCCCCCTTTCAACATAGGCCTTAAGATATTTCCGGTTCCATTCGGTAACCCTTTCCGGGACAGTCAGGGCTTTGGCCATTTCCTGGGGGACACCTACTTCATTCATGTCAATCATCGGGTCGGGGCTGATAACCGTCCGGGCCGAGAAATCCGTCCTTTTCCCCGCCAGGTTGTGGCGGATCCTCCCTTCCTTGCTCTTAATCCTTTCCGTAATCGTCTTCAATACCTGCCCTCCCCGATGCCTGGCCGGCGGCAGCTGGGGGATGTCATTGTCAAAGAAAGTGGCGATATGATATTGCAGCAAATCCCAGAGGTCTTCGATAATCACTTCCGGCGCCCCGGCATTAATGTTCTCAAAGAGGCGCTGGTTGATCCTGACGATGTCTCCCAGCTTGTGGGTCAGGTCGTCTTCGCTCCTTTCCCCGGATTCCAGGGTGATGGAAGGGCGCATCGTTACCGGCGGAATCTGCAGGCTGGTGAGAATCATCCATTCCGGCCGGATGTTCTGTGCCGTCAAGCCGAAAATCTCCAAGTCTTCAAAAGAAATTTTTTCCAGCCGGGCCCGGACTTCAATCGGGCTTAGCTTGATCTCATTCTCATAAAAATTATAAGGCTTCTCCAGCTTGATCTTATCGACTTTTTTCTCGCAGTGGGGGCACTTCTCCTTAGCTTTGTGTTTGGTAATCAGCTCCGGAACTTTCTTTCTCCTGGCTTCAAAGCCTTCCTCTTGAGCGATCCGTCTCAGGGTTTCCAGGTAACTCTTAAGTTTGTTGTCGGGGATGAGAACCCGCCCGCAATATTTGCAGTTCAGCCTGAGCAGGTCGAAGATCTGCCGGACCAGCTTGACGTGGATGACCGGCCGGGCCAGTTCAATGTAGCCGAAATGCCCGGGGCACTCTTTCAGTTTGCCGCCGCAGGTCTTGCACCTCAGTCCGGGATCAATGACGCCCAGGCGGATATCCATCAGCCCGCCGTCAACCGGATAGCCTTCCCGGTCATAAAGTTCCGGAGTGACAACCTTGGCGGCCGCTAAGTCGACGATTTGTTTAGGCGAAAAGAGGTTGAAAGTGATACTGCTTATTTTTTTGTGGACGGTTGGCATTTTGGTTTGGTGTTTTTATCTCACAGGGATTGGAATAAGGTATTTTCTGAGCTGATATTCTTCTTTATCTCGGTCTCTTTTTATAATCTCTTTTATATCTGTGGTTGATACGGCACTTTCACCTCTCAGGTAAGATTTATTTTTTCGGTACGCCGCCATGATATCTATCGATTCATATTGTTCGGCTTCTCTTTGATTGAATTCTCTTGGATTGAATTCTCTTGGATCTAATGTTTTCATTTGTCTCACTATTTAATATTTATTTTTCAAATTCAGCTTCGAGTAAATCCCCAAACTTCTCACTTCATCCAGCAGCAGCTTGAAGGCATAGCTCATCTCAACGTAATTGATGGCAATGTCTTCCCCGCACATCAGGCAATACTTCCTTTTCTTGTACTGGTCTTCCACCGCCACCAGCCCGCATTTCTCACAGATGGGCAGGGTAATCTTATCGGAATCAAACCTTTCCTTCAGCAGCAGCGAGGCTCCGTGGGCAATGAAAGTGTCCTTTTCCATCTCCCCCAGGCGCAGTCCGCCCTCCTTGGCTTTCCCTTCCGTCGGCTGCCGGGTCAGCAATTGGATCGGCCCCCTGGCCCGGGACTGCATCTTGTTGGCGACCATGTGGCGGAGCCTCAAATAGTACATGTTCCCGACATAAATCCTGGCCAGCATCTGCTTCCCGGTCCGGCCGTCAAAGAACGTTTCCGTCCCGTCCTCCTTGAAACCCCGCTCAAGCAGCTCTTTCCTCAAGTCTTCCTCAGGCTCTTCGCTGAAGAGAGTTCCGTCGACAAACCGGCCCGATAAGGCGCTGACCTTCCCCCCCATCATCTCTTTGAGGTGGGAGACGCTCATCCGGGAAGGAATCCCGTGGGGAGTAAAAATCAAATCCGGCACGATCCCCGATGCTGAGAAGGGAGCGTCCTGCTGCGGGACCAGAGTTCCGGTCACTCCTTTCTGCCCATGGCGGGATGTGAATTTGTCACCAATTTCCGGCCTTCTTTCCTCCCTCAGCCTGACCTGAACCAGCTTGTTGCCTTCCTCGCTTTCGGTAATGACGATGAAGTCAGCAACCCCTTTGGTTCCGTACTTCAAGGCGACGGAGCTTTCCCGCCGGATGGCGGCCGAGAGGTTGTATTCATCCAGACTGCTCAGGAAGCGGGGAGGACTGGTCTTGCCAATGACGACGTCTCCCTCTACGACCTGGGCTTCCGGGTAAACGATTCCGTCTCCTTCCAGAAACCGGTAATCATGCTCACTGCGGTAGCCTTTGGTGTCCTTGTCAGGAATGGAAATTTCATCTACCAAGCCGCCGGAATAGCGCAGCTCTTCGGTCGTGACAGGGCGATAATAAGTGGAGCGGGCTAAACCTCTCTCGACGGAACTTTTGTTAAGGATGACCCCGTCTTCCATGTTATAACCGTCGTAACACATCACTGCGACGATCATGTTCTGGCCGGAAGGATGCGTCTCATAACTGGTAATGTCATGAATCTTAGTCTTGACCAGGGGCAGGTGGGGATAATGAAGAATATTGGAGTCCATGTCCATCCGCAGGTGGTAATTGGCGGCATAGAATCCCAAGGCCTGCTTCTGGTTCTTGCTGCCAATAATCAGGCGGGAAGACTGGTTGAAGTTGCCGTAAGGAACCAAAGCGGTGGTAATCCCGCAGATCGCTTCCGGAGTGACTTCTAAATGGGTATGCTCCATCGTCAACTCATTTGTGTCATAGGCGACCAAGGCGTTTTCTTCCTCGGCAGCGTCAAGGTATTCAATGACCCCCTGCTTGATCAGGTCACGCCAGGTGATTTCTCCTTTGGTGATCTGCTGGAGATGCTTCTCACTGAGAAGGGAATTTCCTTCCCTGACGACGATCAAAGGCCGCCGGGCGCGGCCCTCATCAGCATGGAGGCAAATGTCACCGGAACTTTCGTCATAAAAGACGTTGATGTTCCCGGTGAGGGCGCCTTCCCGCCGCATGTCCTTGACTCTTTCAATGAAAAGCCGGGCGTCTTCGACCGTCCCGATAAATTTTGAATTCAGGTATACGTCTATCATGGTTAAGATTCCCTAGTTATAATTTTATAATTAAGACTCCCTCAACTCAAGAGTCTTTAATTTTTCCATGATTTCTTTCTCATCAGCCTGCTGGGAGACCGAGCAGAGCATCGCCATATTCTTCCTCAGGCCGATGTTAGTCCCTTCCGGGGTCTCAATCGGACAGATTCTTCCAATGTGAGTGCAGTGCAGGGCGCGGGCGTCAAAGTTCTCCTGCGAACTGGACAGAGGGCTGACCACTTTCTGCAGGTGGGAAACCATGGCCAGGAAATTCGACCGGTCCATCCTCTGCGAAATGCCCTGCCTTCCCCCAGCCCATTCTCCAGTCGCCATCGAGGAATACAGGCGGGAAGTGAGAAGCTTGTCCCGGATGATCACCCTGGTCGAGGGAAGCTTCCCCCGCTTGATGATCCTTTGGAAATTGTAAAGGATGTCGCTAACCAGGATCTTGAAATTAAAGCGGAAAAGGTCCATCAGCAGGTCGCCGCTCATTCGTATCCTTTTGTTCATGTAATGGTCTTTGTCGTCCGGCGGCCTTTCTCCCCGGCTGACTTCAATGAATTTCTTGAGCATCTTGCAGAGATTTTTAGCTTTGGCTATTTGGTGCTTGCCGTCCATGCCGACGTTGGGCAGGAGGAACTTATCCATGATTTCCTTGGCCCTCTCCAGGCGGACTTCCCGCACCTGCGGCAGATTTGATTTCTTGGCGATATAGTTAATCGCTTCTTCCTGGGACTTGATGTCGACAAATTCATAAAGGTTGAGGATGACTTCTTCATAATTTCTCTCTTCCGAAACGGTCTTGACAATCTCCTCGTCCCGTGTCAGGCCTAAAGCCTTGAGGAGGACAACCAGTGGCATGCCCTTGATCCGGGTGAAAGTGATATAATATATTCCGTCCTTCTTGCGCTCGATGGTGTGGGGAATCTTGTAGGAGCCCTGGGCGGCGAAATATCTCCCGGTGAAAGCGTTCCCGTCCTTTTCAACAACAAAATTATTGGCGGCTAAGTCTTCAACATTGACAATGACCCTCTCCGTCCCGTTGATGATGAAGTACCCGCCCGGATCCAAAGGGTCTTCGCCGTTCTTGGCCAGCTCTTCCGGACTGAGCTTCTCCAGGTGGCAGTATTTGCTCTTGAGCATGATCGGCATCTTGCCAATCTCAGCGATGAAATTTTCCCTCTGCACGTCGTTAATGTAAGTACTCACTTCCAGATAGATGGGAGCATGGTAGGTGATCTTCCTCAGCCGGGCTTCCATGGGATAAATCGGCCTCCTGGAGCCGTCCGCTTCGGTGATCTCCGGCTTGCCGACGGTGATGCGGCCAAAACGGATTTTGAATTTCTCGATGTTATGGGGGATGATGCTTGGCTCGGCTTCCTTGTTATCTTCAATGACTTCCTGCAGTCTTTTTTCCATGAGATTATTGAAAGATTGGATATTACTGCCTACTAAATTTTCTTCCTCAAAATATTTTTTAACCAGGATTGAGCGGTTAGTCATCGACGACCACCCGGTAATAGACAGTTTTTCCGGCCGTCTGGCTTTCCCTTTCTATTTTGATAACATCCCCCAGTTTGGCCCCGAGCTTGGCGATGGCCGGATCACTTTTGATGATCCGGGGAAGGGATTTCGGATTGGTGTTATACCTCTTAAGCAGTTTTTCTTTCTCAGAATCGCTTAATTTGCTGTGTTTTGGGACCAAGGAATGCCGATTTGTTTCCATTTTGCCTTTCCACTTTGCCGGAATATGAGCGGGCCGGACGAGATTTGAACTCGCGACCGCTTGATTTCCTTAGCGTTGACTTTCTTAAAAGTCAAGCGCTCTGCCAAGCTGAGCTACCGGCCCGTAAGCGTGAATATAAACGCCCTGGCCGGGATTTTCAATCTCCTCCTTTTCCCACGGGATACGAACTTATTTCCCCCGCGGAGTCTGGGGTTGATAAGGGGGAGCCCCCTTATTTTTGAACCCGGGTCGAAGCCTTTCTTTCAACCTCAATAAATTTGTTTTTCAGCGGGCTTTATGCCCGCTCTTTGATGCAACTTTATTAAAGTTGCCGACAGGGCTTCATGCTAGGCCGAACTACACTACCAGGGCATCTTTTTTGATAGGGCATTCTCTAAAGGAAAGATTCCACCTTTTAGAGAATACACGTTCATTTTAAGTAAAAAAACAGCAGTTTATTTATAAAAGTATCGCTGAAATTTAATGCCCCCGCAAGTTGTCAGCCGTTGGGTGAACTACCACGAGTTTCGCCGGCGGGCTTAAACCACGCTCAGCGTTCTGGTGCATCCGCTAGTAAACACCGCAAACGGCATAAACTTTATAAAGAGCTGTCGATACCGGATTAAATTATGGGCCGAATCAAAACCAGTTTCATCAAAAGGAAAACCAAAGAGCTGCTGAAGAAGCATGGCGACAAGTTCAGCACCGATTTCTCGACTAATAAAGAGCTGACGAGCCGTTACGTTGAGCTGAGAAGCAAGAAACTAAGGAATATCATTGCCGGATATATGACCCGGCTGAAGAGGAAGGAGTAATTACTGTTATCATGGAAGAGCAAACCAAAGGAAGAATTGTCAGTGCGCTTGTTCCGGGAAATTTTTTGTTAGGAACAGAGCTAGGGGATTGGTATGAACGAAATCCCTATCACAAATTTAATGAAGGGGATATTCTTATTCTTAGAGATAGAAACATTGCTGGTTACGGAATTAGGCCTGTAGCAGTTGTTAATGGTTATGACTCAGAAGAGGGTTTAGGAAAAAGAAGAAATTATTATGTTACAATGTACGAGGATAGACAAGGAGATATTCTTCGATGGGCAAAGCAAAATGAAGTTTCGCAAGGAGTTGAAAGAATTGTCAGTAATCATGAAACGCATGTTAAATGGAACATTGAAAATCACTTTAAAAGAGTTCCGGTTGATTCTATTGATGAAGCATTAACTCTTTATGCAAGTAGAGAAATAGAGCCACAAGAAAAAGCAGCATAAACCTTTCGGTTTTCTATCTTTTAGCCCGAATGATGAATTAGATATAACGCCTCTTTATAGACGGTCGTTTTTGAAAACTATTATTAAGTGGCAAATTATATAAATGATGCCTTATTTTTAAATAGAATGAGTCTTGAAGATAAAGTTAGATGGGGGCAGGTATGGAGAGAATACGACAATCCAATATATTTTCTTAGAGAACATTATGATGGTCTAACACGTGGTCAGTTACGGGAAAAAGACCCAAGTTTGTACAAACGTCTCTGGAAAAAGGGTTTATTAGAACATGTTCCTACCGCCAGCAGAGCGAGTAGGTTTGGTGATGATCCTGTTGCGTATTATACTAAACATCATCATGGCTTAACACGTGGTCAGTTACGGGAAAAAGACCCAAGTTTGTACAAACGTCTCTGGAAAAAGGGTTTATTAGAACATGTTCCTACCGCCAGCAGAGCGAGTAGGTTTGGTGATGATCCTGTTGCGTACTATACCAAACATCATGCCGGGTTGACTCGCGGGAAGTTAGAAATAATCGACTCCGGTTTGTACCAACGCCTCTGGAAAGAGGGTTTATTAGAACATGTTCCTACTGCGAGTAGAGCGAGCAGGTTTGGTGACGATCCTGTTGCGTACTATACCAAACATCATGCGGGGCTGACTCGCGGGAAGTTAAAAATAATCGACTCCGGTTTGTACAAACGCCTCTGGAAAGATGATTTATTAGAACATGTTCCCCTAAAACAGAGATAATTTTATTCAAAGCAGCCCCAATTTTTAGTTGCGACTTCCTTCCATGCCGCGATTATTTTTTCCAATCCTGAATCATTGTCTAAGCCATAATCGGCAAATTTCTCTTTTGAGCGGGGGACAGTAAAACCTCTCTTCCACAATCCTTATAAATTAATTTTTAATTCCGGGAACTATGAGGAAACTATGAGAAAACTCTTCGGCACCGACGGCATCAGGGGAAAAGCCAACCTCTACCCCATCACCGCCGAGATCGCCCTGAAGATCGGGCAGGCTGCCGGATTAATCTTCCGCAACGGCAACAAGAAAACCAAAATTATCATCGGGAAAGATACGAGGCTCAGCGGCTACATGATTGAATTTGCCCTGGCCGCCGGCTTACTGTCAACCGGCGCTGATGTCTATTTCGTCGGCCCGATGCCCACCCCGGCCATCGCCCACCTCACCAAATCCTTTGCCGCCGATGCCGGCATTGTCATTTCCGCTTCCCACAACCCTTACGAAGACAACGGCATCAAGTTCTTTGACGAGAAAGGATTTAAACTGCCTGATGAAACCGAGGAAAAGATTGAACGGCTGGCCCTTTCGGAAATTAAGACGGAAGAAATCACCGGCGAGAAAATCGGCAAGGCCCACCGGATCGATGACGCCCGGGGAAGATACGTCGAATTTGCCAAAAGCTCAATCAAAAACCTGAGCCTGAAAGGGCTGAAAGTTGTCCTGGACTGCGCCAACGGGGCGACCTACCACATCACCAAATATATCCTGCAGGAATTGGGGGCGGAAGTGGTCTTAAAGAACGCCTCTCCCGACGGCAAAAATATCAACGAGAAATGCGGCGCTCTTTACCCGGAACTGCTCAAAGAAGATGTCTTAAAGACGGGAGCCGATGCGGCCATCGCCCTGGATGGGGACGGCGACCGGCTGATTATGCTCGACGAAAAGGGGGAAATTGTCGATGGGGACCGGATGATGGCTATGGCCGCTGCCGAGCTGATCAGGGAAGGCCGGCTGAAAAACAATACCTTAGTGGCCACTCTTTACAGCAACCTCGGCCT
>CAYWPJ010000019.1:18200-26932 GCA_964460195.1 uncultured Methanosarcinales archaeon
CGGCCTGGAAAAAGCTCTGGCAAAAAAGGGAGGGAAGGTCATCAGGGTGGAATGCGGCGACCGCTATGTCATCGAGGAAATGAGAAAAGCCGGCTATAATTTCGGCGGGGAAAAAAGCGGCCACCTGATTTTCCTGGACCACTCCACGACCGGCGACGGAACCATCTCAGCCCTGCAGATCCTGGCAATCATGAAAAAAGAAGGGAAGAAACTCTCTGAACTGGCCTGGATGGAAGAGTTTCCCCAAGTCTTAGTCAACGTCGAAGTCAGGGAGAAGAAAGAATTGGCGGCGATGCCTTCCGTGACGGAAAAAATCAGGGAAGTTGAGGAGAGATTAGGCTCAGGGGGGAGAATTTTGGTCCGCTACTCCGGCACCGAGAACCGGCTGAGGATCATGATTGAGGGAAAGATTAAAGAAGAGCTCGAGAATTATGCCCGGCAGATCCGGGAAGAGGTCGTCAAACAGATCGGTGCATGAGAATGAAAATCAGGCAAAAGAAGATTGTCAGGCAGAAGGAAATTAGCAGCCAGGCGATCAAATTCAGGCAAAAGAAGATTGTCAGGCAGAAGGAAATTGGCAGCCAGGCAATCAAATTTTTTATCGAGAACGAAGGGGTGGAAATCGGCAGGGCTTACCTTTTTTTTATCAGCAATGGCCTGCATGACAAGCCTTACGGGCTGCTCGAAGACGTTTTCGTCAGGGAAGAATTCAGGGGGCAGAGCCTGGGGACCGAACTGGTTAAAGCGGTGATTGAAGTTGCCAGAGAGAAATGTTATAAATTAATCGGCACCAGCCGGCATTCCCGGCCGAAGGTGCATGCCTGGTATGAGGGGCTGGGTTTCGGGAAGCACGGAGTGGAATTCCGGATGGATTTCAAATGAAAGTTGTAATCTTAGCAGCCGGGAAAGGAACCAGGATGCTGCCCCTGACCGAGAAGAAGCATAAGCTTCTGATTGAAGTCAATGGCCGGCCTTTCCTCTATTACGTCCTCAAAAGTTTTGAGAGAGCCGGTTACCATAATTTTGGTCTGATTGCCGGCCATAAAAAAGAACAAATTGCCCGGTTTCTGAAGGAATATGGCTTTGCCGCCGAGCTGATCGAACAAAAAGAGCCGAAAGGGACGGGCCATGCCCTGCTGCAGGCCAGGCCGTGGGTAGGAAACGAGGATTTTATCGCCATCTATGGAGACAATCTCTGGAGCGTGGAAGATTTCAAAGCCATTAACATCAAGGATGATTACCATTATGTTACCGGATTCAATGTTAAGGACTGGCGGAAGTACGGCATCTTAATTGTCGAAGGTGATCTCCTGGCTGAAATCAGGGAAAAACCGCCGGAGTTCGCCGGCAATCTGATTAATTCCGGCCTGTTCAAGTTCAAGCCGGAGATTTTTCGTGAACTGGAGAAAGTGAAGCCCTCGCCCCGGGGCGAGATTGAAATTACCGACGCAGTTACTGCTTTGGCCAAAGAAAGGAAGGTCAAAGTTCTGCAGGCCAGATGGTGGCTGGATTTAGGCTGCCCAGGGGATGTGGAAAAAGTCAGTAATTTCTTGAAAGATAATTGGGAAGAGTGAGGAAAACGTATCGATCCCGTGTTAGGTGTAATCGACTTATGGAAATCAAGCTCTTAGTCGACAGGCAGCTGATTACCGGAATATGTTGGCAGGCGACGATTATTTGGCGAGGAGAGGCAGCTGTTCAGGGAATAGTATTAACGCTTTAGCTGCTTAAATTAGCCGCTTAATTTTTTAAATTGCGATAATTTAACTCCAAAAGATAGATTCATAACTCTTATAAAAGAAGGAAGCAAATTAATAACATTTAAATTAGGATATCCCAAAAGCCATGGACAAAGAAACAATCAGCCAGACCATCAAAAAGACTGAAAGCAACTTATTTATTTTGTATGCTCACACTAACCAGTATGATAAGGCTCTAACCCTTCTGGAAGGAAGCGACTTTCTGGAAGGCAACTTATCTTCTTCGGAAGCCTTAAAAAAAGCCGCCAGCCTAACTTACTCTGGAAAAATTGAAAGCGCCCTTAAGGAATGCAGGCACCCTGACAAGTACAGATACAACCGCGCAGGAAAATTAGAACACTTACGTTCTGCTTTAGACTACATTTCCCAGGCTAAAGAAAAAGAAATAGCTTTAAAGCCAGAGACAAAAGAAGAATTAGAAACTTTCTTTCGTGACTTTTGTGCTGGTAAATATAATGCAAACCAGGCAACAGGAAATTTTAATATTTTTGGAATCCTCTATGAGACAATAAGCTGTCCTCCTCTTAAAAAGAATGTAAAAACGGCTCTTGATTTAATTGAATCTGCTGAGAAAATAGGAATCAGTCTGCCTCCTCTCGATCTTGAAGAAATATCCAAAGAATACCATTTAATTCCTGTTGAATCGAATTTATATGAAAACAAGGGGATAGAAATTTCTTTAAGGCTGCGAGAGGAGGGGGCAGAAGTATGGGTAAGTAAACCTAAGCCGGGCTATCTCTTAGACAGAACCACTGTCACTTATTATTTCAGGGCAGGAAAATATAGTAAAGCTACTGCTGGTCAGGGAGCAGGCAAGAAATATGATGGTGAAACATTAGCTTCCGAGAAAGCGCTGATGTTAAAAGAGACCAGAGAGATAATCATCATTTCAATGCGGGCAAAAAAACTGGAGAGAGATTTTTTAAAATCAGCTGGAGCCGAAGATTCCAGTTTAGAAGACCTCTTTGAACAAATCTCAGTAAAGGAGGACAAAAATGCCGGATAAAAACTTGGAAGAGGAAATAGCAGAAACATTAAGCCATTTAGTGGTTTTATATGAAAGAAATCAGCAGTATGACGAGGCTCTGGGTATTTTAAGAAGAGAAGATTTTTTCCTTGATGAGAAAATCAGGGAAACTGCTACAAAGCTGTATAACCAAAAAATTACAAGTTGTCTCCAAGAAGCAGAACAAAAAGTACAGGATTTTGTAGCCTACAAAACCAGGCAGGAAGAGATTTATGCGCATATTGATTTAGCCCAGAAACTAGTTATGGAGGCCCGCAAAAAGAAAATTAAGTTGATGAAATCTACAGAAGAAAAGTTGGAAACAGCTCCTCCGGAAATGCTTGCCCAGCTGGCGGAAAAGATTTTCGATGCTCCTTACTGGGGGCTGGCTATAAGTGTACTAAAAGAAGCCGCGGACAGGGGGATTGTTCCCAGCAAGGAAGAGGAAATTCGTAAAAAAATAGCTTCCAAGGAGGAAGATGATAAAGCCAGAGCAAGAGAAAGGCAAAAGCAAGAGAAAGGCAAAAGCAAGAGGAGCAGATGATCATACATAACTATGACCAGTGGCGAAGGGAGAACAAATAAAATGGCTGATTTAATCCAAACAATAAAAGAATTAGAAAGAGAAATCGAGAAGGCGAAAGGGGAAAAATATGAACCTGAATTGAGTACAAATACATATAGAGATGTAAAATCCAAAATTTTACTTCTAGAAAATAGACGAGAAGAACTTGTAAACCGGATAGATGATGACCTGTTACGCAATTTTTGGCGTTATAAAACCGAACGCTCAACTAACCAAGAGCTGGAATTACTCCGTAAAGGATACACGCCCATCAGCCCGGCATGGAAAGTTTGTCAATACTGGAGAATTTATCGACCTAATGACGGCCCTCACAAAGATCCAAATTATACCAATATCACGGCAGTAAATGTAAACCTCGACGATCCTGATGATGAATGGATTAGATGGTATGGAATTCCAAAGAATAAAAATTCCAGTCGCAGCAAGCTGTGGGGTATTAGGCCCATTATAAACAAATAAAAAAATGATTAAAACGAAAACCAGCAAATCCGATGTTTATGGGATTTTATTTGGGGGCGGAGGTTATCCCCACGGGTCTCCAGAATTAAGATATTTCAGTTTAGGCGAAGGGAAAACCCATTTTTTGGCAAAAGCCTGGGATACACTGATAATTCTGCCCTTTGGAGGAGAGATTTATTATGACAACAGCAGTGATGAAAGACAGGTAATCAAATCTTTGTTTGGCGGTTTTAAATATAAGCCTTTCGGCCATCTGGAAGCAATCAAGGAACATCGAAATAAGATTCTAGGTTCAGACGCATCCGGCTTGATTAGCATTTTAGAAGAAGGTAAAAAGTTAATCACTAAAAAGGAAATGGAAGAGGAAAAGAATATTTTAAGCATTAAATCATTATTGGTGGACTTGGAAGAAAATTTGTTTGGATTAGTGGCATATAAAAATAAGGGCAGTGGAATAATCGAAATAAAAGAAAACGAAGGAAGATATTCTTTAGGTGAAGAGATATTAAGTTACGAAGAAAAACACCAGGGGCAGGCAGAGATCATTCCTGGGGGAACTTTTCAGGGAAAAAATGGCAATGATTACAATTTTTCCATAGTCAGTTGCGGTGATTCAGAATACTTAGATTTAAATGGAGAAAAGATTGAAGGAACAAAAGTTCAGTGGGACTATCAGGTTATAAAAAGAGTCAAGTTTCTGGGTTTTGAGGCAGGAGATCCCGTGATATTTTATCTTGACCGCAATTTTGGCCGGGTTGTTAAGGCAAGAATAGATTTAGAGAACAAAACAGTTATTGAGAAAAATGATTTAATTAATGGTTTATCTGTGCATGTAAATTATACTCTAGAGCCGGTACGCAGTCATTCCTTGCATGAAAGGCTGATAAAATGGTCAGAAGTCCAGAAAAATCTTGAAGAGATTAAGAGAATTGGTGGAACATGAACCTCAAACATGATCAAATAAAGATCAAAATAGAAAGAAAAAAATATTAATGGGAAAAAACAAAAATAAATTCATAAAATCTATTAAAAAAATGACAAAATTATTTCGCCCCGACGGCCTGGGAACGGTGAATCTTGGCAAAGTAAGGAACGGCCACGACATAATCCTCGCCGAAGCCGGCGATGTCTCCGTCAATCGCCTCGCAAGTCTTCCTCAGCTTGGAAACAGCCCTTTTCAATTCCACCAGATCCTTCTCCTTCAAAGGGCGGATATTAACCAGAGCAATCGT
The DNA here is from genome assembly GCA_964460195.1 of uncultured Methanosarcinales archaeon. Lineage (GTDB taxonomy): Archaea > Nanobdellota > Nanobdellia > Woesearchaeales > GW2011-AR9 > CAYWPJ01. Next base: position 23,244 of record CAYWPJ010000019.1, read on the forward strand.
TGATCCTTCCCGCAGAACGTCTAAAATTTCCTTGATGTCCTCAAATTCCTCCATGACAAACGGCCGCACCGTCACTTTAGACTTATCTTCTGCCGAGGATTCAGAACCCAACTCAACATAGCTGCTTTCCCGCCCGCTTTCCTCATCGGAAGGCTTAATGAACTTGTCCTTCAGGTTTAAAAAAAAATCTTTCATTTTGACACCCTCGCAAGCATTTGATTTCTTGATGATAACTTAACTTCTATATAAATGTTTTTATTCTTGAATAATCATATCTTTATATATTGAATAATCATACTTAAATAACTATCTCAGCTGCCCAGCCGGTAGATGTTGGAAAAGACCTTGCCGTGCTTCCCGCGGCGCTTGGCATAGGTCAAAGTGGCTCGGGGCAGGCTCAAAGTGCCTAAAATATTCAGCTTGGCCTTAATATGGTAGGTGATCAGGCGATGCTCGTGCGGCTCCAGCTCGGCCAGATTCCAGACAACCTTGGCTCCATGAAGGGTAGGGGTAACCTCTTCCGGCTTTAACGTCCCCAGCTGGAGGCTTTTCTCAAGGTTGGCGATTCCGGGAACAAGGTCAGTTACTTTTACCTGCCGCAAATGCCTCTTGGTCAGGTTTTTCAGCTCTAAAGTGATCTTAATCTCTGACAAGATGCCGTGCTCTCCGCTCTTGACGGTATGCGCTTTCTTGACCAGCTCGACCGGTGACTTGACGATGAAATAAAAGACCAAAAACAAGATGACCAGCAGGACCAGGTAGAAGAGCAGCCGGTAATTGATGACATAATCAATCGTCGTTGACTGGCTGGGGCTGAGGGAAACTTCCCAGGTCAGGTAACGCTGCCCATCTTCGGTCATTACCCCGCTTTCCCCGCTGGCGAAAAGGGTTTCCAGCAGGGAAGCGGCTATTTTAACCGTCTGGGTATTCAGGACATTGCCTTCATTGCTCACCGTTAAAGTGTTGAACTGATTGAACAGGACTTTTTCTTCCGCTTTTTCCAGCTTAAAAGGCAGCAGGACGCTGATGATTTCCACCCGGTGGTCGATAACTTTGACGGTCTCCCCGTACCGCTCAAAAATGAAGAAAATGATATAATCCTTGGGCTGCTGGTAGGGGTTGGGAACGATGGCAAACTCGACGGTCTTGCTTTCCATGGGAGCAATATCGACGACCGCTTCCTCCACAAATTCCGGCATATCACTCTGAATCCTTATTTTCAGCCCGGAAAGGTCAAGAGGATTGCGGTTTTCGAGGAAAAGCTTGATGGAAAGAGGATTCTGGGGATTAATCTTCTCGTCCATGTCAATGGTTGTCTTGATGGCTGGAAGGTAATCGAGCGGCTCTTCCGGGTAAAGAATGACAATCAGGTCTTCCTTGTAGCGGTCGATAGGTGTCAAATCCGGGCCAAGGCTGCTGTCAACGTAAAGTTTCAGGGCGTAAGTGGAAGGGGTGAACGGGCCCAGGGGCTTGACCCGGACGATGACCGTCCGGCCGCTGTGCGGTTGCAGAGTGAATTTCTTGGTTTCCGGGTTGATGCTCCAGATGACGTCCAGGCTGTAGAGGGTATAAGTGCGGCTCTGCGGGTGATTGTTGCTAATCGTCACTTCAAAAGAAGCCTCTTCCACCACCGTAATCTCGTTGTCGACCGGGGTGATGATAATATTCGACTGGGCCAGGGAAAAACTGGAAAAGATTAAAGCAAAGAAAATTAACCTTAACCAATGTCTTAACATCATCTTTACCAGCCTCGGCGCTCGAGAGGTTTAACTACTATTTAAAATCTTCGTTTTTGCTGGGAAAATCTTATAAACGACGTGTGCTGCTAACTTCTTTGAGTATGAATCTTTCACAGATGGTAGATTCGCTGTGGAAAAGCAGCCGGAGAACTTTGGCGGCTTTAGCTCTGGCGGCAAGTTATGCCATGCCAGCCCTGCCATCAACTTCATGCGATTATACTACTCCCAACCCTGCTGCTCCGGCTTCAGACGACATTGAAGCAACCGACTGCATCGAAGGGGACTCTTTCACCACCGAGAGCGGTGTCAGGCTCGTCTGGACGATTGAACCGGAGATGTTCCCGGAAGAGATTACTTCCGCACCGGTAAATGCTCAGGCCACTCCTCTTTGTTGGCAAACTGACGTAGACCAAGCAGTCGCCGCCATTCTTAATGGATTAGATAAATATCCTGATTCTGTACAGTCATCAAACCTTGGAGTGGTATACTTAGTTCAGCACCTTGAAATCCAAGGTAGACAAGCGGGCGGGATAGCTGACCCGCCTACCCAACGAGTTTATATAGCCAATTCCTATTCAACTTGCTGGATTGAGAGGGCGTTTCACCATGAATTTGCATCTATTCTTACTTTCTGGCATCCAGGGGATATTTCACCATGGCTCGCCGAGAATCCAGAAGACTTCACTTATGGCGACGATGCAATTGCTGCCATCCGAGAAGACCGGGCGAGCAGTGAGTTGGATCGCCGATTAGCTGAGGATGGATTCTTGACAGAGTATTCGATGACTTCTGCAGGGGAAGATTTTAACACGTATGCACAGTATCATTTTCTGCCTGAACATTTACTCTGGGAAATTGTTGACACTTACCCGCGCGTACGCCGGAAATCAGCACTAATGGTAGAGTTCTATGGTGCACTGGATCCACAGTACTACACTAACGCTTTCTTTCGGGGTTTAGACTGGTGTGGTGAGTAGAGACTAATCTTCGTCTCTTATTTCCGGGCGATCTCTCGCAGCCCGCTCACGGAGAGTATCGCAGGACGGATCGGGAATTATATTGTGTTCCCGGTGAAATTCATCTACCCCTCCTTCGAACCAGGGGGGAGGCCAGTTGCAGCGCTCGGGTGAATCCGAGCCACAGCCTCTATTTCCGGGAGGGCGGTCTGGCTGTTCATAGCAGCACTGCCAGAGGTACAGGCGCCCTTCTTCGTCACGAGGTGGTCTGCTCCAGTCAGGTACTCTATAGCAACAATCAACAGGAGTGAGGCATGTGCCAAATAACTCGTCGTACCATGGACAGTCATAATCAGTCGTTAATGGAGGACAATAATGTTCGTCAGCTTGTGGTGGCGGCGGATTTGGACAAGGCACCGCTTTCTCATCACAGGGAACCCAAATCCTGCGTCCGCCGAACTCCCTGCCGTCCTGCTCACATTGAGCACAGGTTGAACCATAAAAATCAGCCCCGCCGGCATAATATCGGCTTATAGAGTCATCATCCGGAGCATAGCACAACCCCCTGACATATCAGCGTCCGTACAAATCATTCTGCGCTCGTACATTGTCACAGACCTCTTCCCACCCCAACGGCCGCTCAAACAATTCCCGAGCTACCGCATCATCTGTTTCGTAGATAGGACAACATGGTGGGCCACCGCATCCTGTGAGAAAAACAAACAGTAACATTATTGATAAAAATAGGATTATTCTTTTCATTTCCACACCTCTTCTTTTAAATTTCATAACAACAATCAAGGAGAATGTTGAAGTTATTTAAAAATTTGTCCAAAATATTTAAGTAAAGTCCTTAAGTACCACTTTGTTTACTAACTTTCTTTCTCTCTACTCCGGCTGCCGTGTTTTAGGAAACTGGGAAACTTTACTCAACACAAAAGGCTTGTTTGCAAGTTCATTATTGACACCTCGTTAACATATTGTGAGTGAAACA
>CAYWPJ010000020.1:0-25563 GCA_964460195.1 uncultured Methanosarcinales archaeon
TCCGTTCATGCCACCGGTCTGTGACCGGTGGTAGGACGCTCGCAACGTTTTGACGTCGGGGCAAAAAACAAAAATTAAGACTTATTGAATAGGCTTATCATATAATTCTTGAAAAAGTAGTGCAACTTGGCGATAATTTTCACTATTATCGGGCGCGGACCAATATGCAAACCTCTCGTCTGGGGAATTAGGTAATTTAACTCCTCTAACAAAATAAGCAATAGTAACCTTCCCAGGAATATCTTCAAATCCTAAATTAAGATTAACAAAAGGAGATCGCATATTAGCTAAATATGTTTCTAAGTCCATATCAGAATCATCAACACGTGCCATAGTACCATAAGGCAATTTTTCAAAACACACATATCGCCCTTCAAGTTCTAAAGCAAATAACTTCCGCATAAATGTCCTAGTTTTTTCAACGGGTTCGCCATCAAATCTTATTTGTGTTCGCGCCATAATACGTGTTACTATATAGTGGTATATAAATCTTTTGGTGGGTTTTTGCCTAATTTCATAAATCTTGCTGCCTAAGCAATTGAACATAGCTCTTGAAGTTGTTCCACAAGGGCTCTTTACTTTTCAGCCAAACTTTTATTTCCCAATCTTGACGGTGTACTCAAAGTAATCATCCCAGGGATTCTCCAGCTCCATCATCTGCTTAATGCTTAGTTTCTCAAAATACCGCCGGAAAGGCCGCATGGAATTGCCGTGCGCCGAGATCGCCACACTGACTTTCTCTTTCTTCATCTTCTTTAGGAGATCTTTGATGAAACTCCTGACCCTCCTTTCGACCATCTTGATTGATTCCCCGCCGGGCGGCGGAATGCGGTAGGAGCGGTGCCAGAGGTCAAACTGCTTTCGGCCGTACTCTCTGATAACTGTGGTATGTTTTTTCCCCTGCAGCTTTCCGTAAGAGCGCTCAATCATCCGGTCATCTTCAATCACTTCCCGGCATTCAGGATGGTATTTCAGAACTTCTTCGAGAGTTTCCCGGGAGCGGGAAAGACGGGTATGATAAGCGGCCTGAAACTTCCTGCTTTTCAGTTTCCGGGCTACTTCCCGGGCGTTTTTACGTCCAGTGATAGTCAGTTTAGAATCCTTCCAGCCGGTAAATTCCTTGGCCTGGTTGAAGAAGCTTTCCCCGTGCCGGAAAAGATAAATTTTCAGGTACACCTGCTTTTTCCTCTTTTTGATTGAAAAACCAATTGATTAAAACTGACCAATTGAAGACTAATCGAGCACCGGCACCAGGTAATTGACAAAACACAGGGCAACCAGAGCCGTCCCGAATTTCTTCGCCGGGACAACACTCCTGGAGATGAGTTTAATCTCCCGCAGGTCGAACTTTTCAGAAAAGCCGTTTTCATACAGCTCGTTGAGGCTGGCCTTCAGCGATCTCTCAGCCTCTGCCTCGCTGCCGTTCTCGCCGTACTCGCAGACCAGACCGCCGTATCTCTTTCCCGTCAGTTTGTCGTGCAGCCAGCCGAAAATAATTCCCGCCGTCGCTCTCTTTCCTCTTTTGGCGTTAGAAACAGCGGTAATCGTCTCGGCGACAGAGCCGTGGACGATGTTCGGCGGCCTTTCAACTTCCTGGGCGATCCCCGGCAGGATGGAAGAATAAGTCATGATGTTAAAGCATTCGATCCCGGCGTCTTTCAGCGCCAGATGGTAAGAACCGGCGTGGATGGTGATATTGCTTTCTCCGACTCCAGAACTAATAAAGAAATCCTTGGGAATCCTGTTCCCGACAAGCAAACGGCCGCTGCTTTTTGGTCCGTTAGACTGTCTTGCCATCAAAGATGACTTGTACATCCTTAATTATAATGTTACCATTCCTCCAGTTGGTTACTCCGTTTGACTTCGCTGGAAAGGTTATCATCCCATTCCCCCTTTGATACAATCAGGAATGTTACCGTTCCATCAGTTGATTTTCCCTGGAATGTTATTCTTGCTTATAAATATTTCTATTTTCATCTTTTTCATCCTGGCAGGGAAAAAATCAGCCATGACCAGCAATAATTATATACTTCCGGTTCTTGCCTCATTCCATGCACAGGTTATCAAAAGAGGAATTAAATATTTTGACAAAGTTGAACACCCCCAGGAAGATTCAGGAATTTATCAATCAAATCCCCATTAATTTCGAGGAGAAAAGGGAAACCTGCCTCTCGCCGAGGATGGTCCTGAAACAGAACAAAGCGCACTGCATCGAAGGGGCGCTGCTGGCCGCCCTGGCATTAAGAGTGCATGGCTATCGTCCTTTAATCGTCGATTTGACGGCTAATAAGTATGATGACGACCATGTCATCACCGTCTTCAGGCAGAACGGCTGCTGGGGAGCCATCTCCAAGACCAATCATAACATTCTCCGCTACCGCGACCCCGTCTATAAAACGGTCCGGGAACTGGTCATGTCATTCTTCCATGAATATTTTGACCGCCAGGGAAGGAAGAACCTGCGCTCTTACACCCGGCCGGTTAATTTGTCCCGCTTCGACAAGCAGGGCTGGATGACTTCTAAAGAAGACGTCTGGTACATCCCGGAATACCTGGCTGACCTGCTCCATATTCAAATCCTGTCCCGCTCGCAGATTTCCCTGCTGAAGAAGCCGGATGAAATCGAGATCCGGTCGAATGAGGCGGTGGAATGGAAGAAGCCATAAAAAAGCGGGAAAGCGTCCCACCCTATGCTAAGGCATAAGGAGTGATGTGTTTTAGTCCGGCTACTATTCTTGCTTAGGGGCATTTGGTTCATTTCCGATAGAGTCATGGGAACCCACGTAATCGTTACGTGGTTATGGGCTCGGTAGCAGGCGGTAATGAGTGATAATTCCTGTTTAATGGCCAAAGTGGACATAATAAGACAGGCTGTCCGTTATGTTTAATTTGAAAGTCCTCTAAAATGTCTCCTTGTAGTCGCTAAATTATGGTGTTGTTGCTTTTACTACGATGCTATAACTGAAGACACGGGCGGGGCATTTGAAGTACCACTCGATTTCATTCAGTAAAATATTTAACTTTACTCAATAATCGAAGATAAAATGGCTTCACAATTAACCGAAAATATTGATTATTCAACAACAGGAAGAAAATCTGTTTGGGGCGCTGGCGATCCAGATACTTTAAGATTCTTAGAATCTGAATCAATAAGAGGCAGATGGCTCAATCTTGCTGCCGGCGATGGAAGATATAACCAACAACTTTTAGCAAAAGCCGATTATGTTGTAGCCTCTGATGTTGATGGAAGCGCTCTTCAAAAACTCTGCGCTACTACTCCCACCAAATATAAACAAAAATTAGAAGTAAAAGCTTTTGATGTTACAAAAAAATTCCCTTTTGATAATCAATCTTTTGAGGGTATTCTTTGCACAGGCACACTTCATCTTTTCCCTAGAAAAACATTGGAAAAAATTGTTAAAGAGATTGATAGAGTCCTAAAATCTAATGGAAAAGTAATAATTGATTTTGCTACAGATGTTAAACGAGTTCTGCCAAATGGAGAATTATATGTTAGGGCTGGAGAATCACAATATACAACTCAAGAAGCAAAATCTTGTTTAGAAGAACTTTTCAAAGATTACAAAATAACAATTAAAGAATCGAGTGTGCCAGAAGAAACAATAAAATCTGGAGATAAACAGTATCAGTTTAGCTGTAATTTCTTACTATTAACTGCTGTGAAACCATGAAACCAAAAATAATAATCGTTGACAAAAACGATAAAATCATTGGGTACAAAGAAAGAGGAACTTTAACTAAAAACGACATTTATAGAGTTTCTGCTTTATGGATTACTAATTCCAATGGTAAAATTCTCTTAGCAAAACGCCACCATACCAAAAAACATCATCCAGGAAAATGGGGGCCTGCTGTTGCTGGGACAATTGATGAGGGTGAAGATTATGAGCAAAATATAATCAAAGAAGCAGAAGAAGAATTAGGATTAAAAAACATAATACCTAGAACAGGTCCTAAAACAGAAACAAGCGGAGAATTTCACCACTTTACCCAATGGTTTACCCTCAAAACTGATAAAAATATCAACGACTTCAAAATCCAAGAAGATGAAGTTGAAGAAATAAAGTGGTTTCCAGCAGACGAATTGAAAAAACAACTAAACCAACATCCTGAAGATTTTTTACCAACAATGAAGAAATATTTTAAACTCTTTATGCCCCGCCCTTAACTCACGGTATAAAAACTATTTGGGCAACAACACTTTCCGCACGAGGACTTTCAAACTCTGCGCTCCTCGAACTGCGGTTCTGCGGTGCTCGGGTGGGGGACGGTCGCTCACGAGCTATGGCTCGCTGCGATTGGGATTTTTACTTAATCAAAACATCTGTATATTATAACCAATTATATACTGGCTATGGCAACAACAATTCAAGTAAGTGAACAACTTGTAGATACCCTGAAAACTAGAAAACAATATGGCAAAGAAAGCTATGAAGAGGTAATCTGGGATTTAGTTGAAGACACTATGGAAATAAATGAAGAAACCAAAAAAGAAATAGAACAAGCAAGAGCAGACATCAAATCAGGGAAATTCTACACCCATGGACAAGTAAAAAAGAAATTGGGGTTGTAAATGTACGAACGAATATATTCTCCTTCTGCATTAAAACAATTAAATAAACTTGAGCACAATATTAAAGAAAGAATTATTGTTGCATTGGAAAGACTAAGGATTAGGCCTGAGTCCTGCGATATCAAAAAGCTTGTTGGAATGCCAGGATACAGATTCAGGGTTGGTGATTACCAAGTTATTTTTGACTTAGAAAAAGACAAATTAGTTATTCTTATCTTAAAAATTGGCCATAGGAAGAATATTTACGATTAGGCACAAGCCAAAACTCTTCGCAACTTTGTTGCTCGTCCCTTCGGGGGGAGTTAACCCCTCTTAGATCTTAAAAAAGATTACCTGCCTGGGTACTGATTCCAGACAAACTTTTAAATAGAGAAGGCATATCCCAAAAAAAATGAAAAAAAGCAGCAAGATTTTCACTCTCTTCGGCATGGACATCCGGCTGCATTACTCCTGGTATTTTGTCTTCATTCTGATCGCCTGGAGCCTAGCCGTTTCCGTCTTCCCCGCCTACTGCGCCGGAAAATTGGGAGAAATGCCCGACTGCACCGGGATTACCAGCTTTCATTTCTGGGGAATGGGCCTCAGCTCTGCCCTGCTTCTCTTCCTTTCCGTCCTGCTGCACGAACTAAGCCATTCCTTAGTCGCCAAAGCCAAAAAGATTAAGGTAGAGAGCATCACCTTATTTTTCTTCGGCGGCGTAGCGGCGATTGAGGAAGAAGAAATGAAGCCTTCCTCAGAGCTGCAGATGGCCCTGGCCGGGCCGGCCTTCTCCCTGCTCCTAGCCGGAGTATTTTATTTGATCAATCTCCTCAACGGCAATGTTATTATTAATGCCATTACTTTCTATCTCTATCAGCTGAATTTCATCCTGGCTTTGTTTAATTTAGTGCCGGGCTATCCCTTGGACGGCGGGCGGGCTTTCCGGGCGGTCCTGCATTGGTATTACCATGATTTGAGGAAAGCCACCTATCTGGCGGCGCTGGTCGGGAAATTCTTTGCCGGAGTCCTGGTTGTCTTGGGTTTGTTAGGATTCCTGGGGCTGGCGGCAGGAACGGGAGGATTATGGTTCATTTTCCTCGGTGTCTTCCTTTACCTCATCGCCGGGGCCAGCTATGAGCAGGTTGTCATCAGGGAGGTCCTCAGCCGGGTCCCGGTCCGGGAGCTGCTCAGGAAGGAATATTCTGCTCTCTCTCCGGAGATGAAGTTCACAGATTTTGTCAGAACTTACCAATCATCCGGCGAGGATGCCTTCGTCGTCCAGGACGGGAAATTTATCGGTCTGCTGGACATCAAAAATGTTGAAATGAAGTCCCGCGGCAGTCAGACATCGTTGAGGCTGAAGCAGATTGCCCGGCCCCTGGCCCAGGTCAAAGGGCTGCAGGCGGGAGACAACACTTACACTGCCTTCAGGAGGTTTGCTGAAGAGGGCTTGGAGCTTCTGCCGGTCTTTGCCGGAAAGAAAATAGTTGGCTTTGTTTCCCGGCAGACGGTACTGCACCGCCTGAACTGGGAACTGAAGTATGGCTTTTTCTTAAAAGAGAGGAGAAAAAGAGGCCAAAAAGGAGAGATAAAAAATTAAATTATTTCCCTGCTGTATGGGCTTTTCTTTCTGTTTGCAGGCTTCAATTTCATGGTATCGGGTTATGACGCCGCCAAACGAGAAAAGGCCAAAGAATGGCTCTTAAACATAGTCTTAATGATCTTGTTTGTGCAAGCCAGTTATCTCATCTATGAATTAATGATAGAATTTGGCAGTTTGCTTACGGCAGGCGTTATCAACCTCATCAATCCAGATTTCTTCCTGATGACTGCTGACAATATTACTGATTTTGGATTGCAGATTGTACTGCTTATTCCTTATGTTGCAGTCTTACTGGTGACGTCCATCTTCCTTGCCTTGCGATATTTGCTCGTTTCCATGGGAATATTATTCTTTCCGATAGCGATATTTCTGTATTTTATCCCACCGGTGAAAGCATACGGAAAGTTAATCCTCAATATGCTGATAGTGGCTATCCTGCTGCCTTTTTTCAATGCACTGATTCTGCTGGGAGCATCGATGTTAATGGATATCCCTCTCTTCAGTAATTTTAAGATTGTATTAGTCACGGTTGCGTATATTGCCATAGAACTTTTTTTGATTTTACTGATGCTATTTGCAGCGTTGAAGGCGGTCTTTAGTGTCGTTAATTCCGATACGGGAAGAAATGTGATGAAAGCGGCGAAATATTTGATTTGATACTTACTGAGAAAATCCTGAGGCGAAAACTTAGGGTTTGGGAAGGAAGGAGGTAACGGGCTCTTTGACACAAAGAGCAGAACTACTCTTAAGTAATTAAAAAACCGAAAGGTTTATAAATGGGTGGCACTTTTGGTTCTAAAACACCTACAACGAGGTTTACACCATGGCTTTACCTTTAGACGGACGACGTATTCACGACGAATACTTTGGACGAAACACTGAACAAATGCCCAAGCTTTTAGCAGACGGTAAAGAACCTATGTGTATTGCTCATTTGATGGAGCAACGAACAGCAGTTCGACAAAGAGGAACAGATCAAGCACAGTATGATGCCTGGTGGAATAATTATTTTGATAATGCTGATTTATCCTTACGACATCCGGATAAAGGAGTGAAGGTCATTCCTTATAGTGCACAGGTGCTTGATTTTCTTAGAGAATATGTAAAGCCAGAAACTAAGCTGGTTGATAATGCTGTTCCGTTACCAGACGGTCTCTTTGAAGCGATGGAAGGATTAGCATTAACGCCGCAACAAGCGGAACAACTTCATGGACGAGGATATACATCAAAAGAAGCAAAGAAATCAGAATTTTGGCAAACTGTCGCCCAATCACAACAACGCTTGAATAAATATGTTAACGCTGTTGTTGAAGAAACAGGCAGAGAACGAGATTTAATGAATACTTATTTTAGTCCGGTCTCCACAGTTCCAACCGGGCGGCTTTGGTTTGTCGGCAACTGGGACGACGATTCCGTTGCGTGTGGTGACGGCGGCCTTACCAGTGACGATGGTCGCCTAGTCGGGGTAGCGCCGGAGGCGCACGTCGCGCGTGCGAAAAAATAAGTCTGCACCATAGACATCTTTTTATATCCCTATTCTTTTTTCTTATTCATCCCAGCAACAGCCTTAAAGGCTGAAATTATGAGCTGGACTACACGTCCTTCCGCCACGGCAGCATGGCTGCTATAAAATACAACCTCAACTTGATGCGTCTGCACTGAAGAGGTGGTGATAGAGTCCGCGGAAGGGCTACAACCGGGCGGCTTTGGTATGTCAACAACAGGAACAACGATTCCAATGCGAATGGTAACAACGACCTTACCAATGACAATGGTCGCCTAGTCGGAATAGACCTGCTCACTGTTGCTGGGGTATTTTTTAGCATGGAAATTTCAACTATTTCTCTGTTTGATCAATTATGCCATTATGATAATTTATACGGGGCATATTGGAACGCACGCAAGGGTAAAACGCAGCGAAAATATGTTCTCGACTTTGAAGAGAAGCTGCAGGAAAATCTTCTGCGATTACAGCAAGAACTGCAATCTCAATCTTATCACCCAAAACCATTAGAGACATTTATCCTCCGTGACCCTAAAACCAGAAAAATAAGCAAGTCTGATTTTCAAGATAGAATTGTGCATCACGCTTTATGTAATGTTATTGAACCAATACTAAAACGAAAATTTATCCATGATTCTTATGCCAATAGGATGGGCAAAGGGACGTTAAAAGCAGTAGAACGGTTTGATTATTTTAAACAAAAAGTTTCCAAAAATAATACCAGAATCTGTTTCATCCTCAAAGCTGATATTCTGCATTATTTTGAGGCGGTTGATCATGCAATTCTTCTTTCAATTCTCCAGAAGCAGATAAAAGATACAAAAATAATGCAGCTTATTGAAGTGATACTGAAAAATCATTGCACGTCCGCACCGGGTAAAGGAATGCCATTAGGCAATCTCACCTCTCAATTTTTTGCCAACGTCTATCTCAATGAACTGGATCAATTTGTGAAGCACACACTCAAAGCACAGTATTACATACGCTACGTAGATGATTTTGTCATTCTGTCAGAAAAAAGGGAAGATTTGGTGGTGTACAAACAGAAAATCAAATCTTTTCTACAGGAGCATCTTGCTTTATCACTTCATCCTGAGAAGTCAAAGATAATAACGTTGGAAAAAGGGGTGCATTTCTTAGGATTTCGCATTTTTTCACACCATCGTTTGATACGAAAAAAAAACATTCTCAAGTTTACACGGAAACTGGTGCAATTGCATGAATGGTATAAAGAAGGATTGCTTGATCGGGATAAAGCTGTTGAAGTACTCCAAGGATGGCTGGCGTTTTGTGCTCATGCAAATATGTACAAGTATAACAGAAAACTGATACGGCAATTTAATCAGAATTTTCCTCTACACTCTGATGTTCCTGCCACCAATCACAAAAAGCACCAGAATCATATCAATCAGATACAGGCAAGCCAAATACAATTCACGGTACAGAAAACAGCACAATTATTCAGAAAAGGAAAATCAATCTCGAATATTGCTAAGGAACGAAGTATTAAAGAATCCACTGTCTGGGCTCATTTGGCCAATCTTATCGAGCACAATCAGCTTTCGTTATGGAAAGTGTTGCCAAAAGAGAAGATAAAATTTATTCAGGAAGTGATACAAAGTGAAAAAGACAGCCTGAAAGAAATAAAGAGCAGAATCAATAATAATTATGTAACTTACAATGAGATTATGTGTGTTCTTGCCGGCATGAAAAGAAGGAATAAGCGAACGGATACGCTTACGTTGGTTTCATGGTTTCAAAAGACTAACTGCTATCGGAAATGTTACTTTAATTCTCTGCAACGTAAGATCTGCGGCCAGAAATTTAATGATTTTTGTTCACACACTGCCAAGCTGAAAATGAGCCGAAAAGAGTCTGTGAGTTTATTCAATGATCACTTGAATATTTGTGTTCTTCCAGAGAAAGAAAAAAGGAGATGTATGGCTTGGAGTGAGTTCATCCAAAGAAAAGGGAAAAAGTAAATTTCAACTTTACCCCGCCGCTTGCGGCGACTGGGAGCTTCATAGTTAAATAAAAAATTAAACGAAATATCGGTTTAAAATCGGCGTTCCGCCAATCTTGACCTGGTTTAATGATTTCTTAGCTTGGGCATAGAGCCGGTCTTGATGCAACTCACGCGTGTGCGTCGCCAGCTGATGAACGCCCAATCTTTCTTCCAGCTCTCTGACTTTTTCTGAGCCCTCACCAGCAAAAGAAATTAAAGCTGCCGCCTGGTGGACGACTTCACTGTATCCGTCTAATTTTTTGGCCGCCTCAGACATCTCCGCGGCGGCACCGGGGATATCTCCGGCTAAAACGGGCTTAAGGGCAAATAGGTATTTCCCCGGCCCAACCTCAACATTTTCAACATCTTTCCGGTCTACTTCTTTTCTCCGAAAAATATAATCTAAAATCTTTTCATAAGTGTGGCTGGGATCAATCCCGCTCAGAGCCGGCCTGATGGCACTTGATTCCGGCAAGGTGCATTCCAATTCAGGGGAAGCGATGAGATAGGTGGAGCGGTCAGAAATTCTGAATATTAAGCTGTATTTAACATTTCCCTCTTGAGCCACATATCCCATCAGGGCAGGACCAATAACAAGACTTCCTCCGAATTCCTGTGACTTTAAGCCTTCGATGTAAGGAGCCAAGGCGGATTCAAAAACAGATAAAATTCGGTTGGCATTGTTTTTAAAATTTTCATCATATTCGTATCTAACCCAATCGTGAATAAAACCGGATACCTTTTTATCACGATCAGAACCGCTGCAGTTTATTTGAATTGCTCTCCGGTGAGTTGCTTCCACCAGTCCTTGAAGTCCCATCTTCAAGGGGGAATAAGGTTGTCTGCCCGGCTATTCTCGGCTCAAAAGACTGGCCTTCCGCACTGATGGGTTCTCCCAGATGCATTGACATGGGATTAAGGGATGGCGGGGCATATTTAAGGTTTATGAATGATATCTCTTTTTTTATTATGGCCGGTGCGGCTTAAGGCTTAAGAAACACATAAATACTTCTTTCTTTTTCTGCGCCTGATGCTCCAATGCAAAATACAAAAGAAAAGCGTTCCAAAAACAAATACAGAGATAAGAGAGGAAACTAAACCAGAGATGAGAGAGGAAACAAAAACAGAGGTAAAAAAGCTCCTCCGAAGATTAACCCATCACCAGTATATAGAAATAACCCCGCGGGGAAACTCGGCCATCAGATCAGCCCTCTCTTTGGTTGAGGGAACCGTTCTCATCCCCGAAGAAGGCGGCTGGCTGGAATATAAAAAAATCAAAAACTATCGGGAAGTCAAATGCCGCGAAGCGGAAATCGACCTTAATGACCTGAAAGAGAAGTTATCTTCAGTCAAGCCCGGGGCGTTTCTCTACCAGAATCCCGGCGGTTATTTCGCCGAGCAGCCGATGGAAGAGATTTACCGCCTGTGCAAAAAAAGCGGCTGCCTGGTGATCGTCGACGTTTCCGGCGGGATTGGCACCAAGTTATGCAACGGAAATTTCGCTGATATCCTGGTCGGCTCTTTTGGCAAGTGGAAACTGGTCAATGCCCTGGTCGGAGGGTTTATTTCTTTCCGGGAAAAAAGCTGGTTTGAAAAAGCGGTGATCACTGCTTTGGATGATGAAAATTCACTGGGAAAAATCAAAGAAAAATTAGGCAGTTTGGAAGAAAGAGTTGCTTTTCTCAGGGATAAAGTTAAAAAAGTCAAGGAAGACTTAAGCAGCTTGGATTTAGTTCGTGCCGGCGATGCCGGCTTTGTCGTCGTCGTCCGGTTTAAGAACAGCGGCGAAAAAGAAAAAATTATAAGCTATTGCCAAAGTCAGGGCTTAGAATGGACGGAATGCCCGCGTTACCTCAGGATTAACCAGAAAGCAATTAGTGTTGAAGTCAAAAGACTGGAATAAAAAAAAGAGAGAGGGAGCAAAAAAATGAAATTCAAGATGCCGGAATCAATGGAAGAATGTTTATATTTTACCAACCGGGGGGATGCTGTCGCCTGGGTTTACCGTAAGGAATGCCCCAAATGCCGGAAAGCCAGGATGGGCAAGCCGGTCGAGAAGGGCAAGGTCAGGACAAGAGCGGGGGAATACGTCTGTCCTGCCTGCGGCTACGCCGAAAGCAAGCTGGTGCATGAAAC
Source organism: uncultured Methanosarcinales archaeon (assembly GCA_964460195.1). Taxonomy (GTDB): domain Archaea; phylum Nanobdellota; class Nanobdellia; order Woesearchaeales; family GW2011-AR9; genus CAYWPJ01. Next base: position 11,822 of record CAYWPJ010000020.1, read on the forward strand.
CTCGCTGCGGCTCGAAGCACAATACACCTGCCCCAAATGCGGAAAGAAAGGTGAATCGGCCGGGGAATACCAGCGGCAGAATTATCAGGGCGTGTCTTCTTACATTGTCATCTGTGAGCACTGCGGGGAGAAAATAGCCTTGACCAAGAAGCTGAAAGGGGTCTAAAACCGGAAAGAGCCGAACAATTAAAAATTCCAATCACCGCAGAGCGGCGGGGTTTGAGACCCAATTTAAGCAATCAAAATGCCCGAGAACAAATCAAAAAAGGACCTCGAGGAAGCAATCAAGGAGAAAGTCGCTCCCCTTCTTGAAGAGACGATGGAAAAGCAATGGGGCATCACCATCCCCAAGATCGGCGAAGACATCACTGACCAGCTGAGGGAAACCCAGCTGAATATGTATCTTCCGGCCAACGCTCCCTTTTCTAAGGCAAAGAAGCTTTTCCGGGCGGAATTCCTCAAGCGGGAGCTGGGACTGCACCAGGGGAATATCTCCCACCTGGCTAAAGCCTTGGAAATCAACCGGAGGAGCATCCACCGGGCAATTAAAGACCTGGAGATTGACGTCGGGAAGCTCAAGACGAAGCCGGAATCCCGGGAAAGAGAGCATCAGGAGATGGTCGGCCGGGCTATCCGCACCACTCTTGAAGGCTACGAAGAGATCATCCGGCCGGAGAAAATGGAGAAATTTTATCAGGAATTGCCGGTTTTGTCGAGGAATATCGCCAAATTCCTGCCCCTCCCGGAGCTCACCTGGAAAGAAGCAGAGCGGGAGTTTGAAAAGCAGTTTTTGTCCCAGGCGTTAGCTGATCATGGCGGGAAAGTCAGCGAGACGGCCGTCAAGCTCAGGCTCCGGCCGGAAACCCTGCACCGGAAGATCAAAAAGCTGGGGCTGAAAGAAGTTTAGGCAGCTTCAGCCAGGCCGGCGGTGTTCTCCTTACCGGCGTATCGTAACCCGGCAAGAAAATTTATAAACCTTAAAATTTTCTCTCCGGCTATGCACCAAAGAGGTCCGGAAAAAGCTGCTGTTGAGGAAAATAATTCTCTGTCTGCCCAGCCGGAATGCCATCCCGTTCTCCACCAGAGATTGAATTTCAGCCGGAAGGCTTCCGACTGGCTGACTGTGCGAGTCGGCAGCTGGACTTTTATCATCTTCCTGCTGGCTTATATCCTTCTCTGGGTGTCCTTAAACCTGGTCGGCTTTGTCCGCCAGTGGGACCCCTGGCCGTTCATCGTCCTCAATCTGACCTTGTCCTGCCTGGCGGCGATACAGGCGCCGATCATCCTGATGTCTCACAACCGGCAGACGGAAAGTGACCGAATTGATGCCCGATATGATCATGCCGTCAACCGGAAAGCGGAAAGGGAGAACCGGCTCATGATGAAAGACCTGGCATTGATCAAGAAGAAGCTGGGGATTTAAGGGCTGAAACAAAGGAGAGTTAGGGTTATGAATTAATAATAAACAAATATGTTTCTACTTTTCTTGAGCAGAAACATACATCTTCATTAATGGTATTGAAAATTTTGGTGCTAAATATGGTAAAATTATAGTTGAAGCATCCTTATGTTGTTCTGGATCAAATGGTTGATATTTCCATGAACCCTCTAAATGGCTTGGTAAAAACAAATCTATACTATCATAAGATGTAACTCTTAAAACAATATACGTCATTGGACCCATCCTTGCTTTAACTTCCATTCCATTTGCTTGTCCCAATTCAACAAATTTGTTTGCCAATCTTTCTGGATTTTCATTAAACCTTGCTGTAATACGACTCTCCCCTCCTCCACCAACAATTTCAACTCTCACGTAATCTCCAAATTCAGCATTAAATTCTTCCACTCTTTGAAGATATGTTTTTCTGTCTAACGTGAAACCAAATTGTGGTTCAGGAACTTCATTAGAAAATTCAGCAACATACAATTTAATCTTATCAACTAATCCAGGAACATTAACACTTGTAACCCTGAGCGAATTTCTATGGCCTTGATGGAATATTCTAAAAGTTTCTAAATTTCCTTGAGCGTCATAATTTGTTTGGAATAATGTTCCTTCAAAACAGGATGTTTTATAACCATCACTAAAGAGATTTACATGGCTGCCATTTACTATTTCTCCATATTCTCCATCATTATATCGTGCAATTTGTTCAGATGTTGCTTTTTTTCCTTCCCTGTCCTCTCTTTCACAAAGACGAGTTAAGGCACCCCCCCACCACCTTTGATTAGTTAAGTCTCTCGCCACATAATTAATTGCATACTTATGGGTATTATTATATTGCCTCTGAAATTCCACCCTCTTTCACAATTGCTTCTGCAACGTGAACCAACGAATTATATAATTCTCTTTCTTTTTTCCTTCTTTCTGAAACTCCAATTTTTTCTGCTACTGAATCAACATTAAGAGGAGAAATGTATTTATTTTGAACTAACTTTAAATTATCGACAAACAATTCATTCGCCAAAGCTTCCAATCTGCCTATGTCCATTTTATTAACCATCTAACTAAATTATTATATTAAAACGGTATATCTTCATTATCTGGCTCTTTAGCCTCCAACTTTTCCCCCCGCAAAAGACGATGCGCTTTAATCCATTTTGGAGAAGGGGAAATAAACAGCTGTTTTTTGTACTTATCGGTAAAATAAGAGCATACTTCCTCAACATCGCTATTCTCGCCATTCTCAAGCCTTTCCACTTCCAGTTCGTAGAATTTCTTTTTGGTAAAAGGGTTGATTACTTCAACAGAATCTAAAGCTACCTGCACTTTTTTCTCATTTTCCAGATCCAGGTCGAAGCGGTGGGTAGTTACCATTAGACGGACAATCTCTACCAAAGGCTTGTTTCCGCCAAACTGCTTGGCACGCTTTAATGGCTGCCAGAAAGCAAAATCTTCCGGATTTAACTCGTCAAAAGCTACTTCGGCGGGGAGGGGGAATTCAAGCTCCTCTCTTTCATCAGCCACCGTGCTTCGGGGGAATTTGACCGCTAAGACGTAATCGTTCTCTCTCTTCCGCAGGGAAGCCGAAATCCCTCTTTCTTCTAAAGGTCCAACGTAAGCAACCACCTGGCTTTTGGCTAATCCGGTGTCAAAAGTATCAAAGTAACGGTAATTTCTTTCTTTTTTTGTGTAACCCGAAATGAGATACTCTTCAATTCTGTCGAGAGCTCTGACTTCCCTAACGATAGCTAAGTATGCCTTTTCATCGGCTTCTTCGTTGGTCTGGGGTTCTGTTGCTTTAATTAAGTATTTTTTTTCCATTTCTTTTCCCATATGCGGTATCATCATTATCTATCTCTAAAACCCAGCCATACCCTCTTGTAAAATTCTCTCAATCGTTTTCATTTGCTGGCAGATAGCCTTTTTTGTGGATGACGGTTCGATTATCTGTCTGAAGCCTTCCCCAGACTGATAATAGTTCAGGAAAGTCTTTAAACCCCTGATAAATTTGTCCTCTAGCAGCATACCTTTTGGGTTCTGACTGCTGAGATTAAGATAACGTGCTTTTTCTGCGTCGCTGATGAACCATTCAATCTCTTTCCATCTCAGATTACAGTGGATACCAAAATCCCTAACCATCCCTCTGATTGCCGAAGCTTTCAGCCCGGCCAGCCGGTCAGTCAGCTCCTGCTCACTGCCGATTTCAAGAGTATTAAGGTAATATTTTCTAGCTAAATCGGTCAGAAATCCCTCCCTCTCTTCATCGAACGGATAGGTGTGAAGGTGGTACATAGCAGTTACTAAGTCTTCATTGCGGCAGTTTAATCTCACTTTATCAAAGTCACAGATTTTAACTGCTTTTTTATTCCCCCTTTCGTCTTCTTGATAGAAAATGTTCTGTGAGCGAAAGTCGCCGTGAACAAATAATTTCTCCTGACCGGTAATTCCCCTCTCCTGCGTGATCAAGTCTTTGGCTAAAGCATGCAAGTCGATGCCTTTCGTTCTTAGATACACCCGGATCTCATGCTCCTGATCTTTTTCAGCTCTTTCAGCAGCTACTTTTGGCAACCCACTGCTTTTGGCTCTCCCGCCGGGGGGTAAGTTTCCTTTGTAGTATCCCAAAATACTCAAAAAGTGTTTTTCCAGACGCTGGCCTTCCTCATCGGCAGACCGCAGCCGCAATTGTTTCCGGTCTCGGTTCACATCTTCCGTGATTTTTTCTAAATTTCTATAACAGCAATTATGAAAAATGGCTAGGAAATTGACTATCGCCTCGATGGAATCTCTTTTTTGCGGCTCGTCAGCGGCCGTCTTGAGCAGGTCGAGATATGTATCAAAAGGCAGATATTCCATGAATATTTGCATCTTTTTACTGTCTTTACAGACAATGCGGGGGACCAAATCCTCTTCGATTTTTCCCAGGGCGGTAAGAACCTTGACTTCACGGTTGAACAGAGCCCTTTGGCTGTCGCAGGGAAGAATGTTCGGCCGGAAACCCGGGTTGTCTTCTTTTGGATATTCGAGGTCATACCCTGCTTTAATATCGTCCGAATTAAAAGATTTGCAGAACTGGTGAACCCCGTCAGCTAAAGTTATCTTGTAAGTAACGCTATCCCTTCGTACCCAGATAATCTCATCTTTGCGTTCCATAACTTATTCTTATTTATATTATATTCTTACCCTTATTATAATCCCTCTTAAAACCCCTTTTTACCCAAACATCTTTATAAACTTTTCTAATGTTTTTACTATTGAGTAAAAAATTTTAACCTGGCATCCCTTCGTAGACAATCCGGCATATCTTGTAAGTTGTGGCGATAAAAAATTTCATATCGTACACCAAGTAGCCAATGCCAGTATGGGCGCCCTTGTTTTTTTGATAGAAATGATCACATTCTTGGATCAGCTTGAATCTTTCGTGCAGGATATTATGGGCCATCTCGACATTCTGGGTATAATATGCTTTCATTGTCTCCAGGTACAATGCTTCTAGATCCCCTAATAATCTGACCAGTTCATTTTTCTTTTTTTCGGGAAGATCAATCGTCTTCATATGTTCGGCAATTTTTTTGGCATGATCAGCGATGGCTTCAATGGTCATGGCCAGCCACCAGCTGCTGATGAGGTCTTTTTGCTCCAGTTTAAGCTTCCGGTAGATTAAAGAGGGGTTGTCAATGCCAAACCAGGCGATGCGGTAAATCAAGAAACGGAATTTGTTGACATCAATGTCCCTCTGGGCGATGCTTTCGCAGTTGTCTTCCTCGAACATGTTTTTGCAGTCGCTGATCATCGAGCGGGTAATCACGTCCATTTTGCGCAGGATTTGAGTCGTAGAAATGTTATTGAGGTTGAGGAAGTCTTTGGTGACGATCTTCTTAGAATCCTGCTCCAGTATTTCTAGAGCGACCAAGTTATGGGTCAGATTTTGGATTTCCTTGGCATTCTTCTTAATCTCATTGCCGGCAAAAGTGATTGTCTTATAATTTTGGATATAGGCGGAAATAAGCTCCCGGTAAATCCTTCTTAAATCCTTGCCGTCAACACTGATGGTGATTTCCTTTTCTTCCTCGCCGGTTTCGCTGGTCCGGGGCTGGAGAAACAGGTTGCTTCCGCTCTCCTCGAAATAAATCAGATCCCCTTTCTTCAGCTTGTTCTGCCTGATCCAGCTCTTCGGCAGGGAAACAATAAAGCTGCTCTTGCCAAAGGATATCAGTTTCCGGTATTCCATTTTAAAGTGCCTCTCTCCGAATGACGCAGATGAAAGTAAATTTCCTTCCATAATCAGAGGTATATATCTGCTTATTCCGGCCTTCAATCTGTCTATCAGCTATCTATACTGTCTCGATATCTCTATACTGTCTCTTTAAATATATACCCCCTATATAGCATTGGGGAAATGTATTTATATTTAAATGTTATGGAAAAACTGTACCGTTTTGGCTATAGTAATGCCGGTTCGGATACAGTAGTATTGGGTGGGGTGGTGAAAATGTACCTGAAGAAGGATAAAGATAAGGCTCTCCCCGAAGTGGAGGAGAGCATTTATGACAAAGAGACGAGGGAGAGGAGGGTGGAAGAGGGAGCCCTGAGCAATGAAGAGGACGGGTTCATGCTGGGCTATGAGGAAGGGTTTCAGGACAGTTTTGAAGACGAAGATGCTCTCTGGTGGGAAGAGGACCTTGCTGAGTAAGGGCTTGAGGTTGGGGAGGCAATGGGTGTGAAAGAAGTGCTGGGATTGGGGTCTTTTCCGGTTCCGGACCGGGAGATCATGCGCCGGCTCGCGGAAGCCAGGCGCCAGGACCGAGATGAGGTAGTTTTTACTTCCCCGGGCTGCCGGACTGTCCGGATCAGGTTATCGAGGGTCAATGCGGCCGGCCTGATGCGGGATTACCAGGATTATTATATCAAGTGAAAGTGAAGTGAAAAAGTAATTTTAATTTTCGGATTTTGCTCTCTATTTTCTTATAAAAAGCCGGGTTTCTTAGAAACTTCCATCACTCGGGTTGAGAGGCATTTCTCTATAACCCCAATCCTTCTTCTCAACCACAGCAAAATATATAAACTTTCCTTGAACTTTTCCCAAAATTAAAACAAATATTATAACAAACAAAACAAACAATTAAGATGCATTAAAGATGCATTAAGACAGACAATTAGAAAAATAATTAAAAAAAGGGGGTCATCACAAGATGGAACTAAACTTAATCTGGGCAATACTTGCCGGAACACTTTCTTTAATCATCGCCGGGCTGACCGCCAAATTCATCCTCAAGAAAGAGCCGGGAACGCCGAAAATGGCAGAAATCTCCCGAGCCATCGAAGAAGGAGCCATGGCTTTCCTCAGAAGGGAATACCGCTACATCGGAATCTTCGGCCTGGCTGTCATCATCCTCCTAGCCATCTTCATCAACTGGCAGACCGCCCTTTCTTTTCTTTGCGGAGCCGCCCTTTCGGCTCTAACCGGGTATATTGGCATGAAGATAGCAACTAAAGCCAACGTCCGGACGGCCAATGCCGCCAGAAAAAATTTAGCCGACGCCCTAAAAATCGCTTTTTCTTCCGGGATGGTGATGGGCTTAAGCGTGGTCGGCTTTGGCCTGCTCGGCGTGACTTTTCTTTACCTTATCTTCGGCGATCCCAAACTGATTTTTGGCTTTGGCTTTGGGGCTTCCTCAATCGCCCTCTTCGCCCGGGTCGGCGGAGGCATCTTCACCAAAGCGGCGGATGTGGGAGCTGACTTAGTCGGCAAAGTCGAAGCCGGTATCCCGGAAGATGATCCCCGCAATCCGGCCACCATCGCTGACAATGTCGGTGATAACGTCGGCGATGTTGTTGGCATGGGCGCGGACCTCTTTGAATCTTACGTCGGCTCGATCATCGCCGCCATGGCTATCGGCTTGGCGGCTTACGGCATTAAAGCGGCTACCCTGCCCTTATTCCTGGCCGGAGCCGCCATCATCGCTTCCCTTATCGGCACTTTATTCGTCCGCACCAGAAAGGAAAAAAAGATCCGGGCGGCTTTAAGGAACGGCCTGATCGCCAGCTCTGTTTTGGTTGCCATCAGCGCTTATTATATTGTTGGCCTGACACTCAGCCTGATCGGCGTTTTCTATGCGACGATGGCCGGGCTGGCTGCCGGAGTCCTCATTTCCCTCTCGACGGAATATTACACTTCTTCTGACTACAAGCCGACGCGGGAGATTGCTAAAGCAGCCCAGACCGGAGCGGCGACCAATATCATCAGCGGTCTGGCTACCGGGATGAGATCAGCCACCCTGCCGGCAGTGGTCATTGCCCTCGCCATCTATATCTCTTACCATTTTGCCGGCCTTTACGGCATCGCCATCGCCGCCGTCGGCATGCTCTCCACGCTGGGAATCAGTTTAGCCACTGACGCTTACGGCCCGGTAGCCGATAATGCCGGCGGAATCGCCGTGATGGCCAAACTGGAGCCGAAGGTAAGGAAAAGAACCGATGCTCTTGACTCCGTCGGCAACACTACCGCTTCGATGGGAAAAGGGTTTGCTATCGGTTCGGCGGCCTTGACGGCTCTGGCCTTGTTCACCACTTTTTCTTCAGAAGCCGGCCTGACTTCCATTTCCATCACTAGTCCTTCCGTCATGATCGGTCTCCTCCTGGGTGGAATCATCCCTTTCCTGTTCTCTTCGCTGACCATGAGCGCTATCGGGAAAGCCGCTTTCAGCATGATTGAGGAGGTCAGACGGCAGTTCAGGGAGATCAAAGGCTTGATTGAGGGGAAAGCCAGAGCGGATTATGCCAAGTGCGTTGATATTGCCACCGCCGGGGCTTTAAAGAAAATGACGGCTCCCGCTCTGCTGGCCATCCTCTCGCCGGTAGCGGTCGGATTCCTGTTGGGAGTCGAAGCTTTGGGCGGCCTGCTGGCCGGGGCGACCGTTACCGGAGTGATTTTAGCCATTACTATGGCCAATGCCGGCGGCGCCTGGGACAATGCCAAGAAATATATCGAGCGGGGAAATTTAGGCGGGAAGGGCTCGGACACCCACAAGGCAGCGGTGGCGGGAGATACGGTCGGGGATCCGCTGAAGGATTGCAGCGGCCCCTCGCTCAACATTCTCATCAAGCTGATGAGCATTGTTTCCCTGGTCTTGCTGCCCTTGTTCCTCTCTGTTTCACAGGTCAGGATTGTGCCGTAAGAATGGCGTGACTTCCTTCCCAGAACGGAGTTTATGCCGCCGGGCTGATTAAAAAGGCCAAGTTTCGTCGAACTTCGTTTCAGAACCCGTCCTTCTTAGACATTGGCCGTAAGTATCATTACAGGCCGGATAGCATTCATTGCAGTATTCTTCACTATTTCTATCTTTATCAGGACAGGCACTGAGGCAGTTTTGATAAGCTTTCCAGCAGCAGCTTTCGTCAGAACAATTATTAAAGTCAGGGCCGCCGCAGGAGGCCAAGTAACCAATTCCCGCCGCTAAGCTGAAAGCTAAGGGAAGGATTTTTCTTCCGGTATTTGTCACCAAAAAATCAAGATTCATTTTAATACCTCTTTTTTACTTCTGCCAAGCTTCTTTCTCACATTTACCTTGAGGGTCACAGTTTCCACCACCCAACCCGGCTGTGTTTCTAAACCAAACTTCGCCATAGCCTTCGGTCCCTGGGCGCAGCATCGTGCCATTCTCGTTTCTGTAATTAAAGTAAGTTCTTTCATCATTTTCATTACCAGGACCATCTGGACCGTAATTTGTTTCAAGGGCAGTAGCGCCATAATAAGAACATTTATCTGCAACAAGAACTCCTCCTCTCCGTTTTTCCTCGCACTGGAACTTTTCTCCATAGAACTCTCTTGTTGTTACATAATCGTAGCCTGATGCACAACTGCTTAATCCTAAAATTAAGCCACCCGCCGTCAGCAAATTCTTAATTTTGTGTTCAATCATTTGATTTCCCCCCATTCTCATCAATATCTGCCGAGATGATGAAGCCGCAACCCTTCCATGGCATTAATCGTTTCATCGCTTTCGCTCGTCCGTCCGACTATCATTGTTTCTCCATTAGTTAGTTTTACTTCAATCCATTGCGCGAATCTATTGTAAGTGATCTCCATTACATCTTTCCATGCTACTGATAAATCGAGAAGCATTGTCGTTTGATATGTTCCTGATTTACCTACTCCACCCGGCTGCGTTATTTCCAGAGGAATATTATGACATTCTAATCGTTCAGTGGTTGCCTCACAATATGGTAAGTTCCGATGAATTAGCTGAATTGCATATCCAGTGTTATCTTTGTATAACAAGGACATGCCGGAAGGGCGGTGGGCTCCGCAGTCAGCTGAACCTAACACGGAGGCTGCTAAACCAACACCCCTTAGAACTTTCCCTAATTTTTTCTCAATTCCCATTCTTAAGTTAAAAAATGTGGGGGAGCTTTATAAAAATTATGAAAAACCGCACATTTTTTATATAACCTTTGCTTCTTTCCCTAAAATGAAGCTGCTTGAACAATACCTTCAGTCCTTCCAGCAAAAGAAAATTCTCCCCGTTTTCCTAATCGACTTCTTCTTCTACGGCCTCCTTTTCCTCCTGGCCTTCCTCTACGCAACCTTCCTGCGGGCCAAATCATCCGCCCTGGCCGGCATCCAGTCCGCCGAACAATTACAGCAGATGCTGCTCTCTTCCCCGGAGCAGGCCCAGCTCTTCCTCGACAGCCTCAAATCATTCATGCTCATCTTTGTTGCCGGAGCCATCGTCCTGCTGGCTTTCCTCATCCTGGGCTATTCCTACACCCGAAAAATGGTCTGGAATTATCTCCGGCAGAAGAAATCAGGCAAATTCGGGAAATGGATCCTCCTCAACTTTGTCCTTTTGGCCGTCTTGGTTCTCTATCTCGTGATCGTCTTTATTGTCAGGCTCATCCTGAATTATCTTCTGTCCTTGATCAGCCAGCCGGCCGTCTCCCAGTTTCTAAGCAGCCTTCTCGCCCTGGCCAGCCTCCTCCTTTTCCTGGCTTTTGTCTTTCTTGTCTACTGTCTTTTCGCCGGCAAATATAAAGTCTGGGAATCAATCGGCGACACCTTCAGCCTGATCAAAACCCGCGGAAAAGAGCTTTGGAAATTCTTCCTTTTGGTTTTGGCTACCGGGACAATCATTAATCTGCTTCTTTCGCTTGTGCCGGGACGGATCGGCTACTTCTTTGCCCACCCGCTGGCTTTCTCGCTGCTGAGCACCGGCCTTTTCCTCCTTTTCCTGGCCTGGATGCAGGTTTACCTGGTTAAGACAATGGAATCTTAAGATTATCAAATGAATCTCCAAAAGCATATCCAAAACAATTATTTGAAAATAAAAGTTATCCCTAATTCTTCCCGGACGGAACTGACCGAAGAAAACGGCTCTCTGAAACTTTACCTCAAGTCCCCGCCCGAAAAGGATAAGGCTAACTTAGAACTGCTAAAATTTTTCAAGAAGGAATTCAACCTGAAGGTAGTGATCAAATCGGGCAGGAAAGGCCGGGAGAAGTTGCTGGAAATCCGACAATGAATTTAATCAAAAACCCAACCACAGCAAGCTGTGGGGTATGAATGGTTTGGTTTTTGGTGCAGGAAGGGATATTTTTCCCTTCTGCACAGAAATCAAATAAGTGTTTGATTTCTTGTGTTTGTTCTGGGTCGCTGCAGGCAGGGGTATGTACCCATCACAAACAATCAAACATCCAGGTTGACCACTTCCCGGGCATGCTTCTCGATAAACTCCCGCCTCGGCCCGACTTCTTCTCCCATCAGAATGGTGAAAATCTGATCGGCGGCGACGGCATCCTCAATTGTCACCTGTTTCAGCTGGCGGACAGCCGGGTCCATCGTTGTCTCCCAAAGCTGCTTGGGATTCATTTCTCCCAACCCTTTATACCTTTGGATGTTGACGCCATCCTTGCCCCACTCCTGGAGAACCTTTTCCTTCTCCCGGTCATCGTAAGCATAGGTTACCTGTTTTCCTTTCTGCAGCCGGTATAAAGGAGGCGTAGCAACATAAATGTGTCCCCGCTCAATCAGGGGCTTCATGTACCGGTAAAAGAAAGTCAGGATCAAAGTCATGATATGGGAGCCGTCGACGTCGGCATCACAGGTGATGATTATCTTGTGATACCTCAGCTTTTCCAGGTTGAATTCTTCACCGATGCCGGTCCCTAAAGCCATGATGATGGTGGTGATCTCCCTGTTTTCCATCATTTTGTGCAGCCGGGCTTTCTCGACATTGAGGATCTTTCCCCTGAGAGGCAGAATCGCTTGGAACTCCCGGTTGCGGCCCATCTTGCAGCTGCCTCCGGCCGAATCGCCTTCCGCCAGGAAAAGCTCGCACTGGGCGGGATCCCGGTTGCTGCAGTCAGCCAATTTCCCCGGCAGGCCGGCTCCTTCCAGAGCTCCCTTCCTTCGGATCAGCTCTTTCGCCTTGTGAGCCGCTTCCCTGGCTCGGGCAGCGTCGAGGCTTTTCCCGGCAATCAGCCTGGCTACCTGGGGATGCTCGCCCAAAAAAGTGCTCAGCTCATCGTGGACGACTGATGAGACAATCCCTAAGACTTCGCTGTTGCCCAACTTTGTCTTGGTCTGCCCTTCAAATAAAGGCTCCTGGACTTTGAGAGAAATGACGGCGGTCAGGCCCTCTTTAACGTCTTCCCCGGTTACCCGGGCATCTTTCTGTCCCTCCTGCCTGGCAAAACTATTAATCACCCGGGTCAGGGCAGTCTTAAAGCCGGTCAAATGAGTTCCTCCTTCGATCGTATTGATGTTGTTGACGAAGGAAAAGACATCTTCCCGGTAGCCGGAATTATAGCGCAGGGCAACCTCAACCACGACATCATCCTTCTCCCTAGCAAAGTAGATAATTTCATGCAGGGGATTCTTGTTATGATCAACGTAATCAACAAATTCCCTGATTCCCCAGTAATACTTGAAAACTTCATGCTTCTTCTCTTCCCTCTCGTCAGCCAGCTCAATTTCAATCCCCTGATTTAGGAAAGCCAGTTCTCTCAGCCGCCGGGCGAGGATATCATAATGAAAAATGATCTCCGGGAAAATTTCCGGGTCGGGCCGGAAATGGACGGTCGTTCCCGTCTCTTTGGTTTCTCCGGTGGCTTTCAGTTCCGTCAGGGGCTGGCCCCGTGAATATTCCTGAAAATGAATTTTCCCGCTCCTTTTGACCTGCACTTCCAGCTTGACGGACAGGGCGTTGACGACGCTCATCCCGACGCCATGCAGGCCGCCAGCTACTTTATAGCTCTGCTTGTCGAATTTTCCGCCGGCGTGAAGCTTGGTCAGGGCCACCTGGACGGCCGGAACGCCTTCTTTGGGGTGGATGTCTACCGGAATGCCTCTTCCGTCGTCGTGCACGGTAACAGAATTGTCCGAGTGGACAAAAACCTTAATCTTTTTGCAGAAGCCGGCCATCGCCTCATCGATGGAATTGTCGACAATCTCAAAGACCAGATGATGCAAGCCCCTGACCGAAGTGTCGCCGATGTACATCCCCGGCCTTTTTCTGACCGCTTCAATCCCGCCTAAGACGACGATCTGGGCGGCGCCGTATTCATTTTGGCTACCCTGACTTCCTTGATTATCTTTATTATCATCCGGGAGGGGTTCAGCCGCCGGAACGGGATTATTTCCTACGGGAATCAGCCTGCTCTCCGGGTCTCCGGCAAGGGGTCTTTCTTTTGGATTAGGCTCTGGTTGGGGCACCATTTTTCGGCTTAAAGTTAAGGTTTTTTGAAGGTTTTTTGGACTCCGTTTTAAGATTTACGGGGAGTTTTTTACCGTCGATAAATCACGATATTTTAAAGAATTTTAGGGTTTATAAAATTATCGCTTCTTTTCATTTGCGGGGCTTTACACCCGGCGAAAAAAAGAAGAATTGGACGCCATTTATCCTGCCATTAAACTGACTGCTCTCTCCAAAACTTCCGCTTTTTTGGGATAAACTATTTTAGCAAATTTCAAAGTCTTTGAAAAATCACCTAGTTTTTCATAAGTTTCCATAGCAATACTGGCGTATTTCACTTGCTGGGTATCTTGGTATGCTTCTTCAGCTGCTTTTGCTAAATCATTTGGACTATAAACCTCCTCTTGCTGATGTTGCCAGAAAGCAACAACCTTTTCATGCATCTCTCTTAATTGTTGTTCTGTCCCTGCCTCTCGAATTAAATCTAAATATCCTGCTTCACCCTTTGCCATAATCCAGTCAACATACTTTTTCTTGGTGGCTCTTTCCAATTCCTCATCACCCAGAAGTTTAGCAACCCTGACCTGAACCGGAAATCCATTCTCATA
>CAYWPJ010000021.1:0-25295 GCA_964460195.1 uncultured Methanosarcinales archaeon
GGAAGATTTTATCAAGGAGAGGAACGCGGCTGAATTGGGTCGGGGCTTTTACCCCGCAGACCGTCGGTGGCCGGCGATCCCATCCGCCCAAGGCAGAAAAAATCAGAATCAAAATGATTAACCGGAAGGAACGGCGTAAAGCCGTCAGATCCGCGATGGCTGCTTCCCTGGACCGCGAGCTGGTCAGGGGAAGAGGGCACTTGGTGCCGGACAGTTACCCCTTCCTCCTGGCAGAGGACATCGAAAAAGTTTCCCGGACTAAACAAGTCAGGGAGATTTTAAGCCGGCTGGGTTGGGAAGAGGAGCTGTCCCGTTCTTCCGTCAGGACGATCCGCGCCGGGAAAGGAACTTTGCGGGGAAGGAAATACCGCCGGCGCAAAGGTCTGCTGGTGGTCGTCAGTGAAGACTGTCCCTTATGCCGGGCGGCCAAGAATTTACCGGGCTTAAACATCGTCAGCGTGAAGAAGCTTAATGCCGGGCTGCTGGCTCCCGGAGCCTTGCCGGGGCGGGCCACCTTATGGACGGAAAAAGCAGTTGAAGTCATCGGCCGGGAGAAATTGTTCACTTAAATAATTTAAATATTTCACTTAAAACAGCAAGACAAAATGGCAGAAGACAAAATAACGGGCAAAAAGAAAGAAAGCCGAAAGGCAGGATCCGCAGGAAAAGTCAAGGCAGCTGGACTGGCCCAGGTCGGGAAGGCCGGAGCTGAGGAAGCTTTCGATCCTTACGGTGTCATCAAGTCTGCTTTATCGACGGAGAAAGTTATCCGGCAGATTGAATTTGACAACAAGCTGGCTTTTGTCATCGACCGGAAAGCCAGCAAGAATGATGTCAAAATGGCGGTAGAAAAATTATTTGCAGTCAAGGTAGTAAAAGTCAACCTGCATCATTCCCAGGACGGGCAGAAAAGGGCTTACGTCAAGCTGAGCCCGGCCCACCTGGCTTCGGATGTCAGCGCTGATTTGGGGATGATTTAAATGGGTAAACGGCTGATCCAGCAGAGACGAGGAAGGGGAACACATACCTTCAAATCGCCCAGTTTCCGCTTCCGGGGGGAAGTCCGGCTGCCGCCGGGCGACGGCGGCGGACAGGTCAAGGAATTATTGCACTGTCCCGGCCATACCGCTCCCCTGATGGAAATCTTTTCCCCGGGCCGGGAGAAAATCCTGGCCATCGCTCCGGAAGGCATTAAGGTGGGCGACAGCCTGGCTTTCGGCAGCGGGAATGAAATCAGGCCGGGGAATGTCCTGCCGCTGAAAGAGATTCCGGAAGGGACGACCATCCACAATATTGAGCTTGTTCCCGGGGATGGCGGGAAATTAGTCCACACTTCCGGCTCATTCGCCAGGATCGTTGCCAAAGCGGAAGGTTTAATTACCGTCAAGCTGCCTTCCCGGAAGGAGAAGCTGTTTTTGCCGGACTGCCGCGCGGCGATCGGCATTGTCGCCGGCTCGGGCCGGAAAGAGAAGCCTTTCCTTAAGGCCGGGACTCGTTACCATCGGATGCGGGCGCGGAACAAGTATTACCCCAGGGTCTGCGGCATTTCCATGAATGCAGTCGATCATCCCTTTGGGGGGAAAGGTTCCCATACCAAAGGCCGGCCGACCCAGTCACCAAGAAGTGCTCCGCCGGGAAGAAAAGTGGGAAAAATTGCTCCCAGAAGGACGGGGAGAAAGAATAGGTAAAAAAAGGTAAACTATAAAAATGGCAATTAAACCATTCACCTGGCAGGGGAAAACCGAGGAGGAAATCAAAGAATTGGACTTAAAAGAATACATGGAACTGGTTCCGGCACGGCAAAGAAGATCCCTCAAGCGCGGTTTCACTGACGCCCAGAAACGGCTACTGAAAAAAGTCAATGCTGGCGACAAGAACATCAAAACCCATTGCCGGAACATGATTATCCTGCCAAATATGCTGGGAATGATGATTAAAGTCTATAACGGGAAAGATTGGCTGCCGGTGATGATTACGCCGGAAATGCTCGGACACTATCTGGGAGAATTCGCCCAGACCCGGAAAGGAGTGACCCACAGCGCGGCTGGTATCGGTGCGACCCGGTCGAGCAAAGCCATTTCCGCGAGGTAGGGAAATCAAAATGGACGAAAAAGCCGATTTAGGGAAGGAGGACGGAAAAGAAGCAGGAAAAGAAGAGAAAAAGGAGCATCTCGCTTCGGCCGCCCTGAAAAATATTTCCGTCTCGACTAAGCATTCCGTTGAACTCAGCCGGTTCCTGCGCTACCGGAGCGTCCTTTTTACCAAAAAGTTCCTGGAAGAGGTCATCGCCATGAAGAAGGCGGTGCCTTTCCGATGGTTCCACCGGGATGTCGGGCACAAGAAAGGGATGGCAGCCGGTCGGTACCCTGTCAAGGCGGCAAAGGAATTTTTGCGCTTGGTCAAGTCGGTTGAAGCCAATGCCCATACTCAAGGGTTGGATACCAGCAGCTTGAAGATAACCAAGCTGATCGCCAATAAAGCGTCCATCCCCCTGACGGGCGGCCGGTTCAGGGGAAAAACCAAGCGGACGCACCTGGAGATTGAAGTCCGGGAAGGCCGCCGCCTGAAAAATGACCGGAAGACCAGAAGGAGAAAACAGTCGGAGCCGGGGGAAAAATTATGATTGAAAGAGATTTCATCGCCCAGAAAACCAAGGAATTTTACCTGAAGAAGTTCATAGAGCGTTCCCTGAGGAATGTCGGCATTTCCAAGATCAAACTCAAGAAGATTCCCTTAGGAGAAAAAATCATCATCCATACCAGCCGCCCCAGCCTGATTGTTGGCTCAAAGGGAGCTAACATCAAAGATTTGACCAAAGCCCTGAAAAAAGAGTTTAAGCTGGAAAACCCTCAGGTCGAGATCAATGAAGTGAAGAATATTTTCCTGGACGCTCAGCTGGTCGCCGAACGGATCGCTTCCTCCCTGGAGAGGTTTGGCTCAGCCCGCTTTAAGAGCATCGGCCATAAGATGATGGAAAATGTAATCCGTTCCGGCGCCTTAGGCGTCGAATTGGTTATCTCCGGCAAGATTCCCGGAGCGAGGGCCAAAAGCTGGCGGTTTTATCAAGGTTACCTAAAAAAATGCGGCGACATTTCCATCTCCGGCGTCAGCAAAGCCCAGACGACCGCGTTATTGAAGAGCGGAATAATCGGGATTAAGGTTGCAATCATGCCTCCCGACATCCCTCTGCCGGACAAGGTAAAAATCCTGGAAGAGCCGGTCCAGGTGGTTGAAGTGGCCAGAGAGGGAGAAAAGAAAGAGGAAGCGGGGAAAGGGAAGAAGGCGAAGAAGAAGCCGGGCAAAAGATCCAAATCAGAAAAACCCAGGCCGGGGAAGAAAAAGACCGCCGGGAAAACGGCTCAGGGGATCGAAGCAGGGGAAACGGAAACGGGAGGGATTGAGGGAGAAGTTGCCGGAGTGGCGGCAGAATCGGAGGCTGAAGCCAGCGAAGAGGCGGGAGTCAGCGAAGAAGCGGAAAAGGAAGCAGCTCTGAATGTGGAGGCAGAAAGGGGAACGGAAGATGAAGCAGAAAGGAAAACGGCAGGGATTGATAAAGAAGATGAAGAAGAGGAGAAGGCCACGGAGGATTTAAGCGGATGAAAATCACTAAAGAACTGCGCAGCCTTTCCAGGGAAGAGTTGGGCTCGCGGCTGGAGGAGCAGAAAAAAGAATTGCTGAGTCTGAGGGCCAACTTATCCAGCGGAGTCAACCCGGCCAATCCGGGAAAACTCAAATCGACGAGAAAAAACATCGCCCGGATCCTGACGCTGCTTGAAGAGCAGAATATTGATCAGCAGAAGCCTAATCAGCAGAAGCCTAATCAGCAGAAGCCTAATCAACAGAAGCCTAATAAGTATAATCAACATAAGGAAATGTCCGGCCGAAAGGAAGCATCGGGCAAAAAGGAAGCATCAAATAAAAAAGAAGCATCAAATAAAAAAGAAGCATCAGGTAGAAAGGAGGTGTCAGGCAAGTAGAAAATGGTTAAAGTATGCAACCAGTGCGGGCTGCCCGAGGATCTTTGCGTCTGCGAGTCAATCGCCCGGGAGCAGCAGAAGATTACAGTGCAGGTGGAAAAAAAGAAGTTCGGGAAGAAATACACAATCATCAGCGGCGTCAAAAAGGAAGTTAATATCGACGAGATCCTGAAGAAGCTCAAGAACAGGTTTGCCTGTGGGGGAACCGCCAAGCGCGGGCAGATTGAACTGCAAGGGGATCACCGGAGCCGGGTCAGGCAGGTGTTGGCTGAGCTGGGCTTTCCTGAGGAGACCATCGAGGTTCGGTCAGGATAAAGAGGCATCGGGATGGAAGCCGGAGAAACAGATCAACAAACAGTCAATCAAAATGCCTAAAAAAAGATGTTTCCCTTTCGAGCTGATCGGCGAGGAAGTCGAAGTCGTCGATTCCCGCAACCCAGCCAACCGGGGGATTAAGGGAAAGATCATCGATGAGACCAAAATGACGCTGAAAATCAGCCAGTCAGGGAAAAGCAAGACCCTGATGAAGAATAATATCTTCCTGAGGCTGTCTAAGACGGGAAAAGTCATCGCCGGGAAAGAGCTCGTGGGTCGGCCGGAAGAAAGGATGGTCAAATAGAATCGGAAGGCAAAAAGACAAGGGGAGTATAAAAAGACAAAAAGGGTAAACACAAAATGGCAAAGGAAGCGGCATCAAAAGAAGTACTCGGCCTGAAGGGGCGGAAGGAAAGCTGCGGCGACAGCAAGTGCCCTTTCCATGGGCAGATTAATGTCAAGAAGGGGATTTTCGTCGGGAAAGTCGTCAAGAAAGACATCAGCCGCTCGGCGACCATCGAATGGTTCTGGCCGCGCCTGGTGCCGAAGTATGAACGGTTCGAGACAAGAAAGGTCCGCCTGCGGGTGCATAACCCCCCCTGCCTCAATGCCCAGGTCGGCGACAAGGTCAAAGTGGCGCGGACCCGGCCTTTAAGCAAGACCAAGCATTATGTCATTATCCAGAAATTTGCTGAAGGAACTGAAGAGAAAACTGAAGGGATAACCGAAGAGAAAAATGGAGAGAAGACGAGGAAAAGATGATAGACAAGGAAAAAACCATCAGTGAGGAAAAACCATGAAAGCGATCAAAAGCCGAATCACCCGAGCCCTGCCTTCGCAGGCGACAGTTGAAGTCTGCGACAATTCCGGCGCCAAGCTGCTGAAGATTGTTTCCGTCAAAGGCCATAAGACAGTCAAGGGCCGGATTCCGGCCGCCGGCATCGGTGATTTAGTCCTGGCTTCGGTCAAGAAAGGGAAACTGGAGATGAGAAAGACGGTAGTACCAGCGGTAATCGTTCGGCAGAGAAAGGAATTCCGCCGCCCTGACGGGACCAGGGTTCAGTTTGAAGATAATGCCGCGGTCGTCCTTAAAGACGATAAAGGTAATCCCAAAGGGACAATCTTCAAAGGGCCGATCGCCAAGGAGATCGTCGAAAGGTGGCCGGCCGTCGCTAAAGTAGCCAGCATGGTCGCTTAGGGAAAGCTAAAGTCAAAAACAAAAAATCAACAGTAAAGCTAAAAACAAAAGAAGCCGCTAAAAACAAAAGTTAAGGTCAAAAACAAAATGACGGGAAATCAGGAGAAGAAATATTCCACTTCCTGGAAGAGGAGCCGGCAGCCTAGGAAACAGCGCCGGTTTAGCTACAATGCCCCTCTGCATCTGCGGGGCAAGAAAGTGCATCTCCATCTTTCCCCGGAACTGAGGAAAAGGCATGGTTTCCGCAGCATCCAAGTCCGCCGGGAGGACAAAGTGAAAGTCCTGCGGGGCTGGTTTGCCGGGAAAGAAGGCAAAGTGGAAAAAGTCTCCCTGAGGCAGGGAAAAGTTTATCTCACCGGGATTGAAGTGATCAAGAAAGACGGCACCAAACGGCTTTTTCCCCTGCCGGCATCCCATCTAATGATCATCGATCTGTCTTTGGGCGACCGGAAACGTAAAAAGAAGCTGGAATCAAAAGCCCAAGGCAAAATAACCGAAAAGAGTAAAGCAAAATGAATTCAATCAAAATGGATGACAAAATGAAGAATAAAATGAAGATAAAATGAAGATAAAATGAAGATAAAATGAAACTGCATTTGAAGAGAATCACTTCGCCCCGGACCTGGTTCATCAGCCGGAAGAAAGAGCATTTCATTATCCGACCCAAGCCGAGCGGGCATGCCTTCAGTTTAGGCCTGCCTTTGGGTGTCATCATCCGGGATCTGCTTAGCCTGGCCTCGACCTGCTCGGAAGCCAAGAAGCTGCTTCATCACCAGCCGGTCCTGGTCGACGGTCGGAGAAGGAAGGACCCTCATTTCCTGGTCGGCCTGTTTGATGTCCTGGAATTGCCCGGACTGAAGAAGGCTTACCGGATGGTTCTTGACCGCCGGGGCAGGATGTCCCTGGTGGCGGCACCGGAGGGCGAGAAGGATTTCAAGCCATGCAAGATTATCGGCAAGAAAGTCCTGCCGGAAGGAAAGATTCAGTTCAACCTGCATGACGGGAAGAATGTTCTCCTGAAAGAGAACGCCCGGGTGGGAGACACTTTGCTCCTGGCCCTGCCCAAGCTGGAACTGAGCAAAGTACTGCCTCTGCAACCGGGGGTGAAGGTTTTCCTAACGCGAGGGAAGCACGGTGGGGAGCTGGGGGAATTAAAAGAGCTGCGGGGCGACGAGGCGGTCTACAAAGTGGGCAGGGAGGAGATTGAGACAGCCCGGAGCTACCTTTTTGTCGTCGGAGAAAAGGAAGCGGTGATTAGTTTTGGAATCCCCGATGAAGGCAAAGGCGAGAGCAAAGGAGAGGGTAAGGGAGAAAGTAAAAGAGAAAGTAAAAGAGAAAGCAGGGCGGAAAGCAAGGGAGAAGGCAAAGGGGAGAGCCACGGGGAAGGCAGGGGGGCTAGTAGGAAGCCTGAAATTGCCCGGGAGAGGAGAAAATGAAGGCCGTCAAGGAGGACATGAGGGCGGTCAAAGTCGCTAAAGTTACCTTGAACTTTGGTGCCGGCAAGGATGAAGAGCTGCTCAAGAAAGGATTGATATTGATAGAGAGAATCGCCGCTCAGAAGCCGGTCAAGACCTTCACCCAGAAGAGGGTTCCTGCCTGGGGTCTGAGGCCGGGATTAGCGGTCGGCGGCAAAGTGACAATCAGGAAAGGAGCCAAAGAGATGCTGAAAAGGTTATTAGCGGCGAAGGGGAACCGCCTGGAAGGAAGATGTTTTGACTGCCGCGGCAGTTTTTCCTTTGGCATCCCGGAATATATCGACATCCCCGGTCTGGATTATGATCCTGAATTAAAGATATTGGGCCTGGAAGTGGCAGTCACGCTGGAAAAGGCCGGTTACAGGGTGAAATACCGGAAAATCAAGCAGACTAATATTGGTAAAAATCATCTTGTCACTAAGGAAGAGGCGATGGGGTTTGTCCGCCAGCTGGGCATAGAGATTGAGGCCGGATAGGAGGTCAACGATGAGCTACAGTGATTATAAAAAAGTGTTCAAGCAGTTGAACGTCAAGCCGATCAAAAAGGCCAAGTTCATCAAGTTCAACCAGCCGAAGGAGCGCTCCTGCGGCTTCTCATTGAGAAGGTGCAAGAACTGCGGCCGGATCAGGGGACACATCAAGAAATATGGCTTGCATCTCTGCCGGCAATGCTTCAGGGAAATGGCGCTCGGTCTGGGCTTCAAAAAATACAGCTGAAATGACCAGTCCGGAAAATGAAAAATAATGAAAAATAATGAAAAATAATCTCATGATAGTTAATAGGTGAAATAAAAAATGTTGAACGACCCCTTGGCGGCGGTGCTGTCAAAAATATTGAATGCCGAACTGGTCGGCAAGCGCGAGGTAGTGGTCAGGCCAGCTTCAAAGATGGTAAAGAAGATTCTCTCAATCATGAATGATAAAGGCTTCCTCGGCTCATTTGAAGAAATTGAAGACGGGCAGGGGAAGAAATTAAAGGTCAATCTGATGGGTAATCTCAACAAGTGCGGCGTGATTAAGCCCCGCTTCTCTTCGGGAAGCCGAAATCTGGAAAAATGGGAGAAGAGATATCTTCCGGCGAAGGATTTCGGGCTGATTATCATCTCCACGCCTCAAGGGGTGATGACTCACCAGGAAGCCAAAGAAAAAAACAGCGGAGGGCGGCTCTTAGCTTACTGCTACTAAAAATTAAAAATAACCCATGCGGCTAAAAGTAGCCAAAATGGCAGCTAAAAAGTAAAAAAATAAAATGAAATCGGATCTCAGGAAAGAAATCAAACTGCCGGAGGGGGTGTCCGCCCGGCAGCAGGCCTCGGTTTTGGTAATCAAAGGGCCGCAGGGAGAAGTCAAGAGGGAGTTCCTTCATCCCCGGGTCAAAATATCCCTCGAAGGAGGTAAGATCGTCCTGCTCTCTCCTTCCGCCACCCGGCGGGAGAAAACTATTTTGGGCTCTTTTGCCTCTCATCTTCAGAATATCGTCCAGGGGGTGCAGCATCCGCACCTTTACCGATTGACCATATGCTCAAGCCATTTCCCAATGAATGTCTCCGTCTCCGGGAATGAGCTGGTGATCAAGAATTTCCTCGGGGAAAGCGTGCCGCGGAAAGTAGCCCTCCCGGAAGGCACTGAGGTGAAAGTTGAGGGGAAGGAAGTGATCATCTGCAGCCCGGACAAGGAAGTGGCCGGACGGGCCGCGGCGAGGATTGAAGGTATTTGCCGGAGCGCCAAGAAAGATGTCCGCATTTTTATGGACGGGATTTGGATCACGGAAAAAAGCAGTAAAAGAGTTGGAAAATAAAACGAATGTAGGAATATAAAATAAAAATAAGTCCAATGCAGAATAAAATTAAACTAAATCAATAAAATTAAATCAATAAAATTAAATCAAATAAACATGCCCACTGAAATTGTCAGGAATAAAAAGCCGGAATTTGTCGTTAAGGAATGCCGCAATTCCGGCCGGATCAAGAGAAGATGGCGTTTCCCCAACGGCCGGCATTCTCCGGTCCGCCAGGTGCACCGGGGCAAGCCGCCGATGCCCACCCCCGGCTACGGCCGGAAAAAAGAATGGAAGCACCTGCACCACTCCGGCCGCGAGAAAGTAGTGGTTTGCAATGAAAAAGATCTCCTGGCTCTGGACAAGGAAAGGCAGGGCGGGGTGTTATCTTCCCGCCTGGGAAACCGGAAAAGGCAAAGACTGCTGGAATTGGCTCAGGAGAAAGGACTGGTGATTCTCAATGTCAAGGATGTTTCCGGCCGGTTGGAGGCCATGCGGGAGAAGGTTGAGCAGCGCCGAAAAACCCGGCAGGAAAAAGTTAAAAGCCGCTCTAAGAAAGAAGAGGAGAAAAAGAAGAAAGCGGAAGAGAAAGTCAGGAAGGAGGTGAAGGAGAAGGCCGGGAAAGAAGAGGAAGCCGGGGAGGCGAAGGAAGCGGGAGAGAGGAAGGACGAAGGGAGGAAGGAAGAGGAGAAGAAAGAGGAAAGGGAAATGGCTGAGAGGGTAATAATCAAGAAGTTATAAAAATGAAAGTGGAAAGTGGGATCTAAACCCGTGAATCTGAAAATCTGAAAAAAACAAAATGAAAAGCAAGAAAAGACTGGCGGCAGAAATATTGAAGACCTCGCCGCACAAAGTTAGGTTTGCCGCGGAAGCTCTGGAAGATATCGGCAAGGCGATTACCCGATCGGACATCCGCGGCCTGATTGCTGTCGGCCGGATCAGCCGCTGCGCCGGGAGCCAGCAGTCAAGGGGCCGGGCCAGAATGATCCGGAGGCAGAAAAGCAAAGGGCGGCGCCGGGGCAGAGGCTCAAAGAAAGGAAGCCGGCATTCCGTCATCAGCCGGAAAGGAAAATGGATCCGGCTGGTCCGCGCCCAGCGCCGTTTCCTCAAAGAGCTTCGTCAGAAAAGGTTGATCACCCCGAGCAGCTATCGGCGGCTTTATAACAAGAGCAAGGGAGGATATTTCCGGAGTGTCCGCCACATCAAGCTTTATCTGAAAGAGCAGCAGTTGATTGTCGGTGGGAAGGGCAGCGAACTGGAGTTTGCCGGCGGGAAGGGAAGGGAAGAAAAATGAGCCAGCGGAAATCAAACCAGCGGAAACCCAAACCGGTCCAGTACCGGCGGAAACGTCAAGGCAGGACTAATTATGCCAAGAGGCTGAAATACCTGCTTTCCAGGAAAGCCCGGGTGGTTGTCAGGTTCACCAACCGGAAAGTGATCGCCCAGCTGGTTGAATTCGCCCGGGAAGGAGATAAAGTTATTGTCGGGGTTGATTCCTCAAGTTTAAAAAAGAAAGGCTGGGCCTTGTCGGGAAAAAATCTGCCCGCCGCTTACCTGACCGGGCTGTTTTTGGGCCGGAAAGCCCGGGAAAAGAATTATCAGGAGGCCGTCCTGGATACCGGCTTTAGGAGCGTCCTGAAGAAAAGCCGGATTTATGCTTTCCTTAAAGGCGTGACTGATGCCGGTCTGCATCTGCCCCACAGCCAGGAAGGGATTTTCCCCAGCCAGGAAAGGATTGAGGGCAAACATTTAAAAAATAAAGCCAGGGCGGAAGAGATTGCCGCCCAGTTTGAGAAGGCTAGGAAAGAGATCATGGAGGGGATCACCAAAGTAAATAAGTAGAAACAGATAAAGCAAATAAAAACAGGCAAGAATAAAATTCAAAAAAAAATATTTTAAAAAATAAAATAACAAAATAAAATAACGCCAAAATAAGTCAAAATAAAATAGCGCAAAAATAAAATGACTCCGGAATTTTCAAGAAGGAGAGAACCACGGCGGGGAAGGTGGAAAGCCGGCGAGAGGAGACCCTTCATCGAAGAAGTTCCGGAAAGGGAGAAAGTCTGGAAGCCGACGACGGCCCTGGGAAAAAAAGTCAATGAAGGTCAAATTACGGATATCGCTGACATCTTTGATCAGGGAATGAAAATCATGGAAGCCAGGATTGTTGATGCTTTGCTGCCTAACCTGACCGAGGACCTGCTTTTGATCGGGCAGGCGAAAGGCAAGTTCGGCGGAGGGCAAAGAAGGATTTTCCGGCAGACGCAGAAGAAGACCTGTGAAGGCAACAAGATTAAATTCACTACCTGTGCTTTAGTCGGCAACCATAATGGTTATGTCGGCATTGGCTTGGGAAAGAGCAAGGAGACCGTTCCGGCTCGGGATAAATCAAAAAGAAGCGCCCGTCTTAATGTCATCCGCATCAGGAGGGGCTGCGGCAGCTGGCAATGCGACTGCCGGCAACCGCATTCCATCCCTTTCACAGTTACCGGCAAGTGCGGCTCTTCCGTGATCACTTTAATGCCGGCGCCGAAAGGGAAGGGTCTCTGTATCGAGAAAGAATGCTCTAAAGTCCTGGCCGCGGCCGGGATCAGGGATATTTGGAGCAAGACCAAGGGGCAGACCAAAACCAAGCTGAACCTGGTCATGGCCCTGATTGATGCTTTGAAGAAACTTTCGGAAATGAAAGCTAAACCCGGCGATTACCAGCGTTTAGGGATTGTCGAGGGGGCAGTGAAGGCGGAAGAGCTTCCGCTGGGAGAAAAAGCAGAAGAAGGAAAAGCTGAAGAGAGAACGATCAAAATGGAAGAAACTGAGGAAAGAAAAGCAGGGGCGGATTTTAACGAAGGATCAACTGAAGTGAAGGCTGAGGAAGAAGAAAACCAAATTGGAGTGGAAGGCTGAGGAGAGTGGAAAACTGATGGAAAAGGGAAAGTTAATGGGAAGCGGAAAGCCAGTAGGGCTGGCGAAAGAAGCAGGGAGCCAGGAAAATAAGCTGGCGGCGATTTTAGTCAGGGGTCTGGCTAAGACTCCCGGAAAAATCAAAGACAGCCTGGCGATGCTGAGGCTGCTCCGGAAAAATCAGTGCGTCATCGTCGAAAATGAACCGGTCGGGCAGGGGATGCTTAAAAAAGTCAAGGATTACATCACTTGGGGAGAGATTGATGAAGAGACTTTTAGGGAATTAGTTGCGAAAAGAGGGGCTGAATGGAAAGGAAGAATTCAGGACAGGAAAGGGAAGTATAATTATACTCTGCTGGAAATCAACGGGAAAAAGTACCGGCCCTGTTTCCACCTTAACCCGCCGCGGAAAGGTTTCGGGCGGAAAGGGATTAAAGTTTCCTTCAAGGCGGGGGGAGCTTTAGGTTACCGGGGCGGGAAGATTAATGATTTATTGAAGAGGATGATTTAAGATGGTTGTCCACCGGCGCAAGAAAGTTGTCAAATACCGCGGATCCGTTACTCATGGCGGCGGCAGCCGGAAAAAGAGAAGGGGCGCCGGCAGCCGCGGCGGCCGGGGCAGAGCCGGGACGGGCAAAAGGGCGGGGCACAAGAAGAATGTCAAGGGTTTCCCCGCGCTTGGCCGGAAAGGTTTCACCAGCCGGCAGAGAGTAGGCAGAAAATTGTTGGTTATCAATGTCGGCGACTTGGAAAAGAAAATCAGGAAAGGGAAGATCAAAGAAGGCGAATTGATTGATCTGGCTTCACAGGGAGTGGATAAATTATTGGGCGCCGGCAAGGTGGGAAGCAAGCTAAAAGTTAAAGTTTTATCATTCAGCCGGCAGGCGGAAGAGAAAATCAGGAAGGCCGGCGGAGAGATTGTCGGAGCCGGGAAACCGGGAGTCAAAGAGTCAGAAGAAGTTAAGGAGTCAAGAAGAGAAAACTAATCCGTTTGAAGAAAATTAACAAAAATGTCATTTTTTGATACCGTTCTTTCCAACCTGCCGGAGGTTAGGGGCCCGAAGCAGAGAAGGCTGCCTTTCAAAGAGAAATTAAAATGGACTTTGATTATCCTGGTGATTTTCTTTGTCCTGGGCCTGATCCCTTTGTTTGGCCTGGGAGAGAATGCCCTGCAGCAGTTTGAATTTCTCTCAATTATCTTAGGCGCTTCCTTTGGCTCAATCATTTCCCTGGGAATCGGCCCAATCGTCACTGCTTCCATCGTCCTGCAGCTGCTTTCCGGGACGGGGATTCTCAGTCTGGACTTGACGACGATTGAAGGCAGGCAGCGTTTCCAGGGGCTGCAGAAGTTCCTGGCCATCTTTTTCATTATCTTTGAAGCGAGTGTCTATGTCCTGATGGGGGGTTTAGCCCCTTCCCCTGCTTTAGTTGGCACTTCTCTCTATTCGCAGATGCAATTCATCCTCATTTTCCAGCTGGTCCTGGGAGGAATCATGATTCTCTTCATGGATGAAGTCGTCAGCAAGTGGGGCTTCGGCAGCGGGGTCAGCCTGTTCATCGCCGGCGGGGTGGCTCAGCAGATCTTTATCACTGCTTTTAATTTCCTGCCTTCCCCGACGAATCCGGATATCGCGGCCGGGGCACTCCCCGCCCTCTTCCAGTCCCTGTCGGTCGGCGATGTGACGACGGCGGCGCTGCAGGTTGCTGCCCTGGTTTCCACAGTTTTAGTTTTTGCCGTCTGCGTCTACGGGCAGGCGATGAAGGTGGAAATCCCTTTAACTTTCGGCCGGGTCCGCGGCTACGGGATGAGATGGCCGCTAAATTTCTTTTATACTTCTAACATCCCGGTCATTTTAGTCGCCGCCCTGATGGCCAACATTCAGCTGTTTGCCACTCTGTTAGAGAAGTGGGGGTTCCCCCTCTTAGGCAAGTTTTCCGGGAATACGCCGATCAGCGGTCTGGTTTATTGGATCAGTTCGCCCGACATTGTCCAGAACATTATCCGGGGGAGTTTTTCTTTCGTCCAGCTGGGGCAGGCATTGATTTATATCTTTATCTTCATGGCTGGTTCGATCATGTTTTCTGTCTTCTGGATGAAGACGGCAAATATGGATGCCGGCTCGCAGGCCCGGCAGATCATCAGTTCAGGGCTGCAGATTCCCGGATTCCGGCGGGATGAGCGGGTTTTGGAGAGCATTTTAAGCCGGTATATCTGGCCGTTGACCGTCGTCGGCGGGGCGGCGGTCGGTTTACTGGCGGCGCTGGCGGACTTAACCGGGGCGCTGTCTAGGGGAACGGGCATTTTGCTGATGGTGATGATTGTTTACAAGCTATATGAAGAGATTGCCAAGCAGCACATGATGGAAATGCATCCGGCGCTACGCAAATTCATGGAGTAAACTAAAGTATTTCCCGCAAATATTTTGCGAAGCAAAAGATTTGTGATTGGAGATGCATCCGGCGCTGAGGAAGTTTATGGAGTGAATCTTCCATAGGTAATCCAAGTTGTAAGCATGAGTCTGGACGCCGTTCCGGTTGGGGAAATGTTCTGGCAGGCGTAGTTTAAATATAAATATTATATATTGTGCCTTTAAAGTAGTAAAAAACCGAAAGATTTAAATAGTAATAGTTATAACTATCGATGAGGCCAATCAAAATGATACCATTAGAAAAAATACTTGAAGGTCGAGAATTAACGATTGAAGCAGAGATGGTTCCTGATGAGATTGAACCCTTAGCAAGAGAAGAGAGTCACATCTTTTTTGTAAAACACTTAACACATCCTCTTGTTGTAGAACATTCAACACATCCAAGATTTAGAGAAAGAACAATATTTGATTATGGATATTTACAAACAGCAACAGACGAAGCGTATCGAGCTTTACTTAGAGGTCCAAAATCCGCTCATGAAGTTTCGTTTGATTTTGGATTTTATCATATAGTTATTGTAAACAATTCACCAGGTCTAAGATTTAAAGAAGAAATAAAATTAGGGGTTTATAGAGATTTACAAGAAGGAGCATCAAATGAAAAGTATCGAGTCCTACTTAGACATTCAGTATTTAGTCCTTTTATTAGGGTCGAAAAGGACTATGATTGGATGAAATCAGAGGTAAGAGAAGGTCGACAAATTCCGGTTGTAACAAGTTCAACGCATCCAATATTTAGAAAAGGAACAAGATTTGATTATGGATATTTAGAAGTGGCATTAAACGAAGGGTATCTAGTTTTACTTAGAAGTCCAGAATCGGTTGGTGAAATTGCGGCTGAAATGCGACCCGATTGGGTTGAACCATATGCACGGGAGGGAGGGAGTGTCCCTGTAGTAATGGAATCAGGATGTCCAAGATTCAGAAAAGGAACAAGACTTGTTCTTGGAGATTTACAAACGGCTCCGCATGATGGATATTCTGTTTTGTTAAAACAACCAGAAAGAACAGAGTAAGACGCCAACTTTTTTTTATTTCTCAAGATTTTCTTCAAAACCTTAAATCCCCAAAATCTTCATAACTTTTATATACCTCTTCCCTTCCCGCCCGGCTATGGCCTTTTTAGACCCCGTCCTGAACCCCCTGCTGGGGCCTTTGATTAATCTCAGCCCGTTCTGGGGCGTCTTTATCCTTTCCCTGCTCGTTTCCCTGATCATCGTCCTCGTCTACAAGTTCTTCACCAACCAGGCAGAGATGAAGCGCCTGAAAGAGGAGCAGAAAGAATACCAGAAACGCCTCAAGGAGCTGAAAAGCCATCCGGAAGAGATGATGAAGGTTCAAAAGGAAGCGATGTCCAAGAATTTAGAATATATGAAGCATTCCTTCAAAGCGACTTTCATCACCATCCTGCCGATCATCCTCATTTTCGGCTGGATGAATGCCCATCTGGCTTATGAGCCTATTTATCCGGGAGAGACGTATAGTATTTCCGCCTATTTTAAAGAAGGGGCGGCGGGAGAAGCCGAATTGATTCCTGACGAAGGGACACAATTGATCTCCCCGGCCAAGCAGCCCGCCGGCCAGACGGTCAGCTGGAGCCTGAAAAGCAGCCCGGGAAAGCATTACCTCCAGGTTAAAGTCGGCGATGACCTCCAGGAGAAGGAAGTACTGATTACCCAGGAGCTGGCCTATGCGGAGCCTTTCCGGGCTTATGAGCATTCGGACATCGAGAAGATCACTATTGATTACCACAAGTTAAAGCCTTTAGGCGGGGTTTCCTTCTTCGGCTGGCAGCCGGGGTGGCTGGGGATTTATATTATTCTGTCCATCGTTTTTAGTCTCGGGCTGAGGAAGCTGATGAATGTTTATTGAGGGAATAAACATCTCCTACTGAATGATTTACTTATTAGGACTGAAAAACATAAATCTTTAAATAGGCCATAATCTCCCCCATGCAATAATATCCGGATACTACAAATAGAATATAGTTTAAAAATGTTTATAAATCAACAAGCCTCATATATTTAAAATGGCTGTCGAAGCTTGGATAAATCCTAATCTAACCGTTATTCCTAAACTTGGCCCTTCGGACTTAGAAAAAATCGTCGAATCTCTTCCCCTACCTAATAACGTAAGAATTTCTGTAGACCGGGGCCATCGGCCAGTTGATTATTCCGCATTAAAGAAAATGATACAGGAAGATAACCCCGAGACAAGAAAGCTGGGCGAATTACCTGATCCCTCGGAGGTTTTGTTTGATTTTGGTTATATGGAAAAAGAAGTGCTCTTAAGTCTTTACCGGACTTTTTTTACTAACATGGAAGAACTAGAAACTAAAGAGCATATCCCTTATGATTTTGACCGGCTTAGATTGAGTGTAGAAAAGGTGGGATGGGGCTGGACGGGGCCTGTGCCTCCTGTCGCTGAGGAGGATTGGGAAAGAATCGGCCCGGAAGCGTTCGGATTGATTGTTAATGTAACTCCTAATCAGATTGACATACATTATGGTGAGAGGGAAGAGCCAAAAATAGTTTCTACATTAAGAGAAAAACTAGCCGGGACAAAAGCAGAAATAAAAATTGCCACGTACCAACGTTGATTGAGTCGTAAGATAATCCCCTCATTTTGATGAATAATTGTCTGACCTATTTTTATTAAAACGAGATTATTCGTAAAAACCAAGAGTTTTTTGCACCACTTACTTTACCCAAAAATAAATACCAAATCTTTATAAATAACCTCCAATAATGAACATAAATCCTCACTGAGGACCATCTTGAGGCGACTCAGATAAAATAAATCATAAAGCCGTTCTGAAGTCGTTTAAACTCAAAGAGCTAATCAAAATGCCCCGCGGAATGTTCAGATCAAGAAGGTTAAGGAGAATCTTTGTTAAAGTACCGGGAGGAGCCACTAAACGGCATTACCGGCAGAGAAAGCCAAGCCGGGCCGAATGCGCCCAGTGCCGGAATCCTTTGCCCGGCGTCGCCCGGGAAATGCATTCTAAAATGCGGAATATGCCTAAAACGAAGAAAAGGCCGGAACGCCCCTACGGCGGAGTTCTCTGCTCCCCATGCACCAGGCAGCTGCTGAGAGAGAAAGCCCGGGGTGGGCTGGCATGAGCCTCTTCAGCGTCGGCCGGCTCTGCCTGAAAATTGCCGGGCGGGATGCCAACCGGAAATGCGTTGTCGTCGAAGTAATCGACGCCAATTATGTTCTCATTGACGGCGATGTCAGAAGAAAGAAAGTCAATATCAAGCATCTGGAACCTTTGGCCCAAATTATTGAAATAAAGAAGGGCGCTTCCCATGATGAGATAAGCGAGGAGTTTAGGAAGCTCGGGCTGGCCGTCTGGGAGAAGAAAAGGAAAGAAACTAAAGAAAGGCCAAAAAAACAGAAGAAGAAAAAAGAGAGAAAAGCAGAAGAAAAAAAGCCGGCTAGGAAAACTGAGAAAAAAGCAGTCGAAGAATTAATTGAGGCCGAAGTAAAAGAAGAGTAAAGAAGAAAAGACAGAAGAAGCTAAGGAAAAGAAAAAAGTTTTTTAACAACCTGTTTAAATACCTGAATTTGTTCTGGATATTCTGTCAGCAAAGATAAAGCTTGATTATAAGTCACCCATTGGTAATCTGTGTGTCCGTCTTCTTGAGAGGGAGCTGTCTTTTGGGAAGAATCAACTCTTGCTGCGTATGATGCAAGCATAGTATGTAAAGCATCTCCTTTTCTTTCAGTATCATATTCGGTGTATACTCTGGTATTTTGATGAACTTCAATTATTTCCAATTCTGATTCTTCTTGTGTTTCTCGTAAAATTGCTTCAATTTCACTTTCTCCGGTATCTATCCCCCTTGGGGGTTTTGCCAATATCCTTTCTTTGCTTTTAGAAGCAAGTAGATAGGTTCCCCATCTTTAATATCATAGACGATAGCTCTAACCAGTTTTCTTACTTTCATCATTCAAGTATTTGTATACTTCTTTAACCAGCCCAAACACTTCCTCTAAATCCAGTTCCAGCCCCACGACGGGAACCAATAATTCCCACTTTTCCAAGACGGCAGGAGAGATCTCCCCAATTATACCCACCTTCTTTCCTTTGACAATGATCTCGCCGATTCTTCCGGAAATAAAACTCGGCCGGGCTGATTCTTTCACCGCATGCTCTAACCCCAATGAATTCATTAACGCATCTAATATTTGCCGCATCTCCGTATAGTCTGTTTTTTCATGGGCTAAGGCTATGGCCAAGTGTTCCCTTTCCGCAACGCCGGTCTCAGTCCCGCCAAAATTAAAAACCCGGCCAATCTCAAAAATGTTCTGCGGGTATTCATGATGCTGGTTCTCTTTTAAATTTTTCAATAAACTGGGCAGCATCCTGTTCCGCAGATAATTATGTTCCCCTAAAGCATTTTTCAAAGGGATGATTTTCTCACTCTTGTTCATTTTATGGTTTAAATCTTCTTTTGCCATGAGATGATAATTTTTAACTTCTAATAATTTCAAACCAATCAATATCTCCCTTATTTTGCCGGCAAATTTCTCAAACCCATCCTCTTCACCGATGGTGGAAACATTGGGTATCTCTTCTTTAAAATTCTCATAGCCGTAAGCGATGGCAATATCTTCGATTAAATCTACCTGATGTAAAATATCCGCCCGGTAAGCCGGAATTAAGACTTCCCCTCCGGAAAAACCGTGCCCCATTTTTGCCAATAATTCCACGGCTTCTTTCTCTTTTAACTCCAACCCTAAACGCTGGTTGATATATTTCAAGTCTAGTTTCATCTTTTCCGGAGTTAGATTAGGAGTAACTTCCTTTTTCCCGCTCGACTCCAGCTCTAAAGAATAAATTTCCCCGCCCATCTCGGCTAAAGCGGTAACGATGATGTTCAGGCACTTGCTTAAGACGTTAAAATCAAACCCGGAGCATTCAATGAAGACTTCTTTGGTTTCTTCAGTAATCTTTCCGGTCCGGTGGGAATTAATGATCGGCGGCATGCTTAATACTTCGTTTTTAGCGTCAATAAAAAAGGGAAAAACTTCTTTGCCTTCCAATAAATGGCCAAATTCTCTCCCCGCCTTGTGCTGGGAAAGAATCTGTAATCCCGTCATCTCCCGGCTGGCTTCCAAAGGAACAAATTTGAGCTTTTCCGGTGCCACAGCTTTATAGATAATGGGAAAAGAAATTTTTTCCCTCGGATAAACGCCGATCGCCGCTTTTTTTCGGTTTCTTCCGTAAGTAATGTGCAGCTTCTCCTGAATTTGGACAATCTCTTTGATTTTCTCTCCGTTAAACTGGAGGTTTTTGATAATGGCGCAGGCAGTGAAGGGCCTGACTTCTTTAACTGAATTTTCAATGATCACTTTCTCGCTGCTTTCTTTAACTTCATACTTCCTCAATCCGGTTTTTACGCCGATAAAACTGGAAAAAGCCCGGGCGAATCCCTGCTCGGAGAGCATGTCCGGCCGGTTGGGGAAGACCTCAACCTCGATGATGTTCCCTTCGATTTTTTCCAAATCCGTTCCTAACATACTAATCCGGTCTTTCAACTCTTCAAGAGGCAGTTTCTTCCCCACCAATTGTTCAAAGACCGTTTTGTTTAAAGTTATGGTTGGCATTTTATGTTCTTTTTATTAAATAACTTTAAATAATGTTAATAATACTACAATAATTAACAATACAATCAATATGGTAATTACCATTTGGGCGTTTGCTCTCTGGTTCATTTTTTATCACCTTTTATGTCGAG
Organism: uncultured Methanosarcinales archaeon; assembly: GCA_964460195.1. Lineage (GTDB taxonomy): Archaea > Nanobdellota > Nanobdellia > Woesearchaeales > GW2011-AR9 > CAYWPJ01. The sequence goes on from CAYWPJ010000021.1 coordinate 19,817, forward strand.
TTTTGCTTCTAGTTTACTAAGCCTTTCGTAAATATTTAATTTTTCATTAAGTTTTTTAATCTTTAAAGTGTTTGATTGAATCTCTTTAAACATTAAAGTAAGGTAAACAGATACAATAACTAGAAAAATTACAATAGATATGGCAATTCTAATAGCATTATCTTTAATAAGCAGCACAGTTAAAACCAAAGATACAGTTCCAATAATTAAAGAAACAGTATCTTGAGTATTATATTGGTTATTCATTTCAGCCATACTTTCATCTCTTTCAATTGTTTCAGGTCATTCTTGTACAGATCCCGGATGTCGGTAATCTGGTAATAATCCATGATGATCCGGTCAAAGCCGGGGCCCCAGGCCAGGACGGGAATGTCCTTCCCCAGCAGAGGAACGACCACTTCCGGCCGGAAGATGCCGGCTCCTCCCAGCTCAATCCAAGTCTTATGCACGGGATGATAAACGTCTATTTCCACTGAGGGCTCTGTGTAGCTGAAAAAAGCCGGCCGGAACCGGGCCTGGGGAAAACCCATCTTCTTGAAAAATTCTTTCAGGTAACCCAGCAGATGCCGGAAATTAGCATTTTCGTCGATGACAATGCCTTCCGTCTGGTTGAACTCAAAGAGGTGCGACCAGTCCAAGGTCTCGTTGCGGTAACATTTTCCCAGGGCAAAGAACTTGGCGGGCAGGTCCTTGTCTTTCAATTTGGCCAGGGTCTGCGCCGAGAGGACAGTGGTGTGGGTCCGGAGAACGTTCCGTTTGGCTTCTTCTTCATCCCAATGGTACTGCCAGCCCTTGCTTCCCGTGCCCCCTCCCTTTTCATGCGATTGTTCGACTTTCTCAACCAGTTCCTGGTCAGGCAGCTTCCCCTTTTCTGCCTTTCCTCCAATGAAAAACGTATCCTGCATTTCCCTGACCGGGTGATCCTGGGCGGTGAAGAGGGCATCAAAGCACCAGAACGAAGTGCAGACCATCTCACCGGTCATCTCTTTAAAACCCATCTCGGTCCAGATCTGTCGGGCATAATCCGTCGCCTGGTTGACAAAATGTTTCTTCCCGCCGAAGATTTTAGGCACGTTAATTTCCACGTCGTAAGCCCGGAAATGTCGGTCTTTCCAGCTACCTGTCTTGAGCATTCCAGTGGTCAATCGGTTGATCCCTTCCTCACCTAAATCGGCCGCCGCCAATTCTTGTCCCAGTTCGGTCAATTCAATCGAAACCTTCTTCTCTTCTTCAACCTTGAGGAAACTTTTCCTTTTCTTTAACTCATCGAAAGCAAACTTGTCTAAATCCTTGATTTCTTCCAAATCAAGGGGAAATTCTTTCTCTAAGAACTGCTCTTCCGGCGTTTTGCTTTCCTTTAATTTCCTGCCCGGCCCGGTGATCCTGACCTGCAGGATTCCGTCTTCACCTTTTTGTGTTTCGATGGCCGCTTTTCTTTTCAGCTGGCCGAGGCAGACACTGATTTCTTCCCGGCTTAATTTGGATTTTTTCGTCAGGACATTTATCGTTTTAAATTCTTCATCAACCACGTTAAGGAAAGCTCTTTCCGGCAGGCCTTCCCGCCGGTATTTCTCGCCGTTCTTGTCTAAGAAGACTAATTTTTTCTTAGTGGTATTGATTTTCAGGGCCTTCTTATTTTCCAGCCATTGCAGGGCCCTCATTACTTCGATTTCCTGCAGTTTAGAATGTTTAACAATATTTTTCAGTTCGGTTTCTGTCTTAAGGAAGGGTAAAACCGTTCTTTCCAGGGGGTGGAGTTTTAAAGCTAAACTCTTCAGGTCCATAGGGAAATAAGAATGGGCATTATTTTATAAACATAACTGTAAAAAAAGAAGTTAAAAAAAATAAAAACAAAAAAGATTTCACTTCCACACCGCATTGAACAGGTCGTCCATGGCTGATGTAAAGTAAGGGGTCTTGACCCAGATGCCTAAATCGTAGCTGGGATGGACATCCTTGTCGTCCATCGTCATAAAGACCATATCCTTCCCATCGATGGTGACAAACCGGGAATTGATTTTGTCGTTATGCTTGACCTCCGCAATCCCTTTCAATGAGTCAGCAATCTTCCGGTTCTCTTTGGTCAAAGGAGCCGAAATCCTGATCCGGACGCCTCTCTTCTTGGCTTTCTCCAGGCTTCCCTTCAGTCCCTCGACTTTTCTCATGAACCCCTGCTCCGTCGTCATCATATTGACACTTTTCTTGGAATCCTTAATTAAGAAGTCCAGATGGTTGTAAAGATTGCTCCTGCCCCTCAGGCAGCCGCTCATCTCGGCCGGATCCACCAGGTTGATGCCGGTGGTATGCAGTGATTCCAGTTCGCCCATCAAAGGGGATGCCCGGACTGATTCCAGCCGCTTAATTTTCTCATGGGCGTTCAAATGCATGTTCTTCCTGACCCGGTCAACTACCTCGTTAGGCGGGATGGCAATGTACTTGATCGGCTTGCCCAGTTTCATGACGACAAAGCCCTTCTTCTCCAGGGATTCAAGAACATCATAACTTCTTGACCTAGGCACGTCAGCGATGTCGGAAAGCTCTCCGGCGGTGGAAACGCCCCGGCTAAGCAGAGCTGTCCAGAGCTTTACTTCGTACAAGTTAAGGTCAAAGTAGCGCCTTAACTTACTCAATAATTCGTCTTTTACTATCATTTTACCTCAAACCCCCCCTTTTTTAATTTTTACTTATTTTGTTACTAAGTTATCAGGAAATCAAACTACTATTAAAAGGTTGTGGTTTTGCACAATATAAGTCGACGACAAAATGGCGGGTTTAGCCCGGGGTCGTCAACCTGGTTTGTCTTAATTTACTTTTCGTTGATGCTTAATTTATACCTCAGCAAGGCTCCCACGCCGCCCAAACCATCCAGCTGCCGGCCTCCCTCATGCTCGGAAGAGATGAGATGAATCTCGCCCTGCATCAGGTCAACCTTTTTCATCAATTCATCAAGAACCGGAAATTCTTCCTTTTCCCTTTTCTGCCGGATAAATTTTTCTGTCAGCAGCAGCTGGCTGACGGCTCCCCGCCGGACGGCTTCCTGGACTTCTTTCCAGCCATAGACCGCCAGCTCATCTTTTTTGATTTCTTTCAGCAGCTCATCGACCAGCAGCTGCTCAGCCCGCACCCGGGAACTTTCCAGTACCCGGGCAAGTCCCGGGCTCTTCAGGACTTCATCGAGCGATTTCTCGCTGACATCGGAGCAGGTGGCCAGGACAATCTTCTTTTTCAGCTCGGGGGCAGTAATTCTTTTGAAGAGGTCCTCTTTGTAGAAGGCCGGGGAAGCCAGGATGACCTGCTGCGGTGAATTTCTGGCTAAGTAAGTTTCCAGGGCTTTGATGATTTCCTCTGAGAAATCTTTCATCACCTTGATTTCCCTCCTTTTCTTCTGGACTTCGCCCTGCATCTTGACTAAAATCTGATAGCCTTTCGGCTTGGTCAGGGCGATGAGCGCTTCTTCCCGGTCGAAGAGGCAGAGCAGGTAGTTGTATCTACTTTGGGCGGCCTCTGCCAGTTTCTTCTTCTGGTAGGAAAGCCACTGCCCTTTTTCCAAAGTGAATTCGCTGTCTTCTTCGAGGGTGATGGTGTGATAGGAATTTTTCGGGACATCTTCCGGGCCTTCCTTAACCCGGCCGTTGATGCGCAGGGAGCCTTCCGCCAGCTCGATCTTCTCTGCTTCGATCTTCAGGGTGAGGGTCTTTTTGACCATTTTGGCCTGCCCTCCTTCCCCAATCTTAATTTTCCGGGTCGTCTTCCCTTTAAGCAGGTCTCCCGGGTCGATCAGGTGGCTTAGATACCAGAGATCTTCCGGGTCGGTGATCCTTAACTTGACCATTCCCTGATGGAAATTCTGGGTGATGATTTTCATAACTATAATCGGGAAATAGAGGAAATATTTAAATACTCTTTTTTTATCTTAATGATTTGTGGTAAAAAAGAGGAGCAAGAAGTATTTTGGTAAGCATCCGCAGGTTTTGCTGGGAGTCGTGGCGGTTCTGGTAATTGGAGTTTTATTGTTATTCAATTTTCAGGGAGTCGGGAAAGCGATTTTCCCGGCAGAGAAATACACTAAAGAAGGTTTCACCCCGGAAGGCTATTTTGTCGAGAAAAGTGAGTTTACCGGCAAGGTTTCCTCTATGTCTTACGGAAAGGATTTGAAAGATATTGGCCCAATCACTAAGGAGAGTGCTAAGGAGTTTATTGCTGAAGAAATCAATATTCCTAAGGAGCAGCTGGAATTGAAAAGAGATAACAGCGCCGCTTGTCTTTCCGGCGTGGGAAGCATTACTTACAAACAAGAATATCAAGGCCTGCCGGTGATCCGTTCTTCGGCTGGATTGTGGTGTAAGCAGGGAAAAGTGGCGATGATTAAAGGAAGTTTGATCGATGTTAAAGATGTTTCAATTGTTCCAAGTTTATCCGAAAATGAAGTTAAGCAGATTGTTTTTGATGAAATGCAGAAATCAAGTTTTGGCTTGTTTGAATTACCCGTAAAAGAAACTTCTTTAGTCATTTATCCCGTCGAGGAAGAAGTTTATGTTTCTGAAAGTTCTAGCTGGTGTTCTACTCAGTGTGATTCTTCGGGCAGCCTGACTGGTGCGGCCACGGCTTGCACTTCATTAGACCCTTGGTCCTGCACTTCGGAAAGTGAATGTCTTAATGCTCAGGGTAATTGGTGTGTCGGTGACACAGGAGCTTGGTGCAGCGCAGGAGAATGTTTCGTCTGCAGTTCTAGCCAATTAGGAAGTTGTCATAATGAAGCTGATTGTATTAATGCTCAGGGTAATTGGTGTGTAGGCGATACAACTTGGTGCAGCGCAGGAGAATGTTTTGTCTGCAGTTCTAGCCAATTAGGAAGTTGTCATAATGAAGCGGATTGTAACGGTGCTGGAGGGGAATGGTGTGTTTCTGAACATAGTTATCCTAAGCGTCAGCTTGCGCCTAAACTGGCTTATCAGATTGATGCGGGAATGATGGAGACGCCTCCTGAATTTCTTTATGGTAATTTCAGTCGGGAATTGCCTTTAGGTATTCCTGACAATATTCCTCCGGAAGAATTATATCAATATCCTTTCACCCAGCCGACTTTTTTTGTTGATGCCCAGACGGGAGAGATTTTAGAAGTTTTGGAGAAGCTCAATTATGAGAGTGTTTCCGGGGGAATCACCGGGGTAGTTTATCCCGGGAATCCTTACGAAGGAAGTGCCGAAGTTCCTTTTGAGAATGTTCCGGTGAGGATTGATGGGATTGAAGACAGTTCTGACGTTTGGGGTAATTATTTGATTGATGGTGTAGCTGCCGGAGAAAGAGTGTTGAGTTCGGAGTTGCAGAATGAAAGGTTAGAGTTTCTTGAAACAAGTTTTACAAGCAGAACAGGAATTACTTATTATACTCAACCACCCATTTTGTATGAAAACTTATTATCAGTAGCTGGCGACACGGCTTATAATTTAATCTGGCAAGAAATTGACAGTTCTTATAA
>CAYWPJ010000022.1:0-1228 GCA_964460195.1 uncultured Methanosarcinales archaeon
CGAAGCATGCCACCAGTGTATAGTTCCACTGGTGGTGGTCGCTCGCAATTGACTTTTGTTTAGACTTTTCAAAAAGCCTTTTAGCTAAATCAATAATATAGTCTCTTCCTTCCGGGCCATTCTCCAACCCTTCAATCCATTCCGCTGGTATTGCTCCCCAGCCATTGAAAGCTCCGGAAATTGCCCCAAACATGGCCGCTTTGGTGTCCGTATCACCGCCGGAATTAACTAAAGAGACAATCCCGCCGCTAAAATCTGCCGGCAGGTTGGCAAATTGTATAATTGCATTAGGGACAGTTGAATGAGTATCACAATAGATGTCTTCAACGATATCAGACTGCAGTATTTGATCAGCCATTTTAGGGTCGTATCTGGCAACTTCACCAGCCACAAAATGAATAAAATCCGGCCGGTGAAATGTTTCTAAGGAAGAATTTATAGCATACCTGACAGCATGCGCTATGCCTACCGCGCCGGCAATCGAACCTCTGTGGCGATGAGTCAAACTGCCTAAGGCCTCAACAATTTCATTTATTCTTTCGGGGTGTCCCCGGTAATACAAAGCTACTGGTGCGATTTTCATCGCCAGACCGTTGGAAGAATATACCGGCTTAATGAAAGAGGATGTAACCTTTCCTTTTAGTCTGCAGGTTCTGATAAACTCACCAAGTACCGGGCCGATACCGCGGCGGAGATCTGTTCTTCGGACTAGATCCTCTATATACTTCGCCGCATCCAGCCCCCGATGTTCAGTGAGGGACTCGGCCAGTATTATCGTCTGCTGCGTATCGTCGGTATAGCAGCCTTTGGGAAGATAACCGTCCTGGTAATCAGTAACCACACTAAATTTTTTAACAATTTCCTCTTTTGATTTCGACTCCGTCGCCATGCCTAAAGCATCGCCGATAGCTAAACCAACTAAGGAACCGGCATATCTATCCGCTAACAAATCATTTTCCCTGTTCATCAGCCTTAAAAATAAAGAACCATTTAAAAATCTTTCTCTTTTTAACCACTTAAAAATAGTAAAGCTACCGGGAAATGAAGGGTGGTAAAAAATGAATGTAAACTTTGCTATTACACTGAATTGCATTAATCACGGTTCCCCGCAATCTCAGCATCTCCTTAAGGAATTCCTTGCTGGTTTGTTCCTCGCTCGTCTGTTTAGGCAGGGATTTGAATTTTCTGGCAATGGATTTAACGTCCTCACCAAAAGAGTTGGATTTGA
>CAYWPJ010000022.1:1238-2573 GCA_964460195.1 uncultured Methanosarcinales archaeon
TCGGAGGACCATTTTTCATTTAAAAATGGGATTTAATATATAACTTTTTGGGTTTTAATTTACTCCTACCAGAGTACCTGCCACTAAATCTTCATTAATGATATTTGCTTCCCAGGTAGCTGCCTGTCCGACAAGTGCACGCTGTTCTGCTTCCACCGCCCGCTCTTCCTGAAGCATTCTCTCGGCATAATCCTGAAGTTCTCTCCGGAACATTTCACGGAAGGATTCATCAGAGTCCTCTAAAAGGCGGCGGCGCACTTCTTGTGGAGAGAGAACAGTGCCATCGGGCAAAACGTGTTTATAGGAATCAGTAACCGCACTGAGTACGTCAAAAGATTCAAGGCTGCGGACGCGGGGATTTGGAATGCCCAACACCTCTCTAAGATAATTCTCAACTTGAGGAATTTTATGACGCTCAACGAAAATAACTACCTCCGGGTCGGCTAAACTGACTTTTCCCTTGACTAAAGCCTCGCCCCTGATGCAGCCGTGGCACCTTATTAGTTCCAGCTCCCTCTTAGCTGAAATAATTAGGGGGAATCCTTCTTCAGCCAGATGCTGTTCAATTTCTGAATATCCTTTAAACTGGTGCAACAAGGCTTTTTCCTCAGTCAGCCGGCGACGGGCAACTGACAGTGGATAACTAGAGGGCGAAGGGAGCTGGAAATCCTTCATTAACTTCGCGTTGATTTGCCACGAAATTTTTATGGCTCTCTCGCTGGTTTCGCCTCCTTCGGCCACCAGTTGATCGTACTCCCTCAATAATGTTTCTGTTTCATCAATTATCTGCTGTGAGCGTTCGGCGTCATAACCACCTTTCAGGCGGGCGTAATGGTAAGAAGTATCTATGTTTCCTTCGACAGTTGATATTCCGGAGATACTTTCAATATTAACCCCCCTTGCCTCGGCTCCCGCACCAAGCTCACCGGCGGCAGGGGCTATCCCTTCCTGCTGAAGAGCGCCAGAGGGGAGGAGAGCGGGATCACCAATTTTCTCGCCTGTTACCCTTAGCTGGGGAAGCAACCGTGAATTGGTGGCATGGTCCCAGTTACGCCCGACAATATCATCAAAATACTCTGCTGCCTCTTCGACTGATTCACGGGAAAAAGTCATTGGCGCTGAAGATCTAATTTGCCGGTAAGCTTTACCTAATTCGGAAGCCGGGCTGGCTTTCTGCGCCTCACGGATTTTATCCAATGCACCACCGACGGTCTCAGCTCTAAGTTCTGAAGGCACTCCAACGTCCCTTAGCTGAAGCCGACGCTCAAGGAACACTTCTTCCCCCTTTAGTGGGAGGACCTAACATCGATGCCCTTGAACTTACCAAATAATCCA
>CAYWPJ010000022.1:2583-24846 GCA_964460195.1 uncultured Methanosarcinales archaeon
GCTCGAGAAGTTCGGGTCACGCTTGAACAGACGAAGGAAAAGAACTTGTGTCAGCAGTGTAGAACAACTTTTGAAGTAGGTAATAATCGTTTACTTCCATATTCGACTGACGGGCGAGAATTCTTAATTCATCGTACGCCTGCTGTGGCATAATTTTCCCTGTAGCCATCTCTCCCAAGAGATTATCATGCCCAGCGAGGCTTTCAGCGATTCTCACTTCATTGTCAGTGAAGCCCAAGCTCCTTAACTTTTGTCTGAGAATGGGTAAAGTAAAATCCTGCCGAAGATGGGGGACCCCTTTAGCCACCGCCTCACCCTCGCCGATGTTGTGTAAGGCCAGCGTTGCCCTCACTGTTTGTTCCAAGTTGACATCTTCAGGAACTTTCATGCTCCTTAAACTATAAAATTTTGTTTGTTGGTTATATTCCTCAAAAACCCTGAGGGTGTGCTCTTCAAGAGTATAACCCTCGCTGGTTCCCGTCAATTGTTGGAAACGAATTTTTAAATCAGGGTCTAACCTTTTCAGAAAGGAGACGACCTTTTTGCCCTTAACTTCCGATTCCCCCAAGATAGCGTTTAGCTCTAAAATGGAACTTAACTCTGCCAGAGGCTCGGCTGCCTCAGTAACCGCTTCCGCCGGGGGGATGGCAGCTACTTTAGGTGCGGGGAGCGGGACTGTTACCGGTGCAGAGCCAGCCGCTGCCGGCAGATGTCCTGATTTCTTCAGTCCTTCAATGATATCAGCACTGACCATTCTTTGTACTGTTTCAGAATTCTCATCGAATAATTTGATAATTTTTCCATTAACCGATCCATCTATAGAACTTAACCCAAGATCCGTCAGTTCCGACCCTGCCTGCAAGGGTATGCCTAACCGCCGTGATTCCAGACGGACTAAATCCTCCAAAAAAATGTCGTCAGCAATGTTTTCCAGCCGTTGATATTCTGTCCCTAATAATCCCCACCATTTCTCTTTGACGCGGAACCAGCCGCCAGGGAGATAAACATATTTTCTACCCCCCACCTCATACCTGACAAATGCTTCGGGATTGTGTACCTCTGCCGCTTTTTGAGTGAATCGCTGCCAGCCAGTTGAATCTTCTCTAAAAAATCGTTTTTCCCAAGTTTCTTCCAGTAGTGTGTCTACGCCAAATCCATTATCAATCAGGACAAACTTTTTAGCAGTTTCATCCCAAATCAGATTTCCCGGATGCGCATCAATCGGAATGCCATTAAGAATTGATCTCTGATAAATTTCCGCTAAACTGTCAATCTGCGCTTCAGTTAATCGTCTGCGGGAGCTAAGAAGTCTTGAAACTGTCGGCCCTTCGACGAATTCTTTGAGCAGATATTTAACATTTTGGTCAGGATTGAGAATGCGAGCCGTCGGAATGCCGGCTCCCTCTAGCGCGTCTGCCCGCAAAATTTCCGCCTGTAATTGTAAAAGTGATTCCCGCGGCGTGATTGCCGGATTGGCGGGATTAAAGATAGGCACTTTAACAATTCGGCCACACCTCGGATCATAACAATAGACGACGCCAAAAGAGCCTTCCCCTAATTTACGCCCTAAAACCGTGGTTTCTCCGCTTTCTAATTGGAGCACTTTTCCTTCCAGCCCTGACACCTCTTCAGAAGTATAAACACGACCTTCTCGCAGGTCTATCGTTCTTAATCCCGGGGCTGGTTCTCCACGAACCGGTTCTGGAACTGGCTTGGGAGCCGGCGCCACTTCCGCCGGTTTGGGAACGGCACGGGACGGCACTGGCGCCTCTTCCAGCCTCACGCCGGCACTCTGGCCAAATAAATCAGACAAGTCATCGGCCTGCTTAGCGCCTGCAACATCTTCCAGTCTTCCCGCCTCACCGCCGGCCCGCAGAAAATCATCAGCCAGGCGAGCTATCTCGGCGTCGGGATTTTCTTGGGCAACCCGCTTAAGCGCTTCCCCGACCGCCGGCTGCCCTTCCCCGGCTTTCCGGAGGAGATCAAAATCAATTTCTCTTTTCTGGGCGGCAGCTTCCTGAGGGGAAAATATTCTGCGCCCTTCAACGGGTTCGTCAACGATTTCATGCAGTAATTGTCTTTCACTAAGCAAGTCATCAACTCTCTCGGGAGAGACGCCGGCCTCACCCAACACCTTCCTTAAGTCGGACAAAGGGGGCGGGCTCATCCGAGCGGCCGCCGCGCTTTCTAGCAATGAAGGCGGGCGTACCTTTTGTATTTGAGGCAGCTCTGCCGGACGGACGGCTCTAGGCACTTTTCCAACCGGAATGATTCTTCCCACCGCCACCGCCGGGCAAGGAACACAATCAACCATTCCGTGCACCGCCGCCCCGACGACAGCGCAGCAGACCACCCCCGGCGGCATGACTAGTTCGGCTCTGGGCGGCTTTCGGCCTGCCTGCTCAGCCAGATCGTCGATCACTGCCCGTCCCTCACCGACCGTACCCGCTCTTCGGCCCAACCTACCAGCTTCGGCAATCCCCTCAGAGACTTCCCTGGCAATTCTCTCCGCCCCTTCCTTAAATCCCTTTTTGGCTAATTGTTTCGCCGTTGATCTCAGAACGGTCTTAAGAACTCCCGCCGCCATGCCCACATCAACTATCCCCAGGGCTGCCTCTCCCCATTCATCAACCGTTTCGCAGGCCAAAACCCCGCACCGGCGGTCTAATTGGGCTAACTTTTGTCTTGCCTCTTCCGCCGCGGCATCTTCGCCTTGGGCTAATGTCTGATAAATTTCTCTCTGTGAAGAGGCCCCGGAAAGGTTCGCTTCCGCCAGGCGGACTTGATTCATCTGCGGTGCGGGGATTTCCTCTCCTCGGTAAAGGCTAAGCAAAGCCTGTGCTTCGGGGCTGTGGGGAGCATGATGCTGTAAAGCCCATTCCACTCCTCTGGTATCCATGTCAAGGCGCAAATTAAGAGGATTATTGGTACTTTCCCGGACAGCCTGCCAGCGCTTCATTTTTTCCTGTTGGCGGTATTCAATTGGCTGGGTCATCTCCCAATCAGCAAACTCCTGAGCGATCCCGATTCCGGCAACCTCTCCCGAGCGCGCCAATAAAGCCCCCCCGGCTCTGACTGAGGTCGTCAGAAGAGCCTCCGCGGCTATTTGTTCCGGCAAAAAAACAGACTCCAAAATTCCCAGCTCCATCTGCTCCTCCATCTGCCGCTGGGTTTCCTCATGATGGCCGATTGAAGAAATAACGCGCGACTGGAACCTCCTTTCGACCGCCGCCATAGCCCTGTCTCTTTCTGGACCTTCAGGCATTGAACGGGCAATCAAAGCCGCTTCCCTTAAATAGGGATCACCTGCCCCGCCGACGGGTTTAGGCAGGTGGCTGCCGCTTCTCTTCGCCTCGTCTAACTCGGCCAAACGCTGGTCTTCCAAAGCAATGTCAACGGCTAACCCAGCAGCGATGGCTTTCATCTCCCCATCTTCTCCATAATCAGCCTGCAACTGCGATAGTAAGACACGGGCAAGGCCAGAATCCATCTGTGCCGCTAAAGCTACTTTTTCATGCGGCAGGGGAGCAGCTTCAACAGAAGAGCGGGCTTCATCGTAAATCTCATTAGAATCATCAGTCAACTGAGCGAGCTGCTGATCGAGAGCCGCTTGCCGGCTTAACAATCTTTTCCTGGCGTCGGCCTGCTCTTGAGGAGTCATCTTGCGGATATAACTTCCTCCGGCCATTGACACGGCAGTGATTTCTCTTTGAGGAAGTTCCCTGATCTCCGACTCAATTTCTTCAATCCGAGTTTCCAGGTTCCCCGCTTCTTCGTCGTGATAATTCAAAAGATTGCCTGTGCTCTGAGCCTCGGCCAAAGCAGCATAATACCCCTGGCTGTGCTGCCCGCTGACCATCAGCCGGCGGATTTCTTCCTTCTGCTGCTGCTCTTCGCCGGCTTCCCTGACCTCCGTCCAGGCTTTCCGGAACGTGGCGATCTGCTGATTTAATCTTCGGATATCCTGGGTATTCTTTCCTTCCCCGTCAGCTTCCAGTTGCTCGCGCAGCATTAACAAACTTCTGGTTTTAACGGCGGTCTCCAGACTGCCCAGACGCTCGCCCCTCTGGCGGGCCGGCAGGATAAACCTTTGGAAACAATTCGGCGGGGAAAAACAATTTCCCAGCTCATCAAACTCCATGTTTTGGAATTCATTCCTCAACCTCTGCAGCAAGCCATCCCGGTCTTCCTGATAACCTAAAGCTTTTTGGATATGCTCCTGATAGTTTGGTTCATTAAGGCGGTCAATGTCCAGAAATCCGGTCTGGGCTAGGACATATCGACGGAAGGAGGGGTCGTGATCAAATTCCACATCAAGCTCTCCGCCCAGCAGCCTTTGCACATTTTCCACATTTTTTTCAGATGTGACTACCAGGGCGCGGCCAATGGAATGTCCAACGCCGAAATCAATCTTTCCTTCACTGACTTTTTGCCCATTCTGAAAAGTTTGCATCAGGACAGAGGCAGCTTCCTCACCTTCAGGGATAAAAAAAGAAAAATGCTCCTCCCGGCTTTTTTCTCCCTCTCCCGACCTTGCCCTCAAGTGCAGGTAGCGGTCAAACAAAGCGGTGCTCTCCTGTGATAACTCTCCAGCTTTTCCCGTGTCGGCCCGGCGCAGACCAAAGCTCAACTGCTGTTCCTTAATCCTTTCATCACCCTCCCTCAGGTCAACTTCAATGGTTAAACTGCCTGCTTCTGTCCCGGCGAATAATTTCCGCTCAGTTATATCGCTCCGGCCAAAAGCCATGGTCTTTCCGATAGACATGACTTTTCCTGCCTCGCACCGACCAGGGTCACAGATAACGTCAACAGTATCTTCATCCCGCTCAGCTTTCCTTCTTAAGGCCAGGGAAGCCCCTTTCTGATGAGTGTTAATCCCTCCCTCAAGCTGAATCTCCAATTCACCAGTTCCGCCTTCGCTTAGCTGCACCAACCCAAAATTACCGTCAGCGTATTGCGCTCCTTCCCCGCCGATGTCAACGCTGATGTCCCCATTGACTTTTAACTGCAAATCAAAGAAAGAATTGCTTCCTGAACCGACAAACTGGGGGGAGTTTCTTACCGGCAGGTTGCCTTGGGCGATGCCGCAGGCGATCGTCCCCAGACAAGTGGCTTGGATTGTTCCGTCAGTTAGTTCTTTTACCCAGGCTTCTCCTTTTCCTCCCATATCAACGTCAGGGGGAGGGACCGCTTTGGCAAATTCTCTTTTTTCCTCATTGCTGGGAGGCGGCGGGAGTCCTGTCCCTGCCTCTCCCGGCTCCTGATAGCGGGAATAAGGCGAAGAGCTGGCCAAATGGACAATCACCGGCTCAGCCGGCGTGTTACCTAAAGAACGGGAAGCAAAGTTTTTTCCGGAAAGAGTATAAACAACAAAAACCGAATCTCCCGCGTGAGCGTTTCCCTGCCCGGAATCCCCATGAGCCCAAAATTCTATTTCATTGCTTTCTGCATGGTATTTTCCCGCTCCGTCAAAATAAAATTCCGCAGCAATCACCTCCGCATTCTCCACCGCAAAACTGCCGTCCGGATAGAAAACCGCCGCCCCCCGCCGGTTATTGACCGTCCTTCCGCCCGGCTGGCTGTCAACAGCTATCCGAACCGGCCCTTCCACCCGCACCGTCCCGTCAGAATCAACCTCTAAGGCAACATCGGCTGGAACTTCCTCGCCTAAAGCCCCCTCTCCTTCCCGGGTGACCGGACTAATCAAATATTCCCGGCCATTCTCATCAACCAGCCCAAATTTTTGTTCCTCAGGATTATAAGATAGAGAGCCTTCGGCATTCCCTCCCAGACAATTATTCCGCCCGTCAGCAGAAGTGATGCAGAACCCTTCCCGCGTTGTCTGGACGTGCAGAGCCTTTGCCAATTCCGTAAACGGAACGGTTTTCCCGCCATTGGTAATCTCCCCTTCTTGATAACGGAAATCGCCGCTGATTGTCCCCAGGTCAAAAGGCGTATTAGTGATTTGGCGGAAAAAATTCTCCGCCTGCAGGCTTTGCCGGGGGTCACGGCTAATGTAAGAACGGACCTGCCCGGCTCCGCTGGAAAAGAATCTTTCCCCGATTTCCACCGCCTGGGCATTGGTGAAAAAATCAACCTGGTTGATATAATTCTCCGCAATCTCAAAATCCTGGCCGGAGAAAGTGGTTGTCCCCAAGCTGCTCAGATAATTATAAGCATTCTGCGGGAAATCAGCACTGTTGGGATTATTTAAGAGAAATTGCTGCTGATCGGCCGGAGCCATCGATGAAAAATCCGGCGGAGGAAGGCCGGCCGGAGGCGTTTCGGGAGCCGCCGCCGGCGCTGGCGAAGCCTCCTGCCCTGAACTTAAGGGTAAGGCACCAGCCAGGAAAAAGAGAAGTACCGACAAAATAATCAGTTTATTTTGCAATTTGTTTTGCAATTTATTTCGCATTGACGACAAACCTCACTGACTGCTCATCTTTCTGGCCATGGACATCCTCAACGGCAAAATTAATCTGGTAAGTGCCCGCGCCGCTAATTTCTGCATCAATCCAGCCATTCTGATCAACCGTGAAAAGGGGCGAATCGGAAGAGAAAATGAGGGAGTCGTCTTCCGGATCGCGGGCGGACAGCTGATAAGTGAACCGTGAACCCTGATTGACCACCATATTGGGAATCTGCCCCAGCTCCGGCGGAGAATTGATTTGGTCATCCCGCACCGCAAAGATGAAGGTGAAGGGCGCCCCGTCGATTACCGAACCTTCATCGCTGATGGAATAAATAAAAGTTCCCCGGTCGAAAGGAAAAACGGTAATGAAATAATTTTCATGGTGGGAAGGGCTTAGCTCCAGGCGGGCCGGCTGCTCTTGATGCTTTTCAATAATGTTCTCGGCTTCGTCAACCACTGAACCGAGCGGCAAGGGAATCCGCTGGGAGAAAGTGCTGATCTCAATTCGGTCTTCCCCAAAAGTAGCTTCCAGGGGGTATTTAAGGCTGACCAGCACATTGGCCGGAGTGGCCTTGGAATCAACTTTTATCCCACCTTTCTTTTCAACTGTGATTCCTTTTTCCGCAAAACTGGCAAAATCACCTAAACAGGGGGGCAGGTTTTCTTCGATAAAAAGGTTCAGTTGTTTCTCCATTTCTTCTACTTCGAGCTGATCCACCCCGTTGAGGTAGCCGTAATTGATGAGCGCCTTTTCCGTGGCCAGGACTTTAGCCGGGTCATCAGGATAAATCACTCCGCCCTGGGCGCCTAAAAGATAGAGCCCCGGCACGGCCGTTTCTTCCAGGCAGCTCTCGACAAAGCTACTGAGCTGCGGCTTAAGCCCCAAAGATAAAGGAGTCTCGATTTCCGCTTCCAGTTTTTCTTTCTGGAAATAGGACGAGGCCCAGAGGACGGCGGCAAAAATAACTAAGAGAAGTATACCCACAATTAGGAAGATGGTTACTTGTCCTCTTTTTTGCATTGAATCACGGGTAAACAAAATGAGTATTTAAAGATAACTTATTGGCTTAAAGATAATCTAACAATTTAACAATTAGATTAGACTGTAATCAAATCGACTATCAAATCAACTGAACTCCTGCTCTTTCTAAAACTACTCTTACTTTCCTGACTTCCTTAGCGGTAAGTGTAAATGCATCTTCTATGGCAACTATTTGCTTATAAAATTTTAACACTCTCTCTGACTTAGCGATACAGTAGCGGGATGCCTTTGGCCATTGCTGAAGGATGTTAGGATAATCTGTTTCTAATGGACTAGGATTGTGATATAAGTCAGTGCTAAACCGGTCGTAAGAAAAAGCAAACAACAAACAATCCCCATCGCTCAAAGTAGCTTGCTTTTTATGCCTGCGCTGAACCTCATCAAATTTTTCCACAAATAATTCCAATTGCTCAACGAACCAACCTACTGCTTTTTCATACTGAGACAACAAATTAGCGACGGCTCTTCGCATTTTTGGATCTTGGCAGTATTCCTCAGCTGTTTTTAAGACATAATTTGGAGACAAGTGGCAACGATGGAGCGCAAAAAACACTCCGTCCCTGGTATAACTATCTCTTTGTTTTAGGGCATATCCAACACTAATCACTTGCTTGGTAGCATCTTCAACGGATCCCGCCGGGTGAAAAGCATGCGGGCCAGAAAGCACGCCCAACCGACTAGCAAATTCTTTATCTGCGCCAGTCACTTCAATGCTACTTCTGCTAAGATACGTTTGCGTACCGCCGAAAGCAAGCGATGTACGAAACATTTTGCGCGCTAAGTGTTCTGCATATTGATAAACTGATTTTTCCACAAAGACAATGTGAATGTCCCTCTTTTTGAGGGCTTCAACAACTTCTCCGACCGTTTTGCCTTTCTCGGCTAATTCTTCTCTTAATTCTCTCTCCTTGGCGACAATAATGGCATGCTTCAACTTTACGGCTCCATGAACATAAGTGTCATAGCCTACAAAAGAAACGAGTCTTCTTACAGGAAATGCGGTGAACGGGATGACTACACAGTATTTCTGGCCCTCCCAACTTCCCTCCAGGTGTCCGCCGACGGGGCCATTGACAGTGAAGTGGACTGTATCCCTCATTTGTCCGGTTGCCATCATTGCAGGCCAAATAACTCCTTTATCTGGAAAATAATTAGTCATGTGAAAAAATAAAATTCCCTTCTTCCTGATTTTTCTCTCTTCGTCATACAAACTAAACTCATCCAGTAATCCTGAAGTGTTCCCATGCGCCAACAAAGAATAGTGAGCAGACTTTTCAGCAAATATAGCCCTAAACTGGGTATTTGTCAAGTCACGAAGTTCTTTTGTATGTTCTTCAATCATTTTTATGATGGCTAAAATTTTCTCTCTCTTTTCAATCAGTTCCGATACTGAAGAGGTCCTAATTATTTTCCGCAATAACCTCACCTCTGCCATTAACTTCCAAGCTTTTTCAATGATCTCTTCTAAAAGTGCCGTGATTTCTTTGTTGAAATTAGCCACCTCCACCAATGATTTAATTTCCTCCCATTCTTCTTTTGAAATATCGCTAAAGAGGAGGTTTACCGCCATCAGCCTATTAACTCCCATGGCGGCTGAAGAGATCGCTTCTTTTGCATTTTTGAGCTTCTTCCTACTATCTCGAAGAGACCGCCAAGCCTTAGTGAGAAAAGAAGGAATTACTCTCTTAAGATGCCTACTAGCCTTAACATTCGTCCTATCCCAAGAAGCGCAAACACCAATAAAAAATTCTTTAGTGTAATGCACTGCCCTAGCTACATTTTCTAAGTCTTCAATCTCGGCAGCTAAATCACTCTTCTGTCTCTTAGCTAAGTTTACAAGCTCCCTCCTCTTCCTCCAATATGCAAACATAAATAATAGTAAAACATAGGGGATAATAAATGTTATGCCCTTATTATATTCAAATCATTAGAAACTACTGGTCATGCTCGCCACACCCAAAGGATTTTTAACACAACTCTTAAGTAGTAAATTTGGCAAAAGATTTATAAATCCGGCCTGATTTCAGGATTAAGATGAGTCCGCAAGCCAAAGTAACTTCCGAAATACTGACGGTCATGTTCACTGACCTAGTTAATTATACCCGAACCACCGAAGAATTGAACCGGGAACTTTTCAATCAAATGCATGATGCTTTTGACAGCCTTTCCCTGCCCCTTTTCCGGAAATTCAACGGGAAAGTGGTCAAGAAGATCGGCGACTCTTTCCTTGCCACTTTTAAGTCGCCGACTGATGCCGTCCTCTGCGGAGCGGAGCTGCAGAACGCCTTTGAAAGGTACAATGACGACTTCCAGCCGAGGTGCCCTCTAAAGATCCGGGTGGCCATCCACGCCGGCGAAGTCCTGATCCGGGACGGGGATATTTATGGCGATGCAGTCAATGTCGCTTCCCGGATGATGAGCGCCGCCGGGCCAAGCGAGATCATTTTCAGCCAGGCCTTATTTTTGGCGATGAATAAGAATGAGGTGCCCTTCGTCAGCCTGGGGCTGAGACAGTTTAAAGGAGTCAAGTATCCCGTCCAGGTTTTCCGGGTTAAGGGGCACTACGACCGGATTTTGCGGATGAGAAAAATGGCGGCCCGGAGGATGCGAAGGCTCAGGAATTTCTTTCTGACGCTGGCGATGCTCGGGCTGATGGCCGTAGTAATCTCCCTGGCCGGATGGTATCTGGTGAATTACCTGGGGTTTCATTTGGATGAACTGTTTAAGTATTAGCGGGGAGGAATGGTAATCAATTTACTCCAATAATTCCTTTGGCACTTCAAACTTCTTCTCCGAAAACACAATTTCTTCACAGCACAAAGAATAATATCACCGGCAGGATCAGAATGTTTATGACCAATATTCAATATCTCTTTTCCTTTTTCGATACATTTCTGGCAATTGTACTTTATCAATCTTATCAAACAATTCCTGTAATTCTGGTCTATCTGAAAATTGTTTTCGTCTATGGAAAAGATGAAGTCTCCCCCCTGCCAAATGTGCTAACGTTCTACTTAGTTCTCTTTGAGCATCAACACATTTTACTTCATACCTGTCTGGTCGGTCGAACATATCTCTGTCCTCACATATTCTAACAGAATGATCACAAATTAATGTTAGGACTTCTGGATTCTTCAAATACTCATGTGCATAAACATTAGCGTCACGAAGCGACCTTTGCATTGATCTATTTAATGGCAGTCTTAAAACTCTCTCTATTCTGTCATATGATTCAGTTGGTAGAACAAATGCTCCATCTTTATCAAAATCACCCATTTCAGTTACTAATGAATATGAGCCTAATTTTACAGGTGTAGTATAATCAATTTTTTCCCTATTTGGGGCAACCAGTTCCGCTACGAAATCTCTTATTGGTAAACCTCCAAATACTCCGGATAACACGCTTCCCGACACTTCTCTGATGTTTTCAAGTCCCATATAACAGTCAAAATCCAGCTTATTTATAAATCTTTCCCTATCAGCCAGTAACAACACTTCTTAAAACTTTCCTTCTGAGATAAAAGATTACCTAAGAATAACCTCCTTCGCAACTTCTTTTTCTCACAGCACAAAGAATAATATCACCGGCAGGATCAGGCAGCCCATCAAATGGTTCTTCCCCACTCCCCAGAAAGAAGCCAGCAGGCCAATTGCCGTAGCCATTGCCAAAATCGTCAGGCCGACAAAACCGTCAAAATAAAAGACGAGCAGAGTGACAAAACCGATGATGCTTAAAATTAATTTCTGATAATTGACTTTAACGATATACCGGGCAAAAATCCGGGAGATGGAAAGGGTCAGCAGGACGGCGATTCCCCCGGCGACTAAAGAGGCCGCCAGAAAGAGGAGCATCTGCTCCAGGCCGACGCTGCCCATCAATTCCTTGACGGTGACGATCGCCCCGTTCCGGGCCTTGTCGAGAGCATAGACCGTGCCGATGCTGATCAGCATGTTGGCTGTATTGATGCCGCCGACCAGGGAAAGGAATCCTTCATCGCCGATGTCACCGACGATGTTAGTAGCAACGATGGCCGCCTGGGAGCTGCCGAATCCGGGCAGGAAAGCAGCAACAAACCCCATTCCGGTCGCCGCGGAAACTGATTTAGTCATATTTACATTGGAGAGGCTTAAAGGTTTCCCGGTCTCCTGGAGAGGAATGACTGATTTCTGCATCAGGCTGGTCAGCAGGAGGGAAAAACCAAACAAGCCGGAGAGGAGGGGGAATAGGGGCTGTTTGAGCTCGGGCATGGCTGTCAGGACAATCAACCCCAAAGTTCCGGCCAGCAGGAAACTGGCCAGGCTCTTCAGCCTTTTCCCTTTGTCCTTCCCGATCATAAATAGCATGATCAAGGCCAGGAGGTAGCCGATAATCCCTTTGATGAAAGGTTCAATCTGCACCATGCTGATGATGAAAAGAGGAAGCAGGATGATGCTGAGCAGTAAAGAGCCAAAGGAGCCGATTAAAGTGTAGATGATGGCATTGTGTCCTTCCCCCCGGTGCAATAACCGGTGCCCGGGGAGGACGTTCAAGGCCTGGGCTTCGTCGGGCGCTCCGAGATAGATGCTGGGAATGGAATCGAGGAAGGTGTGAGTAATAGCTAAGCTGATGATAAAGACGGCCAAAACAACCGGCGAGGTCAGCTGCAGCAGGAGGGGAGAGAGCGAGATGAGGATGACAGCCACTAAGTTGACATGGACGCCGGGGGTCAAACCAGTGACGATGCCGACAGACACGCCGGCAAGGAGGGCAATGAGGAGCTCTAAAAAGGCCACTTTAACCGGGCGGAGAAAGGCGGATATTTATTGATTGCTCGGCTGGGAAATAGTCAATGGGGGATATAATTACTTTGACTTTTACGGTTTTATGGCGGGACTTAAGTTAATTCACCCAACTATATTTTTGTAACAGTACCATTCGCTTGTGTGCAGTATCTGATCCCTCAATTGAGCTAACACATCCCTACTAACATTAAGCAAACTAAGATCTAAATTTTGTATTGGACACGATCCAACGCATTGGTGTTTTGTAAAATATTCACATCCAGTACAATTTTCTGATTTTAGAGAGATATCCCTAAAAATAGTCCATGCTAATCCATCCCTCCAGATATCTAAAAACTTAGACACGTCTTGAATGGAGAATGTTCCTGCTAAAAAAGGTCTTCTTAGTTTAGGATTAGCTCTGAAGTCAACTGCGGGAGAGTATGAGCAACCATAAACAACAAACTCTTGCCTTTCTGCATCAAAATCTAAGTTCGTTCCCTCTCTGCCTGCCGCACAAGAGGATCTCTTTCTAAAAACAGGATCAGCATAAATCTGTTTTTTATAATCAGTCTCTATTGTAGTAGTTACTCTTATTCCTAATTCTTCTTTAGCCCTAACTAAGTTTTCTATAACCTCCCCGAATTCTTCTGCAGTAACCAAATCATATTTGACTCTTGGATCTCTTACCTGAGGACGTAATGGTATTATTGTAATGTTCTCTGCACCTAATGATTTTGTAAGTTCTCCAAGTTCGTACATCTGCCCTTTGTTCTCTTTAGTAAGAACTGTAGTCAATCTGAGCCTTGTTGAAGGATTCCTTGATTTTAAATGTCTAAGATTTCTTACTATTCTATCAAAAGTATCTGGCCTATATCTATTATGTGTTTTTCTATTACCATCAATAGAGCAGATAACCCATAAATTTCGTTCTTCGCACAATGCATCAAGTGTTTTTTGACTCATAACACCATTAGTAGCAACTGAAACATAAACATCCTCTTCCTGAAATTTATGCAAAATATCAAAAAAATCAGGATGTAATGTAGGTTCTCCACCGGTCAATCTTGCTTCAATCAATCCATTCTTTCCCATAAACTCAGCTATATCCATTACTGCATCTGTAGGAACATGAGCCCCATCTTTTCCAGCTTTTATGAAACAAATTGGGCATTCAAGATTGCAATACCTTGTAATTTGAAAATAAATCCTTCTTGGAAACCTGGTATGTGTTTCAGGTGTTTCTCCTGTAAAAATTGTTGCATCCCCCGTTTCAACTCTTTGGATTGGCTCTTCATCAGCTGGTTTTTCTTCAAAATCCGCGGGAAGAAATCCATTAAATTCTTTTTCAGTTATAGCAACCAAGTTACCTGTCTCTGTATCAAACTTAGTAAATTCATCAAATTCTGGATGTTCTTTGTATAATTTAAGCATTTTTATTCCCTAATTGCCTGACTTGATATTCGCTTATTTGCTTATCTCCAAACAATGGCTGACAAGAATAGCAATCTTTGCAGGGCAAAGCATCTCCAAAAGGAAGAGCTGAATAATCCTTGCTTAACTCTGCTCTTCGGAGAGTTGTTAATTTAGGCCCCTGCCAAATTTCAGCAATTGATTGTTCTCTTAAATCGCCTAGCCTTAATGAAGGATCTAAATATGGTTTGAAGAGCTCATTAAAGCATACTACGGCGTATCCATTAACACTTATATTAAACCTAGCCCAATGAACTAAACACGCTTCATGCTTATGTTGTCCTCCTTTAGGTAATTCTGGGATTATATCATTATAAGTATGATAGCTTCTTACAAATACATCATCAACCAATCCAGAAGATTTCCAATATTTTATAAATTCTTGATCAGCTGCCTTATCTAAAGATTCCACTCTACTAACAAGAAGGCGAGTAGCAAGATTTCTGCCTTGAATATAATCATGCATCCTTCTTATATTTTCTGAAACTAACTCAAAAGCATTTACGCCTTTTGTTACTTTGTAATATTCTGAAGTTGTGCTGTTGACAGAAACCTCAATTATATTAGTATTATCGCAAATTGCCTCTAATTGTTCAGTATTGCTAGTTACTGCGCATGTAAAAATCCATGACTTAACGGCGTTATCATGAGTGAATTTCAAAGCTTCAACCAAATAATCCCACAAAAGAGGTTCGCCTACAGAGTGTATTCTTACCGTTGAATGAGGATGTTGAGATATTTCTGCAACAATTTTTTTATATAATTCTAGGTCAAATCCTCTTCTTCCAAATCGTTCCTTACGTTCACTAGGCTCTGTAGTGCCAACAGGGCAATGCACACAGCTGCAATAACAATCTCCCCTGTAAACTTCTATGTTTATTATATTCGGGAATTCAAATTCTTTTTCTGTTCTAAAGCCTAATGATTTAAAATCAACATCTTTACCCATTTTTATCAGCTCCAGCTAATCTTCTTTCAGCATCTTGAATATCTTCAGGCCGATTAATATTTATAAGGGGCATATTTAAAGCATACACATCATACCTCTCTGCTAAATCACTCATCGCAAATGCAAATGCTTTCTCTTCTCTATCTTTTACAGTTTCATAAAGCGCATCAAGAAAGGCTGTCTGCATAGCTATGTTATAAACAAGCACTGGATCACCTACATTTGTGCTTGAGCCTAATATCTTATTTCCTCTTATCCTAACTCTTTTAACTGTTTTAGGCTCTCCTTTTTCTAATGTAAAAGTTGCATCTGCATTATTCTGAGTATGAAATGCAATTATGTTTTCTATCTGAGATGGAAGAAGTATATTATCACCACAAAAACAGTAAAATACCCCATCTCCTAAATATTCTCGTGCAGTGAATAGTGGCTGTTCTGGCCCTTTGCCAGCAGATTCAAAGTATTGGATACTAACACCAAATCTTGAACCATCTCCAAAATATTTTTTGATCATATAGCCTAAATATCCTACATTTACAAAATATTTCCTAATACCTGCTTCTGTAGCATTTCTTATTAGATGCTCTAATATGGGTTTGCCAGAAACTTCAACTAATGGCTTTGGTTTAGATTCAGTTAGTTTGCCTAACCGACTTCCTCTTCCAGCAGCTAATATTATTGCTTTCATTTAAGTCCTGACTTTAAAATATTGGTTAACCCTATCTTTTATCCCTTTTGATATAAAATCGACCTCACTAGAGGTATCTATGAATATTAAACCTGCAACAAGGTTTCCCAAAACTTCAAAATTTTTCTTAACTCTTGAAATATAATCTGGTCGTTCATTTGCATAGACTACTCGACCTTTTTCAGGCGACCTTTTGATTACCCTTTCAAATGCAGAGTCCACATCACAATGTAATACAAATGGTAAATCTGGTTGAGGGTCAAAATCTGCTAAAGACAACAATTGAGGCAATTCTTCTGCACTCTGGGCGTGATATGCAACGTGTGAAAGATAACTCCTATTCTGCAATACTACAACATTTGGAGACTCTAATAATGGTAGAAGCCTCTGGCATGTAAAGTATCTTCTGCCCGCTGTTAAAAGGAGTAATGAACAACCCCTATCTGATCTTAATTCTGGATGCGCCCAGAGATATTTTGGAACTTGCCTAAATGGATCCTCTCTTTTTTGAGTTAGTTGGATAATATTTCTAAGTGTATATAATTGATCTTTTTGCATATGTTCTGCTAAAATTTCCATTTGCCTGTCTTTTCCAGCTCCACTATGGCCATCAAATGTAATCAAAATACCGTTTCTTTGGAAACTCCTCACCTCTGGCTTTTCTAATTTAAACTGAACTAATAGAAATTCATACAACCTATCAACAGATTCCTTCGATTCATCTAGAGATTGTGCAAATCTAATAATTTTTTCGAGATTCATTTCAGCATTCATTTTACCATTCCTTCATTCATTTTACCATTCCTTCATCATTCTTTCTACAACAGATTCAATCATTTTTGTAGTTGATTTTACTCCAGCATCAGGTCTATGCGGAAAGACCTCAACTTTTCCTCCGTAAGATTCAACTAATTCCATCTCTCTCCTTACAATTTCTTGCGACCTGTCAGCATTTGCCTTAAAGAAATAGTTTGGCTTTAATTTTTCCAGGACAGCAAGGCAATTCGGCTCTTCAAGAGGGATTGCATAATCAACACATTCAACATTACAAACTATCTCCAACCTTTCATTAATGTTCAAGACGGGCCTGCTTTCTCCTTTTTTCACCCGTATATTTGCATCCGATAAAGCCAATGCGACTAATAAGGGATTAGGGTATCGGCCGAGAAATTGTTTTGCGTAAGCCATGCATCTGGTATGACCAAGATGCAATAAGTCAAAACAACCGGAAACAATTCCTAAAGTAGCAGATTTTCTTAGAGTAGTTAAAAGATTGGCTTGAGTTACTCGCCCAGATAAGCTGTAATCAGGCTCAACAGGAGTGGCCCCCGTTCTAAGTTGTATTCTTCTTTCGATCTCATTATCAGTGACCGATGCTTGTTGCAAATATCTTAATATGTCATCTTTTTGCCTAAAGTAGCCTAAATATTCTGCAAATTGTTCAGGCGTATAAACACTCAAATGTTTAATATCTCTAATTATTTCTCTAATTCCCATTTTTATCTGCCTACTGGTTTTCTTCCTGCAATACTCGTAACATTAACATCTCTTATACAATAAGAATCTTTTCCATTAATATTTCCATCTAAAAAGTAAGCCATTGCAGGACAGCCTCCATTACATTTTACTTTGTAAAAATCACAATTTGTGCATCCATCTCTTGTTAAATTTCTGAGCATTTTTAATAATGGCGAACGATGCCACACGTGTAGCAAGTCTTTTCCTCTTACATCTTCGCCGATCATTTCTTCAACATTAACAAAATAGCCACAGGAAGCAATTCTCACATAAGCATTAATATTAAGTCCAGATGTTCCTAGTGGACATTTAGAATTGTCGAAAGGAAATGGAGTATAGCCTGATATCTTCTTTCCTTTACCATCTTGTGCACCTTCACAAAATATATCATAATTTATCCTTATTGTTCCTCGAGGCAACCTAAATCCATCCCTTATTCTTTGTGCTTCATATGCTGCTTGAACGACTTCTTCAGGAGAAAGCATCTCGTCTGATTTTGCTCTGCCGCTTAACCGCATTAGCCCAAAGCTTATTTTAAAGCCATAACTCTGTGCTAACCCAATCATATGTTCCATATGTGGCATTGTTGACCTCATCAACACCACATTTATTGTTGGTTTAGTTGGTTCTGGCGCTGTTTTATTATGCTCAGCTATTCTTTCAATAGTTGTAATGGCCCCCCTGTAATTTCCCGACCACCTTATTCTATCATTAACTTCCTCAGGGCCATCCAGGCTTATTCTTATATCTTTAATGCCTCTAGAAAGAATCTGCTCAAGTTTCTTCTCATTAAACATACCATTCGTATTCAAGCCAATTTCCATACCAGCTTCATTGAGCAAATCAACAATATCAAAAAAATCCTGTCTCAATGTTGGCTCTCCTCCAGTTAGCCTTACAGAATAACCGCCTAAATCAGCAAACTGTCCGACAATCCCTTCAATTTCTGAGAAGGAAATTTCTGCATGATTCCACTTAGGCGAATTAGAATCCATAAAACAGTCTGTACAAGCCCCATTACAATACTTTGTTAGTTCCAAAAAAATGCTGTTTGGACTTGAAGCCGCATCTGTCAAAAGAGGGTATCCTCTCTCTGTTACATCAACAATCTGCACTTTAGCGGTTCTGTCTTTCAATCGTAATAATTCTTGTTTTTTGCTTTCGTATTCATCTGGTTTTAGAAATTGCATTCTTCCTATTTTAGTATCTACAAAAAGACCACCAAATGATTCTTTTTTCAATATTAACCTTCTGTTTTTCATACAAATCCTTTGTGATATTGTGGTGTTTTAAGGTATTCAACAACTTCATTATATTTACTCATAGGGTGAGTGCAAAATACAATGCATTCTATTCCCCGGATTCTATCCATAATTTCCGTTCTTTTTGCCCCGTGCCATAATCTTTCAAAAGTATCTCCTTCCCTATAGTCTAATTTACCTATGCTCCATTCTTCGATAAACCTAAGATTGCAGCATGGATAAACATTCCTGTCTGCTGCTACAACAGCTAGCAAAGGAGAAGCCAAGCATCTTCTGGTAATATGCTCAATTCCATTTGCTCCTTTCTGCATGTACTTCCCTCTTCTCGGTGAGTCTCCTCTTGAAGAGAAATACTCCGCTTCGCTGTCAGATATCCAATAATCAATAAAAACTTTCATTCTCCCTTGGTAAGTTTTTTTGCTTTTTTCAAATGTAGTTAAAAGTTCTCCTTTTTGCTCAACAGTCAGAGTGTTTTTCCTTCCAGCTTCTTCAAAAAAAGGGGGTCTAAAAAAGATATAATCTGCCCCAACATTATCTCCTAATTTAACTGCTTCTCCAACTAAGTTTATTAATGAATAATCCATTGCAAAAGAAAGCCCCACTATTGGATGTCTTTGCTTTTGTCTGTCTCTTAGCTGAATCACTTCTCTAACTCCCGCCATTATATCACTAAAATCATTGCTCCTATGAACTCTTCGATGAGATTCTTGATTTGGGCCATCAACACTTACCCTTACATAACTGGCATTTTTTGTTATTGGCTCGCATAATTCAAGAAGTCTACTTCCATTTGTTACTATTCCAACTTCAAATCCCAGTCTTTTTGTTTGCCCTAGAATTTCAGCATAAGATAGATGAAGTGTTCCTTCCCCACCACCTTTAAAAACTATGCCTTCAATACCCAATTTTTTAAATTCTTTAAGCAATTCTGAAACAAATGTTCTCTCAAGAGAATGGCTCATACGTTTAGGGTCAACACACCACCCACAATTATGGTTGCAATAACTAACTAGATCAAGCTCAACAGTTACTGGAAAAATATCTTCACCTCTTGCAATAGATTCTAACTTATCCATGTGTGTTGCCCATTTATAAGGGCTCAATTCAACGTCCTCAAATGAATCATTAAACACCATTTTTATCTACATTCTATGCCCTGCTTTATTGCATAAATCCTATCTCTCGCATGTTTTCTTCTTACCTGCTCAACTATTAAATCAGGATTAGTTAAGCAAGATAATGAACTCTCTAAGTTTGCGCCTTCATTAATTATTTCATAAGTTTCAAAAAGCCTGTCTAAAAAGGTTAAGTCTCTTCTAGCTAATCTATGAGCTAAATAAAGAGCAGCTTCAACTCTTCTTCTTTCTTCCATTGAAGACTTATAAGTGGTACCATAAATCCCCTTACAATATTTACCCCCTGTTAATATTTCCCCTATTTTTTGTTCTATATTTGACATAGACGAGATAAATGGAACAACAACAGGCAAAGCAACATCACTTTGTGCAAGAAATATCTTAAAACAATCATCGCAAGTATTTAAAAAAACCACTCCTTGAGATGCTCTTAATGATAAGAGATTCTCTCTCATAATCCTTAGACTTTCTTCTGGTTCTCTATTCATCTCAAGTACAGAATAAAACATTGAATTTATGATTAGGTCATATTTATTATGGGATATATCAAACGTGTTGGCAAACTTACCTCCATCTCTTTGTGGCACTAAATTAAATTGTGGATTTTGTGCAGCATTATAATAAGTGCAGCCATGATGTTGTGCAACTCCTCCTCTGTCAAATAAATAACCTTCTTGCCAGCCATTGAAATTACCATCATCATCAAATTGAGGGTATCTCCCTTGAAAATCAATATCATAGCCAAAAAATTCAAATCTTTTGTCTGGAAATAATTTAGGAAGGATTGCCTCTAAAAATAATATGCTACTCCCACCATCTTTTTTAGGTGCACAACCAAAATCTGCAATTTTTATTACGTCTTTGCCATTAAGGTCAATTTTAGGCATTAGCCCAGGCAGTTTCGCTTCTCCGATGAGTGCATCAACATATGCTCCAAAATAAGGATCATGTCTAAAAAATTGGCTTTGGGGGAACGTAGGAGCACCAGCGACTATTCTTCTATCAAATAAACTGTTACCGGCAATACAATTTGCAATTACGGTGGCTAATCCACTTATACCAGATTCAAAAGTCGATGTTAATAGAAGGCTTGATGGCTGATATGCTTCAAAAGAATTTAATAAATCTTGGTTTTTTGAAATCCACAAAAAATATTTATCGGCTAGAGAGAACTTCTCTGCTAGAGAAACTTCATCAAAGAGAGAATAACCCAAAAAATGAAATATTCTTTCCATTTCTCTAATCCTTTGTCTTTCTTTTTTATAGTCCATTTTACTTAACCGCCCCCATCCTTATGACATCAAGATGTAGCTTATTGATAGGTATATCATTTTTTAACTGTTCAAAATCGTACCATCCGCAATGATTTATTTCACTTTTATTTACCAGTGATTGCTCTTTTTCACCAACAACCTTAACTAAAAAAAACAATAGTCGTGAATTAAAAAAAGTATCAAGATCATCTGCGTAGAACAGAGTAAATCTAATATCAACAGGAGAATCACCGATTATCTCTATGGGGTATCCTGTTTCTTCAAAAAACTCTCTTTTTAATCCGTCGGTTATTTTTTCGTTTTTTATTCCTCCTCCGGGCAACTCAAACTCCTTTTTCCAGGTAGGGTTAACCAATAAAATTTTATTTCCTGATTGGGCTATACCATAAGCAGAGACTCTATCAAAAACTTCTTTGCCTTCAGGTTTTCTTACTTTATTCCCTTTTCTATCTGTAAATATCTGTTCCATTACTTAGCCACCTCACTTTCGCTCATATGTTTGGCTCCCCCCGCTTTAAGTATTTCTGTTGCTGTTACAAGCCACCTTTTAACATCTTCAGGACTAAAATTTTTATGCCTTAAAGCAAAAGAGGTTCTTCCATCTCTTCCCATCTGCACATAATCAGTGAAATCTTCATGCACGATAGTATAGCCAAATCTTTCAGGAAATTTTGCAATTACAGTTCCAGGATAGGGTATCAATGGATAGACGGCAAATTCATCTATTCCTATTTGTGCAGCCATTGTAAAAAATTGCTTCACTGTTTCATCTGTGTCGAAAGGCAAGCCAACCATAAAAGAAGACCTGACAACCAATCCATTCGATTTAGCTATTCGCACATTATCTTCATAACCCACCTGCGATTTCTTACCAATTATCTTTAAGTTAGGAGGGTACAATGACTCTAAGCCAACAGATACATGGACACATCCGGCTTCTTTTAATAATCTAGAATTTCTTTCATTTAAATCCTCTATCCTAGCAAACACACGGAAAGTGATATTTAGGTCTTTCATTTTCATTAACAGCTCTTCAAGGTTAGGATTTCCTGTAAAATGGTCATCATTAAACCGGTAATATTCAAATGAATCCCGCATTGTTTTTATTTCTTCAACAATATTATCTGGGCTTCTATACCTTACATAGTTATTTCCCCCACCCATGACTACACTATTACAATGAGCACAATGATGTTTACATCCCCTTGAACTTAATAATGAGATTACTCGATTACCCATCAATTCTCTAGAATAGGTTGCAAGATCAACAAGATCCCTTGCAGGAAAAGCATAAGAATCAATATCTGCCCTTCCAATTCCATTTTGGATTCCTACCAATTTTGAGCCACTAACAAAAGAATCTATACAATCTCTAAAAATATCTTCCCCTTCGCCAACAACAACTGCATCAGCTCCAGAATCATTATATGTAAATTCGGGGGTTCCAGAAGGACTTGGACCACCTATGACAATATAAGAAGCCCTATTTACCGATTTGGTATGTTTAATAACCTCTTTAGCATACTGATAATTGGTACAAAAACTGGATACGCCGTAAACATCAGCAATTGGAATATTCCCCATTCTTTCTTTAATTTCTAACTTTGATTTAGACCCACTCATATCGCAAATAGAAACATATTTATGACTTTTTTCTCTTAGGTTTGCCGCTATATAAAGGAGACCTAATGGTGGTTCAACCCGATCATCATTCACGCAGTTGGAGGGCGGATTGACTAATACCACCC
>CAYWPJ010000023.1:0-1437 GCA_964460195.1 uncultured Methanosarcinales archaeon
TGTTTTTTATTTTGGAAAGGAAGATTATGGAATTGTGGGACGGCGTCCGCTGTTATATTCTCCGAAGGACAAAAATTTAGTGCAACGTTCCGAAGGAAAATTTTTGAGTTGTCGGCACTATATAGAAAAAGGGGTCGGCTCGGCTACTTTAATTCTTGATTTAATCTCTCAAAACCATTTTTATCCAAATACTTAGTTGTATCATAAGTTTCATCTCTAAATTCAAATGATTTATTCTTTACAGGATTTATCCAAAAAAAGAAATTGTATCTATCACCCTTTCCAATTTTCTTATGTTTTTCGCATAATTGGATTAATTCTTTTGTTGGGATTGTCAAAGTATGGGGCGCGATGATTCTTCTTCCTGTTTTTTTACTTTCTTCTATAACATAAATCAGAAAAATAAAATAATCCGCCGTATTTTTGTGGACAACATCCTTTTTGAAATAAAACCAACCTGCCGAGCCATCACCATATTTTACTACCTCACTTTTTCTTGGTTCATATGCCCTGCTTCCTTTGACTTGTATTTTTAATGATTTTTTGTTGTCCACATTCATTAGTATTAAATCAGTGTCTTTCATTTGGGCATTGATGGGCATGAGAACTTCAACATTTTTCTGAGTAGAGTCTCTCAAAATACCAGTTACAACTGCTTCATCAGTATTCAATGACCAAAAATTTTTGTAAGCACGTCCCATACTATTGTTTTAAATCAAGATTATTTATAAATCATTTGATATTTGCCGAGCCGACCCCCTAATAATATTTCTGCCGACAATTGAATATAACGCCTATTTAGCGCAGTTTTATTTCGCTAAATTGCGCTAAATATAAAGCAAAGCGAAGCTTTTATCCATCTTTTGCCCTGCTCTCCTCCGTCTCCAGTAAGTGAAACATGATCTCCTGCCAGAGATAGCCGAGGTGAATGCTGCTGTCTGAATTAAATTTTTCCAGGTCTAATTCGAATTTAGGCCCCTTATGCGACTGGTACTGCTCCATTTCGTTGAATAGATTCCGAAAAAGCCCTTCCATATGCTCCAAATCTTCCAGCCGCCAGCCGGCTTTCTCGGCGTCCCTTCCCCGGCCAATCGTCAACTGCCGGCATCGCCAGGCCGGACGGAGGATCTTGATCAGGAGATCGGATTTTGGCGCTTGAGAATACTGCTCTATAGCCATGGAGCGAAGGCCGGCGACCTGCTCTCCGGTAAGAAAACCGGCTTGCTGGAAATGTTTCCAGAAGATGCAGGGGTCTTCCACCGGCGACCGGTCTTCCACAAAACTTTTGCCGGCGTCAAAAAAGTCCTGCCTCCTTTTGCTTCTCTGGGGGATGAGATGGTCCTGGAGGGCATAACAAGACTCGCTGAGAACGTTCAGGGGGATCTTGCCCAGCTTGAAATCCGAAAGGGCATTGAGAAAATCGTTCAGATAGTCATC
>CAYWPJ010000023.1:1447-24681 GCA_964460195.1 uncultured Methanosarcinales archaeon
CATCCCTTACCTCAACATTCCGGCCGGATAATTCCAAAGAGAGAGCAATTTCCAGCTCTTCGCTAATGAGCTCAGCCAATCCGGTCTTCCCGGAAGAGACCAGCCCAGCCAGAGTAATAATTTTTGATTTTTCCTCTTTGTCCATCTTAGCTAGGTAATCGCGCAGATGCCTCCGGCTAAAGCGGGCTGCTTTCTGCGCCCGGTTATATTCCACCGCTTCCCACTCAAATAATTTTAAGCGGGGCGGCTTTTCTTTTTTCCTGATTTCCCGGGCGATCCTGGCCAATTCCTTCTCTAAGTATGTTCTTTCTTTGCTATCCTTGTTGTCCTTCCGGAAAGAAGGATGAGCCGCATCAGTATAGATAACGGGAATCCTTGATTTGGCAAAATATTCTTCATGATACCTAATCAGCTTGATGAGGTAAGAAGAATCGGCGATAAACTTCTTTTCTCCTTCACGCCCATAAGACTTGATCCGATCGAGCAGCTCCGGGAGATTCTCTTCTTTAATCTGCAGATAAACCTGGAGGTCAACTTTTTTAGCGGAACTGATGGCCTGCCGGGAGACGTTGTCATAAACGGGAAAAAATTCGCCCATGTATTCCCGGTTGGCCTCCCCGAAAGTAGCTCGCTCGACGTCCAGGGGTTCGGTTTGCAGGATCAGCCCCGCTTCACTGTCGACGATTTTCTGGCAGGCCTGTCGGTTGGCCAGGCATTCCATCTGGTAGGCAAAAGCATACTTTTCCGGCTCTGGGGAATATTTTTGGAAAAGCTCCCTATTTCTCTTCTCGGTATGCGAAATGACCCGATGCGGCACCCAGAAATTACCTTTCAGCACCTCAAGAAGAGCCCCGGGATATAGGCTGGTGGCCGCTTCAGTAAACACGTCCTTGCCTGACTGAATCACGCCGGACACGCCCACTCTGATGCTGTCTTCAAGCTTCATCTGTTTTCAGCTCCATCTTCTCCCAGTCCCATTGAGTTAATTTATCAACTATTTGTTCCAAGATTCGGGAATGATAATCTGGATCTGTATTGAAGTCGACTGACGCGTCGACCGTTAATACTTCCGGCGGTTTCAGCCGATATTTTTGGTAAGTGACATCAATCCCGGCAAAAAAACTTTCGTAAAGGGCGTTTAACTCTTCCAGATATCCTCTGGGAAGAGCTTCTCCTTCCGTGTTGCGTTTACGCTGTCTTTCATAGAGAACATTAATTTTTTGGCTATCAATCCTTAACCAGACGATCAGCGATTCTAACCATTGACGTTGGTGCCTCTTTACCAATTGGTCAAATCCTTTCTTCAAACGGCATTCATACGTTTCCCGGGCTTCGTCAGTCAGATCGCCTCGGGAGGAAGAATGTTCGACAAAAGTTTTCCAGCCTTCGATCATTCCCCGGTCGAACCAGTGGATTCCTGAATCCTTTTTAGCTCTGTAATGCCGGTTGATGCGTCCAATCAGGTTGCTTTCTTCAAAGATTTCTGTGGCAATCATAGCTTCATGGGGATGCTGCTCAGCTCTCTTCGGATTGGTGGCTTCATAGAAATTTTCCAAAGAAACCGGATCGTTAAATTCTTTAATGGCCACAAATTGCTCTCCCTCTCTTAAAAACGGTCTAAACTTCTCTTTGTTTGACATTAAATATTTCAATAAGTCCGTTTTCCCGGAACCAATGTTTCCGGTAATCAATCCAACAAATTTGGCCATTTTATTTTGCCTTCGATAATTTACTTTCAATCATTCTATATACAGCCCCCTTGGCTTATTAAGATCCCGCAGGGTTTGGTTGACGATTGTCCTGAGCCATCCCTGCCGGTACTCATCATTTTTCGCCGGCTGGGGAAGCTCAGTATGTTCTATCTTGTGGCTTCGGAGAAATATTCGGATTTTCCGGTCCATCTCTTTCTGAAACGGGCTGTCCATCGCCCTGACACGGCTGCCGCTGGTGATTCTTGAATCAACGATGGGCAGAAAGTAAATCCGGTCGTAGGGAAAGTCTTTCAGGTGATTAAGGACCATGTTCAGAGCATACCTGTTCTGCCCGAAACTGTTCTCCAGGTAGCAGTAATTGTCAAAACTGCGGTCGCAGATGAGGACTTCATAGAAAGGGGGAGCGTTCCTCCTCCCGCAATACTTCAGCTCCGCCCGGAACTGGCTGTGCAGGATATACAGCTGGGCTTCCAGGCTGGTCTCCTCGTTGATAGGCAGACCATTCTCGATGGCGTCAGTAGCCATTTCCCGGATATGCCTTGCCTCGACGCCCCGCTGCTTGAGGCAGTTTTCTATTCCGCTGGCTAAAGTCGTCTTGCCGGTGCCATGGGTAGAAACTAAAGTGATTTTGTAGACCAAATAATCCACACCCTTTTTTTAATCAACACTCCTTTTTCGATGTTTTCTTGGAAAATGTGGTTAAACAAGGTTATTAAAAAACATTGCTGTGCTGGGATGTAGAGGTTGGGCTGGCGGAATGGCCGGCATCCGACGGCTGAGAATGATTTGGCAATGATTTTAACAAAGAAGACAAATTTATAAAACCTGCCCTCTTTTCCTCCTCAATGGACAAAAGAACCGCATGCCTCTTAATCGCTATTTTCCTGGCTGCTCTAACCGTCAGGCTCTTCCTTGCCTTCTCCCTCCCCAACTTCACCTACGAATCATACTTCCATCTCCGGCAGGCTGAGCAGGTCATCCAAACCGGGCTGCCTCTCTACGACGACCCTCTTTCCTACGGCGGCCGGGAGCTCGTCTTCCTTCCCTTCTTCTACTATTTCATCGCCTTATTCAATTTCGCCCTGCCCCTGGAACTCATCGCTAAAATCATTCCCAACCTTCTCCTTGCCCTGTTGATTCCCCTGACTTACCTCATCGCCAAAAAAATCACCCAGGACAAAACCGCTTCCCTGCTTTCCGCCTTCACCGCCGGCTTCCTCCCCATCTTATACTCGGTCAACTCCTTCACCCCGGAAAGCCTTTTCCTTCCCCTCTTCTTCCTGACCATTTATGCCTTCCTCAACCTGCACCGGAAAGAATACCTTTACATTTATCTCATCTCTTTCGTCCTCCTTTCCCTCACCAGCCCAGCAACCTTCCTGATCATCGCCGGCTTCGGCATTTACCTTCTCCTCTCCCTGATTGAAAAAAAGAAAATCGACCATGGCGAGCTCGAACTAATCCTCTTTTCCCTATTTTTCTTCATCTGGAGCCAGTTCTTATTTTTCAAAGAGGTCTTCCTAAAGGAAGGCATCAGCTTCATCTGGCAGAACATCCCGCCGCAGATCATTTTAGAATATTTCCCCCACGTCTCCCTCCTCCGGGCCCTCTTTCTGGTCAGCCTCATCCCCTTCCTGGCCGGTATTTATACCGTCTACCACTCCCTCTTCCAGACTAAAAACCAGAGAGCTTTTTTCCTGCTCAGCTTTGTTATCTCCCTGCTGGCCCTGGCCTGGCTGCGCCTGATCCAGTTCCGGCTGGCCCTGGCTCTGCTTAGCCTGATCCTGGCCGTCTTCTTTGCCCTGTTCTATCAGGAACTGCGGCGTTACCTTAGAAAGACCAAACTATTACACCGCTGGCAGGGATATACCCCCACCATCATTGCCATCATGCTTGCCCTGACGATGATTCCCCCGGCCATCAGCCTGGCCCAGCAGCAGGAAAGGCCGACGGGAGAAGAAGTTGAGGCTTTCCGCTGGATCGGCGAGAACCTTCCCCCGAACTCGGGCGTCCTCACTTCCCTGGAAGAAGGACACCTGGTCACTTATTACAGCCAAAGAAGAAATTTCATGGACGACCAGTTTGAGCTGGTCAAGGACGTGGAAAAGAGGTTCAAAGACCTTAATTCTCTCTACGAAACTTCCTTTGAGACCCTGGCTTTTGACCTCTTCGACAAACATGACCTGCAGTATATCGTCCTGACGCCCCATACCAAAGAGAAATACAATATTCCTTACTTAAAATACTGGAACCTGAAATGTTTTCAGCGGGTCTACAAGAACGAGACAACCATCTACCGGGTGAAATGCGGGCTGGAAACGATTGAGGAGGAAAATGAAGCCGCTGAGGGAAAAAACGAAACCATCAGAGAGGAAAATGGAAAATAAAATTTTAACCCATCTGGTTAAATACCAAAAAAGCTATCTGCCGCTTCTGGCCTTGATCATTTTAAGCCTGCCCGTCCTGGTCAATCTCAGCCAGCCGAAATCTTTCTTCACGAGCGGGGAAAGCTACTTTTTTCTGGCGGAAACAGAGGACATCCACTATCGCTCAGCGGCCTTCCTGCCCTTGTCCGTCTTAAACTATTTTCTTCCTGAGGGAGGCATGGCGGTCATTTCTCTCCTCATCGCCCTCCTTTCCCTTTTCCTTTTTCTGGAACTAGCCAAGCAGAGAAAACTGCCGGCCAAATTTTCTTTTTTCTTCCTGCTCTTTTTCATCCTTTCCCCGGCTTTCATCTGGAGCTATACCAACATTTCATTCTATTCCTACTATTTGCTGCTCCTGCTGCCGGGCTTCCTCCTTTTAGAGCAGAAGAAAAAAAAGTGGTGCTATCTCTCCCTGCCGTTCTTCATCCTGGGAACTTTTTTTGACATCTTCAGTTCAGTGATGATCATTCTTCTGCTGACGGTTTATTTTTTCTTTTCCCAAAGGGAAGAAAACCAGTTTCCCCTTATTTCCCTGACTTTGATCGGCTTTTTTGCCTTTCTCAACGCCCTGCTGGCCGGACAGCCTTTCATCCTCGGCCCTTTCCATCAGGTAAACCACCTGGCCGACCTGATTTCCGATCTGGGCGGGCTGAGCGGCATCGGCTTCTTCACCCTGCTCCTGGCTTTCATTGGCTTCCTGATCAGCTGGAGATACAAAAACTCTTACGTTGCTTATTTCTTCCTGCCCTTCCTGCTCTCCGCTTATTGGTTTAACACTAACACGATTCTTCTCCTCTCCCTGCTGACCGCTTTCTTTGCCGCCACCGGTTTCCTTAAACTGCTGGAATGGAAATGGAGCTTAGCCCAATTAAAAAAAATCACCTTCCTCCTCCTCATCTTAGGAGTAATCTTCTCGGCGGTCAGCTATCTGGACCGGGTTGACGAAAAAGGCCCCACCAGGGAAGATCTTAAAGCTTATCAGTTCCTTAAAGGATTCCTTAAAGAGGAAGCTTTGTCCGATGCTTTCACCTCCGATTTCGTCATCTTTACCGCCCCGGAAAATTCTTACTTTCTTAAATATTACACCGGGCAGGAAGCTTTCTATTATCCCCACACCCGGGATAAAGCAAGGGAAAACATCAGCCAGTCAATCCTCGGAGCGGGTTACGTCGATGACCTCTTCCCCCTCCTGGAAGAAAACCGGATTGCTCTGCTTTACCTGACACCCCGGATGAAGTCCGGCCTCCCTAAGGATTACGGGCTCTTGTTCCTCCTGAAAAACGAAAGATTTAAATTGATTTACGCGTCAGGAGGCGATGAAGTCTGGGCGTTTGAGCCGGAAATAGCATTGAAATAGCATTGGAATAATGCAGGAATAAAGAGAAAGGCAGGCGGAAGGTGTCAAAAAGAAGATGTTAATCACTTTTACTGATTTGGTGCTCTTCAGTACTTATTTCTTCCTCCTCTTCCTTTCCATCTTCTGGCTGCTCGTTCTCTTCGCTCCCCATGAAGAAGAGTCCAAAAGAAGGGTCAAGAAGTACCCTTTCTTCACTGCCATCGTTCCTGCTTACAACGAAGAAGAAACCATTGGCGGGACGCTCACTTCCCTGATTAACCTGGACTATCCCCGGGAAAAAAAGGAAATCATCGTTGTCAATGACGGCTCAAAAGACAAAACCCGGGAAGTGGTGGAAGAGTTCATCGCCCTCCATCCCGGTCACCGGATCATCCTGATCAACCAAAAAAATGGAGGGAAGGGAAACGCCCTGAACAAAGGGCTGGAAAAAGCCAGAGGGGAGTTCTATGCCTGCCTTGACGCTGATTCCTTCGTCGCAGAAAACGCTTTAAAAGAAATGCTCCCTTACTTTGAAAAGAGAGATGTTGCCGCGGTCTGCCCCCTGCTGAAAGTGAAGAAGCCGGGCAGCATCCTGCAGAAAGTCCAGTGGGTCGAATATATCATCAACATGTTTTATAAATTCCTCAATTCCCGGCTGGACTGCATCCATGTCACTCCCGGACCATTCAGCGTCTACCGGACAAAAGTGGTTAAGGACCTAGGCGGCTACGATGAAAAAACCATCACCGAAGATATGGAAATCGCCATCCGCCTGCAGAAACACCATTACCGGATCATCCAGACCTTTGACGCCATCGTCGAAACGATTGCCCCCAACACCTGGAGACAGCTCTTCCGGCAGCGGATCCGGTGGTATAAAGGCTCGATTGACAATGCCTGGTCTTACAAGAACCTGATTTTCAACAAGAAGTATGGGGATTTTGGATTTGTCCGGATGCCAACAATCTTCCTTTCCGGGATTATCACTATCGTCCTGGCCGGCACTCTGCTGCAGCAGCTTTCCCGCTGGCTCAGCCATGGCTTCCAGTCGCTGAAAGCGGTCAACTTCGACCTCCTGACCCTGATCAAAAACTATTCCTTCCACTTCAATGCCCTCAGCCTGCCTTTCTTCAAGTTCTTCATCGCCCTGACTTTGATTGGCTTAAGCTTCTTTGTGATGATTTATTCATACAGACTGGTCAAAGAGAAAATCACCCACCACGGCCGGACCTGGCTCAGCCTGACCGTTTACATCTTCATTTATGGGCTGTTTATCAGCCTAGTCTGGCTTTACATTGGCTATATGTTTGTCCGGAGGAAGAAGAATTTCTGGCATTAGGATGGGGCGCAAAAGATGAAACGCAAACTCAGTCTGAAAAAATACTTTCTGGCTTTTGTCCTGACGGTGGTTGTCTTCTCTTTAGGCGCCGTCGTCGGGATTCTCCTGGAAGCGGCCCGCCTGGAAGACACCAGGCAGATCACCCTCAATGAGAAGGTCAACCTGCAGAGCCTGCAGCTGCAGCAGAGGTACATCGAGTCGGGAATCGCTGACTGCAACGCCCTGAACCAGATCCTGGAAGCCAACATCGATGACCTGACCCGGAAGATGGGCATCATTGCCGATTATGAAAAAAAAGCTTTCCTCAACGAGAAGGAATTTAACCTGCAGCTGCGGGACTATTTCCTGACCGAGATGCAGTTCTTATTTGTTTCCCAGGAGATTGACAAGAAATGCGAGAAAGACAACGTCAAGATTCTTTATTTCTATGATGAGAGCACTTTTGACACCCAGGGGAAGGTCCTGGATTATTTAAGGAAGCTGTTTAAGGGCAAAGTGATGATTTTTTCTTTCAATTCAGCTTTTGAGCAGGAGCCGATGATCCGGACTTTATTGGCTTCTTACGGGATTACTGAATATCCTTCCGTGGTCGTCGAGAACCGGGTCTTCCAGGGGCATACCAATGTAGAGACCTTACGGGAAGAGATCTGCCGGGAGTTTAGGAAGGTCGGGAAAAGGATAGAAGAGTGTGCCGGTGTTTAGGTACTCATTTGGTTATACTCCGCTTCACCCCTGCAATTATTGATTCATTTTCAATGCGTTACTTAGGGAAATTTTCTGTGGAAAACTTCTCTTAATCCGACACGTTAAGCTCAATCGAGGAAGAGAGCTAACAAACAGTGGGGGGGACATTTTGACGGTTGGAATTCCACTTTTTGTTTCATCTACAAAATTCCATAATTGTTGGTTTTCAGTCATTTTCATTTACCACACCGATTTTGAGAAAGCCTATACGCCAAAGCTCCATCCTCTAACTTATACCCCTCAACTAATTCCAGCAGGTTATTTATTCTGCATGCATCATCACAAAAATATCGATCCTGAATTGTGAACTCTTGTAAAATCTCTTCACACCGGTTTAATGACTGTTGGTGTTTATTCCAAATATATACCGAACCCCCCACTGAGAGCGTACTGACTAATCCAAGAGCAATAAGTATTTCATGCCATGTTTTCATCTTTCATCACTACCCAATAAATAGTTATAACTTATTTATTAAACTTTTTCTTAATAATTTTGACAAATTAGTAAAATTAATAAAGATTGAACCTACCCCAGATTCTAACCTAAAACAACCAAAACATTTATATATAAATTGTAACAAACATTACCTAATAGGTAAGAATGGTAACAAAAACGAGATTGAGAGCAGGACTCGGAAAAAAATCTTCCCGATTGCTCTCAGAACTGGCAGAAAATAACAAGTCTATCTTTACAGTAGATGATGCAGTCAGGATTCTCAAACGCGTGGAATTCCGTCGCAGGAATCCCGGCGTGCTCAAAAGGCGAAGCCTTTCGACAGAAAAGAAATCATCAGTTACCAAGCTTCTTCACGACTTAACCATAAACAAATGGCTTCTTCGTTTAAGTAAAGGGAAATATTTAATTCTGCCATTAGAAGCAGGCGTTAAGCCGGAATTTACCGAGCATGAATTGGTGATTGCTTCTAATTTAATCGAACCTTACTATATTTCCTACTGGTCGGCTCTCAATTACTATGGTTTTACTGAACAGGTTTCTAAGACTGTCTTCGTGGCTGCCACCAAAAGAAAAAGAGAAATGAATCTTTTAGGGCTAAAAATCAAGTTTGTTACCATAAATAAAGACAAATTTTTTGGCTTCAAGAAGATTTTAGTAAATAACCACCCCGTTAATATCGCCGAAAAAGAGAAAGTTATTGTTGATTGTTTAGATTTTCCTAGAAATTGCGGAGGGATTGTTGAAGTTATCAAAGCTATTGATTCCGCCAAAGAAGAGATAGACTATAATAGATTAGAAAATTACGCCAAAAAAATGAAAAATCAGGCAATTATTAATAGATTAGGCTATATTTTAGAATTGTTAAACATTGAAACAAAATTGGAAGCAGGCAAACATTATGTCTTTTTAGACCCTCTCCTTAAGAAAAAGATTAGTTATAATGCAAAATGGAAGATTGTTGAGAATATCCCTAAAAAAGATTTGTTGTCATGGAGGGAACACTAATGATTTTACCAAATGAATTGAAAAGAATTGCTGCCCAGCAAAAAATAGCTCTGAGCGTGGTGGAAAAAGATTATGCTCTTACTTGGGTACTATATGGTTTATCTAAAACGGAATTTAAGAAGTATTTCGTCTTCAAGGGCGGAACCGCCATCAGAAAAATCTATTTTTCAGATTGGCGATATTCAGAGGATTTGGATTTTACTCTCTCTAAGAAGTTTAGCGAAGATGAGTTAAGAGAAATCATTAACAGAATAAACACTTTTCTCTCAGAAAGTGTAGGGATTACTCTCAACATTAAATCCTTGCATTCAAATCTTGAATATGCCCAGCTCAAAATCCAATTTATCGGCCCTCTAAACAATAAAAACACAATAAAAATAGACCTTAGTTTTAATGAGCCGGTTACCCTAACTCCAAAAAACAAAGAGATCCACTCAGAATACTCCGATAAAGAGAAGCATAGTTTGTTGGTCTATCCTTTAGAAGAGATTTTAGCAGAAAAAATCAGAAGTATTTTACAAAGAGCTAAAACTCGTGATTATTACGATGTCTGGAAAATATTAAAATTGCATAATGACAAAATAAATGTAGACCTGCTTCATGAGGTTCTGGTTAAGAAATGTCAGGATAAAAAGCTGGAGTTTAACAAAGACAACCTATTCAGTTCTGAGAGGATTAAGCCGGCTCAAGAATATTGGGAAAAATCATTAGCTCATCAAATAGATAATCTTCCTGACTTTCAGACAGTTGTCAGCGAGTGCAAGAACTTAATCAATAAATTCCTAAAAATCTAAATATGAAATTAGACCTCAAAGACAAGAAAATACTGTACGAACTTGATCTTAATAGCCGAGCTACTCTCAATGAAATTGCCAAGAGGGTGGGCTTGTCAAAACAAGTAGTAGATTATCGTCTAAAAAACTTAATCAAAAACAAAATTATTAAACAATTTTATACCGTAATCAATTTCTCAAAGTTAGGTTATACACAATATAAGCTCTACCTAAAATTTCAAAATACTAATTTAGAAAGAGAAAAAGAGATCATTTCTTATTGGGTTTATAGCAAAAATTCTGTTTGGGTTGCTTCTTGCAGAGGGAGATGGGATTTAGCCATCTCAATCTTAGCTGAAGACATCAATGGTTTTGGAGAAATATTAAGCAATTTCATTAACAAATATGGGATTTTCATTTTAGAAAAAGATGTTTTAATCACGCAAATAAGCCATGTTTTCACCAAAGGATATTTAACTGAGAATAAAGATGCTCAGAATTATGAAAATTCTGGCACTGCCTCCGGCGGGAAGAAAATGTTTACTTATGGCAGGAGAATAGAGCATTATGACTTAAATCCTATTGATGAGAAAATTTTAAGAGTTCTATCAACAAATGCCCGTATAACCATTTTAGAGATGATGGAAAAGTTAAATTTAACCAGAGACGTGATAAACTATAGAATGAAGAAACTAACCAAAGAGAGTATTATCTCCCAACATAGAGTTTTAATTAATTTATATCAAATAAATTACAGACTTTACAAGATAATCTTACGCCTTCATTCATTAACTCCAGAAAAAGAAAAACAACTTATTACTTTTATTGCTTCTCATCCCCACGGAACGCAATATTTAAAACTGGTTGGCTCATGGGATGTAGAATTAGAATTTGAAGTTAAAGATGATGAACAACTGCATGACATTTTACTAAAGATTAGAAATAAGTTTTCAGGGATAATTAGAGATTATGATACCTTACTAATTCATCAAGAGCAAAAACTAAATTACTCTCCTTTTTGAATGCCAGCTTATCAAGAACGGTTAAAATGGGGTGTGGCAGAACTCATTCCACCTTCAGCCCTTTTGCTTTCAGGATTTTGGCGACGGAAGCGTCGATCCTCTCCTCGTCGAGCCGGCCGTCTTCCACCGCCTGCTTGATCACCTGGATCATCCGGTAGATTTCGTTGGGATCATTCTCAAAATTTAAGATGAGATCGTTTCCCGCCTGGAAAACTGCGAGATACATCTCGTCCAGGCTGCCATAGAAATCCTTCAGCCCGAGCATATGAATCTCATCCGAGATGATTAAACCTTTAAAGTTTCTTCTCAGCTCATCGATGACTTTCCGGGAAACGACCGCCGGGATGCCCTCTGAATCAACTTTCCCGGAAGCGATGATGTGGCTGACCATGATCGCCCCGACATCCTTCTTCCCGAACAGGTACTCGTAAGGATAGACGTCTTCCTCGGAAACGTCCGCCACGACGATGAATTTATGCGGGTCCCTGACGACCAGAGTCTTGCCCGGGTAATGCTTGACCGTGGCGATAACTCCCT
The DNA here is from genome assembly GCA_964460195.1 of uncultured Methanosarcinales archaeon. Lineage (GTDB taxonomy): Archaea > Nanobdellota > Nanobdellia > Woesearchaeales > GW2011-AR9 > CAYWPJ01. The sequence goes on from CAYWPJ010000023.1 coordinate 12,799, forward strand.
GGGTCTGCAGCCCCAGGATGTAAGCCTGGGCCAGCTCAGAAATTTTCTCTTTATCGCCGGGGAAAGCCCGGCAGTGCCAGATCGTGTCTTCCAGGTCAACTACCGGGGCGAAATTAAGGTTGATGCCCAAACTGCTCAAATATTCGCCTTCCCGGAAACCTTTCTCGAAAGCATCGCCTAAAGTTCTGATCTCAGAGGCAGCCGGGAAAGTCCGGTAATATTGGAAAGGGTTGATGCAACCTTCCAGATCGACAGTTACAAACATCGGGATAGGCTGCCCGTACTGGAAATCGATGATAGTGTTCCGGAAGACGTCCTCGCTCTTCCGGCCGAAAAGGTGCACTCCCCCGACCTGCATGTTTTTCCAGGCGAGCATGTGCTCAACATTTCCCTGGACGATGATCATCTGGGCGATTTTCTGCTCCAGAGTCATTGAATCGAGCCGAACGACGCCGTTTTCGACCATCAGTTCGGGCTGGGCAGGGATCAGCCATCCTTTGGCTTTAGCGACGTTTAAAGTAGCGAGAGCGAGGACTAAGGCGAGAAGGATAATAAACACTTTCTGTTGAGTGGTTCGGCTTTTCTTTTTTGTTTTTTTAGTCATCTGATTTCTTTTAGCCAACTTATCTCCATGGCTGCTGCTGGCAGTAAAGGTAAGCCTTGCGGTTAAGGAAATATCTCAGGCCGGTTTCGCCGCTTTGGCAGAGCCAGTCGGCTTTTCCTTCCACTTCTGCCAGCGGAGAATCTTCCCCTTTCGAGAGGCACTCAACCTGATTCAGGGCATAAAAACAGCAACGGTCTAAATCCGGGCAGGTTTCAAAATGTTCCTGCCAGTTGACGATGATCAAAGGCTCGTCCCTGTCAAGCAGATAACGGGCCTGGCCGAGGGTGGGAAGTTCAACATCAAACAAAGTCAGGAGCAAAAGCAGGCTGATCAGGCCGAGGGAAAGGTTGGCGAGGGTCAGCATCCGGTTTGAAGCCATTATTTAGGATAAAAGAAAAAAAAGTATATAAAAGTATCCCCAGAAGTTTAATCGAATTCTTTTTTAATTCCCTTAACTGCTTTCCCTTGATCATCATTGCTTAATTCAAACTGATATTCAATCTTCTTTAAACCATGTTCATAAAGCGGGTCATAATACATCTCCAAGATCATCCTTGATGCTTCATGGTACCTTTTTTCCTCAATCAACTGCAGGATAATCTCTTTATTTTTCCGGCTGATGATCTCCCTGAACTGGGGGATAATAGTTTTTATCTCCCCGACATATTCCGGGACAAAATATTCATCAACCATCGCCTGCACTCTTCCCATCATCGTTCGGGTGATCTTGACATTAATTCCTGCCATCATCGCCCTGAAAAGGAATTCCGGGATGATGCAGTTGCCGACTCTCCGGCTTTCCCCTTCGACAAAAAGGTATTTCTCCTTCTGCAGTTCTCTTAACCTCTTTAGGAGCAGGTTCTCAAACTTTTTTTGGGAATTGGGTTTTAGCCCCAGAGCGCCCATCAGGCTGCCCCGGTGCTGGGCCAGCTCTTCCAAATCTAAAGAATTAGGTAACTGGTGCAGTAAAACTGTTTTTCCGGTGCAGGTCAATCCCCATAAAATGACTATTTTTGGTTTCAGTTGAAAATTTTGTAATTCTTTGACCAAGTAATTCCTGAAACCTTTGTATCCGTCGATGAGCTGATAAACTTTAAAACCTAAAGAATCGAGTAAGGAGGCGATGATGCCCGATCTCATTCCTCCTCTGGCGCAATAAATAACTAAATTTTTATCTTTGTGGTCTTTAACGGCCTGGGCGATAGTCGGGATTTTTTCTTCATAATATTTCATCCCTTTCTCGATGGCTTGTTTTTGGGAGATTTGTTTATAGATGATGCCTACTTCGTGGTGTTCTTCATTATTAAGAATGGGAAGATTGATGGCACCTAAAAGATGGTCCTGCTCGTATTCTCTGGGTGATCGGACGTCGATGAAGAGAGCATTTTCCAGCGACAAAGCTTCCTCGACACAGATTTTAGTAATCATTTAGGTTATCACGAAGGCTATCACAAAAAATATAAGTGCCCCGGCCGAGATTTGAACTCGGGTCAATGCCTATCATCTTTCTTTCGAAATCGAAAGGGCACTATGATAGTCCGGGTAATGCTAACCAAGCCAAGCTTAGTTATCTACACCACCGGGGCGTTTGGAGGGAAAATGAAGGGGAATTTTAAAAAGGTTTGTATCAATTTTATCTAACCATACCAAAAGACATAAATAATTATACTCATAGTTATGTCTTTTGTATATAGTAACTGTTAATGATTGTATAAATTTTTATGTCAGTTACTATAGAACAAAAGTATTATAAAACAAGATAAGATTTTCCTGAAAAGAATGGACAAGAAAATTACCCTGGGGCTGACCGAAGAAGTCACTTTGATTGGATCCGGCGAAAAAGAAGAGAAAGTCATCGCCCGGATTGACACCGGCGCCACTTCTTCTTCCATAGACACCGGCCTGGCCGGGAGGCTTAACCTGGGCCCCGTCATCCGCTCAAAACTGGTCAAGTCGGCTTCCGGGATAAAAAAACGTCCTGTCGTCAGGGTAAAAATCAGAATGAACGGGCAGCTCATCGAGGAAGAATTCACCCTGGCTGACCGAAGCCAGATGACTTATCAGATGCTGGTCGGGCAGAACATCCTCAAAAAAGGGAATTTCCTGATCTCCCCCAACAAAAAATGAAGGCCGCCGTTATTTCCCTGGGCAGTAAAAGTTCCCTGATGGTGGCGGAAGCCATGAAAAAGTATTTTGAGCAGGTTGACATCATCCCATTGAAAAATATCGAAGTTGACCTGGGCAGGGAAGGCGGCATTTTCTATGAAGAAAAACTTTTGGGCGACTATGACTGTATCTACCTCAAAGGCTCCTTCCGCTATGCCCACCTCCTGCGCTCCATCGCCTCCCTTCTTAAGGAAAAAGTGCCCTATATGCCCCTGCCGGACACTTCTTTTACCATCGCCCACAACAAGCTCCTGACCCATCTAGCCATGCAGCAGCGCCGCATCCCCATGCCCAAGACTTACGTTTCCCCGACGGTGGAAACCGCCCGGGAACTGCTGAAGAAAGTCAAATATCCCATCGTCATGAAATTCCCGGAAGGAACGCAGGGGAAGGGCGTTTTGTTTGCCGACTCCCTCGGTTCGGCCTCTTCAGTGCTTGACGCTTTGGGCGTTCTGAAGCAGCCTTTCATCATTCAGGAATACATCGAGACCGGAAGCACGGATATCCGGGCTTTGGTGGTGGGAAAGAGAGTGGTGGCCGCCATGAGACGGAAAGCCCAGACGGAAGAGAAAAGAGCTAACATCCATGCCGGCGGGAAAGGCGAACCGGTCAAGCTGAGCCGGGAAATCATCAACCTTGCTTTGGACACTGCTGAAACCTTAAATGCCGATATCTGCGGCGTGGACATTCTGGAAGGCCCCCTCGGTCCCCTGGTAATCGAAGCTAATATTTCCCCGGGACTGCAGGGCTTGCAGGAAGTTTCTGCGGCTAACCTGGCTGATGAAATCGCCCGATATCTCTATCAGGAGACGGAAAAGATTGTCAAAAGCCGCCGGGCGAAGGAAGCAGAGAAAGTCATGGAAGATATTTCCCCGGAGAACGGCTCTCTTTCTGCGGAGAATGGTTCCGTTCAGGAAATCATCACTGCTCTTCATTTCCGCGGGGAGAGGATTCTCCTGCCGGAATTTGTCACCCGATTGGCGGAATTCAGCGACCGGAAAGAGTATATCCTAAAAGTCGGGAAAGGAAGGATGGAAATTGAGGAATCGGGGTAGGCTGTCCATTTAAAATGGGGGGTTTTAGACCCGGCGCAATTTTCCATAAAATGATTTAAGAGTAGTAAAATTTATTAAGCAGAGGTTATTTTAGTCATTAGATATTACAAGGGGGTTCATAAAAATGGTATTCACTTATGAAGCAAAAAAAGATAAAGATTATTCAATCGAAAGAGAATGGGGTTTTCCTGGGAAAGAAGACGCAGGAAGAGCCAAGTTAGCGTTGGGAAAAGATTTATTAGCCATAATTGCTCAAGAAGAAAGTGTTTTAAGAATTTCTTTAGGAGAAGGTCATGGTTGTTTAAATGCCGTTTCTGATCGGTTTTGGGGTTATAATTATAATTATATTTATGCAACGTTTGAAGGAAATAAGTTGTATGTTGCCGTTGGAGCAAAACATGGAGGAGAACCTGTACGGAAAGGCGGAACTTTCTCGGAAATGCGCGTGTCTCTTCTCCCTATTGATAAAGATTCAAGACCAGTAATGGAAACAGATTTAGTGAAGAGGATGGTTGAATATTTAGGCCATTATCAATTCCAACCACAACTAGAAGGGGATCTTGTTCCAGAGCCAGCAAAATAATTTTTTCTTTTTTATAGCGAAGGACATAAATAATTATACCAATAGTTATGTCCTTCGGAATATAGTAAGTGATTTTTGTCTAAATATTTTAGTCACTTACTATAGTACCAAATACCTGACACCTAAATCCAAATATTTATAAGCTGATTAAAGATTACCGGGATTGAAGTTCCAGCCGGTAATGAACAATGAAACTCCGCCAATTCCAATCCTGCCTCAAAGACAAACAGCTCGACTTCACCATTCTCGTCCATCCCGATCCCAACATCATTTACTTCACCCAATTTAAGCCGTCTTCGGCTTACTTAATCATCACGCCTAAGAAAGCTGACCTTTACCTTTCTAAACTGGATCATGCCCCTCAAGCAAAACAAATCACCTGCCGGCGGCTCGGCAAGAATTGGCATTATTGGTGTGAAAAGAAAAAAAAGGTTAAAAGAATCGGCATCAATAAGGAAACTCTCACCCTGGCCCGGCATGAAGAATTGAAAAAAAAATTCCCGAAGGCAAAATTTGTCGATATTTCTCCGGAATTAAACAGGTTAAGGGCAGAGAAAACCCCGGCAGAAATAAAAAAAATTGCCCGGGCCTGCCAAATCACTGACAATGCTTTGCAGGCCTTAGCCCGGGAGCTTCCCAAAAAGGAATTAAAGACAGAACAAGACACCGCTTTCTTCGTCGAGAAAAAAATCAGAGAGCAGGGAGCGGAACTGGCCTTTCCCACCATCATTGCCATGGGAAAAAATGCTGCCATCCCTCACCACGTAACTTCAAATCAAAAACTGAGCCGGGGTTTCCTCCTCATTGACTGCGGGGCCTGCTACCAGAATTACTGCTCAGACATCAGCCGGGTTTTGTTCCTCGGGAGACCGACAAGGAAAGAACAAGAATTTTATCAGTTACTGCTCAAAGCCCAGGAAGAAACCATCAAGAAAATAAATGAAAAAATTAAATTCAGCGAGCTGGATAAAACCGCCCGAAATATCCTGGGCAAATATGCCTCTCATTTCATCCATGCTTTAGGACACGGCGTGGGGGTGGAGATCCATGAAATGCCCAACTCCAAGGATGAAGCGGCTAAAATAGAAAAAAACCAGGTTTTCACCATTGAACCGGGGATTTACTTCCCGGGAAAATTCGGCTTGAGGATTGAAGACACCATTCTCTTCGATGGAAAGACTAAGATTTTGACCAGATTCCCGAAGGAACTGGTCAATGTTGAATATTAATGTTTAAGTCAAGAGGGAATGTTGAATATTAAATCGACCACAAACCTTTTTAAAATAAGGTAAAATTTATAAATAAACCAAGGGGCCGTAGTGTAGCTTGGTATCACTAGTGGTTTGGGACCACTGAACCGGGGTTCAAATCCTCGCGGCCCCACTTTATCATTTGCAGAGCATCTGGGGTTGCTCAGGGGGAAGCCCCCTTATGTGAAGAGCCTCGCGGCCCCATTGCGTACAAAGTATTAAAACCGGAAAATGCCTACCAAACGATTCGGAGCCCGATACGGACGGAAACTTAAGGACAAGTTTGCCCTGATTGAAAAGCAGTACCGGAACAAGCAGAAATGCCCTTCCTGCCATAAAGTTTCCATCCGGCGCATCGCGGCCGGGATCTGGCGCTGCAGCAAGTGCCGGATTAAATTTACCGGTAAGGCTTACTCTATCTGAGAGGAATAAAAATGTATTACGTTTGTTTCAACTGCGGGAAAAGGGTTAACGACGAGGATATTAAAGTGAGGATTAGGTGCCCCTCCGGTGGCGGTAAAGTTCTCTATAAGGACCGCCGGTCGGCGGTCAAGATCAAGGCTAGGTAGAAACAATGGTTTCGGCAAAAGTCAACCAACTGCAGATTCTGCAGCAGAACGTCCAGGCAGTCCTGATGCAGAGGCAGCAGCTCCAGTCGCAACTGGTGGAGCTGGATTCCGCCCTGACTGAGCTCCGTTCTGCTGAGAAGGCTTACCATATTGTCGGCAAGGTGATGTTGGCGGCCTCCCGGGAAGAACTGCAGAAAGAGCTGCAGGAGAAGAAAGAACTGGCTGATATCCGGGTAAAGAATTTAGTTCAGCAGGAAAGAAATTTAAAAGAAAATCTGGAAAAGCTGCAGAAGGAAGTCATCGAAGAACTGAAGGAAAAGAAAAGTTCTAAGGAACGTTAAGTCTGAAAGGGGAGTGAAGATACTCTAATTTTGTTCTGTCAGCCGGTGCTTGCTTTTCAGGAAAAGTGAATTGGGCACGTAAAGGAGATCATTATTGTCCGTCCGGATTTCCGTCTCCAGCCAGCCGATCTTCTCGATGGTCCCGGCAATTTCCCTGACTTCAATCTTGTATCCTTCCTTCATCTTCTCTTTCCGCTGCAGATAGAGCCAGCCGATGAAATTAGGAAGGATATCTTTCAGGCCGACGAGCAGGGTGGAGATGACCAGCATCAGCAGGGCTCCGGCCACCAGAAAAAGGACAATCGAGCTGATGCCCAGGCGGTCAAGGAAGGCAACGATGGTTAGCAGATAGATAACATAAGAGATTATCGAGCTGACCCACTTTTCCAGATTGTAAGTCACCCCGGCTTTGCTCATCACCCGGTTCAGGCCCAGCTCTTTAAGCAGCCGGTAGGAAATCTTCTTGGCCAGGATTCCCAGCCCGAAGCCGATCAGGAGGATGACTAGACCGATCAGGATGGTGTAAAAATAAGTCCGAATCATCCCCCATATCTCCCAGAGGAGAGTACTCTCAACCATGCTAGGCTGTCCGGCCAGCGTCTTTATAAAGTTTTCTCCGAGCCGATTGTATTCTGAAGGGGCTGAGGTCACGGGAAAACACCAACCTTCTCTTTCAGAATCTTTTTATAGTTTCCCTTTCGCTGCACTGGAAAGTAAAAATCCCCACCCCAAGGGGCAGGGTATCGTCAAAACGAAAGACTATCAACCTAAAAAACAAATGAAAAATTCAGACCTGGTGGAAGCCGCTTGGGTTGATCCTTACTTCCTGGCGGCCCAATCCCCCTGCGATGAAAGGGTTTTTCGGGCGATGCTGAAAGCGGATCGGAAAAATTTTCTTCCCCCGTCGTCACAGCCCCAGGCTTACGAAAACAAGGCCCTGCCGATCGGCTATGCCGCCACCTGCTCCCAGCCCAGCCTGGTTGCTTTGATGGCTGACCTGCTGATGCTCCATCCGGGACAGAAAGTCATGGAGGTCGGCACCGGCTGCGGCTATCATGCCGCCATCACCTATGAATTAATCAAAGGAGGGGGTGGGGAACTGACGACGGTGGAAATCATCCCCAAACTGGCTGAATTCGGGCAGTCTAATCTGGAAAAGTTGCTCGGTTACGACGCCGACATTGAATATCTTACCGGCGACGGCTCAGAAGGCATCCCAGGAGATTTTTTTGACCGGATTTACTTCACTGGCTCCGTGAACGTCGGGACTTTCAATGGAAAAATGTTGCTGGAGCAGCTGAGAGAGCCGGGCATTTTGATGTTTCCGGAATTAAGCACCTCCTCATTACGCATTATTTACAAGAACAAAGGGCAGGTGGCGGCCAGGAGTTTTCCCGGGATTCAATTTGTCGGACTCCAGGAGAAGAATAAGTGAAAGTTAATTATTAACTACTATTGAGTATTGAATTTTCCAAAAGATTTATAAATCAGCCGAAAAATTAAGTATTGGGAGATATACAGGCGGGTAAAATAAGCATCAGAATATTTATATCCTGCCAGTAGCTTGGCTAAACGACAAGAAGACGATGACCAAAAAACCTTATCTAAGCAAGAGCGACTGCACTAGTTTAGACTTTTTAACTGTTAAAGAACTATTTAATTTAGTCAGAGAAAACCCAGAGCTTGGTTATATTTTTAAAAGAGTTAGGAGGGGCGGGAGCTGGGAAAGCCAGTTTTACAACATAGACCGTTCCGGACGGAAAAGAAGGATTTCCCGGAGAGAAGCCGCCGATCGATACATTACCCTGCGGATGCAGCGGGCAGAGGAAGCCGGCAATTTTGCCGAGCCTGGAAAAGCCTTTCCTGAATATCCTGAAGATAGAACAACAGCTTATATCGAAGAGAGAGCAGCAGTTGAACAGCCCAGTGAGCCGGAGCCGGCGGAAGACGAATTGTTTAGAGTCTATCGGGAGCTGGGCATCACTCCTAAACGGAATGGCCGGGGGGTGGTTTATATCCAAGACAAACGGGATGATTTCCAGAGCGAGAGTCGTAGCCATCCGATTGAAGTCAGTCAAAGTTATGTCTTGAATGCAGTTGCGGCGTACGCGGAATATCAAAGATTAATCGAAAGTGATCAATTTGAAGATGTGAACAAGGCCGTTCGGCTGGCAGAGCAATATTTCCCCCGCCCAATCGTCCATGAGGCTCAAAGAAAGATTTTCCGGGTCTATGGAGATAATGAAGATGCCGGGCGATTATATGAAAATGAAGCAGGTATTGCCGGGATTGATTATCGAACTAATCCTCTCCATGCCAGCAGCGAGATTGAGCGTCAGCTGGAGATTGAGAGAATGACTATGCCCCTAAGCGCCGTAGAAGCGGCCGAGTTTGAGCGGGAAGGGGAAATAAAAAGCCTGGAAAGGCTGGCCATGATGGATGCCCAGAATTTGAGAATATCCTAACGACGATACAAGTTACTTAATTCTAATCACTTCCAGATTCTTCGGCGCGACTGTTTCTATCCGGAACTGCTTATGAATCGAAGATGCCAGGTCCAGGCACCTTGAGCTTTCCCCGTGGATAACAATTATTTTCCGGGGCAAAGGGTTGCATCTCTTGACAAAATTCATAAGCTGCCTTCGGTCCGAGTGGCCGGTGATCTCGACGCGGTGGACGTCCAGATTGATTTTCAGCACCTCCTGCTTGCCGTCATCCCTAATCTGGATTTCCTTCTCTCCTTCCTTAATCCGGTAGCCCAGGCTGCCCGGCGGCTGGTAGCAGGAGAAAACCAGGGAATGCTTCCCCCCCTCGGCCAGCCCTTTCAGGTATTCGACGGAAGGGCCGCCCGTCAGCATCCCGGAAGTGGCCAGAATCAGGCAGGAGCCTTTCTCCAGCATGATTTCTTTCCTTTCCTTCTGGGAGCCGACCCGCTTGAAGATGTCCGAAAGGAAAAGGTTGTTCTCTTTGTGGAAAATCTGCTCCCGGATGTTCCGGTTGAGAAATTCCGGGTAGGCGGTATGGATAGCAGTGATGTCCCACAGCATCCCATCCAGGTAGACGGGCGCCTGGGGAATCTTGCCTTCCCGCATCAGCCTTTCGACGATAACCATCACTTCCTGAGCCCGGCCCGAGCCTAAAACAGGGACCAGGACCTTGCCGCCGCGCTCAAAAGTTTCCTTAATCACATCAATGATATATTGATCCGCTTCCTGCTCAGAAAGGAGATTATCCCTGCCTCCGTAAGTGGCCTCAATCATCATCGTTTCTAAGCGGGGGAACTGGGTGTTGGCAGCTTCCAGAAGGTTTGTCCGAGCATATTTAAGATCGCCGCAATAAGCGAAATTGTGCAGGCCATTGCCGATATTGAAATGGGCGATCGAGCTGCCTAAGATGTGGCCGGCATTGTAAAAAGTCAGCCGGACATCAGGAGTGATATCGGTCACTTCGTCGTAATCCAAGCAAATCGTGTGCAGGACCATCTGCCGGATCTCTTCGCTGGTGTAAAGGGGATCCTTGCCCTGGCTGCGCATGATTTTAACGCAGTCCAGCTGCAGCAAAGCCATGACATCCCTCGTCGGCAGGGTGCAGTAGACCGGCCCGATATAACCAAATTTGAACAGGTAGGGAATTAAACCTGAATGGTCCAAGTGGGAGTGCGAGACAACAATGGCATCAATCTCACTGATGTTAAATTCCGGCGCATCGAGAAAGGGATAACTTTCGCTGCCTTCCTCGCCGGCATCGAAGCCGCAGTCAAGCAACACCCTCGACTCAGGCGTCTGGAGCAGGAAACACGACCGGCCGACCTGCCTTGACGCTCCCAGGCAGGAAATCCTAATCCATTCGTGTTTCTTTTCTCTCAGCCAGCCGTCATAGATCCGGTGGCCGATCTTGTTGAGGAACTTCTTCCTCTCCATGGCATTCTCGTAAAGGACCGAGCGGATGCTCTCGATTAACTTAGACCTAATCGGCGGATTCCTCTTGATTAAGGGCACCCAGCAGGTCTTGGCCTTGATTTCCCTCAGCAGTTCTCCCTGCCGGCCGATGACCAGCCCTGGCTTGGAAGCGTGGATAATCACCTGACTTCTTGGCGAATCAAAGATGAACTCTTCTGCTCCGGCTTCCTTGGGGAGGATCTTCTTGATTTCCTTCTCGGCCTGCTCCGGCTCCAGGCAGAGCGAGGGGTCCGGCCGGAGCTCGATGCGTTTCTTGAATTCCTGGACGGCTTCCTTGATCGTCCCCCGGTTATCGAGGAAATAGCTCTTATCTTTGGTGTAAAGGACGATGTTGGCGGCTTCAAAAGCGGCGTCGGAAATCTTGCCTTCCGGCAGCATTTTCAAAATTTCTTTGAGGATGTCAGCCATTTTAAATTGTGTTTAAGTCTTAAATTGCCCTCAGCGTTGAATCACTTAAGGTTTTAATTTTTCCCATCGCGTTCAAAAAAGCCCAAGGGTAAATATTTCCAGATACAATTCCTAAATGCGATTCTTAGACACGATTTTTGGATGCGATAAAAAGAGGGAGTGGCAAAAGAATGACTTTATAGGCTTACCGCCGGCAATTCCTTATGCATCACCCTTCTGATTTCCTTGTCTTTGATTACCACAATGTCAATCCCATTGCCTGAGCAGCTGTCTCTCTGCAGGGCCGTATTAACCGCCTTGAGAGCCAGTTTGACGCCGTCATCAGTCGTCATCTCCGGCTGGAACTGTGTCTCCAATACTCCGTAGGCAAAGACTGAGCCGGAGCCGGAGGAAACATAATCCTTGATTTTAGTCACGCTGCCGTCCGGGAAGAGGTCATAAAGGTAGATCCCTGAACTGTCCTTCCCGCCAAGCAGGAAATGGGCGATTCCAGGAAGCATGCTCATCCGCCGGATGTTCGAATATAATATCCCCCCCAAAAGGTTGGCGGCTTCCTTGGTGCTGGGCCTCTTGTTGGTGCGGACTTCTTTCAGCTTAAGCTCGGCCTTGATCAGCTTGATGATCAGCTGGGCATCAGAAACTGTTCCGGCAATCGTGACGGCAAAATCGTCCGAGATAATGTGGACTTTCTCCGCTCTCTTGTCAACGATCAGGTTGCCGGCAGTAGCCCTTTTGTCGGCAGCTAAAACTACGCTGTCCTTGCAGACGATTCCGACAGTGGTTGTTCCTGTTTTCAGCTGTTCTTCCATTTTGATTGACCGTAAGAATGCTTTACTTATCTTTACACCTGTCGTTTGGTATAAAACTGAAGATATATTTAAATGTTTCTGAATTGTTGGCTTGTTTGCAAGTTAAGCTTTTTTAAGAAGGCCTCCCACCCCTGTTTGT
>CAYWPJ010000024.1:0-23522 GCA_964460195.1 uncultured Methanosarcinales archaeon
ACTACAAGAATTTTACGCCACCGTTCACAGAACGGTGGAAAGAGGGAATTCTACAACTTAATTCAAAGTAGGATAGACATTTTGCCACTCATGCGACTCACTCGTTGATCACTGTCTGCAGTTTCCGGCCCGGTTTGACAGTCCGGAAATGGTTCTCTACTTCGACAAAAGGCCGGATTTCCTTCTCGACCCTTTTCAGGTGCTTCAGGCCCCGCTCGGTGAACCTAATCATCCGGCTTTCATATTCGATCATCCTTTTCTTCTCCAGGGTTTCCAGGTTCTTGTAGACCGCCCGGGCCTGCTTGGACATCGCCCGGCATTTCAGCAGCAATTCGATGAAAGTTATCTTGGAAGTCCTCAGGCGGACGGGCTTTTCAATCAGCGGCTGGTTTATCGCCTGATAAAACTGCCCGAGAGAATGCAGAATCAGTTTTTGGGTGTTGGTCAGGTTCATCTTTTAGAGGGTTTATATTTGCCTAGTTTAAAAATGTTTTCGGAAAAAACTTAATAAATTAAATTACTTCCAAAAGACTTAAAAACAATAAAGAAATTATCCTTCCATTAACTAAAAAGGTGATTAATGATGAAACTGATCCTGACTAAAAAACCAAAAGGCGTGACGATCATTGAAGGCTTCCCCGGCTTCGGGCTGATCGGAACGATTGCCACCGAATTCTTGATGGAGCATCTGCAGACGGAAAAAATTGGCATCATCGAGGTCGATGAAGTCCCGGCGATGATCGCCATCCATCTGAATAAAGTCATCGAGCCAATCTCTATCCATTACAACAAAGAATACAATCTTGTTCTGATCCACGCCATCAGCATCAGCAAAGAGCTCGGCTGGAAAGTAGCGGAAATGGTCCAGCAGCTGGCTAAGGAATTGAATGCAACAGAAATTGTCTCTCTGGAAGGAGTCGGCAGCCCCAATCCCACCGGCGGCCGAGTCTTTTATTACGCTACTGACAATGGGAAAGTGAGCAAGAAACTGTCAGGAACAGCCAGCCCTCTCAATGAAGGGATTATCGTCGGCGTGACCGGAGCTTTGTTAGCTAAGCATTCTCCCATCCCGGTTGTTGCCCTGTTTGCTGAAGCCAAAAGCAACCTGCCGGACAGCAAGGCTGCAGCCGAAATCATCAAAGCTCTCGACGCCTACACTGGCTTAAAGGTCGATCCCAAACCTCTGCTGAAGCAGGCGGAATTGTTTGAGAAGAAATTGAAAAGCATCATCCAAAAGCAGGGTGAAGCAGAACAGATCCACGACGAAAAGAAGTTAAGTTATGTGGGGTAAAAATATAATGGACTTAAAAGCATCTATCCCCACTTTTCTGAGTATCACTCTCGTCGTATTGGCAGTAATTATCATTTTATCTCTTATCCTTTTAGTAAAGCGACTCTACGGAGGGTAATCTTATGAAACCATCTGGTTTTACGGAGGTAACTTCCATTATTGCCCAAGTAGTTGCATATATTCTTGCCATAATACTCATTATTCAAATAGTTCGTGCCATTCTTGGCGGAACCTGGGCAGTTGAAGACATCATTTTGGCATTACTTATTTTTAATTTAACCATTACCTTTGGGATAAGCGGGTATCTAATCAGTCTTAACAATAAGATTTCTGGACATCTTGGATGGCATAAAGGAAAAGAATTAACAGAGAAGAATCATTAACGCTACATTTCCCACACTCTAGAAACAATAAATTATCTTGTGTTTGATTAAATCTTTTTATTTTGTAATCTTTAATTTTTTTGTTACATTCTATTAATTTAAAATAAAAATTTTAAGTTAAATTTGATAGTTTTATAATCAAAAATAATTATGATAAATTATAACTTCTGTTCTTGAGGAGGCATCTTCTACCCAAAAACATCTCCGACCTTCTCTTTCAGTTCTTTATCCATCTCAAAGATGCTTTTCGTTCCATACAAATCCATGGTTGTTTTAAACGAGAGGTGGCCTAAAACTCTTTGCACCACTTCCAGGCTTAAACCGCGGTCCTTGAGAATTCTGGCACAGCTGTGACGTAAAATATGGGGATTGATGTTCTTCAGCTCGGGGATGGGATTATGCAACTGGGCGCGATGCCCGGCCCTGGCGACGATGCGGTTGATTTCCGTCGTTGAGATATGCTCCTGAGTGTTAAGGCTGGAAACGGCCGGGAAGAGATAACCTTGCTGAGGGTTCTTCAGCACGTATTGGAGGTATAATTTGAGATCTTCTACCAACTGATCTGAAAAAATCGTCGCCAGGCGCTCAATGCTTTTCTTTCCCCAAATCTTGATTTTGTTGGTTTTCATGTCGATATCTTCGACCCTGATCTTGGCCAACTCGAAACGCCTCAAGCCGCAATAAGCCAAAAGCTTGATGATGACCTTATCTCTCAATTTTTCCGTGTGCCGAATTAGAATCCTGATCTGCTCTTCCGTCAGGTGGAACTGGCTCCGGCTATGGCTCTTTTTGATCCCTTTTTCGACCTTCTTTTCCATGATTCCCGGGGAAAAGGTAATGAAATATTTAAATGTTACCTTTTTGTTGTTTTTTATTACTTATTTAGTCATGTTCTGTATAAAGTGTGACATAACCTGCCGAAGGGGTAGTTTTAGCTAAAAAGGCGGGGGAGAAGGGGGAGGAGGGATTTAAAGAGAAAAGAATTAATGAATGAAGTTTTCCGCCCAGCATTTCTAAAAGGGATCTCTGCTTTGTGCAGAAGCTACATTTGTAAGGTCAGGCTCCGGCGGGGAACATCACCGATCACGGCTTGACTCATCTTTTAATTTAGAAGCACCTACCTCTAATCTTTCCGATTGGCTTTCTGTTTCAAGTGCTTGACTGGTCGCTTACGGCAGTTTAGCCCGAGGATACTTTCCGCTCAGGAAAGCTACGAACACCGCGAGTATCGCTCCAGGCAAGGATTTTTGTTATATCCATTTTTCTCCTTAAATTGACACGGGTTCCTTCCTAAACTTGTTATCAGTGCTTAAACATTTTATCAAAAATTAAGAATAAATAGTTTAAAAGAAAATTAAAACTTATTTCACCTACGATAAAATATTTAGTTAAATAATAAATGTAAAGTTTTAGAAATTAGTAATCAAAGTTGAAATTAATCAGTCCCGAGTAGCGCAGAGTTTCCGAGTTGCCGTACATGAGGCGTTGCTGCAAGAAATGAAGCAACGACTTCATTTCTGCACAGAAAACAAATCGTCGTTTGTTTTCTTGTGTCAGAGTTCTTTATCCCGTTCAGTTAGGGCAAAAACAAATAGTAGTTTAGCGTCTCGTTAGGGGGCTCTCTCAGTTTTGATAAATTTTCACCGGAAGATTTAAATATGAATTTCATATTTGTATGAATTGGTGATCAAAATGGAATTTGAAGTAGCTACAATCGGTGAACGTGGACAAGTAGTTATACCGCAGACATTTCGAGAAGAGATGGGTGTCCACAAAGGAGATAAATTTATGGTTTTGAAGCGTGGAGATATGTTTGTGTTGAAGAAACTCCAAGCTCCGAGCATGGAAGACTTTGACAGGATGTTAAAAAAAGCCCATGAACACGCCAAAAAACATGGACTTCAACCAAGCGACGTTGAAGACGCAATCAGACGAGTACGCAGACAATGAGAATACGCGCAGTTCTGGATACTAACGTTTTTGTTTCAGGCATCCACTGGACTGGTGCTTCAGAGAAAGTATTGCGTTCTTGGATGGAGGGAAAGTTTGTTCTCGTCTCTTCTTTGCCCATAATTGATGAAATCGTCCGTGTTTTAATGGCATTTAAAGTTCCGTTGGATCCAGAGGATATTTCCTGGTGGGAAAGTTTGATTTTGGAAAAATCTTCTTTGGTGTTTCCGGTTGAGCATCTGGAGGTTGTGAAGAACGATCCTGATGATGATAAATTTATTGAAGCGGCAGTCGAAGGAAATGCTCAATACATCGTAAGCCTAGATAAGCACTTATTGAATATTAAAGAGTACAACAGGATTAAAATTTTACACCCGGATGAATTTTTGAAATTGTGAAAATGCCCGCTGCAGCGAGCCATAGCTCGTGAGCGGCTGTCCCCGACCCGAGCAGCGCAACGAAGTGAGGAGCGCAGAGTTTTCTTAGCACCACTTAAAATCATAAAACCCACGGTAGTAAACCGAACCCTACGAGTTTAAAATAAAATAAGAACAAACTTAACAGTAGAAATATTGTTCCAAATATTTTATGTATTACTTCATTTGTATTAATTAAATCCCAAGATAATAAGAGCGAAAGAATGAATATTCCTGCCGAGTTTATTAAAAGTGAAAGAAATGTATCATCTATCGCACTAATTCCAGATTCTGCACTTTTTTGTGCTATCCATAATAAATTTGTTAAAAACCAAGATATTGATAAAAGAACTAAACTAATTAGGTATTTTGTGGTTATAGCCGTCTTTTGAAAAATGTTTTTCATTATTTTACAATAAAATGATTAGGTATAAATAGTTATCTTTTCATCGGTAAGTGGTGCTAAGAAAATTAAACATAATGGCGTTATGTCGCCTGCACTTTACGTGCAGGTCGAGGAGCGTTAGCGACGAGAAGTATTTGAGTTGCGTTATAAAAAGGGGCTTGGCATAGATTTAGTTTTTAGAGGGGCTTAAGTTTAGAGATTATTTTTTGAAAATATTTACTAAAGAGTCTTGGACTTCTTTGATTTTATTTTCTTTTAATGCACCAATTTTTGAAGAAATGATTGAAATGTCGGCAGTAAAAAGTTTGTTTGGCCTGATAAGACTTGGCACATCTAATCTGCCTGTTTGGAAATCTTTTGTTTCAAGAGATACTGCATATTCATCACTACGGGCAGAAGCGGTTGTAATTTGTGCAAGGATTAAATCATCGCCAGTAAGATTTGCTACAACCACAGCTGGACGTTTACGAGATGAGCTAAGGTTAGAGAAAGGAAAAAGAAGAACTACTACATCTCCCCTTACAAGTGTTTCCATGCTTCATCTTCCTCTTTTGTTAGCCAATCTTTTGCTAAAGATTTTTCGCTGGCTAAGGCTGGAAACATTTTTTCACTGAATTGTGTTAATGAGCGTAGTTCTACTTTATTATCAAAGGCAAGGATTGCTATTTTCATTCCCTCTTTGAATCCCTCAAGTTTCCTGATATTTTTGGGAATAGCAATTTGACCTTTCTCTGTTACAGTTGCAGTTCTCATTTCTAATAGTGGCATTTTAATCACCCGTTAGTTATTCTTACAAGTAAGATAAGTAAGAAATATATAAATTTTTCGCTAATTATGTTGTCACTATACAATGAATTTTGAACCGAAGGATTTATAAATAACACGTGAAATCAAATAGGGATATGGCAAATACTATGAATAATTTTTACTGTAACTTACCGGGCGGTCATTATAGGGAACAATCGAAAAATAAGCCTAAAAGAAGAAAATTGTTCAAGACAATAGATGAACTATTAAACACAGAATTTACAGATATAAATGCCAGAGAATTGACTGCTTCTATATACGAAGCAAATAGATTATGTGCAGGTGCTTTGAATTTTGGATATAAAACTGTTGAAGAACTACAGGCAGCTATGGAAAGACCAATACGTATGGGAGAGGAAGCTGAAGCTAAGATACTACCTCTATACCGAAGATTAGTTGAAATGGGTTTTCATGAAGACTTTTTAAGAGAATAATTTAACTCAGGATATTTTATTATTGGAGAAACTTAAGCCCCCCATCAGATTTTTACATTTTAATTCTTAACATAAAGCCAAGCCCCATCGATAATAAAATTTCTGCATTCAGTTTGTTATCGAGAACCAGCGGCAGAGTAAACATCAGGCAACACAATTATTAGACATAACGATGTTATGTTTGGTGGGGGTCTAGGGAGCGAGGGTAGAGGAAAATGCGAGCCGCAGCGAGCCATATAAAGTGAGCGACCGTCCCCCACCCGAGCACCGCAGCCCGCAGGCGAGGAGCGCAGAGTTTTTTCCAACCGTGCAGAAAACTAGCGCCACTTTGTTGATTAATAATTGATGGGGGACAATTTCTTTTTAAGAAATCAAACTGCTATATTTATAAATAATCTAGTTTTTATTATTGTTTATGAGAAAGAAAATTATTGGCGTATTGGGGGGAATGGGTCCTGAATCAACAGCAATATTTTATCATGAATTAATAATCCAATGTCAAAAGCAGTATGGGGCCAAATATGATGAAGATTATCCAGAGATTTTTATCTATAATCTTCCGATTCCAGATGTAGTTGAAGGATTAAAAACTCCAGAAAAAACACTAAAAGTTCTCGTTAGAGGTGCAAAGAAGGTAGAATCTATTGGTGTTGGTTTCTTAGTGATACCATGCAATACCGCCCATTATTTTTTTGATGGTATTAAAAAAGAAATTTCAATTCCATTTTTGAGTATAATTGAAGAAACAGCCAAGAAGATAAAATCAAAAAAGTATAAGAAAGTTGGTTTATTAGCAACGGAGACAACAATAAATTCTAAAATTTATGATAAAATCTTTACTGATTACGGAATTGGAATTATTGTTCCAAAAGAGCAAGATAAAGTTACTAAGATAATACTAAATATTTTGGCAGGTAAAAAATTAGAGAAAGATAAACAAGATTTGAAGAAGATAATTGAAATGTTAAAAAACAAAGGTGCTGAAGCAATAGTTTTGGGTTGTACTGATCTTCCAATCTTGTTAAAACCCGAAGAGATTGATTTGGAGGCTTTTGACACTATTGAGATTCTTGCAGAATCAGCGATAAAATATGCAACAAAAAATAGAGACCATGAGAATAAGATTAGCAAAAAAAGAGGACATATCAGGATTACTAAAATTAGAGAAGCAGTTTCAAAAAGATAGAAAAAGATTTTTACCGACGGACTTTAAAGTATTTGATGTTCTCAGACCAAAATTTGATTTTGAAGATAAAATTAATGATAAGAATTGTCAGATTTTAGTTGCGGAAGAGAATCAACAAATCGTCGGATTTATGATTAGTACAATAGAACCATTCAAGTCGAACCGGAGAAAATTTCTTCAAGGGAAGATGGTAGACTTATTTGTCCATAAGGATTATCGTAGAAAAGGGATTGCTTTGAAGCTTTATAATCAATCTTTAAGGTGGTTTAAAAGAAAGAAATGTAGATATATCCAACTAAGTGTTTATGATAATAATCCCGCTAAAAAGATTTATTTAGAATGGGGTTTCAAACCATTTACTGTTATTATGAAAAAAAGTATCAAATAGTCTAGAAATTGTCCCCTAGTTAGTTCCACATTGTGATTAAGACGCTAGTTCAGATTATAAAGATTTAGCGTAAGCATAGGATACGTTTCAGGTTGGAAAAAATTAAACATAATGTCGTTATGTCCCCTCGGCTTTACGCCGAGGTGCGACCGAAGGGAGCAAGTTCGGTGTAGGGCACTCACAAGCAATAGTACGGTCAGTTAAGGGCAAAAACACTTCTCAGTTTACCGTCGGTAAAGGCTCTCTCGTTCTTTTGGTTTAAGAAGTCGTGGGGGCAATCTCAATACTTAAATCGTTTTTCATACTCTTTGTGGTCAAACCATTCGAGGATAATATTGGCTATCTTCACCTCATCAGTTTCAATAGTGTAAATTAATCTCCACGCATCAGGAAGATTATACTTCCAGAGGTTCGTTATGCTGTATTTGTAGACATATTCTTTTGGCCAAAGATTTTTTGAAATTTTTATCCCGCAGGTTGGATTTGCTTTGAGATCATCAATCGCTCGGTCAATAAATTTGTAGAGTTGTTTGTCTTCAAATTTACCCTCTTTAAGGGCTTCCCATTCCTGCTTCACTTTTGGATTAATGAAAGCTACGTGAATTTGTTTGTTCATCGTACAATTAAGTCCTCTTTGATGAGTCTTTTTATTCTTTCTGGATTGAATGTCCAAATAACACACCCCTCTTTGTCTATGAGTATCTTTCCAGATTGTTCTAGGTAGTCTAAAATCACTTGGAATGTTTGGTACATCATTTTTTTAGGGAGCTTTTTCCAGAGTTGATATTTACCACACTCTTGGCTATGTTTTTGGATAGTTTCCTCTACCATAAAGACGGATTCTAAGGTGGGACTATGTAAAATTGTTGCCTCTTGCATATTATATAAGTTTATATAAGAACTTCTATTTAAAGCTTTCGTAGATTTTGTAATAACTAATAAGTAACAAATAAAGCGAAAAGTTTATAAAGGCAAATCTATTCTACAAGCCATGGAGAAATTATCACAACTAGTGGACAGAATTCAAAGGTCGGCGGGGTACGAAGTATTCTGTCACGCCATTGGAAGAGGAGATTTGAATGATTTTGGAGATGATCATAGTTATATTAGGGCGGTTCATAATATAAGAAATCCAGTAGCAAGAGTCAGTTCTCCTCTTCGTGATGACATTGTTAGAGATGTTTGTCATGAACATACCTATTCTGGGGATTTCAATGTTGTGAGTTATGGAATACTTGTAACACGCGGTTTGGTTGAACGCGAAGAGAATGTGCCTGTTGTTGGCTTGGTACGCAGATCAGGATTATTTGGTTGTTTTCTTCCTAAAATAAAAGGAAAAACCGGAGAGACGGTTCGTCGCCGTGTTAGGAGAGAAAGATATACTCATGTACCTCTAAATGAAATTGTAGAAACTGATGACACTTCTCCAGCATATTTTACACGTCTAACTATTCCGGCAGAAATACTTGATAGTGCGGGGAGACATGGTTTATATCCTTCAATTTCAATTGTTTCAGATGAATCACTATCCAAAGAGATTGTTCAATATTTAAAAGATGCGCCGAGGGATTATAATACGTTATTGGAGGTAATTCTTCGAGATCAACCAAATCTGACAGAGGGAATCATTAGAAAAGTAAAACCAGTTAGTACAATATTCTTTGTGGATAGGGAAAATGTAGATTCGGGGAAACTTCGTGAATTGTATGGTCATTCTGAATTGGAAAAAGCATATTTTGAGAGAGTTGCTGAACGTAAAGTGGTCTTTTAAGAAGAGATTGCCCCCCCATTAAAGTTTAGTTTTCCGTTAACGAGAGAGCCTACATTCAGTTTTACGTTCTTTGTTTTTGCCCTACGTAGATTAGCGTCAGCAATTCAGAGTGCCCGGAACCGAATTGGACATAACTCTTATTATGTCCACTCTGGCTGTTAAGCGGGATTTCTCGCTCATTATAGCTTATTGCTGAGCCCATAAGTGCGTAACTATTACGTGACTCACACTTAATGAAATCAAGAATAGATGGCTAGAAGTAGGTACTGAGCTATTAAGTAGGTACTGGGTCATTAGGTGGATACCAAGCCACTAGACAAGACCTTTTTCCAGTGTTAGACAGTCTAAAAGTGCAAAATGTGAGGGTTTTAGCTGCTGGGAGGTAGCCACTCTCCCACTCGACAACCATGGCTAAGATATAAAAAGGGGAGTTCAAATCAAATCCTTAGATGGACGTTTCCGAATTGATACAAAAGGAAGGACTGCGCCGGGGTTTAAGAGCGGAAACCATTAAGACTTATTCCTACGCGACTAACAAGTTCCTGCGCACCCGCCATAAACAACCCCAAGAGATCACTAAAGAAGACATTGAAGCCCATTTAATCCAACTTATTAAGTGCGACCGCTCCGGAAGCACTATCAACGTTTATCTTCATGCTCTGCGTTTCTTCTATGAGTCGGTGCTGGGTAAAAAGCTGACCTTAAACCTTCCCCAAATCAAAGTGCGTAAGCGCCTCCCTGAATGTCTTACTCAGGAGGAAATGAGCCGCTTTTTAGACGTTTTAGGGAATACCAAGCACAAATTGATTCTAACCTTAACTTATGGCTCCGGCTTTCGTGTCAGTGAAGTCGTTAACCTCAAAGTAAAAGACTTAGATTTTCAGGCCGGTTATGGCTGGATTCGGAATGGCAAAGGAGGAAAAGATAGGCAGTTTATTATTCCTGACCGATTGAATCAAGAGCTAAGAGCTTGGATAGCTGAACACCATCTTCAAACAGAAGATTGGCTCTTTTTAGGATACAAAGGCCAGCATTACAATGAAAGCAGTGTACGCAAGATTCTGGAAGAAGCGAGAATCGCCGCAGAACTAAAACATATCACCCCCCATTCCTTACGTCATTCCTTTGCTACTCACCTCTTAGAGAATGGCTATTCCCTCCTTGAAGTCAAAGAACTGCTCGGTCATAGTAAAATAGAAACTACCCTGATTTACACCCATACAGCTAATCCCCGCTGGACGAAAGTAAGAAGCCCATTGGATAGCTTGAAGGGAAACATCCACTAAAATTAAAGTTATACCTCGATTAAAGTTATTATACTTCAGCCATACCTCAGCCCTTCTTTCATCCCATGAAAGTTTCCAGGCTGAGGTTAATTATGTTCTGCCTGGCCTGCAGTTCCTTGAACTTGGGATCCAGCTTCAGAAAAAGTTTGTCGCCGTAGAAAGAGCGGGCAAATGGAACGCCTTTTTCCGCCAGGGAGGACAGGCACTCCGGAATCAGGGAAACCGGCAGATTAGTCTTGACAGCAATCTCATTGAACGAAAGAGGCGACTCTTCAGTGTATAAAGCAAAGAAAACCTGGCTCTCAATCTGGTTCAGGGTCAGGCTTTTCTGGCACTCCTGCTCCTTGAACAGCTGCAGATGCTCCAGCCGCTCTGACAGCTTATCGACCTTGCTCTCAATCTGCTGTAAATAATCAAAAAGGGACTGAACTTCAAAAGTGTTCTCATTGATCGTCGAGAGATGCTCCTCGAGCTGCTGCTCAATCTTCTCAAATTTGTCCGTCAGTCTGGTCTGCATGTTCCACCGTTTTTGATGTTCAAACGTATGTTCAAACAAATATTCAATCTCCTAATAACCAGATTTCCACCACCACACCCCTTGTGAAGGGATTTCTTACCGGTTTAAATAGGTTTCGTTTTCACTTTAGAATTGTCACCCGCCAGCCTAACCGAGTAACATTTTAAAACTCCGCTAGATTTATTAAGTTCCGGAAGAATAATTCAGCCATGGCCATCCGCTCAAAGCAGGACCTGGAAATGGAACTGAGCCGGCTGAAGACTTTCCGCCAGCCCTTGCTTTTTCTCGAGCAGTATTCAACTCCCGCGTCGATCGCCGCCGACTGGGTCTGGAGCCTGGCCCTGAAAGGGGAAGTCGCCGGCCGGACGATTTTAGACGCCGCTTCCGGGCCGGGAATCCTGGGCCTCGGCCTGCTGCTGATGGGGGCAAAAAAAGTCATCTTCATTGACAAAGACCGGGAAGCAATGGAGCTCTGCGCCGAAAACTACCGGCAGGTTGGGGAAAAGTTTGAGATTGGGGAAGCCGAATTTGTCGTCGAAGACGTCAGCTTATTTGACGGTGAAGCCGATTTAGTCGTCCAGAACCCCCCTTTCGGCACTAAAGAAGAGCATGCTGACCGGAAGTTTCTCGAGAAGGCTTTCTCGACGGCAAAGATAGTTTATTCGATGCACAAATGGTCGACGAAGAGTTTCGTCGAGGCAATCTGCGGCGATGCCGGGTTTGAAATTACCGGGGTCTGGCGGTACGAATTCCCTCTCCGGAAAGCCTTTCAGTTTCATGAAAAGCCGGTCAGGAAGATTGACGTTGGCCTGTGGCGGATGGAGAAAAGATGATACAGCAAAACAAGTATCACTCTTTCAATCTTGGAGAACTGCCCAAAGGCTGCCAATCCTGTGTCAAAGGCGAGAAATTAGTCTTGTTTGTGACGGGGATCTGCCCGAGAAAATGCTACTTTTGTCCTGTCTCGGATGACAAATCCGGCAGAGATGTCCGTTTTGCCAATGAACGCCGAGTGGAAAATAATGGGGATATCATCAAAGAAGCCGAACTGATGGACGCCCAGGGAGCGGGCATCACCGGCGGCGATCCCTTAAGCAGAATCGAAAGAACGGTTGAATATATCAAATTGCTGAAGGAAAGATTTGGCAAAGATTTTCACATTCATTTGTACACTTCTTTGGATTTAGTTGATGAAAATAAGTTAAAAAGATTGGTTTCGGCCGGATTGGATGAAATCAGGTTTCATTTGGATTTAGATGATGATAAATTATGGAAGAAAATTAATTTGGTGGGTAAATATTCTTGGGATATCGGAGTAGAGATCCCTTTAATTCCAAATAAAGAGAAAGAGATTAAAAAAATGATTGATTTTATCATCGGAAAAGTAAAATTTCTTAATCTGAATGAATTAGAACGGGCCGACAACAAATTGTCTAAGTTGGGAGAGATGGGTTTTGAAGTGAAAGAGAAATTCAGTTATGCTATCAAGGATTCGTTGGAAATGGGATTGAGATTAATGGATTTCGTGAAAGAGAAAAATTATAATTTATTAGTGCATTTATGCACGGCAAAACTGAAAGACAAGATTCAATTGACCAACCGGATTAAAAGGGAAGGCGAACATAATCATCGAACATTTGATTTAGTTGATGAAGGAGGATTATTGATCAGAGGGGCGTTGTATTTGGAAGAATTGGCTCCGGGTTTTGGGTACAGGGAGAAGTTGAAAAGAGTTGATAAACAGGGATTGATTGAGAAATTGAAACCTTATTTTGATCGGATTGTGGAGAAGTTTCATCTGACTGATCAGGATATTTTTTTAGACGGTGAGAAGCCGCGAATTTTATTATCGGCCAAAAAAGTGGAGAAGAAATCAAAATATTTCCGGAAGCTTGGTTTATTGCCGGCCATTGTCAAAGAATACCCCACGGCGGACCAGCTGGAGATTGAAGTAGAGTTCCTAAAGTGAGGGTTTTAAACATTCTAAAGCTTTTAGACGGCATAATCAGGGGGAGCAATGAAGAATACTGCTTGGCAGAAGCTGTGCTTTATATCAAAATAACCGAAAGATTTAAATATAAACTAAAGTAAATACCCATTAACTATGGTAAATACATATAAACTAAAGTTAACAAATCTCCAGCAAGAGATTTTAAGGCTTTTATTCATAAAAGCAGGAATATCTCTAAACCAAAGAGGGATTGCCAGACTTCTTGGCGTTTCCGCTCCAGCAGTTATGAAAGCCATTCCAGGCTTAGAAAAGAGAGAATTTGTTAAGGTAAAACAGGACCAAGAGTCAAAACGATGGTCTATTGAGCTAAACAGGGAAAATCATAAAGTCATGCAATTAAAAAGAATAGATAATCAAAAGCAAATATACGAAACAGGACTTGCTGATTTTATAGAAAAAGAATTTGCCGGAGCAACAATAATCTTATTTGGGAGCTATTCAAGGGGGGAAGATATCATAAATTCAGACATAGATATTGCGGTCATTGGCAGGAAGGACAAGCTAATAAAATTAACCGACTATGAACAAGATTTGGAGAGAAGGATTAACATAAACTTTTATGATTCTTTCAAAAACATTCATAAGCACTTGAAAGAAAATTTATGCAATGGTATTGTGCTTGTTGGCGGGGTTGAACTATGAAAGCGATAAGAAATTTCGAAGAATTCATAAAAGAGAGAATTGTAAAAAAGCAAGGCAGAGACAAGTCAAGAGCAGAATTCTTGGTTAAAGAAGCGGGAAATAGCTATCATAACCTCTTAGGAAAGATAGAAAAGATAGGATTAAGTGATATCACCGCCAATGATTTTGTCAAATCATGCTATGATATTCTAATGGAGCTTATAAGGGCAAAAATGCTTTTAGAAGGATATAATGCCTCCGGCTTTGGAGCACATGAAGCTGAAGTGTCCTATATGAGAATTTTGGGTTTTGACGAGAATGACGTTCAATTTTGTGATCAAATACGATTTTTTAGGAACGGAATGCTTTATTATGGAACAATTTTAGATAAAGAGTATGCAGAAAAAGTTATAGAACTTACAAAAAGAATTTATCCTGCATTGAAGCAGATGATAAACAATGAAAAAACTCATAACTAAGGAGCATGTTGAAGAAAATGTATTAGTTATTCTCAATATGTAGGCAGGATATAACAAATCTTATAAACTACTGCTCCATTCCCAACTCGGGTGATAGCATGAAAGTTACCATCGACACCAAGGAAGATTCCCAGGAAGACATCAGGAAAATTCTCCAGATACTAGCCCACCTTCTCCAGCCGAAAGAACCCGGCCAGCCGGCCGAGCCAGTTGATACGACCAGCCTGATGGGCATGTTCGGCGCTCCTTCAACAGGTAAAGAATCCCCCGACACGGCGCCCAACTTCAGCAGTTTCCTTAACCTGACCAAGCCGGAGAAAAAAGAAGAAAAACTGAAGATTGAATTCTTTTAGGGAGAGTAGGATATTTTTAATTTTCCTTTATCGTCTTTAACCTCTATCATGTCAAAATCAGTCAGTGTCTCTCCAGACAACCCTTCTTCTCTATAAAGCCGCACAAATTCCCCCGCATCAATTCTCAATACTCCGGGCAGAACTACCACTCCACTATGGGTGTCGAGAGTTAATTCTAACTTATCTTTTATTAAGCTTGCAGAAGTCACTTTCCCGGTAATTTCTTGAGGTATCCAGGGAACTCTGACCGGGCATTCATAATTTGTTGCTACAATATTCGTTCCCCACAAAAAAGGTTCAACAATTAGATTCGGATTGCTAAAATTGGTTTTCATCCGCAAATAATCCCTCAACTCATTTAACCGATCATAGGGAACTCCTCTTTCTTGGAAAAAATGAAGGATATCATTGTATGTATCAGTTGGGCTGATCTCTAAAGCGTAACTTGTAAAAGGAGCTACTTCCATCAAACAATCAAACCGGGGGCTGTAATCCTCTCCCCGGGTTATCATTTCCCGACCTTTCCTTTCCGTCGTTCCGTTTGACGGTTCCTCCCCCCAAGGACGAAGATCAGGACTGATTGCGATAGCAGATAAATTACTCGGAACAGCCATTCCCGCCGCTAAAACCAAAGCAGCAAGTGTTTTTCTCATAGTAATTTAAATAAATGATAATTTATTTAAAAGTATTTAGAGAGTCTAAAATAACTATTAAATAAGCCTGATGAACACCAAACTCCGGCAAATTTAAGTTGGGGATTAGTGCGGTTTTTGTTATTTCAGCCGGGATGCCTATCCCACGCCTTCCGCCTTATCTTTTCTCCCTTCCGGGTTCTTCAGTCTGGGCATCGGCAGGGGGCTGGGCAGATTGACCTCCTCGCTGATCTTAATTGCCTGGATATTCCCTTTGTGCAGGGCGGCATTGAGAATCTGCTGCATGATCTTCATGTCGATGTTCTTGTTCTTATCCCAGGCCTTCTTGATCTGGCCGATTTGGGGCTTCTCACCGACGTAAATCACCTGTCCTTCAACCTCAATCTTGCCGATGTTCGGCTCATAGTTGCAGACAAAGGAAAAACTGAACCTCAGGCCCTTCTTCCCCTGGATTTCCAGAGCCATCTCTTCGACGTCTTTGACCGAAACATTGTTGTTGATGCTGATCTGCCCGCCTTTGGCTTTGAGATTCCTCTCGGCACTGATCTTATGCAAATTCACTTTGACGATTGTCATTGGCACCACCTTTTGTTTTGAATTTAGACACTTGCTTGTCTTTGTTATAAGTTTAGGCGCTGGTTTATAAATTTTGCTTCAAAAACTCTGGCAGAAAAACCAGATAAAAAACCATATAAATAACCGCCACTTTCCTCCTGGCATGAAAAAGATTGTGAGAAGGCTTAGGCTGGTGTTCATTATCGCTGCGGTCATCCTGGTATATTACCTTGCCGCCGAGACGACTTTAGTTCAGCATTACCTGGCTGAGCCGGAATCGTTAAGGGAGCTCATCCTCGGCTTCGGCCTTCTTGCGCCCATCGCCGTCATCATCCTGCAGATTTTCCAGACAACCATTTCGGTTGTCCCTTCCCAACTGACGACAATCGTTGCCGGTTTCCTCTTCGGCCCCTACCTGGGGCTGCTTTACAGCCTGCTCGGGGCTTTCCTCGGCTCAGCCCTGATTTTCACTATTTCCCGCCGCTTCGGCCGGGGCATCGCCCTCCACTTCTTTGAAAAGAAAGATTTGGTGCATTTCAATCTCCTTTTCCGGCAGAAGAGGCTCTGGGCCCTTTTTTTGGCCCGGATTGCCCCTCTCTTTCCCAATGACTTAGTTAGTTTCGCCGCCGGCCTGACGACCGTTCCTTCATTTTATTTCAACATTGTTTCTTCGCTGGGGTTCGTTGTCCAGATGTTCATCCTGACCTATTTCGGGGCGGAGCTTTCTTCCGGCACGGTCAGCCTTCCCCTGATTATCGTCACCATCCTGGTCAGCGCCCTTTTTATGATCCTTGTCCTGAGGAACAGAATTAGGAGAATTATCATCAAAGACGTCCGCTTTTTAGAGAAGGAAGGAGTAGTCATCGAGAAGGCGGTGGAAAAAGAGTTTCAGGGCCTGCTGGGAAAAAGGTGAAACTGAAAAAAGAAGAGTGAAGAAAGACTATTGATCTCTTAACAACGACCGTTCAAATGCCCCTGTCTGCACTCTTTCTTCGAACACCCCGGAGATACCTTCACTTGTCAGACTTATACTTTTTGCTACTTCAACCCCATAACTGGAGGCCGCTTTTCCCGGCAAAATTCTAAATGTCCTGATTAATCTCTTACTCTCCGTATCTTCAATTACTTCTACCTGAAGATTTCTTCCGGCGGTGTATTTTCCCTGCTCAACCAGGTCGGCAACTTCATGCAAGTGGGTTGTAAAATAAACGACCGAACCCAATTTATGAAACCCATCCAAAATGATTACTGATTGTTTTGCGCCTTCGGAATGCTCCGTTCCCCCGCAGGGCTCGTCCAAGATGACATAACTATAAGGAGTCGCTTCACTGAAAATTTTTTTAACTCTCAGTAATTCGTTCAGCAACCTTCCCTCCCCAGCCATAATATCGTCCGGAGAGATAAAATGAGTATACATTCCATCAACCACACTTAAATAGACTTCACCTTCTGCCGTCACCGGGAGCCCGCTTTGCCCCAGTAATTGTAACAAGCCACCAGTTTTAACATAGCAGGTTTTACCTCCCTGATTGGGACCGGAAATTACAAACATATTCTGATCTCCGTCAAATTTTATATCATTAGGAATTACTCTGGAAACGTTCCGTTCATCGACTCCTTTCTGGTATAAAAGTAGGGGATTCCGGGCCTTGGGCAGATGCATCCTTCTTTCTTCCTTAGGCAGGACAGCCGGTAATTGGACTGGCATTCCGATTTCTTTCATTCGTCTATAAAACGATGCCCCGCCGGTATAAAATTCCAGAGGAGCAATGATTTCCGCAACCTTAAGCAATTCCTCCAAATTATTCTGCACTACGGTATTTACTGCATCCATGGCAAAAGTTGAGGGCAGACTAAGCATTTTGAAAAAGGCAGAAACAAATCCTAAATGACCCGTTCCGGAGATTAATTTAAAAGCAGGGATTCTGTTTGCCCGCTCAGAGCCTTGATATTCACTTGCCGTCAAAACCCCATTTCTTCCGACAGTCACATCAAGAGAGATTCGGTGATCTTTAAAGTAACTGACGTCAAAAACAGGAAAAATATCTTTAAAAAATTCTGAGCCTCTAATATCTGCAAGATATTCGCCTAATTGTTGCATCGGTTTTGATTCAGTACCCTCTAAAGTCTTGGTAAAATGATTAACCATTGCAGTATATCTCTGAAGAACATTCAAATTGTATGGCATCAATATTTTTAATTTATGTCTTCTTGAAGCCCTCCATATCCCTTGAACTTGATGAAAAGTATAAACCCGGTTCAGAATGGAACAGATTAATTGAGCAAACATTTCCATCCCATCTTCTAACCCTTTGGCCAGTTCCGGCTTTTCCACCAGTTCCCGTACCGCTCCCTGCCGGTATAAGGTAGTTTCCAAATCAGCCGGAGCATGGGCTAAAACATGCTGTTGAAATTGCGGCGCAAAGCGCGGCCGTAACAGATTATCTACCACTTGCTCCAAGTTCAAATTTTGTTGCAGGGTTCCGTCAGTGAAATGAGCAACCGGAGAATGAAAATCATGCATTGATAATTTGTCAAGCCGGGTCAGAACTTCTTGCACTATTGTATCTTCAACTCTATGCCTGTCACCCAGAACTTCGTGCATCGTGTTTAAAATTGAAACTACGGGTGTATATTGGAATCTTCTTTCACTTAAATCAAATTTTTCCGGCGGGACGTCATAAAGCAAATTATACCTAGATACCATTTTTAATCACCGTTTAATCACAGGCTTGATAAGGTAAATTTTCGTTCCTCAGACTTCTTATATATTCCCCTGAGTTTTCCTCAGCACAAAGTGCCTTCCATGCCTCATCTCTCTGCCTTGCTAATTTCTCCCTTTCTTCGAAACACCACCCTTCTCGACAATATTCCAATTTCTCTATTTGCGCAACTGCTGCTTCATAAGGGGCATATAACTGACGCATTCCCCCACGCCATCTAATTTCTGCAGTCCCAAGATACATCAGAAAACCAAATCCCGCCATTGCTGTCAGCATAAAGGCCGGAAACAACACCTGTTTAATATCCCTGGTATGGGGTGGTAATTCCCAATTAGCATTAATCCATCTTGTTTCTGATGCGGAATCAAAACCACTGCTGATATCAACTGACTTTCTCATAAAGCCAAGCGGACATCCCTTACTTTAAAAATGTTACTATTCTGAAATAGTTTTTGAGATGAAACAAGGCCGCTTAACGCCGATAACTATATAAATCATAGAATTTTATTCCCTCCTGATGGACTTAAAAAGAGGCTTGATTATAATATTTGTAGTTTTGCTTATGATGATCAATATCGCCCATTTCCTGCTGCTCAGCTCAATCGATGAGGCGCTGATTACCGGAAAAGCCAGCGGCTCAGCCATCGGCACGTCCTCGCTCTGCATTGACAAGCCGCCGACCCTCACCGCCATCGCCGACCAGACCGCCACCACCGGAACGGCTTTCACCCTGCAGGTCAGCGCCGCCGATGCCGGCGAGAATACCCTGACTTACAGCGACAACACTTCCCTCTTTGCAATCTCCCAGACCGGCCTGATCAGTTTCACTCCTGCCTCGGCCACCACGGAAACTGTTCTCATCACTGTCTCTGACAATGCCGGCTGTGCTTCCTACAGCGTCACCGACAGCTTTACCATCACTATTGCCGAAGGAGGAGCGTCGCCGGCGGCCGCCGCCGGGGGCGGAGGCGGAGGTGCCGGCGCAGCCGGCCTGCCCGGCGAAGAATTTGAAGTTTCTTTTGGGGTCAGCGACCATTCAATCAGGGTTTCCCTGCGGGAATCAAGGGGGATGGAAAAGAAAGTGATTATTACCAATGACGGAACCGCCACCCTGGAAATGGAAGTAGATAACCCTTTAAGCGGCATCCTGCAGATTACTCCTGGCACCTTTACCCTGGCTCCCGGGCAGCAGGAGGAACTTCGCTTTGTCTTCAATCCCCGCTTAAGCGCGGATCCGGACATCTATTCGGGGATGGTGGAAGTCCGGGGAACCTTCGGCGGAACGGTGAATGAAGAGATCTTTGTCGTCGTGGAAATCGAGTCCGATGAAGTAGTGGTTGATGCCAGCCTTGACCTGCTGACCAAAACCATCAAAGCAGGAGAAGACCTCACGGCAACGCTGACTTTGTTCAACCTGAGGGAAATCACTGAAGCAGAAGTGGCTTTGACCTACCTCATTTCCGCCGTCGACCAAAGCATTGTCTATGAGGAAACGGAAATCATTCCTGTCAGAGATCAGGTTTCTTTCTCCAAGGTTATTGACCTGCCGGACGACCTGCCGCCCGGAACCTACCTCTTTTCCGTAAAAGTGGTTTATGAAGAGACTTTAGCCGCCGCTTCCGACACCTTCACCATCGAAGCCCCGGAAGGTCCGGCTGAAGCGGCTCTTCCCGTCGTCGGGTTAGCGGCCGTTTTTGCTAAAGTCCCTTATCTTGCCTATTCGCTCCCGGTGATGATGATCCTTTTAGTAGTCATCCTGGTGGTGCTTTACCTGCTGCATCGGCGGGTCAGGAAGGGGCCGAAAGCCATCATTAAGGAGAGGACGATCAGGCTGAAGACGATCATCAAGCCGATTATCAGGCAGCCGATCATTAAGGAGAAGACAATCGTCAAGCCGACAACTATCATCAACCGGACAGTCATCAAAGACGATTTCTCCGGCCTGAAACGGAAATTATCCCTTCTCAAGGAAAGCTATCGCCGGGGGTACATCAAGAAGGAGACTTACCGGAAGACGAAGAGGGAGATTAAGAGGCTGATTGGGAAAGGCTAAACAGACTGTCTGAATTTAAAATCCTGCCGACAGCCTAAAATATAATCTGTGCTATAAGCTGCGCAGTTACCGATAAATATTGTCGTGATGGTCAAAATCTGAAAAGAAAATGACATTATTCATTTTGTCAAATTTAAATACAAGAACAAAATGCCCAACATGAACCCGCTTAAATTCTTTCAGGTCATATCTTAAATTTTTATAATGCTCAATATCAAAGCAATTCAAAACTTCATTCATTTTGTTTAGAAGATTTTCGTAAAGCTGCTTGTCTTTCTTTTGGAGTTTGAAAAGAACTCGATCAAACTCCTTGCTTGTTTTGTATTCTCTGGGCATTTTACCTCTTTTCTATCTTTTTCCTTAATTGTTCGATAGAATTAAAGGTTTCGCCATAACCTTCTTCTTCAACTCTTCTTAATTTTTTTAAATATTCCGGTCTTAATTCAGGTTCGATAATGTTCGCACCACATTCTATCACTATCTTAGCAATAGCTTCACTTTTAGTTTTTAAATTGTATCTGGCTTTGACTATATTTAATATTTGATTTGCTTCATTAGGAATTCTAATCATTGCTTGTACCATTTTATTCGGTGTATATTTAGTATAGATATCTTATATACATGAAATATATAAATCTTTTGGTTTCTCGACTGCTAAGTCCATTTCGTGGCTATCGTGCCCGGGCCTCTCCTACCTACAATGGGTCCTTCGTCATAGAACAGTCCGGCTTTGGCCATGTTCTCCCGGGCCATCCGGGCGCAGGAATAAGTCGAGAGGACGGCGGAACTTTTCATCACCCTAAACATCTCTCTGAACAGCTCTTCGCTCCACATCTCCGGCATCGTCTTCGGGCTGAAAGGGTCAAAGAAGACAGCGTCGAAATATTCGTCCTTCAGCTGCTTAACGGTCTGCCTCGCATCGCCCAGGATGACTTTGACGCGCACCCAGCCCTCGCTGAGCCCCAGGCTTCCGGGAGTAATCTTTTGATAGTGTTTAAAGAATTTGAGCGGCGGGTTGACCTCTTTGATCTTTTTGATTATCTCAATGTCGTTCTCCAGGCCGATGACCTCAATTTCGCAGCGGGGATTCTCCGCCAGGGCAACGTCGATAGCCATGGCCGAGTTGTATCCCAGCCCAAAGAAGATGTCTAAAATCCGGAGTTTTCCTTTTTCCCTGGCCAGCCGGGCGATGCGGCAGGGAAGGGCATACTTTTTCAGTGCTTCCTCGACCGCTCCCGTCTGGGAGTGGTAGGTTTCTCCCACCTCTTCATTGAGGAAGGTTTCGGTCTGGTCAGCGGTGATGACTTTTTTCACAGAGAAGCTGATACGGTGATATTTTAAATAATTTTCTGCTCAAAGATACAATTAATCTTCCGAAATACTCCAATGTCCTACATTCATTAAGATAGCGAAGGACATAATTAATTGAGCTATTTGGTCTGTCCTTCGGAATATAGTGGCGGCCAATTATCGCTCATTGCTTTATGTCCGCCACTATAGAATAATACCCTTCCGTAGAAAATCTTATAAACAACATTTGCTACGAACTTTTTGATTATGAATCTTTCACATATTGTTAATTCATTGTGGAAAAGCAGCCGGAGAACTTTGGCGGCCTTGGCTCTGGCGGCGAGTTATGCCGTGCCGGCGCTGCCATCAGCATCATGCGATTACACGGCACCCAACCCTGCTGCTCCGGCTTCAGACGACATGGAAGCCGCCGACTGCATTGAAGGGGATTCTTTCACTACCGAGAGCGGTGTCAGGATAGTGTGGGGAGATGACCCCGAGATGTTCCCAGAAGAGATGACTTCCGCGCCGGTAAATGCTCATGCCACCCCCCTTTGCTGGCAGGTCGATGTGGACCGAGCGGTTGCCGCCGTTCTTAACGGATTAGTTAAGTACCCTGATTTTGTACTTTCATCAAACCTTAAAGCAGTATACTTGATTGAACGTCTTAAAATTTACGATACGCAGGTCGGTGGGACGGCTGACTTGTTTGGCCAGCGAGTTTATATTGCTAACCCCTATTCGGCTTGCTGGATTGAAAGGGTGTTCCATGCTGAATTCTCGTCGGTTCTTATCTCCTGGCATCCTTGGAACATTTCACGATGGCTCTCGGAGAACCCAGAGGACTTCACTTATGGCGACGATGCAATTGCTGCCATTCGAGAAGGGCAGGTAAGTAATGAGTTGAATCGCCGATTGGCTGAAGATGGATTCCTAACAAGTTATTCGATGACTTCGGTAGATAACGATTTCAATGCCTATGCACAATATCACTTCCTTCCTGAACCTCTGCTCTGGGAAATAGTTAGTACATACCCACATGCACGTCGGAAATCAGCACTAATGGTAGATTTTTATCAGGCACTGCATCCTCAGTACACCAATGCTTTCTTCCGGGATTTAGATTGGTGTGATGAGTAGAGATTAATCTTCGTCTCTTAATTCTGGACGGCCTCTTGCAGCCCACTCACGGAGAGTATCGCAAAAGGGATCGGGAACAATATTATGTTCCGAGTGAAATTCATCCACTCCTCCTTCGAACCAGGGTGGAGGCCAGTTGCAGCGCTCAGGCGAATCTGAACCACAACCTCCATTTCTGGGAGAGCGATCCGGCTGTTCATAGCAGCACTGCCAGAGATACAGACGTCCTTCTTCGTCACGAGGTGGTCTGCTCCAGTCGGGTACTCTATAACAACAGTCAACAGGGGTGGAGCACGTGCCAAGGAGCTCGTCATACCATGGACAGTCGTAATCAGTCGTTAGTGGAGGACAGTAGTGTTCGTCATATCGAGGTTCAGGTGGCTCTGGGCAACGCACTGTCTTTTCATCACAGGGAACCCAAATCCTCCGTCCGCCAAATACCCTGCCGTCCCGCTCACATTGAGCACAGGTCGGACCATAAAGGTCAGCTCCGCCGGCACGTTGCCTGCTTGTATCGTCATAATCAGGCGCGAAACAGAATCCTTTAAAATACCGTCTGCCGCCAAATATATCATTACCTGCTCTCATCTGTTCACATACTTCTTCCCACCCGGACGGCCATCCGAGCAATTCCCGAGCCACTGCATCATCTGTTTCGTAGATCGAACAACAGCCTGGTGGCTTTCCACTACCACATCCCGTGAGAAAAATAACTAGTAACATCATTAATAAAAAGATTATTTTCCTTTTCATTAGTCAAAACGTTGCGAGCGTCCTACCACCGGTCACAGACCGGTGGCATGAACGGA
>CAYWPJ010000025.1:0-4447 GCA_964460195.1 uncultured Methanosarcinales archaeon
AGAACTAGTATTTATATCTTATGAATTATGGGACAGTCTGAGGGGTTTTACGGTTGCGTTACTCGGGGCATCAAAGCCCCTGCGTTACTCACCCAAATCCCACGCAAAGATTTTCCAGCTCTGAAATGTGGGTTGCCTCATTTCGAGGGAAAATCTTTGCTTTCGGGACTTCGTAAAACCCCATACGTTCTACGCAATCGAGAAAGAGAGCTAACGAACGGATAGGGAGACATTTCTAACGACTAAACGGACGGGGGAGTTCCTTATTCTTTACTTTTATCTGTGAGTTTCTTTTTTTTATCTGTTATAGAAAGATAGTTTTGTCTGGTTGTTACTGGACGACCTAATTCTTTTTCAGCTTCTATCCTAGCATTTCCTGCGACTTTTCCACCTCTTTTGGCAACATCTTTGCTTTTATCAAAATTTTCTGGTTTTTCATCTTGTGAAAGTTCGGTTGTCATACGTTCGCCAAGCATTGTAAAAATTAGTTCTAAATCATTCATATGGTCTCTTAGATTGGCTTTTGATTGTTTTGGCAGATTTTTGAATTCTTTGTACTCACTTGGGGTCATTCCGAATGTAGCTTTAGAAATCTCTGCCGTGAGAATGGCAAAATCTCTTTTTTCTTCAATGCCTCTTTCTTTCCATTCATCAGTCAGATTTTGCCTTTGTATTCCCTCCAAGAACACTTCTCTTTTTACCTGTTTCAGTCAGCATTTCTACATGGGGACAATTTGTCCCTAAGTAACTTCCAAGCTCTTCATCTCTTTTACGTAGTTTTTTCAGATAATCAGTAGGATTAACACTATCTGTTAAAGCTTGGACTATATCAACCAAAGAAT
Source organism: uncultured Methanosarcinales archaeon (assembly GCA_964460195.1). Taxonomy (GTDB): domain Archaea; phylum Nanobdellota; class Nanobdellia; order Woesearchaeales; family GW2011-AR9; genus CAYWPJ01. The sequence continues at coordinate 843 of CAYWPJ010000025.1, forward strand.
AATGCCATTCATCCTTAAACCACACTCTTCGGATTTTCTTACTTTGGAATACAACTAATGCTTTATCAGAATCACTCATTTTTCAGAAGCACCCCAAGAATAAGAAAATATTCCTAAATTAATTGTAAAATTAAAATTCTTTGTAAATTCCGTTTCATTTTCCAGTACATCTATTCCTACAGGAGTAATATCGTTCACAGCTACAAATTGGGGTTTTGTAGATCCTAATCCTTTAATGACCTTTCCATCAATCATACTTTTTCCAATTAGATATTGTAATGCATTAAGTAGCCTATCCTTGTCCCAAGATAATATAGAATTATTTCAGCCACTCTTCTTTCAGCTCTTTGAATTTTCCTTCTTTGATGCTCCCCCTGATTTCTTCCATCAGAGAATTGAAGAACCATAAGTTGTGGCTGGTGGCCAGTGAATAAAACGATAGTTCCCCAGCCTTTTCGAGATGCCGCAGGTAAGCGCGGGAGAAATTCCGGCAGGTGTAGCACCGGCAGTGCCGGTCAATTGGTTTCTTGTCCCCCTTATGCCCGGTAGTAATTTTCATCCGGAACTTGTTTTTGATCTTCCCTCCGCCTTTTGGAGTCAGAAAAACATAGCCCATCCGCGCCAGTCTCGTCGGCAGGACGCAGTCAAAAGTGTCGGCTCCAACCTCGACGTAGTCAAAAAGGTCTTCGACGCTGCCGATGCCCAGCATATGTTTAGGCTTTTCTTCCGGCAGGAATTGCATGGTGTGCTTGACGACGTCATGAATTTCTTTAGTGGGATCGCCGAAGATACCCCCGATGCCCAAACCAGGGAAATCTAAAGAAGAAATGAATTTAGCCGACTCTTCCCTCAGGTCTTTGAACCGACCGCCCTGCACGATACCAAATAAAGCCTGATCGGAAGGCTGCCGGCTGAACTCATCCAAGCAACGTCTTGCCCAGCGATGAGTCCTTTCCATTGCCTCTTTGATTTTCTCGTAGCTGTCATCGAAATGAACGCACTGGTCAAAAGTGAAGATGATATCCGCCCCCAGCTGGCGCTGAATCTGCACCGATTTCTCCGGAGTGAGGAAATGCTTGGAGCGGTCGATATGGGAAGTGAATTCCACTCCTTCGTCGCTGACTTTGCAGCCGTCATTGAGGCTGAAGACCTGGAACCCTCCGGAATCAGTCCAGATCGGCTGGCGGAAGCCCATGAATTGGTGCAGGCCGCCGAGTTTTTCGATGATTTCCGGGCCGGGCTGCAGGTAAAGGTGATAAGTGTTGCATAAGAGGGAGGCAAAGCCGGTTTCCTGAAATTGCCGGGAAGTCAGGGATTTAATGGTGGCTTTGGTGGCGACGGGAATGAAAGCCGGGGTTTTGATTTCCCCGTGAGGCGTTTTGATGATACCGGTCCTGGCCTGGCCGTCCCGGTGGAGGATGGTGAACATTTTTAATAGAAATCAATACCCATTTAAAAATCATATTCTAAAATTATTTTAAATACATTTGTATAAAGCAACGCCGTCTCAATACAAATCTTTTTAAACATTACAAGATTAATTCTCCTAAAAGAGGCTAACCGATGGAATCCGAAGAATACCAGAAACTCCTAGAAAAATATAAAGCTAAAGTTAAAGAAGAATTCGGAGAAAAAGCCACATTTTCACCTAAAGTAACGACTAAAGAATATGCCGAATTCAAAAAGGAAATCTTCCCCACCCATTACACCTGGTACGAAAAAGCCTGCAACTTCTCCGAGAAACTGCTTAAATTAAAACCCGACGCCAAAAAAGCTGTCAAAATCCAGAAAGACATCGAAGCCTGCCATCTGAGTATCACCCCTTCCGGCTCCTTATCTCTGGCCGTCCTCCTCCCCCTAGTTTTCATTGTTTTCGGCTCGTTGATTTCTTTTGCCATTTTCAAAATGATTTTTTTTGTCTATTTTTCCCTCTTTGTCGGGCTGCTGATGATCCCGGCCTTGCAGAGGATGCCCGCCTTCATGGCCAATTCCTGGCGGATGAAATCAAGCAGCCAGATGGTTCAGAGCGTTTTTTACCTTGTCACTTATATGCGGCACACTTCCAACCTGGAAAGGGCGATTGAATTTGCCGCCGACCACCTGGACGCCCCTTTGTCCCTTGACTTCCGGAAGATTCTCTGGGACGTGGAAACCCAGCAGTTCAGCACGATTAAGGATTCAGCGGAAGCTTTCCTGGAAAAATGGAAGGACTGGGACAGGGAGTTTGTCGAATCGTTCCACCTGATTGAATCTTCCCTCTTTGAAGGGGCGGAGGAAAGGCGCCTCGCTCTGCTGGACAAGTCTTTGGACGTCATCCTCAACGGCACTTATGAGAACATGCTTCATTATGCCCATTCGCTAAAGTCGCCGATGACCATGCTGCATATGCTGGGAATCATTTTGCCCATCTTGGGGCTGGTCATCCTGCCTTTAGTCGTCAGCTTCATGAGCACCGGAGAGGATCCTTTCGTTATGGTCATTTATATCGCTGTCCTGTACAATATCAGCCTGCCGGCCGGAGTATATTATCTGGGGAAAAGTATCCTTTCGAAACGCCCGGCGGGCTATGGCGCTTCCGACATCAGCGAAGAGCCAGGCTGGAAAGCGGCCAAAAAAGTCAGCCTCCCTCTGGGGAAAGCCGTCCGCCTCAGCTTTAATCCCTTGATGATCAGCCTGATGGTTTTCCTGGTTCTTTTCATCATCGGGATGAGCCCGCTCCTGCTGCACTTTTTTGACCCGCAGTTCGAGATTCAGTTCGGCGATTACCAGATGATGGGTTATATCTGCCCGCCGGAGTCTTTAGAATGTGAAGAGGAGCAGAAAATCGGGCCGTTCGGCATGGGAGCTTCAATCTTATCCATCATCGCTGTTGCCGGGCTGGGAATCCCGCTCGGCCTTTTCTACCTGCTTCGTTCCAAAAACGTCATCAAAATCAGGGAAAGGACCAAATCCCTGGAAGATGAATTTTCTTCCGCCCTCTTCCAGTTAGGCAACCGGCTGGGCGACGGGTTGCCGGCGGAGATTGCTTTCGCTAAGGTCGCTAAGACAATGGAAGGGACGACTTCCGGTGATTTCTTCAATCTGGTAGAAAAGAATATCACCAAGCTGGGGATGGGCCTGTCGCAGGCCCTCTTCGACCCGAAGGTGGGGGCGGTTACCCTGTATCCTTCCAAGGTGATTGAATCGTCGATGAAAGTCCTCGTCGAGAGCATCAAGAAGGGGCCAAGAATTGCTGCCCGAGCCCTGCTTTCCATGTCGCAGTATATCAAGGAAATCCACCGGGTCGAGGAAAGGCTGAAAGACCTGATGGCGGAAGTGATCTCTTCGATGAAAACCCAGATTAAATTTCTGACACCGGCCATCGCCGGGATCGTCATCGGGATCACTTCCATGATTTCCGCTATTCTGACCAGGCTGAGCAGCCAGCTGAGCCAGCTGACGGCTACTGCCGGGGAGGGAGCGGCCGGCTTCGGCAACATGATGGAGATTTTTGGCGTAGGCATCCCCACTTTTTATTTCCAGCTGGTCGTGGGGATTTACATCGTTGAGATCATCTACATTTTGACCGTCCTGAGCAACGGGGTTGAGAACGGGGCGGATAAGCT
>CAYWPJ010000025.1:4457-22872 GCA_964460195.1 uncultured Methanosarcinales archaeon
CGGAAAGGTTTGAGCTGGGCCGGAACCTGACCAAGAGCACTTTCTTTTACTGCTTCATTGCCGCCGTGGTGATGATCCTGTTTAACTTGTTTGCCAGCTCAATTATGATAAATACTTTGGGATAACGAAAACCCGCTGCTCGGAGGTTTTAGTGTTACTACTATAAAAGGGAAAGATTTATAAAGATAAGACTATTGCTATTGTTGTATGGTAAATCAATGTCCAACTTGTGATAGAAAATTTGAAGGGATTAGGGACTTTCCATTGGTATATGTTATGGAGGTTTCTATTATTAAACCAGATCAGATTCCAAAAGCTATTCCACACTGGTATACAGAAGATTTGCTAGAGAAAAAATCGAGAGATTGGAATAGAGAAATTGTCCCAGCAGAGGTTCTTACACATTTTAAAACTCATCCAGATGAAGACACGTTAGTTCATTCCGATGATTTTATTTATCAAAGACCTTATGAGGATACAAAAGAATTTAGAGAAGTATCTGGTGATGGAAGGCAAAAGCAATTGAAGGATCCAAAATTTTGGAAAAGAAGGCAAAATTATGCACCAGCAATAAAAAAAATAATGGAAGAAAATCAATCAGTTAAACAATATTTTGAAGGATTAGAACAAGTGGTTGGTCAGGAAGTTCCAACTTCACGACTTTTGCCAAATTGGGAACAGTATGGACATTTGACACTGGGTTTAAATGAGAGCAAACAAAGAACGAATGAGTATAGGGTATCTGAAATTAATTTGTTTGGTGACGGTCCAAGGGGAGATGGACTACGTCAAATCCTGCAAGTTGGACAGATTAAATATGAGGGTAGAATACATTGCAGATAGAAACTCAATTCTTTGCCGAAATCCCATGGTTATAATTTTCCAGACGATTGGGCGTAACATCAAAATTAATCCCTTGGGATAAGATGGAATAAAAAGATGAAATCTCCCGAACACAAGCATTTGATGAAGGCCGTCAATCAGCTGGTCCGGCAGGAGAGATGGCGGAAAATCCCCAAAGCCAAAGGGAAAGTCCTGGAGAAAAGCCTGACCAAAAGCGGGAATGTTAAGTTCGTCTTAGAGAGAAAAAAGGGAAACGTTACTTTTTATGTCCTGAAGAGGAATAAGAACCTGTTTGCCGCGGCTTCGGGAATTGGGAGAGGGGATGAGGTTTCGGTTGCCTTGAGGAGCAGCCTGGGAAAGAGTTATTGTGTCAAGTTGAGCCAGAGCCAAGAGAGAAGGCTGGGCGAGTGGACTTGAAGACTGAAGAATTCCCGGCCGGCCGCCGGCTTAAAATATTTTGAGTTCAGAATTCTGGCGTATTTAACATTAATTCCAAAGTAGTGAAAAGACCGGAAGATTTATAAAGATGCTATTAATCTCTGATTGTATGAGACCAACAATTGATACCGACAATAGTTTTTCAAGTCAAGGGAGAATACTTTCTTTAGTTCGTGGAAGACCAGAAGGAAGCGATGATGATAGAAAAACTCTAGTTACTTTAGTAATTCAATCAGAAAAAGATAAACACGTTGTTGACCTACCGATTGAGACGAGAACTGATTTTGATGTAATACCCTACCAATCAGCTCTAGTTGGTGTTGATGCAAAATATTCCAAAAAATACGAACGATGGCAAGAAGGTATTGCTATTAATTGGGAGCTTGAAGTCCTTTCTGGCGCATTAAAAGGTAACACTTATAAATTTAGTCGAGCTTAAATCTTTCAGTTTCTCTCTTTTAGCCAAAATTCTGAATTAGACCTAAACACTGGAATCCCCGTTAGTTTCCCCGAAGGACAAAAATTTAGACGGTGATTGGACAGCTTTTGGTAAAGTATTTAAAGAAAAGTCTATTTAACAATGGCTAGAATTGATCCAGAAAAATCTCTCATTGTCTTTCAGGGGAAAAGCATACGAAGAATGTGGTATAACGAGGAATGGTTCTTCTCCATTGTAGATATTGTAACCGTCTTAACAGGTAGCTCTATTCCTAGAAGATATTGGTCTGATCTAAAAATTAAGCTTAAAGATGAAGGATTTGAGTTATACGAAAAAATCGTACAACTGAAGTTACCCTCTTCTGACGGTAAATTCTATGAAACTGACTGTGCCAATACTGAAACTCTCCTAAGGATAGTTCAATCCATTCCCTCTCCTAAAGCGGAACCATTCAAGCGATGGCTGGCAAAAGTGGGCTATGAGCGAGTGCAGGAAATAGAAAACCCGGAGCTTGCTCAAAAAAGGATGAAGGAGTTATACACAAAGAAAGGGTATTCCGATGAATGGATTGAACGAAGGGTAAGAGGCATAGCCATCAGGGATGAACTTACCGGCGAATGGGATAAACGAGCAATAAAGACCTTATGTTTACTTCTCTAAAATCCACCAAAAATATTATAAAGAGTTCTTTAATTTTAAGGTTCGAGGGACCGTAGCTTAACCTGGATCATTTTTCCGATGAGGGAAAGAAAGCACCAGAAACAGAATCCGGCAAAAGATTTGATTTTGGTGAAACTGAAGATCTGGGCATTGCGAGTTCAAATCTCGCCGGTCCCACCTCTTTTTAGATTTTCGCTCCCCGCCGTTTTATCCGGCCAGCCTTCACTCAGCACAACAAATTTTATATACTCCTAGTGATTTACCAACGATGATGAAAAAAGGGGCGGCATTGATCAAAGAAAGAGGCTATAAAGGAGAGAAGAAGGAACTTCTCTGGATTTTTTTGACTACGGTGGCCGTCCTAGCTGTCATTGCTTTAATCGCCAACTTCACCCCTTCCGGCCTGACCGGGCATTTTCTTGCCGTGCAGAATATCGCCTATCTCAAAGCGGGAAGCGAACTGCCCATGGCAGTGAAAAATATCAAAGGGATGTATCTGGCTAACTTTGAGCTTCTCGACGACATCAAAGGGGGGCAGATCACTTTTCAGGAAGATGATTCCCTTGCCTTTGACGGCATTGCTTACTCTAAATTTGTCGTCGCTTCGGCGGATGAGGATAAGATTGGGGAAATAAGAATCACGATGAAAATCAGGCAGGCCGACCTGAAAGGAATCGGCTTGATACCGGAAAAGGTCACTCTTTACGTTAACGGGAAAGAGGCAGTGACGAGAATCGACCACACCGAAGGAGAGTACGAGTATTACACGGCCAGCACCGATGAATTGGGCGAATATGTCATCGGCCGGATGAGGGAAGAGGAAGTTTCCCAGGAGCCGCTCGCTCCGCCGTCGATTGCGCCGGCTCCGGCGGAAGAATCAGCCGGGCAGGAAATACCTGCGGAAAGGGAACCGGCGCCGGTGGAAGAAGAGATTGGATTTTGGGCGAGGATGGTTAATTCTCTTAGGAAGATATTTAACTAAAACATTTTGCTCTTAAAAAACATAGGCATAAAAGAAGATTATACTTTCAATAACCTTAAATCATTGGCACGTTTTATTTTAAAAGTTTGAAACCCTAATCTTTCTGGGATTTGTATGTCTTGTTTTTCATCATTGCCAACTATAATACATTCTGCTGGCTTTAACTTGTGTTTTTTAATCAAAGCCCGCCAATAAGCTTCTTGATCTTTTAAGCACTGAACATCATCTCTTGAGAAAATGAAAGTTAAGTATTTATTTAATTTATATTTGTTAACATACGCTTTAACAGTCCTAAGCATGGAATTAGAAACAATTGCAATTTTCTTTTTTTCTTTTTTAAGTTTTTCAAATAGATCAATTACATTATGGTGTAGAACGGACTGCACAGGAATCTGTTCTTCCAAAATTTGGTAGTACTCTTTCAGGAGATTTAATTCTCGGCATAAATCTCCGGTATCCCAGCGATTAAATCGGTTTTTATTTAACCCTAATTCTTTAGCTTTTTCATCTAATTGCTTATGGGTGTAATTTAATTTGGTTTTAATCATTTCAAGAACGGGTTGATAGATTTCAGCATAGATTTTAGTGCTAATAAGGGTATCATCAAGGTCAAAAAGATAAACTTTGGTCACCATCATGTTAAAAGTTATTTATGAGTATTTAATAATTTTGCTCTTGGGGGATAAATTAAAAGAAAAGACAAAAAAAAAATAAAGAAAAACTAATATCCCCGACACTTGGTGCAGTAATACCGATTGGCATTCTCAACAACAATCCGCTGCCCGCATCCCTTACAACACCTCTGGATTTTAAATTTTTTAACTTCCTGGAAGACGTGTTGCTTCGTTTTGCCATCACCTTTTTTTTTAAAATACCTCTAATTAGGGAAGTAAATCAGCCAAATATATAAATATAACGTGGAAAAAAAGGAATTTTGTCTTTCAGGGAGCAATTTAGGCAGCTAATTTCTAATCACATACACTTTAAACTTTGCCGGTTCCAAAGCAGTGAATCCTGCCGCCGGTCCGGGAATTTCTTCCTTTTCCTCAACTTCGACCAGCCATTGGTGCTCGACTTCTTCCAGTCCATCGGTAATTTTCACTTTGACTTTCTTTTTCCCCGGCGTCCGGAAGACTCTTTTAATAGTATCCACTCCTTTGACCTTTGCCTGGCCGAAGCCGAAAGACCAATCGTATTCTAATTTGTCCTTGTCGGGATCCCTGACTGCCAAATGGAACAGGACCGGCTCGCCAATCCCAACTTTAATCTCCGGTGAAGGCAGGTAATCAATCATTTCCGGTTTCTGGTTGACGTTCCTGACCGTCACTTTGACTGGATGTTCAGTTTTAATCTCCCCGTCGTCTGCCACAAAATTCAGCCAGACCGTTTCCCTGTCCTGGCCGAACCGCCGGTTGAGGGCGGGAGAAAGGGAAATCAAGTCGTTCCAGCCGCCGCGCGTCCTGTTTCCGACCGTTCCGAATCCAGGCTGCCAGGTGAAAAGCCCTTCTTTAAATGAAACGCCGGGAAGGCTGGTTTCCAGCCCGGCGCTTGGCTCGTCTCCGTCCGAGTCAGTTGCTTTGACTTCAAAAGAGAATTCTTCCCCTTCGTTGACCGTGAACTTGTCTTTTTTAATTTTCAGGGAAGGGGCGCGGTTATTTTTGAGGATGTTAAATGAAATGGGAATAATAGTTTTCTCTTTTCCGTCGGTGGCCGTCACGTTGACTTGGTAAGTCCCGGCGTCACCATAATCAGTCTGCCATTTGCCGCTCGTCCTGCCTAAGGGTGAGGAATAGTAATAATTGAGGATATCTCCGTCGGGATCTACTGCTTTGAGGCTGAGAGAAAACTCTTCTGTTTCCAAGGCAGAGGGGATGGCCGGCAGAGTTGCCTTCCCTCCGGCTTTGCTGCTGGCATTTCGGCTGACGTTCCCGCCTGCCTCTCCGCCAGAACTTTCAGGGGCTGGAGTTTCAAAGACCGGCGCCCGGTTGACATTGTTGACCACCAGTTTGATTTTTGCCGAAGAGCAAAGTTCCAAGCCGCAGCTGCTCACTTCACTCTGAATGACCCTTTTGCCGGGAAGGAGTTTCTCGAGACGCAGGGCATTGAAGATATCGCTAAACCAGTTCTCGCTTCTCTTAATCGTCTCATAGCTTAGTTTCAGGGTTAGTATTCTACTTTCTTCGTCGAATGACGAGCCTTCCGGCAGGTTTTTGAAAGTGATCTTCAGCTCATCCTGATCTGGGTCTTCTGTCTCCACCGGCAGCTTGAACTCCTGGCCTTCCCATAGTTCAACCGCCGGGGGCAGGTTCAATAAGGGAGGATGGTCAACGTTGAGGATGGTGATGTTCAAAATTCCTTCGCCGGCCAGTTCCCCGTCGTCAGCGGTGATTTTTACCGAGTATGTGCCGGCATCAAAATAATCTGTTTGCCATTGGCTATCCTCAAAAGGTTCTTCGACGGAATAGGTCAAAGGATCGCCGTCAGAATCCTTCTCCGGCAGCCGAAGGACAATTTTCTCGCCTTCTTTGACGGTAATCGGCAGGAAAGAGAGTTCCGGCGCCCGGTTGGTATTAACTACCCGAGGGTTCCATTCCCTGACGATTTCCTGCCCGTCCTGGCTGAGCGTCAGCTTTAAGGAATGCCCGCCGGCCTGTTCATAGTCAAAATAAGATTCCCCCGCCGGTTCCTGATTGATCAGGAGGGAATCAAGCTCCCACCGGTACTGAATTTCCCCCCCACCTTCCCCGGCTGCGGCTTCCACCCAGTAAGCTAAGGTTTCCCCCTCGGCAATTTCGAGAGAAGGAGCAATTCCGGGAGAAGAGCCGGCGGAAGGCTCAGCGAAGAGAGCTAAAATAGTCATTGGCTTGATGGTATTGGCGACTTCAATGCCGGCATGGAACTCTTCAGTAAACTGACCGTCGCTGGCCGTGAAATCCGCCAGGTAGATGCCGGCGTCGTTCCAGCCGGTAACCCATCTCCCGCTTTGGTCGAATGGCTCATTGAAGACGAACCTTAAAGGATCGTCATCGGGATCTTCAACCAGGAGCTTTAAATCGACCGTCTGGGTTTCCTTGACGATGATCCGGGTTTCCGCCAGCCGTGGGGGCTGGTTCCTGTTCCTGACAATGAGGAGCGCTTCCTCGACGGTTTCTCTTTCCCCGTCGGAAGCTTTGATTTCAAGCTTGTATTTCCCCGCGTCGCCGTAATTTGTCTGCCACTCTCCTTTCTCGTTGAGAGGCGGGGAGTAAGTATAGCTGATTTGATCGTTGTCCGGGTCAGAGCCCTGAGCCCTGAGGCGGACAAAGTCCGTTTCTTCGACTTCCAGGATCCGGCTGCTCGCCCAAGCCAAGCTAGTTAGAAGAAAGAATAGTGTCAGTCCAAGAAGCCATTTTTCAGGCCATTTTTCGGCTGCCATGGAATGATGGAATGAAGTGGGAAAAATAAAAATAGGTGAGCTCTGTCTTAGGGATCAACCTAAGGGTTCATCCTAAGAAGATGTCAGTGATCTCCGGGGCCATGTTGACGTCTTCAACCACCAGCCTGACTTTCTCAGTTACCGTATCCTTGCCGTCGGTGACGACGACCTTGATTTCATATTCTCCGTGATCAGTATAGCCGGTTTCCCAAACACCGTCGTTGCCGACCGGCTCAGAGATAGTCACTTTGATGTCATCCCCGTCCAGATCGCTGACGGTCGGACTGATGCGGGCTGTTTCCCCTTCCTTAATAGTGATGTCTGCCAGGCCGCCGACTTCCGGCAGCATGTTGACGTTTTTGATGGTCATTCTGACGATTTTTTCCGTTTCCAGCTCGCCGTCGCTGGCGAGGACTTTAATTTGGTATTCCCCGGCGGAATTGTGGTCCGTCTGGAAAGAGCCGCTGCTCAACGGCTCGGAAATGGTAACTGTTACCTGATCCCTATTGGGATCGCTGGCTTTGGGCTCTAAAGTGATTAAGTCGCCTTCGCTGGCGAAGACGTCCCTGATCTCTTCTATTATCGGCGGGACATTTTGCTTTTCAATCACCAGCTTGACCCTTTTTTCAGTAGTGTGAGTGCCGTCCGTCGCCGTGATGGTTATGATATATTCTCCGGCGTCGCCGTAATTGGTCTGCCATTGCCCTTTCGCGTCGAGCGGCGGGCTGAAAGTGTAAGTAACAACCTCCTGGTCGGGATCGCTGACTTTCAGGTTAAGCTTGACCAGCTCTTTCTCTTTGGCCGAGATGACCGGCAGGCTTTCCTCGACGATCACTTCTTCCTCAATCCCTTCCCCCAGATTTGGCAGAATAATCTCTTCTTCCGTTTCCGTCCCTTCTCCGGCTTCCGCTTCATCTTCTTCAGCCGTCTCCCCTTCAGCTGTTTCTTCGGCGGGGCTCTCTTGTGTCAGGCCCAATTCCTCCTCGACCGCGGCAATTTCGTTGACCAGGCCGGGGTCGGCCTCCGGCTGAGGCTTGTAGGCTTTATAGTCAACACAGCCGGCAAGCATTAAAGAAATCCATAAAACGGCACTTAAAATTAGGCCAAACATTATTTTTTTAGTTACTATTGTTTTAGTTACCATAGCGATATGCACCCCTCTTTAAGTTATATTTATTTAATTATATAAGTTATAATCAGTGATAATTTTTTATACCTTATTTTATATCTTATAGTAACTGACATTAATTTTTATACATTATTCTCAGTTACTATATTCGGAAGACATAATATTTTTGTATAATTATTTATGTCTTCCGTTATTTGTATTTGTAATCGTTTTATATCTTTTTTTGTGCTTGATGTTTGAGCATTATAAAATGATAACCCTTATTTAAAGATTTATAGGCGAGAGAATAGAGAAAGGGATATATATATTGTCGGGGGGATAGGTTTGCCGGCAGGAAATAACTGTTAGATAAAAAATAACTTTTCAGATAGCGATAACTATTTAAGAGAGGGGGGATTATCCGGTGCATGCTAAAGATTGCCAACACCAGAGCGCTGATTCTTTATACCATTAACTGTCTTGAAGAGGAAAAGTGCCCGGCCAGTAACGGCCGGTTGATGGAAATATGCGCCGAGATACAAAGGCAGGGAGTATTTGTTTATACCCCTCCCGAGAGCCCTTTGAGCGAGTACTTCAGAGATTACGTTAAAAATGATTTGCACGATTGTCTCGGCAATTACTGGGTTAAGGAGAAAGAAGAGGCGTTGTCCATTACCAAGAGCGGAAAAGACTATCTGCGGGGCGCCGGGCTTGGTTTAGAGATAGAAGAAATAATCGGAGGAATTATCAATTCAAAGTACAAAAAGTAATTGATAACAAAGTTGCCGGAAAATGAATTCTCATTCAAGGACAAGCCCACTCTAGGAACCTTTCCCAATCAGCGCTGAGACCGAAGCCTCATTGCATCACCCTCCATGGGAGAGCGCTTGGAATCAATTTATCCTGTGGGCTTTGAATCCTGTAGGCTTTGAAGAAAGGAAAGCAGCGGGGTTATATAAATGTTGTTAAATTTTGTAATCTGTGTAGAATCCCAAGACAAGAATCATCACTTCAAAAACTTTTATAAAGAGGCATCAAAACCAGCTAAAAGTATGAAATTTGGCATCAAACCATGGAGCCTGATCCGGGAAGTAACTGAACCGTCGGCGGCAAACAAATATTACTTGATCGGCCAAAAAATCAGCGCCGGAACTTTCAGCGATGTTTTTATCGGGTTCGACGCCAACGACCGGACGGAAAGCCCGGTCGCCATCAAGAGATTCGCTTATCCGGAATCCCTGACCAATGTCCTGGCGGCCAGCAATGAAGTTTTCGTCCTCAAGAAATGCTACGGCTCGTCCCACGTTGTCAACTGCCTGGACCACCGCCTGTGCATCAAAGATACGTACGTCGTCTTAGAATATGTTCCGGAAACGCTGCATCACCAAATTAAGACAGGACAAGTGGATATATTCCTAATTATCGCTTACCTTTGGCAAATGCCTGAACTGCTGGCGGACCTGCGTGATGCCGCCGTCATCCACGCTGACCTGAAACCTTCCAATGTCGGCCTTAAAGAGGGAAAGCTCAAAGCTCTCGACTTTGGGCTGGCCAAAGATGCTGGTCTGGCTCTTCACTGGGAAGATGCCTGGATTTACTCTCCAAGAAATGTTCCACAATACAATCCGCCGGAGATGCGGGAAGATGAGGAAAATGCTCTGCTTACCTCCACCTGCGATACCTACAGCGCCGGGGTAATGCTCAGTTACCTGCTGACGGGCCGGCAGGTCGAGACGGTAAGGGAACTGGTTAAGGAAGTTAAAAAGAAACGGGGCTTTGCCCTGCCCCAATCGTTCAAGAAACTTTTTGCCGGTATGACTCATCAAAAGCCATGGGGCCGGCCGCGGCCGGAAGAATTGAAAGTGATGGCCTGGGAGGCCGTCCGGGATCTCTCAATGGCCGGGGCTGCCGGAATGATTCCCAACTGGGGAAAAGCCGATGCCGGAAAAATCAATTATTTTGGCGAACCTGTTTCTGCTTCATCTCTTTGTTAGAATCATTTTCCCGCCCTCCTTTCCCGGCTGATTGAAACAAAATGCCGGCCCAGCTCCCGGATAATCGTCTTCTGCTTCTGGGCGGTTTTGCTTAGATTGAAGAGATAAAGCTTGTGCGGCAGGTCAAGGTAAAAAAGGACTTCCTCCAGGGACAGCTTTTTCTGCAGCAGTTCATTGATCTCCTGGTATTGCTCTGTTAATTCCCGGGTGGCCTCATTGAAATCCTGCACTTCCCTGATGGTCTGTTTCAGGCTCAGGAAATCATCATTGAGAAATAAGTTGGTCAGGACTTCCGACTTCTGCCGGTCGCCGTTGAAGAGGGTCAGTTTTAGCTCAATCAAGTCCCGGGCGTGATGCCCGAGCTTGTCGTTGATCATCTGCCCGGCCTGGAGATTTTCCAGGGTGCTTTTAAGGGTGTGCAGCCGCCAGTTAAGCTCTTTTTTGGTTTCTTCGTCCAGCTGTTTAAGAAAAGGCAGGTGCTGGTTGGAAGATTCCCTTAACGGCTTGATCCAGTTCTCCCGGAAAAGCTTTAAATTTTCTTCGACGCTGGGCAGGCAGTGCACTTCTTTTTTGATTTCCTTTAATTCCATCCTTATCTGAGAAGATAAAATGGTTTATAAATTGTTTGGTCGATGCCCGGATTATTTCAATCAGCTTGGGTCTGGTTAGTTTCATAACCTCAAAAAGTGTTATCACAGGAAAATAATTTTTAAGATGACATCTTTAACATCTTTGCCTAAACCGGCAGAAATCTTTAAAAACAATAAAATAATCCTTTGTTTTCATGAAAAAGTTTTGGGAAAAAGTCGAGCATTATAACCGCAAACTTATTTTGTTCGCTTTAATCATTTTATTAGTGATTATTTTTGTCGAATTGTCCGGAAAGGTAGAGGACCCTGTCACCCGCTTGGTCTTTCAAATTATGGACTATATTGTCGTAGTAATCTTTGCTATTGACCTTGTTTTCCTGGCCATCAAAGCAAAAACGGTGAGTTTCTTCTTTAAGAACTACTGGCTGGACCTGTTGGCAGTATTCCCCTTTGGCCTGTTGTTTGAATTGGTCAGCCGATTCTACCGGGGAGCGGTACTCGCAGAAGAGTTAGTCATCGGCCAAAAGGTTGTCCATGAAACAATTGAAGGAGAGAAAGAAGTCAGGGGAATAACTTACATGGCTAAAGAGGGAAGACTGGCGCGTGGGGTGCGCATCTTTACGCGATCCCTTAGAGCGGTGGCAAAATCAAGGCTGTTCACCCGGTTTGAAAGGAAAAGGAAGGAAGCACACCGCAAGGTTTATGGGAAAAAAAGGTAAGAGGCTGAATCAGACAAAATTAAATCCAAAAATTATTTATAGTTTCTTTATTCCTGAATGGGAATCATGGACAAGAATGGTGGCTGGTATGACTGGATATGGTTTATCTGGTCTATTATCATTGTATTAGTCATTTTGAGCAGTATTGGTACTTGTATAGTTAGAGAGTCAATCCAGAGAGATATACTTAGAAATGAATTATATGAACGAGCATATTATGATGATTATTACAATCAGCTTTGGGCAAGGCAACATTTACAGGAATTAGAGGAACGACAAAAACAGGAAGCTTACAAAGAACAACAGCAAGAACGATTACAACAAGAATATCAAAATCCACAAATATGTTCTCCTAATTCAAAAAGATGTAACGGAAATTGGCGAGAAAAATGCAATTCTGACGGCAGCGGCTGGAATAAAATAGAGTATTGTAATTATGGGTGTGCTTCTTATGGAGAAAAATGTGTTATTGCTCTCCTTGAAAAGGCAGGGAGTAGCAATAATGTTTACGTTTCTTCTGTAATTGATGGAGATACAATTAAACTAAACACGGGCGATATTGTTCGCCTTATTGGTCTCAATGCGCCGGAATCAGGCCAAAAATGCTATAGCAAGGCAAAAAATAAATTATCCGCTCTTGTTTTAGGAAGAGATGTTGAGTTAGAGAAAGATATTGATAGTACAGACCAATATGGAAGACTTCTTCGTTATGTTTATACTGATGGAATGTTTGTGAATATGGAACTCGTTAAAGAAGGAGTAGCACATAGTTATGAATATGGATCAAACACAAAATATTCAATAGAATTTAAGCAAGCTGAACAGCAAGCTAAAGCAAGCGGCGGTTGTTTATGGGAGACTTCACAAGAAAGTTATGTTCAGGATCAATGCATTTATATTTCTGCATTTAATTATGATGCTCCGGGGAATGATAATTACAATTTGAATGGCGAATATGTAACTTTTTGGAATAAATGTTCCTATAATGTTGATATGAATGGGTGGTCGGTTAAAGATAATACTGCTTCTCATCTGTATATATTCCCTTCATTCACCTTACAATCTAATTCAATAGTCACGTTGTATACAGGCCAAGGAACAAATAGCAATTATGCTCTATATTGGGGAAGGAGTATAGGTAATTACGCCGCTATTTGGAATAATGGAGGTGATACATTGTTTTTGAGAGATGACGATGGAAATTTAGTTTTGACTCAAAGTTATTGAAAAATATAAAAAAGCTTAAACAAAATGCTATCAGTAAAATTAATTATAGTTTTGAATATTATGTTCATCTTAGAAACAGTTATTATGTACTTAAAGAATAGAAAATCTCCAGAGAATGAAGAGTATGATAAATATGAATGTCTGACAAAAACTCTCAAAAACAATGCACTCACATTAGCAGCACTGACTATTGCCATTCTGGCGTTTTTCCGACTTGATAGTCATGCAGGAACGCAAACTTTGTTAATATATGGATTGTCATTGTTGTTTGTTTCATCGTTTCTACAGGAATTTTCAGGATTGAAAAATATCATCGGTTTTATTCAAAGGAGAACGCTATATTATTGGTTTTACTCTATTATTTTAGCAATATTAACGCTTTACGTAAACCCATCATTGACTTACAATTTTAATTTTACGGGGGTTGTCGTAGTTCTTTTGCTAAGCATGTTCTTAGTTTTTGCAACTCACTTATACTCTTTTTGTTTGGAAATAAAGACATCAAGAACTTAGCACCAACATTTTTTAATGTTTTAAACAGCTTAAATCCCTGCCTTTAGTACATAGATTGCTTCAAGCCGGCGAGGCTTCACACACCAACAAATATTCCGACCTAAACCACCTTCACCTTAATCCCTTTCACTTTCTGCCGGACATATTTCTCCTTCAGCAGGGTCATCACATATTTCTCCAGATAAGGGTTCCTGACCGGGACTTTGGTCATCAGCCGGCCTTTCTCTTCAAAGACCGCTTTCTTATACTTCTTCCGGAACCTGCGGACGTGCTCTTCCAGCCCTAACGGCGGCCCTTTCATGACTGCTTCTTTAGGCACCTCCCGCCGCTCGACGAAGAAATACATTCTGTCCCCGTCCCAACCGGCTTCCTTCAGCTTGAAAGGCTGCAGCCTCTTTTTGAAAAATTCAAAAACTTTTAAGATCTTGCTTCCCACCACATCTTCTTTCCCGCTCAGAGGAAGGACGGTGACAAAGATCAGGTTGCCTTTGCCTGATTGCCTTAACCTGGCGAAACTGATCTCCTCTTTGACAAAGAATTTCTGAGCGGGCTTGTCCAGATATTCCCGGCCGACCTTTTTGAAAAGGAAAAATTTCTCTTCCGACAGGGCGGCGGAAGCATTCCGGTTCTTGTCAACCGGGTCAATGACAATCAAAGGCGACTGCGTCTTAGACTTATTCAGATGGAAAAGGACGTCCTGGCGGGGATAATATTTACTGATATCAATGACTTCCTTGACGGTCCATTGCTGGCTGGCCTTCAGAAGGTTCTCAAAAGAGCCGTAGTAAGCGATGAGGATCTCCACCACGTAACCTGAGAGACCCTTGATGTGCGACTCAGCGCCATAAAGCTGGTGGGCTTTCAGGAACTGTTTGGTCAGTCTGACCTGGTCCTTGTCCTGGACCTCCTTTTTCACCCAGGCGGCATGCAAAGGAGAGATGTCTGTGATATTCCTGGCTTCCGAAGCCTGGCTGATTTTCAGGATGGGGATAACTTCAAAAGTGATCTGTTTATATTTGACCTGGAAATAATCCCGGCTGCCATGCAGCCGTCTGACCCCGGTGAAAGCTTTCTTCAGAACCGGCTGCAGGAGATCGGACAGTTCCGCTGACTGTCCAGCGAATTTCTGGTAGTCAAACATGACAAAAATGTCAATATCATGGCTGCCGGCCAGCCAAGTGTCCTTTGCCCCGGAGCCGCCGAGGACGGCTTGGGTATCTTTGAAGTTTATTTTCTTGATAAAAGCGGCGGTGGTTTTCTTCATCCGCTGTTGCTCGGCCCGGCTGGGCTTGAGCTTAGCCAGGATTTCTTTCATGGGAAATTTCACATTCCAAAAACCGCATGATTGAATATCCCAACATTTAGGTTTGGGATTAGTGCGGTTTTTGTCATTTTCAGTTAAAAATACGCTGATTTTTATTAAGTTTTGCACAGAAAAGATTAAATAGGAGCCTCTTCCTACCTTGACTCATGTCAAAGTTAATGCCAAAATTAAGGCTCAAGTTAAGCCTGATAGCCTTCCTCCCCCTGCTTCTGATTTTCTCCGCCATGGCTCAGCCGCCCGCCACTCAGCCGGTAACTGCTCAACCGCCGGCTCAACCGTCTCTCAGCGAATTGATCAAAGAAGCCAAAGCTCTTGAGCCTTCCCAGCTGCCGGGGCTCCCGCCGCAAATCCCTTTCCTGGGCAGCGATGAGAACATCAATATTCACCTCCGGCTGAATAACGGCTCGGAGACTGTTTTAGGAGTCAAGCTGAGGGACAGGAAGATAACTGAGATCGGTGATCCACTTGAAGACTGGACTTTAAGAGTCGCTCTTTCCGAGAAAACTTTGGAGAAGCTGATGGCTTCCCGCAACCCCCTTAATGAGCTGCGGGGGGCCCTGAAGAGCCAGGAAATCAAAATTCAAGGCCGGACTTTCACCAAAAAAGTCAAGGCAGGCATCCTGAAGCTGGGATTAAAGTTAGCGGGATGGTTCTCTTAAAACTTCTAACTGGGGTGGTTCAAATCCAAATGATGAAGGGGCAAATCTTAGAGGAGCAAATCAGGGAGAATTTCGTTGTCTTGTACCAGACCAGCCAGACAGAGGGAACCAGAGCCACCGACCCCCTTCGGAAAACCAGTCAGGAAACCTTGCAAGAAGTTATCGAAGAGCGGGCGGATGGCGATACTCGAGACACCACTGACGCTTCCCGGCCGACGATAAAAGATTCATTTGAATTAGGGGCACTTGATTCATCTGAGCTAGGGGCATTTTATTCTCTTGATGAACTCTTTCCCTGCTCCGGAGGAATTTCGGAATATCTGCTTCCTCTCTATGAAGAAAACAAAGAAAAGCTAAGTTTCCGCTCGGTTGATGGAACCGAAGAGGAAACCGAGGTCTGGGAAAGCACTTATTCTGAGATGATTGACACCGAAGAAGCCGAAGAGACTTTCCTCGACGCCCAGTACGCAACCGTCCTGGGAGCTTCCACTGAGCTTTCAAACAGGGAGCGGGAAAAGTTTGATCGATGGATTCTATTCCATTCCGCCGAATTTGGTTTAATCCGGGCTCTTCGTTCTTTCACCCAGGATGTCAATTATGCGCCGTGGCGGTAGAAATCATTTTTCTTCGACTAATTTTTCCAGGGATTGAAAATCAATTCCCAGCAAGGCCTCGAGTTTCAATCGTTTTTCTTTACGGGGTAAGTATTTCCCTTGAAGATAACCGGTAACAGTTTCTCCGGTAACTCCCAGTTTGTTAGCCAGCCAAGCCTGATTCTCGCCTAATTCTTCTAGCCCTGTTCTGATTAAGTCGCTTAATCCCTGGTTTAAAAGACGCTGCTGTCTTTGCTGGGCCATATCTTCCTTACGCTTATGCCAAGAACTGAACCCTCTCTGCTGGGCTATATCTTCCTGATATTTATACCAAGAACTGAACCCTTTCTGCTGAGCTAGATGTTCCTGATACTTATGTATATGATTGAATCCTCTCTGCTTGGCCAGATGTTCCTGATACTTATGCCAAGAACTGAACCCTCTCTGCTGGGCCCGGTGTTCCTGATACTTATGCATAGAACTGAACCCCCTCTCTCTCAATTTCGTCCGCCCGTAAACCGCAGAATAAGAAACTCCGGTCCGGCGGGCAATCTCTTTTAATGGCAATTCTAGGGCATATAAAGATTCGATTTCCTGCTCCTGTTTGGATGATAGTTTTGGGGGCATGAAAAGCGGAAGATTGAACTCTCTTTATAACATTTACTACTTAAAAATAATTATAATCTTACTGCCATGACTTCAGCATTTCTTCTTCGACGAAATGCAGTTTCCCGGGGATGATTAAACAGTACGGCGGCCGGCCAAAAGCGAGCCGCTTCAGCTGCGCAAAGGCTCCCGCCTTGATGACAAAGTCATCGCTGCCCAGGCGGGCGCAGATTAACGCAATCATGTCCCGGCGGATAACCTTTTGCCGTTTTTTATTTTCCATCTTTTCCAATATCTCCAGACCCTCTTTTGGACTCATAAACCGATTCTCCTCCGGGTTTAAATCTAATAAAAATAAAGTGTGCAGGCCGATTTTCTGGTTATCCCGCAGGACATGATAAGGAGTTTCCAGGTTGGGCTGGTCAAAAGGGAGGGAGGTCACTTTGCCAAAATGATACAACTGCAGTCCGGTCAGGCCGACCGCCGTTAAGACCGAGGCGTTATTAATCACTTTTACTTCAACTTTCTGCTCTTTGGCTGTTTTGAACAATTCGATATGCGTCGTGGCGGAAAAGGGATCACCGACAACCAAAAAAGCGACCTCCTGCTCTTTAGCTTCATCGATTATTTTTTGGGTTTTCTGCTCGGTCAGCACTCTCCCGGCCGGAACAATTTTTTTACCGTAGAACCGTTCCAAATCACTGAGCGAGCATTGCAGGACGGAAGTGTAATTTTCCAGGTAAATTTTGCTGCATCTCCTGACAATCTCCCTCCCTTTGACGGAGATGTCTTTCTCGTCGGCCAGTCCAAGACCGATTAGGTAGAGCGTCATTTGTCTGTCATTTGTTCAGCCGGAGCTTCTCTTTGACCTGCTCAAGAGCTCTTCTTGCCCAGACAACCTCGCCGGCGAGGATGACCAGGCCGAGCGGGATGACTAAAATGGCCGGTCCGGGCAGGAAAATGAGGATCAGCCCCAGAATGAGGACGGTAAAGCCGATTAGGATCATCAGCCATCGCCTGGCATGGCGGAAGAATTTGAATTTATTTGATTTACTTGGAGAGCCTTGGGGAGGGCTGCGGAGAAGAACACGGAAAAGGCTGCCTGGCATTTTATTCATTTGCTTAAGCCAGCTCTATATAAAATTTACTCAAAAAACTTATATTTGCTCTATAGTAACTGACATTAATTTTTATACATTATTTTCAGTTACTACATTCGGAAGACATAACGTTTTTGTATAGTTGCTGTTAGGCAACTCACGAACGAAGTGACTTGAATTATTTATGTCTTCCGTTATATGTTCCTCCCTTTCTTCTTGGCTTTGGCGCTTAGAAACTCAAATTATTGTGTTCGAGTAGAGAAATAATCAGCAACTATTTTTGAGAGTCCGGCAACACGCTTATCATCGAGTGCCTGTACAGCTTGTGCAGGGTCAGCCAAAAGTCTTTGATAACAGGCGTCTAAAGTTATTTCCTATGGGGCCACTGCAGCATCTGGAGCTGCTTCTTTTTCCGTCGCGCTCTCCTGCGGGGCGATTACCCGACGTACCCCACGCAGACGGCCGAGATTAACTATGTAGCGACCATAGGCAAGGAAGTAAGAGCCGACGTAGAAATCACTCAGCCACGACGCCAGCCCAATGGGACCCTTTTCAGCTTCCTTTTGCATATAGGCTGGAGCAAGAACATAGACTCTCGTTGTAGAAATACCTGCATCTTTCAGTACTTCCATGGCCGTGCCAAACGCTTTTCCCTGACCATAAAATCGCTCTGCCAGCTTCCGCTCTTCTTCATTCAATCGATCGTAGGAAGAGGTATTTATTTCCAGATAACGCCACTCATTTTCGTCACTTTGCAAACGGAGCTTGGCCAAATCAATGCGTAGGGTATCCTTTGCCTTCATCGCCTGCCGGGCTTCTTCCAAATCTGGTCGGAAGTTGTAGTTTGTTCTCTTGTCGAGTAATTGGTCATAGGAACTATTTACCTCATCATTGAGGTGGCGGAGGACGAGATTATCTGCTTCCCGCGTCAGCCAGAGGGTCGGCGTTTTATTTTCGCCTTCCAAAGAATAAAGAGGGCCGTCAGCGGTGTAAAACCCCCAATTTTGTAAACCGGCACCCTTAACTTGAGCGGCCATTAACTGGTCGGCGTGAAGCATACTGCCGGGTTCGAGTTGTTTATAGCCGTCACGCAGGTTGCCAGTGATAGTTTCGAGTGCAATGGT
The DNA here is from genome assembly GCA_964460195.1 of uncultured Methanosarcinales archaeon. Classification (GTDB taxonomy): domain Archaea; phylum Nanobdellota; class Nanobdellia; order Woesearchaeales; family GW2011-AR9; genus CAYWPJ01. Next base: position 22,792 of record CAYWPJ010000025.1, read on the forward strand.
AGTTTCAAGTTTGATCATTATAAATGCTAAAATAGGTTTTCCACCGGTCTTGAGCGAACCGCAGTGAGCGTGACCGGTGGC
>CAYWPJ010000026.1:0-7366 GCA_964460195.1 uncultured Methanosarcinales archaeon
TTTCACTCCATTTTTGTACCCTGCGGGACTAAAAATTCCGTTCGGGTCGAGAAACAGCGCGTACGTTTCCCCGGCTCAAAACTTCATCCCCCTCAGCCTCTGGCACCTCTCTTTAGTCGAAGGGTGGGTGCTGAACAGGTTCAAAAATCCCCTCCCCCTGAAAGGGCTTTCAATGAAGAGATGGGCCGTCGCGTCAGTGCTCCCCTGCCGCCGGAAAGGAAAATGCTGCACGTTCTTCTCGATTTTCTCCAGGGCCGCAGCCAGGGAAAGAGAATCCTTAACCAGCCGGGCCCCCGATTCGTCAGCCAAATATTCCCGGCTGCGGGAAATGGCCAGCTGGATGATCATGGCCATGAGCGGGGCGATAATCGCCAGCGCCAGCAGCTCGACAACATTCCCCCTGTCCTCATCCCCGCCGCCAAAGAGAGCGCTCCAGCGGGCCATCATCGCAATATAAGAAATGATGCCGGCGATGGTTGCCGCAACCGAAGAAATTAAAATGTCCCGGTTCTTAATGTGGCTGATTTCGTGGGCCAAAACACTCTTTAACTCATTCCGGTCTAAAAGTGTCAGGATGCCCGTCGTGACGGCCACGGCGGCATGCTGGTAATTCCGGCCGGTGGCAAAAGCATTTGACTGCGGCGTATCAACGATATAAACTTTGGGCATCGGCAGCCCGGCGCTCTGCCTGATCCCGTCAACCGTTGAGTAGAGATGGGAATACTTGTTCCGGTCGGCTTCTTTCGCCCGGTAAATCTTCAGGACAATCTGAGCGCTCCACCAATAGCTGACAAAGTTCAGCCCGCCGGCAAAGAGCAGCCCAATCAGCAAGCCCGTTTTCCCGCCTAAAAAGCCGCCGATTAAGAGAAGCAGGCCGGTCAATCCCCCCAGCAAAAGTCCCGTCTTAACTTGGTTAGCGATTCCCATGAACTGCCTGATAAGCCCCTTTTTTTTAAAGCTTACGGAAATTTTCAGGAAAATTTAAATAGTTGGATGAATGTAAACCTCTCATGAACGGAACGATTCATTTTTCGAGTCTGCATGGTTTCAAGAAATTTGCCTTTTTCATGGAAGTAATTTTCCTTACGATTGGACTGATTGGAGCGATAGGGATAATTTTAAAATGGTTCTTCTAATAACTTTCAGGGTTCTTCAGTTATCATTAATCACTTTGGCTTTTATTTACACCGGAGTGCAATGTGGTTTTGAAAGTGTTTCTCTCCTGGCTTTTTTTGGTGGTTTAGGTTCTTATGTTTGGGAACTATTCATAACGAGCAGAAAATAAACTACTTAACAAACTGCCTGCTTTTAAAGATTACCAAAATTTTTTTAAGATGAAGGTAATAGGAGAGGCTGAAGCTGGCGGCAAAAAGGACTAGGACCAAAAAGCGGCTGGCCCAGAAGCTGCCCAAAAGATAGCCGAGCAGAAAACCAATAATTATCAGGACAAAGGGCAGGATCGGCTCCTTGAACCGCTTGAGGTAAAAAACCCGTCCGGCCACCAGGCCGGCCAAGACTACTGAGACATAGCTGAACAAGGGTCGTCTCAGTAAGATGGAAATGATAAAGCCGAGAGCAATAAATAATAAAGCCAAAACTTCCGCCCATTGCTCGTTCCATTTGACCATTTGAATCGCTTCTTTAAATTTGAATTTTAGGGTTTAAGTCCTCAGATTCATTTCTCCGAACTAATCAGGACGTAAATGGCAGCATAACTGATGCCGATGATGCAGGCGGCAATCAAGCCGCCGGCGGTCTGGGTCAATAAAAGTACCGCCGCCAGCAAGGCCAGCATGACGCCCAGGAAATACAGTTTACGCGAGCCATAAAAGATGCTCAGGCCGTCTAACTGGGGCAGGGGAATCAAGGCGCAGAAAGCGGCAATCATGTTGAAGACCAGCCCCTGATGGAAAAAAAAGCTTTGCGGGGAAAAATACAGCCCTAAGGCAAAGAGCAGGGCTATAATCAGGCTGCCTAACATCCCCCAGTAGGCAATCATTGCGTTGTTCCAATGGGAAAACCCGTAGCGGAATTCTCCCAGCCGCTGCTTGATCATAAAAGCGGTGGACATCGTCCCGGCAAAAACTAAAGGAACAAGTTTGCCTAATCCCGCCGAAATAAAAGCAATGATCAAAGCAATTGCTAATCCCGCCCACCAAACTTTAAACACGGCCTGGTAGCCTTCGCTCAAGGCATAAATTTTCTGGCAGGCGGTGCGGAAAAAAAGACTGACGGCAATGATACCCAAAGTTAAGGATAAGTGCTTAAAGCCCAGCAACAAACTAAAATCGCCGGCGCATTGACCTGGCGGCCCCCAATCACAAAAACTGAAGATGAAAGCGGTGACTAAAACCGCAGCGAGCAGACCGGCCGCCTCGCTCCGGCGGTAGCGGAAAAAATCCTGGGCTCTTGCTTTTAATTCCGGCCAACTGACCATTTTACCCAGGTTAAATTTTTTAGGTATATAAATGTTTTATCCTTTAATTGTTAATCACTTCATAAAATACTCATAAAAATCCTTGGCAGAAATTCCATATTGATTGCTTTTTTCTAATAACTGATGTTCTTTTGCTAAATGAATCGTCACATCATTCACAATCAATCTTTTTTTATCTCTTGTATTAACAATACCGACATCATGTGCTCCTATATGTGTGCAATTAGAAAAAGGACAGTCTTGTACGCCATCAGTTGAAGGCATACTCTGAACAGTATAAACTCCTTCGTGATATACACTATCCAAGATAGGATCTTTTTTGGTATGATCTTTCCAAGCTACGATTTCCTCCCTATAAAATCCTTCTTGTCCTTTTCTATCGCTCGTTTCACTACCCTTAGAATAAAATTTTGACTGAAAATAAAGCATTCTTTCAGAAATTGCATCCATAGAGCCCCCAATCTGCTCAAGTTCTGCTGCATCTTGTGCTATTACATCCTCAATTGAGGTCCCTTCTAGGATAAATCCTACTTCTGAAGCATTATTATCAAAGACCATGAGGATTACTACTGGATGTGATTATTAAATATTATGCAAAAACCATCTGTTTTTAATGAATGGGCTCTGCCCTAAAAGTCTAAGAAGCCTACCAAGAATATTACAGCAGGCTAGTCTACCATAGACTTCCATAGACTTCGGTGCGAATTGTCCGCACCAGCTTACTTTTCCGCCCGACCGGAGGCAAAGCCCGGCGGGAAACCGGCTCCGCCCGAAAGTAAGAAATGCTTATATAGTGGTAAGTTATCATCCCCTAAAAGAATGATCCGAAGTGGAAGTGATCATCAAAAATAAAAGTGATCAAAGATGAAGGTGATTAAGATGAAAAAAAAGAGCAAGGTGAAAAAGAATAACCTTATTTTAGCGGTTTCTGTCGCCCTCTTCACTATTTTCCTGGTGGGAGGAATCTATGGCTGGGTGAGTATGGGAGGAACCAGTGACTTGTTAACCGGCTCAGCGACGGCCATTTCCCCGCTGCCTTTCTTCAGCCTGAGCATGAATTCTGATCCGACCACGGCTCAGAAGGAAATTTTGCGCTCGACGGATGTCCGCGCCACTTCCCGATACGAAGGAAAGCAGAAAAACGCCTGGCAATTTGACGGGAAGGATAGTTATGTGGTTACTTCCAGTACGGAGTTGAGAGATTTGGATGAATTCACGATTGTCTTCTGGCTTAAGCCGACTGATTTAGGCCTGTCGAGACGCGGCCACATCCTCTGGCAGGGAAGCCTTGACCTGGAGGGAAAGGGACGATTAGCCGGCGACGGATGGGGGACAGAACAGGAATTGCATCTCTCCCTGGGTGATGAGCTCGGCCCGCGCCAGTACGGCAAGGACCAGCTGACATTCTATTTTGGCGATGAAAATAATAATTTAAAGATTGCTATCCCCATGAAATATGTGGACTGGCAGCATGTCGCCGTGGCGGTTCGAAATTCCGAAACGGGAGCCAATGCGAAGTTGTATTTTGAAGGCGTTCTCATCGGAGAAGATTCTACCGCCCAGCCCATCAGCCGTGAGAAGTGGCAGGAAACCACTCTGCGCTTGGGAGAAGCCGGCAAGGAGGGTCCGGCAGGCGATGCCAACCGTTATTATAAAGGGATGCTTGATGAACTGGCAATTTATGATGAAGTTTTGACGTCGGATGAAATCTCCCGGCTCTGCTGGAAACAGAATAAAGGCGTAAGTTGCGGGAGTTAGGCCCGGGGAGGCAGTTTGGATAGAACATTCGGATAGTTTGATGATAGTTTTATAAATTAACTATTTTTCTCTTATTTCTTATGATTACCGCAGAAGAGCTGGCTAAAAAGCAGAGGGAGATCGGAGTTGCGGAATTTTTCGCCAAGAACCGGCACTTACTGGGTTTCGACAACCCCCGGAAAGCTCTCCTGATGGCCGTCAAGGAAGCCGTCGACAATTCTCTGGACGCCTGCGAGGAAGCCAGGATCTTCCCTGAGATCAGCGTCGAACTAATCAAGCTTGATGAAAAAAGATATCGGGTGATAATTGAAGATAATGGCCCGGGCGTAGTCAAGAACCAGATCCCTAAAATCTTTGCCAAACTTCTTTACGGTTCAAAGTTCCACAAGCTTTCTTCGACGAGGGGGCAGCAGGGCATCGGCATCTCCGCCGCTGTCCTTTACGGACAGCTGACGACGGGAAAGCCCGCCACCATTCTTTCCGTCACCGGCAAAGGGAAACCTGCCTACCAGTTCAAGCTGAAAATCAACACCCAAACCAACAATCCGGATATTGGCGAAGAGAAGGAAACGGAATGGCCGGGCAAGGAGCACGGAACAAGAATCGAGATTGACATGGAAGGAGATTACATGAAGGGGAAGCAGAGTGTCGACGAATACCTCAAAGAGACGGCCATCGTCAATCCCCACGCTACCATCATCTATACCTCCCCGGAAGCTGAGCAGCTGATGTTTCCCCGGGTGGCGGAAGAGTTGCCGCCGGAAGCTCGGGAAATCAAGCCCCACCCTTACGGGGTAGAATTAGGAAAGCTGATTGACATGCTCAACCTGACTCCGGCCAGGACTTTGCAGCAGTTCCTGACGACCGAATTCATCCGCGTCGGGCCGCGGACTGCCAAAGAGATTTGCGCTAATGCCGCCCTGCTGCCCAACACCAAGCCGAAGTCAGTCAGCCGGGAAATGGCGGAAAACCTCTACAAGGGTATCATCAAGACCAAGATCATTGCTCCGCCGACCGACTGCATCTCGCCCATCGGGGAAGAATTGCTTGAGCAGGGGCTGAGGAAAGAAATCAATGCTGAATTTTATTGCGCCGTGACCAGACCTCCGGAAGTGTACCGGGGAAATCCATTTATTATCGAAGTTGGTCTTGCTTATGGTGGAGAGCAGGATGCCGAAAGTTCGGTGCGTATTTTACGTTTTGCCAATCGGGTTCCGCTTCTGTATCAACAAGGGGCGTGTGCGATTGCCAATGCCATTACCAATATTGCCTGGAAATCGTATGGCTTAAATCAGAGCAACGGCTCTTTGCCTACTGGTCCCTGCACTATAGTGGTGCATATCTCTTCAGTCTGGGTTCCTTTTACGTCGGAGTCGAAAGAAGCTCTGGCTCATTACACTGAGATTATTAAGGAAATAAAGTTGGCGCTGCAAGAATGTGGCCGGAAATTAGCGATGTATGTCAATAAGAAACGGCGTATCGGCGATGAAAATAAAAAGAGGGGTTATATTGAGAAATACATTCCCCATGTTGCGGACGCATTGAAAGAGATAGCCAAACTGACGGACGCACAGAAAAAAGAAATTGAAGACAATCTGGCTCAGATCTTGGAACATGTTCGGGGAGAGCTGGAAGAAATAAGTGTTGACAATCCAGACTATGACCCGGAGTTTGCGAAAATAGGGCAGGAAGAAGAAGTAACCGGGCCTGAGCCGGTAAAAGGCAAAAAGGAGAGAGTGCGAAAATCGGCTGATGACGATGGCAACGATGAAGAAGAACGACAAACGAGATTGAGATGAATGGCAGCTAAAAAAGAATCCTCCGGAAGTAAAGACGTGGTCGAGCACATTGTAGATATAGCCAAGGATATGTACAGTAAAATCAAACAGATGAAGCAGCCCCGGATTCAAATCCCGTTGCGGGCGTTAAGTAATGTTGAATATGACCTGAAAGAAGGATATTTTAAATTATTGTCGGGAGTAAAATCGAGAACCTTGACGGCGGCGACCATCAAAACCTTTGCCCAGACCTTGCGCATGATGGCCTTGTCCAAGCAATTGGTAGAAACGGATGATATTGCCACCAAGAGGGAAGCATATTATGTCAGCAAGAACTGGGGTGAGGCACGTTTTCTGGAACAGCCCGAATCGGATAATGTGATGGATGACATTGAAGCGATGATGAAAGTCAATCGGGAAAAAATTGGCTTTATCCCGGAAGAGAAAGGCGGTGATGTGGCCGGGAAACTGATCGTTGTTGATCATGACCAGGAAACCGGGAAGGAAATTAGGATTGATTGCACTAAATTCGGCTCCGGCGCCTATTCTGTCCCCAGCTCCGTCGAAGAGCTGAAATTTGAGACCGAGGCCAAGTTCATCCTGGCGATCGAGACGGCGGGGATGTTTCAGAGGCTGGTCAAGCATAATTATTGGAAAAAAGCCAACTGCATTCTCATTTCCATGGGCGGAGTGCCGACCCGGGCCTGCCGGCGTTTTATCCGAAAACTGGCGGACGAGAAGAAACTGCCGGTCTATGTGTTCACCGACGGCGATCCTTATGGTTTTGGCTCAATCTACCGGACGCTGAAAGTCGGTTCCGGCAATGCGGCGCACATCAATGAGTTCTTCTGCGTTCCCCAGGCGCAGTTCATCGGCATCACCCCTCAGGATATCGAAGATTACAAGCTGCCCACCCATCCTTTGAAGGACGTTGACATCAAGAAAATCAGGGATTTGATCAAGAATGATCCTTTCATCATCCATCACAAGCCCTGGCAGAAAGCCCTGCAGCAGATGGCCCAGATGAAAGTCAGGGCGGAGCAGCAGGCTCTGGCAAAGCACGGATTGAATTTTGTCATCGATAAATACCTGCCGCAGAAGCTGAAAGACCAGAAGACCTGGCTGCCCTGAGTCCCCCTAAACAAGGGGATAACCACTATTCAATAGAAAACAATAGAAAAATTTAAATAGTTAAAGGATTTTTTACTAAACATGTTTTTTTTAAATCACCGTTTTTGGTCTTTTTGCTTATTTGGAATATTATTGCTCTCTTTCAGTGTCAGTTCATCCGATGAGTGTTCTTCTGACCAACCGTGGAATTGCCTTGATGAAGCCGCCTGCCTTGGTGTAAGCGGTAGCTGGTGCCGTGATGAATTTGATCCTAACAAGAGTT
>CAYWPJ010000026.1:7466-18355 GCA_964460195.1 uncultured Methanosarcinales archaeon
GGTGCAGCAATCTTCCCTGCCCAGCCTGTTCTTTTAACTACCCCGGGTATTGCCACGATGAGGCGGCCTGCCTTGGTGTAAGCGGCAGCTGGTGCCGTGATGAATTTGATCCTAACAAGAGTTGGTGCAGCAATCTTCCCTGCCCAGCCTGTTCTTTTAACTACCCCGGGTATTGCCATGATGAGGCGGCCTGCCTTGGTGTAAGCGGCAACTGGTGCCGTAATGAATTCGATAATAGTAAGAGCTGGTGCAGCAATGTAGAATGCCCGCAGCAAAGGGGGTTATGGATTGGGGACGGATTTGGGGGTTTTCTTCTTCTTCCTCCTGACTGGTTCAGTTCTGTCCAAATAATAAAATTCAACCTTGCAGCAGTTGTCGCCAGGATTAGAGAAGGCACGATAGTTTATATTGGTCAATGCGGTGATAATGAGCTTAACATCCACGAATCTTGTGACGATGGTAATTTAATCGATGGGGATGGTTGCAACTCAGATTGTCGATGTTTTGTGTCCGGATCAACCAGTTGTCCCCACGTTTGCGGAGACGGGATAATAGTTTCGAGTGAAGAATGTGATGATGGGAATATTATTGATCACGACGGCTGCAGTTCCATCTGTGAAATTGAAGTATTGGAATGTGGTAACTTGATCCTGGAAGCAGGAGAAGACTGTGATGGAGGACCGATGTGCAATGATGATTGTACGATTAGGGAACCTTTAACCTGCTACGGCTGCCTCAGTGATACTTGTGTAACAATTAGGACATTCGATGAATCCTGTGACTTATTTTATGACGACTTTGCCCTCTGCGCGGCGGAATGTGGTATACCACCTGGACCAGAAGATGATGCATTATGCTTGGTACCTGATCCTTTGGATGGTTTGCCGGAAGGAACCCGGTTTTGGGATGCCGAAGGAGGAACCAGACATATCAGTGTTTGTGAAGAACCGGGTTCACCTGCTTGTTCGGTGGAGTCTTGTTCCCGGCACATTGTTTGCGGGGAAGATGGGGCGGAAACAGTTAATGTTATTCCCTGTCCCGAGGGTTCACCTTGTGTAGACGGGGCTTGCCTGGGCGATCCTATTTGGGACCCAGAGTGTTTCGATAGTGATGGTGGGAACAGGCCCAGTACTCCTGGAATGGTACGGGAATCCGGATTGGAACACTTTGATGAATGTACTTCACTGACTGATGTAAGGGAACAATATTGTATTGATGATAACATTTGGGAACGGACCACTTTTGATTGCACTAGGTTAGGGGCTTATTGCAATGGGCGGGCCTGCGTGCCTGCAGCAGAAGATGAAGTTACTTGCACCGAAACCGATGAAGATGGAACAGGTAATGGGAATAATCCTTTGGAAAGAGGTGTGACGACAGTTTCCACTCCTATAGGAGGAAGGTCTGACCGTGATCATTGTAATTTTGAACAAGACGGTTTCTTGGAATATTATTGTGAAGGTGATTCAATGGAATTGCGGGGTTATGATTGTAATGAGAGTCCGGGATTATGTGAGGCTGAGGAATGCTACTGTGATGAATCGGTTGAAAGCGGAGCGATGTGTGTCCCAGGGGAATTGCCTTCCCTCACCTGCCACGATGAGGATGAAGGATTAGGGGATAGGGATATTTTTACCCGCAGCCGTACTTTCTTAACTCGGGGAGATGGCGAAACTGGAGGTTATTACGGTGATTTTTGCCGGTCTGAAGAAGTAGTTGCCGAAGGAATTTGTGACGGTAGCCTTCAACGGTTTAGAGATACTCCCTGTCCTGAAAGGTATCATTGTCCTGAGGGTGTCGGGGCTTGTATCTTGGATTGCAGCCGTACGGAAGCGACTGATACGGCGGGGGGATACGTAACACCTTATTATCACACCCCTCCCTACCCAGACGTCTGCACAGATAGGTACCTTCTTGAGATGTACACTTGTAATGCTGTCGGCGAGCCGATCTACATGGAAACGCGGGATTGCTCTCTAACTGATGATGAATGGTGTTCAAATGGCCGTTGCTGTCTGGCAGGTCCTCTTTGCCCGTAGAGCTTTCACTTTTGCTTATTTTCACCCAAAAGTTTATATATTAATATGACTCTCTGGTAGTGAAATGAAAAAGATATCCCTGGCTTTGGCAGCGCTTGCAGCCATTGGAACGTCCGCCTGTTATGATCACGTCTCACCTCACCGGCCAGGATTAAGGGATTACTTTGATGGGGGCAGTCCTCCCGACGCTCTCGAAGAAAAATTAGATCAGGGCAGTCCGGATCAAGGTGACCGGAAAGCGGACAGCGCCGTTGAGGCAAAGCCTTGTGCGGGGGTAGAAATATTTCTTAATTACCACAGCTCTGCCGACGGGCAATTTTTTTTAGAGATGCACCCTCAAATAATGGAAAATTATGCCCGTTTGATCGAGGAAGGCACCATCAGCCTTTCGTACCAAAATCTTCCTACTCACACCTGGGCGGCCGAAGCAGCGGAGTGCGCCCGAAACCAGGGGGAAGAGGTTTTTTTTCGTTACTTGACCTATATATTTGAGAACCAAACTGAGTGGTTTCATGCCACTTCCCCGGAATTATTTAAAGAGTATGCAGAATCTTTGGGGTTAGACACTGAGGCTTTCAACCGCTGTGCCGACGGGCGGCAGACCTATGATATAGTTGATGCCCAGATTGCAGAAGGTTATGAGAGAGGCATTATTGGAACGCCGACCATTTTCGTCAACGGTGAATTTGCCACCCTAGGGGAATATTCCAGACTCTTTTCCGACCTCTCAGAGATCATTGATTCTGAGCTGAAGGAATGTGAAGGGCAGGCAAAGCAAGATATTTAAATATTTTTTTTCTCCTCAAAAAATGAAAAGAGTATTCCTAACTTTGGCGGCGCTCGCGGCAATTGGAATGTCGGCTTGCTCTGGTGGTGCCTCGCCTAACCGGCCGGAGATAAATAATCCGAATACGGATTCTGGTGGAAGCGTTTCAGATGCGGCAGTTGATAGTGGGAACTTTTCTGACGCAGCGGTTAAAGATGGACCTCACTTAGATGTTGATAATCCAGACCAGTCGCTCGAGGCTTGCCTGAGAGTTGAAGCTTTTATCGATTTAGGAGGACCTGCCAGCCGGGAATATTTTCTGCAGAACCATCCGGAAGTGGTTAGAAATTATGAAGAATTGATGGACAGAGGAGTCTTTGACTTCTCGTTCCGGCATTACCCCATGACCCCAAATGATCTGTTGGCGGCCGAAGTGGCCGAATGTGTCCGAAACCAGGGGGAAAATCTTTTTTTGGATTACCTCACTCGTTTATTTGAAAATCAAGATAACTGGGCGGCTTTAGGCAATCCAACAGACGTAGCAGATATCTTAAAAGAATATGGCCGAAGTTTAGGATTAAATTATCGGCTTTTCATTTCTTGTGTTGATGAACGCGAGACACGGGAAGCGGTGGCAGTGGATTACACCTATGCAGACACCCGGATGCTCGAAATGAGTAAGAAAGGAGTACTAAGGGGGACGCCTACTTTCTTTGTCAATGATACCATCCCCTTCATTGAGGGGATGCCTCTGCAGGGGGCAGTTGGTTATGAAACACTTTCTAGGGTTTTTGACCCGCTATTAGAAGAATGTGGTTTAAAGACTGGGCAGGAAGGATAGATAATCTTTACGAGATTTGCTATCAAATCACAACTTTTAAATTCTTTCTACTTTTCTCTTTTAGAAATGAAACCTTTTACACTCTTATCAATCATCTTAATCATTTTAACCTTATTTTTAACATCCTGCGGAGGCAATGACATGAAAACAGCTGCTTTTGAAACCAGCCAAGGAACATTTAAAGTTGAATTATACCTAGAAACAATGCCCCTCACCGCCGGCAATTTCATCAAGCTGGCCGAAGAAGGTTTCTATGACGGAACTAAATTCCATCGGGTCATTGCCGGCTTTATGATCCAGGGAGGAGATCCTCTCAGTAAAGATGATTCCCAGAGATTTAAATGGGGAACCGGCGGCCCCGGATATAAAATTAAGGATGAGTTCACTGATCATAATAAGAATGACCGCGGCACGATCTCCATGGCCAATGCCGGGCCGGATACCGGCGGAAGCCAGTTCTTCATCAATGTGGTTGACAACACCTATTTGGACGGCAAGCATGCCGTTTTTGGCAAGGTGGTGGAAGGGATGGAAATAGTTGACAGGATTTCTCAGGTTGAGACTGGGCCGGGAGACCAGCCGGTGGCTGATGTGGTCGTAGAAAAAGTCAGGATTGAATGATTTTACTTTTTAAAGTTATAGTGGAGGACATTATTTATTGATCAATCTTCCGACACTATATCCCAGAAGACACAACAATTATTTATCAATTATTTGTGTCTTCTGCTATATTTTCCACCAGCGAAATGTTTAAAAGCTTCTTTTGATATACCCTTTAAAATGGTGAAGCCTGCTCCCCGGCCGGTAATTTTTCTTTGGCTGGTAATTTCCCTTTTCCTGCTGGCTGCCTGCTCCAATGAGGATCAGTTGACCGGCGGCCCGGTCGTTGAAGTCAGCACTTTGGATGTCATCGTCAGAAGTGAGAATGGCTCCTTCCTCGCCGGAGCGGAAATTTATATCGACGGTGCGTATAAAGGAAAAACCCCGCGGTACGGGGAAAACGTTGGCATCAAGACAATCATCCTTTCCGACGAAGAAAACAAAGTCCACGCCGAGAAGGACGGCTACCTGCCGTCCAAGCCGGCCTCAGTCAGCGCCTCCCTGAAAAGCCACCAGCGGATCAGTCTCATCCTGGAGAAGAAAAAGACTACTCTTCGGATCACGGTCGAGAGCCGGGGAGAGCCGGTGGCGGAGGCGAGAGTTTCTCTGCACCAAGAAGACCGTTCCGTTGCGGCAAGCGATGAGACTAATGGGAAGGGTCAGGTTGAATTTGATAAGGTCGATGACGGAAATTATATCCTTTCCGTCGCTAAGCAAGGGTTTGAGCTCTATAACCAAGAGGAGGAGATAGATTATCTTGATGATGGGAGCAGGCTGAACCGGGTGGTCGAGCTGGCTCTTCTGCCCGGCCTGGATATCGAAGTGCTGGATTCCGCCGGCAATCCTTTGCCTTTTGCCGAAGTAAGTTTATATTCTGAGAACGATTACAACACCCCTGGCGGCCTGCCGGTGGCCCGGGAAAGGACTTCCCGGGAGGGAGAAGTCTTTTTCAGCTCCGTTGAGTACGGCGAGAGATATGTTGTCACGGTCAGGGAAGCGGATTACCTCGCCCAGTCGAAAGAGATTCTGCTGGAGCCGGAGGAGCGGGAGCTCCGGTTTGAGATGACTTTTGATATTGATTAAGGGAAGTTTTTTAAATCTCTTTCTTTTCCTGTTATTCCACGGGCCTGTAGCCTAGCCTGGATTTCCGATTTGATTTCCCATCAAGTGCGAAGAGCCGGCCAGAAAGGGCGACAGCCTTCTATCTCCGGGAAAATCCCCGGGGAAGGATAGCTGTAGGTCGGGGGTTCAAATCCCCTCAGGCCCATATCTTTTTTTAGAAGGAGACCCCAGACAAGAATCAAAGTATTTCTTCATTAACTTTCCGGCAAAATCCCTAAAATAAAATAACCTTCCATTACCTAAGGCTTCTTGTAAATCCTGAGCTTCTCCTGGTGCAATGTTTGCTCTTGTAAGAACCACTTCGCCTCCGCTGGGCTTAAAATTAACCTGGTAAACTTCCCTTATAAATCCTTTTTTTCTGTTAAAATAATATACCCTCCCGCTCTCAGAACTTTGCTCCGGTTCTTGAACAGAAATAAAATTTCTGGTGAGGTTATTGAGATCAAGGTAATTTAGGGTAAGGGAATCCCCGATTTTAAGAGAATGCAGTCTGCCAATTTTTTCCATGGTTTCCATTATCTTTTTCTCTATCAGTCTATTAACACAATTGCTAAATTCTTGGATAAAATTTAGAAAAATCGGGTTATCGAGTAATCCAGAAAGATGTTGACCAGCAATGGTAAATGTGAGGTATTCCCCCGGGTCATCACCAGTAATCAGACCTTGATCCCAGAGTTCATTTAAAGCAGGAAAATGAAAGTTTCCACTATATGCCCGGCTAAGTTGTTCAAGAGAGTCAAGTTTTAATTTCCTCCTGATACCCAGTGTCCTGGAAGGAGTGTGCATTTCAATGGTAACTTTATCTTCAATACTTCCTCCAACATAGAAAGCATTATGTAAGCTTTCTTCAAGCAGATCGCTATTCATAAAATCGTAATCCCCACCTCCAACAAGTTTAAATTGTTTAGCTCCTTCCAAGAAGGTTGCGGGCAAGTGTCCATAAATTTCTATTTCTTTCCCCCGGCTTAATTCTCTTTTAATGTCAGCCTGATCACTTTCAATCCCAAGATAATTCAATAAATTAAGTAACGTCGTTTCTGGCGTTGCGTGGAAATCAGCTGTCATGTTTTTAAATCAGTGTTTTTGCTGCCATCACTTGGCCAAGTTTTTTTCCCAGTGAATAAGGTGTTTTAAGTATTTTGTATTGGTCCCCAAAAATAGCTTCTAATGCCGGGCGGTGGGTTTCCCGGGCAAAAGATAGTCCAAAAATGATAATCTCTTGTGCCGCGCATTCTCCTAAGGCTTTTTTCACATCGGCGATGGCATATTCACCCCGGTATTCCGGAAAATCTTCGCCAGCCGCGGTTTTCATGGAATGCGCTAAATCATCTGGAACTCCATCATTAACATGGACTAAAATTTTTGTCCGTGCCGGATGATTTGCCAGGTAATGATAAAGTGCATGGCGTATTGCCGCACCATCACAATTATTAAACGAAGGAGCAATAACTCCCGTTTTTCGCTGTAATTCGTCTAAAGGATAACCTTCACCAAAACGTAACAGAGGATAAACTGATACCTTTTCTCTCCCTACAGAATGATAGGCGAGAACAGCGATATCATCTCCCAGCTCTTCAAGAGCCGCGACATAATGAAGTATGCCATATTCCTGGACATCAATAGTTCTCATGTTTGCCTCAATCGCCGAGCGGGAGCAGTATCCGTTTCCACTTCCACTAATATCCCATAAAATAAGCTGGGCCACGTCCCGCTCTTTTCTTTCCACCCGGCTATAAAATCTTTGGTCTGGGTTTAATCCTAATTTTTTCGCTTGTCTGTATTTAACCCAGACGTTGAAATCTAATTCTCCGGAGCGAAGCATTTTTGTTCTGACTTTACCTTCGGGCTTTAAAATTTCTAGAATCTCCCTAATCCCTGCTACCTCTAAGGAGCTAAATTCGAACCTTCTCGGACCTCTGGGCGTTGCCCCACGGGGAGGATCAAATTTTTCTGTTTCTTGGATAAAACAAGCATCTTTAATATAATCTTTTTTTCTGTCATCCCACTCATCAACAAAAAACTGTGTTATTTCTGGTTCTTTTACTTTTCCTTCCTCTTTTTCTGCAAAAAGCAAGTGATGACTCATTCTCTCGCCGCCGGTGAGACCAAGTACGGAAACAACAAGAGGATATTCTGGCAGGGGTTTAGGTAAGGGTTCTTGTCGGGGTAGATTATCCTTTCTCCGTTCTTTTTTTCTTTTCTTTTCATCACTTTTTTTCATCTTTTTGTCTCTTTTGTCTTGCACATAGAATTCCCTGTCCAATATTTCTAAAGTTAGTTTTACCGAATCCGTCCTTGTTGCACCCGGTCTGCTTATCAGCGGGAATGCTTCTTGATAAATCCTGACAGCTTTTTCTGACAATCTTTCTCCTTCTCGTTCCGCAACTTCTTGATTTGAGAACAGTAAAAGATAGCTTAAATCTAGGCAGGCCAACTCATTTTCCGTTTGTCCACGGGTTTTAAGCCTACTCTCATCACCAAAGAACGTTCTTTTTTGTCTTGCATAGCTAACTTCCCAATCCTGCAAATCTTCTCTGAGGGCTCTGGTTAATTCCACATGCCGGCTTTTTCTCGTTAAGAAATCATCAATGTCTTCGTCAAGAGCCGGATAATTATGCCTTAACTGCTGTCTAATACGGCCAAACTCAATAATTTGGAGTAATGAAGAGAAACTTTGGTAATAACCGGTTGGTTTGTGCATCTCACTAATGAAATCGTCTAATTGTCTTCCTGCCACTTTGCCATATCTCCGTATTTGTCGTTGCATTGCTTTAGGTAAAGCACTTATTTCAATAAGTTCATCAGTGTACCTTAAAACGCCCGCTTCTAAGGTAGTAAGAATTTTGTATTCCAGTAAAGTCTCTTCCCTTGTCCTTTCAGAATCAAGCCAGCGAGGCAGGGCGATCCGATTTTCTTTTTGTGTAGAATGCGATCGGTCGGCAGAAACTATTGTAACATCCCGTCCACTTACGGCTGTTGCATAAGCCCTAGCTCTCTCTGCAATTTCTTCAAGTTCAACTCTTGAATGTTCCTCTGCAGCGGCAGTTGGCGGGGCCATGAATTAAAATCACCCCTTAAATTGATTTTTGATTAAGTCAGCTATCGCATTAAGAACAGGGAGGTCATCCGTTAAAGGATAAGCTAAGCAATATTTAGCCGCCAGAGATGGGGATTCCCCATTAACGATTAAATTAGCGGCTAAAATAACTTCCCGGGGAGAAGCCCCTTCCTTAATTTGCTTCTTATCGGCTAGTTCTCTTGTTCCTCCGGCAATCCGTATCAGCTTAGTTGCTGTTTCCTGATCAATGCCTGTTTGGGTTGTAACAATCTCTAATTCAACCTCTGGTGCCGGATAGCCTATGGGAAGGTGAACGAACCGCTGGCTCGTTGAAGGTTTAAACCTTTTTCTTGGGTCTTGATAACGGTCATTATAAGTCATGATAAACCCAAAACTGAGATGAGCTTTGACAATTTCGCCTAACCCCTCTACAAGAAGTTCCTTTCTGTGATCTGATAAAGAATGGCTAACAACAAGGGAGTCCGGTCTGGCTTCTGCTGGCTCGTCAAAGTAAAATATGCCCCCATATCTAGCCGCCAGCCGGGCATTCCCGTTCAACCAAAACGCCTCATCACCAACAATGTACGGCCGGCCTTTAAGGGTATCAGCATCCAAATCTTCATGGCCAACGATCGTCACTAAAGGAAATCCTCCGTCACGGAAAGCTTCTCTCTTACGTTCAATTTTAGAGAGAGGAGTTTCTTGGGCATTATTTACTCTTCTCTCCAGTTCCTTGCCATACTTCTCTGTTAAGGCGTCAAAACCGACGCCCAGTAGATAACAAATATGTTCTGCAAGAGTAGATTTTCCGCTTCCGGTTGGCCCTTTATAGACTAAAGGAAGACCTGCCGCATAGGCTCTTAATGAAGTGAGCACTTCTGTTCCTTGCTGCCGGTAATAAACAGGGCTAGTTACCTTAAACTGGTCAACTCCCGGGTTTAGTTCTTGTAATTGTTGCACCATTTTGGTTGTCTCTTTTAATGTTCGATTAGATAATAACTAGATAATAACCCTCGACCTCAAAAAAGTTATGTCCTGGAAGGAAAGATGCTTTGCAACCGGGCCTAAACGTCTTTTTCTTACTCATCATCAATTCCATCATCCAGTTCTTTTACTTCCTGACCTGCCGCCCTATTAAGTGCGCTAAGCTCAAATTCAGCATAAACCCTTTGGAGCTCGTCCTGCTTTTGAGGGTTATCTCTCTCAGCTTCAAGAGCCCGGTATATTAGGTTATATCCTGCTGAGGCTGAATGCAAGCCTGCCGCATCTAATGTCTTTTCAATATCCAGTACATAAGTCTGGCTTTTAATTTCATACTTTCTGGGCAGGGTAGCTAAAATTACATCAGGAGTTCTGTTTTTTGGCGAGTAGAGTTCATGAGCGATTCTTTCAGCTCTTGCACTGCTAAGTCCAGAAACATCCGTCATTGTATATCTTCCACCCGTTGGGGGCAAACCAAACTTAAAATCTTCTTCGCTGGGTCCATGTTGCTGGACAGTTAGGCCCACCGCCCCATCGGCCTGAAGGCGATTTGTAAGTTCATCGTTAGTCCATTGGGGGATGTGTACATCAGATGCAGTGTCTATGACGTCCGCCCTATCCCTCATCGCAAATTTTGCCGCATCAACCATCACTCGGATTTGAGATCTCCCCCTGACATTTACTCCATTTTCCCTATAATAATTAAGAACGGTAGGAGCAATCTTTGAAAAATAAGCCATCCGAAGAGTTTCCTCTTGCTGCGGGGTGAGGCCCCCTTCTTGAGCATAAATTCTAGCAACTTCTTGCGTAACTTTACTTTCAATTTCACTTAAAACATCAGCCGCGTATGCTTCTTTTGCCATTGTCGTAAACCTCCTATCTCATGATTTGATTTTAGAAAGGGTATTCCTTTATAAACTTTTCGATTTATTTGTAACTTAAAAGGAGTCACAAGGCGTTTTAAAATCCCGGCGATGTCTTGGTTAGCGATATCTATTAAATTTAATCAAAAATTATATAAATGGGCTTTTCTACGCTGCTGATAATGCTCCCGTAGCCAAGCGGCTAAGATCAGCTTTGCTCTAAGTTCAGCTGGCTGATAGCAAGCATCCGCCTGCAGTCCGCCCGGTTGAAGCCTTGACGGCAAGGGCCAGGAAGACAGCGGAGATCCGTGGGTTCGAGCGGCGCTTAAGCGGCACTCAAACTGCACTCGGCGCACGAAAATCCCACCGGGAGCTTATTTTTTTAAGTGGTAATCTTGTTGAAGTGCTCATTTTGTCAGCAATTAAATATATTATTTATCTCTTCTAAACTATACATCTTTCTAACTAAATAATTATAAGCAATCTATCCTTAGGCTTGAAAGAAAGAGTGTTCTGATGGATTGTGAAATGAGTGTGGGGAATAAACAGAGTAAATAAATATCGGAAAAAAAGTATAAAAGATAAATATCGGGAATGAATACACAAAGAGAGTTCTACT
>CAYWPJ010000026.1:18412-20594 GCA_964460195.1 uncultured Methanosarcinales archaeon
GGGATCGTCCTTGCCGCTGACACTCAACTCGATTTAGCCCAAAAGAAGAAGTCCGATTCCAAAATATGGAAAGGGCAGAATTATGCCATTGGCATGGCCGGGAATATCGCCGACAAGTTTCTCGAGCGTTTTTTCAGCTACATTTCGGGCCGAAGCGATTTCGAAGATTTTTTTCAGTATGTTTCCGGGGAAAAAGACCAGTCGAGGCTGAACGAATACCTTCATTCTTTAGGGCAGCCTTCCAGTGCGGTGCGGGCCCGCTTCCAGGATCTTCTCTCCGGAAAAGGCAGGGCCAGATCGCCGACTGAAGAATGGGTTATCCGCTTCTTTAGGGAAGGTGATAAGCCGAAACATGAGGTTGATGAGTATGTTGTCGAGGCGTTCCGGAAAGCAGTCAGCGGCGGGCGGCCAGCCCCGGTCGAGAGAGCCATCAACCTGAAATATTTCCCTGAGTTTGATATCGTCAACCGCTATTATATCAAGCGCCGGGAAGAGCAGGGAGCTGATGAGGACAAGGAGGATACGACGGACCTGCTGATCGCTTCCAACCGGGAATCGCTGGGGTTGTATAAGGTGACCGACCGCGGCTTTGTCGAAGAGTCCGATTCAGAGGGTATCGAATACATTTGTTTGGGGTCGGGGGAAAAATTTATCGAGCCTTATTTTGAGGACATGGAATACACGGAAGATAGTTATATTAAGAAGAAAATCGGGGGTGGAGTAAAACTTGACAATGTTTCGCTTTACACCGCTTATTGGCTGGCGGCGGGGGCGATGGAGAAGGCCATCGCCAAGGACAAGAACAGCGGGGGGTTCATCGAGTTCGTTTTTGTTACTGCTGACAGCGTCCGCTCGAAGCTTGGTTTCGTCCAGGAGCGCCTGACCGAGGAAAAATATAAATGTTATGACCTGATCGCCGAGGAGCTGAAACCAAAAGAGGAGCCAAGCCCAGAGCCTAAAGGGGCAAAACCGGGGCTGGCTGTCCTAGAGGGTAAATAATACTCTTAGTTTTTAGTGTAGGCGTAGAATTCGTTTAGAAGCGGTGTTAACATCAGCGCAGTAATCCCGTTTACCCCTTAAGGAACTTGGGTTTTTGAGAGATTATTTACTTTATAGTTACTACAAAACCAAAAGATTTATAAAGAAGGTGTGTTTAGCAGTATTATCCTGCAACTGTATAAGAGGAATAATAAAATGAATGCAAAACCAGCAAGGGATTATTTTGATAGAACTTGTGAATCACACGATCAATTTGAGCAAATAAAAGCTGAGTTAGAAGGTCAAGGTTTCAAAGATGTTGGAAATTCTTCAACGAATGAAGAACTATACTCTCATGAGATTTATATGGCAGAATCTCGAGGCCACTTTAATATTAAAATGATGCAAGCGAGACAACAGCAACATTTTGCGAACGAAGTTGAAGAAAGAACTTGGGATTTTCAAGACAGAGGTTATCAAGTTGTGAGAACGCAGGGATTCAAAGTGGATGGTAAACCTCTTGATGATTTAGTTGCTTTTTTTGTGAAACTGTCAACACCAGAATAATTTAGTCCCCCTCAGTGATGATTTAGTTGCTTTTTTTTGTGAAACTGTCAACACCAGAATAATTTAGTCCCCCTCAGACATTGCGTTGGGGTGCGAATGAGAACGGCAGCGAGTAGGTTTCTGTTATTGTCATACGGGAAATTGGTGCTTAATTTCCCGCCTGTTCCTTCTCCAGCCTGGCCATCTCTTCATGCGGGTTGGCCTTCTCGACCATCTGCACGTTGAACTCCAGCCGGCCAAACATCTCGTTGTGCTTGACCCGGCCGGTGACTTTGAACTGCTCTCCCAGCAGGTCGGTCTTGATTTCTTCAAAAGCCGCCAGGTTATCCTGGTATTCCTGGAGATTTTCCCTTCCCAGCAGATGGTTGGTCTGGTTCTTCCAGAAGACACCCCGGATCGTCCCGCTGCCATCATCTAAAATGGCGTTTAAGACATAGGAAGTTTCTGGCATAACCCCACCATGCTCGGTGCAATGGTAGCTTCCTTCCGCTTCCACCGCTTTTTTATTGCATTCCGGACAGACCTTAAAGAAGCGGGGGTCAAAAACCTGGACGACCGTCCCCATTACTTCGACATTTTCCTGGCCGGCCTGCAGCTCGTTAATTTTCTTCCGGTTGAAACTGCGGGTCTGCCGCAC
>CAYWPJ010000026.1:20604-21935 GCA_964460195.1 uncultured Methanosarcinales archaeon
CAATGTTTTCGCTGGGCGGGTTGACGGCAATTTCCGTCCGCTCGCCGATATGGATTTCTTTTTGTCCATTGTTTTCCTTAGCATAGGCGTCTTTGATGGAAAGAATATCTTCATCCTTCAGGCTGCTGATTTTTTCCACCTGCTCGTTCCAGAAGACCACCCGGATTGTTTCCGTCTCGTCGCCTAAGATTAAGGAGCAGACTTTTCCCATGCTTTCTCCCTTCTGGAATTCGCGGACGTCGAATTTCCTGACCACTTTGCCGACGGTGGAGATATTCCTCATCCCGGCATAGATTTCCTTGATTTTCAGCCTCTCCCCGCCCTGTCTAACCAGTTCGATGCCCAGTTCGTTGGCGATGATGTGGGCGGCCCCTTCCTCGCTGATCAGCCCGGAAAGCTCGTTGATTTTATACCTTATCCTTTCTTCCAGTTCCCGGGGGCCAAGTTTGCCGCTCTTGAGAATTTTTTCTTTCAGGTCAGCCAGGGGGATTTTGAACATGGCCTTTCCTTTAAAATAATTCTTTATAAGGATTTGTGTAGTTAAGGATATAATTGGACGGGGTCAAGGGACTTCCTTGATAAAGTTTCCCGGGAGGCCACTAAGGCAGGTTTCGCTGGGCGTATCGCCCTACCTTTTAGATTGTCGCTGTCTTTTTCGTTTCGTTAAGTGGGAGAGAGCAGTATTTTTATTTGTTCCTAAAAATAGTCTCCCGGTATTCTTTAATTTTACTTTCTATTAGGTTCGATACAAGCTCATCAAAATTAGAGACAAATATTTTTGCTTCTTGCAGCATTAATCTTATTTTTAATTCCTGATTGACTTTCATGTAATATTGTGCATCAATTCTCTTATCTTTATGTTGGCTTATCGTCTTAGTCTTGTCTTCTCCTAAAAGTAAAGTGACTGCAAGAATAGAACAGGCATGATTTTCACATTTTATGCCTATCTTTTGAAGAAAAGAATAAAGAGCATAATACTCTGCATAATAAATTGCAACAGTAGACCAAAGCAAATCCTTATCGTTCAAATCTTTTTCAGCCCTTAGTAAAGAAGATTTCGCCTACTCAAGATAAGATTTAGATAATCTTTCATTTGGCTCAACAATCTTAAGTCCATCTTTCAACTTGAAACACCAAGTTAGTTTTTTATTTTCCATAGTATTCCCAGATCATATTTACATAAGAAGAGGGGTTATTTAAGATTATATGATTCTCCTCTATCTCTTGTACTAATGTTTCATTTTCAATTATCGCTTTCTTAAATGATTCCTCTTTTAAGCTGTTTTGATGAACGGTGTAAGGCAATAAATGAAAAGGCAGTTTCTCTTCTT
>CAYWPJ010000027.1:0-912 GCA_964460195.1 uncultured Methanosarcinales archaeon
CGCAATTGACAAGAGGGAATTGTAAAAAGAATTTCCATCAATAGTGAAAGGGCAAAAAGCCTCATTAATGAGTCGGAGAGAAAGATGCGCTCTATAAAGAGGCAACTGGAAAAAATAGGCGTTATTGAGGATAATGCAAATGACTATGTAGAACATTGCTTTGATTCTATCCTGAACCTAATCAGGGCAAAATTATATTTAAAAGGTTATTCCGCAAGCGGTCAGGGAGCGCATGAAGCCGAGGTTTCCTATTTAAGAGAGCTTGGTTTTACTGAAAAAGAGATTCAGTTTGCAGACCAATTGAGGTATTTCAGAAATGGGATACTTTATTATGGTACCTCCCTCGACAAAGAATATGCAAATAAAGTCTTGGAATTTACAAAGAAGGCTCACCCCCAACTAAAAGAATTGCTTAATATCTAAATGGATTTACTTATTTTATTTACTTTTTTATATACTAAAAATCATTTCCTTCAGAATCACTTTCCTAATTCTTTTTTAAGGTGAGCCGTTGCTTCTTCCAGCTCGGAAACCAGGCGGGTAAATTCGTTTTTAGGCATTCCTGGCCTAGGCATTTCCCTTTTTTCTCCCTCTTCCGGGCCCTTCCTAAGCTTCTTCCTTCCCTGATTCTCTTTTTTATTTTCTCTTTCTTCCTTTTCTTTCTTTAACTTCTCCTTTTCCTCGGCCTTCTTTTCTTCCCTCTCTTTGTTTTCCTTCTTTAACTTCTCCTTTTTCTCAGCCTTCTTTTCTTCCCTCTCTTTGTTTTCCTTCTTTAACTTCTCCTTTTCCTCAGTCTTCCTCTCTTCCTTTTCTTCTCCCTGATTTAACTTTTCCTCCCTCCTCTTCTTCCATTTCTTCAGCCACCCGGGAGCCGGCGGCCGGGGAACAGCCCGGCTGGGCGTTCGGCCAAGC
>CAYWPJ010000027.1:922-6921 GCA_964460195.1 uncultured Methanosarcinales archaeon
TAACCCGGATTCCTTCCCTAATCTCTTTTTGGATTCCTTCCAAACTTTTTTTCCTTCCAGCCAAGCCAGCTCGTCCTCAATCTGCAGCAGCTCGTTCTTCGGTCGGGGCACTTTCTCAATTTTCCGGGAAATTCGCATCACTTCCCGTTCGGCTTTCTTCATTGCCTTTCTCTCTTTCTTAGAGGTTCTCCGGGGAAGCAAACGGCCGAGAAGGGATGACGACTCCTCTCCGCTCTTCCCAAAGACAGGAGCCAAAGCCGGAGCCGGTTTTCCCCTCCGCCGGAAAAGTCCTTTTTCCTCTTCCGGGCCGGGGCGGCAGAAAGTTTCCGGCAAACGGCTGATAACATAAGCCTTTTCTGTCTGAGCAGAACCTAAACGGGACAGTTCTCCCTCAAGATAATCCAACTCTTTGTCGAGGGGCAGAACCGGCCTTCCCTTCCAACCTTTTGGGACAATTTTCTTTTCCGGGCTTTCTTTCTTTTTTTCCATGTTTCTTATTCTAAATTTTTGTTTTCGTTACTTTGTCAACCGGCCGATCTCTTCCATCTCTTTCTTCTTGACCTCTAAGATAGCGTCGGAAAGGCTGACAATCAAATCGCCCAGCTTCCGGGTTCGCTGCAGCTGCCTCACCAGCATGAAAATGACCACTGCCGCCTCAATCAGGAGGATGAAAATAATAATGATGAAAACCAGGATCAGCTCAATTAAAGGAATGTTTACACCCATGACCAGCATTTTTATTCACCTCTTTCCCAAGGTCTAAAATTTCTTTCTTAATAAACTTTTTCTTAATATTAAATATTTCTTAAATATTTTCTTATTTTCCTGCCTCCCGGCTCAGGCTTTCCGGCGATCAGCCTACCCCAAAGTCACCGGGTAAGACTGTTCGGCAATAACTCCGCCGTCCCTGACCAGCTTTGTCCGGATCAGATAATCACCCTGGTAAATATTTTGGTCATAGAGCAGCTGATGGGCGAAAATTGACGGTTCCTGGCTGCTGAACTGATAAGGCCCAAAGACTTCGCTGTAAAGAGCTGTCCTGCCCCGGAGCAGGGAAACCAAGAGTTCCAAGACGGAAAATTTGGCCGGCAGGGAATTCTGGTCTGCCCCTTCGCTGCTCTCTCCTGCCTCTTCTTTTTCAATGGAGAACTCAAAGAGATACTCTTCCCGGCCCTCTCC
This sequence comes from uncultured Methanosarcinales archaeon, assembly GCA_964460195.1. GTDB lineage: Archaea > Nanobdellota > Nanobdellia > Woesearchaeales > GW2011-AR9 > CAYWPJ01. The sequence continues at coordinate 2,102 of CAYWPJ010000027.1, forward strand.
CGCCGGAGGAACGACAAAGTAAAGGTCAATCAGGTTCTCCTCCGGGTTGACATCGACCGCGCTGCCATAAACTATCTCTCCGACGATAATGCTCCTTTCCAGCACTTTCTCACCCTGTGAAGTGAAGGCGATGACCATTTCCCGCGGCCGGGAAGAAAGGCTTTTCAGCATCGGAATATCTTTTTGGAGGGTGCTCCCCGGTGCGACGATAATCTCTTTCATATCAAGCAGCTCCGGCTTCAACAGCCGTCCTCCGACCCTCTGCGAACTGGAAGTTATCCCGCTGAGGCTTCCCGCCCGGCTTCCCATCAGAGAGCCAGCGCTTTCCGGAGAATCGGCAACGGCGGCTCCACTCAAGCCCCCGTGGAACAAGCTCTTCAGCCAACCCATCACCCGGCCGACCATCCGGCCTGCTCCCAGAGTGCGGCCAACCAACTGCCTGACGTTTTCGTTTTCGATCAAGCGGAGGAGAACGGCTTCCTCCCGGACTTTCTCTTCAATTTTCTCTGCCGTCAAGCTGAGATCCCTCTTAGCGCTGCGTGAAATAATTAATTCCCTGATCCTCTTCTCCGCATTATCCTGGTTGGCCAGTTTCGGGACAAATCTTTCAAGATCAACTTCCGGCCGGATGGAGACGGGCTTGTCTCCCCGATTGGTGAAAGTTACCGACAAAGTTTCCGTCCTGGTCAGAGAGCGGCTCTCCGTTCCGCCTCCGGCCGCCAGGCCGAGACCGGCAGCCCCGCCGGCCAGGGCCTGACGCTTTTCAAATGAAGCCCTCCCTTCAGGGGAAAGCTCGCCGTGGAGATATTCCTCCCGGAACCGGGCCAGTTCTTCCGACGGCGCAAAGATGCTAATGTCAAAGAAAGCCTTGATTTCTGCCGGGGAGGCATATTGACTAATCAAGCCGGCGGCGATGGCTGCCTCCTGTGCGGCAATCATCGCTTGCGCTTCGGCCGGGGAAACTCCTCTCGCCGCGGCGATTGCCGCAGCGGCTGCGGCTGAAGATTCTCCGCCCAAATTGACGGTGCCGGAGGCGGTAAGAGGAACAGCGGTATAATTGCTGAAGCCGCTGACATTGACAAAGACGGCATGGGCTATTTCTTGGGTCGCATTGCAGACGATAGTGCGAAGGCTTGTCGTGCCAATGCATCCATATAACTGATCATTCAGGATGCTATAGCCATAGGTAAAAGTAATGTTATAAAAGAGCAGGGTGATTCTTCCGGTAGCTGTACTGTTCAGCTGCAAGGCATTGGCATCATTGGCCAAACCCATTTCGCAATTATCCAGGTAAATCGTATTTTTGGAATAACTGTTCAGATCCGCGCCTTCCACTGGCTTAACTGACAAGTTGAGGGCCGTGGTCAGGTTTCCCAAAGTCCAGTTGATCAGCCCATAAGTGCTGTTGTAAATCAGCTGGTTCACCCGGGTCGAACTGCTGTTGTCATAAAGAGTGTAGTTCAGGGCGGAGAGGATGGTATTATTCCAAAAGGTGTTATTAACAGTGTTCATTCCCACCAGATAGAGCCCGTAGCCGGCATGGGCTTTAAGGATGTTGTCGATGACCGAAGAATTGCTCACCTCGTTCAAAATTAGAGCGTCGGCTGCCCCGCCGGTGGTATTGATGACATTGTTGCTGGCATTATCATGGTGCCAGTCGAGCAGGCGCATCCCCGGACTGTTCCCGCCGGAGGTCAGGATAACATTTTCCGTAATGCCGGTATGGTTGGAATTAATGACGCTAATCCCAATACTTTTGTTGCCGACCAGGTAAAGAGTATTATTAACAATGGAGCAGTTAAGGGCGCTGTCGGAAAAATTGATCGCCGTCTTGCCTTCCGTGACATCAGTTCCTTCCTTAATAATGCAATTTTTGATTTTGACGTTGCCATAACCGCCGGAATTGGCGATGGCATTTCCCCAGGTGCCGTCGCGGGAATAATTAATCTCGTAATGGTTGCAGTCCAAAGTGACCCCGCTGGCGCCCAGAGTGAAGCAGGTTCCTGCCCGGCTGAGATTTTGATTCATCGTCGTGTCCGAGGTGATGATGCCGCAGCCGACCAAATCAGTGACAATCACTTGGTTGGAGCGGGAAGTATTCCCGTCTCCGTAACCATCATTAACTGTGATGTCAACTGTCCAGTTTTGGTTAGTGGTAGTTTCCTGGGAGACAATCAAATCGGTCCGATTGTTGAAAATGGCTAAAATCTGCTCGGAAGAGAGGGAACGGTTGTAGACCTGTACTTGATCAATCAGCCCGTCAAAAGTATTGGTCGTTCGTTCCCGGCCGAGGCGCCAGGGAAGGGCGGAGCCCCGGACGGTAAAACCCATGGGTCCGTAATTTTTAACGCCTTTGATTGAGCCATTGACGTAGATTCCCATGAAACTTCCGTTAGAGTTGATGGCGATGAAAGTCCAGGCGCCCAGGGAAACCCCGCTTTGGTTGTCGGAAGAGAGCGAACCGCTGTTATTGTACAATAAGAAAGAGATAGTATCATCGACAGCGATGGATAAGTCAATGTTCTGGTCGCTGTCGTTGGAGGCCGAGAACAGTGGTTCGATGTTATTTGTATCCGTCATCCGGTAAACCCAGAGAGTGATAGTGAAATTAGCCGTCAAATTCAATCCCCGAGTGTTATTTATGGCAAGATAATCACCGCCGTTGAAACGATAGGCTCCGGTTCCTCCCAGGCCGCCGGTGGCATTCCAGGCCGCTCCGCCGTCAAAGAATTCCGAAAGGTTGTTGCCGAATCCGGAATAGTCCCAGGCATTGTTGGAAGAAGTGCCGTTGACTCTCTCAAAAGGCAGGTTCAGGACCATCAGCGAAGTGCCGTTCACCCGCCAGTTGAAAATATTCCTAATCCGATGGCCGTCCTCATCCGCCGAGCTGATGTTGTAAGCCGTCAGGTTTTGATCAGAATTGTTGGTTGACGGGTCGGTTGAGTTCAGTACCGGCAGGCCCTGCGTCGGCAGGAGGTTAGTCGTGTAGTTGCTGAAAGAGCTGATGCGGGCAGTTAAAATTCCCGTTGAGGCGCTAAAAGTGACATTGCAATAAATTGTATTATCACATCTTTCGCCGGCTTTCAGCAGCCAGGGAGCGGAAGAGTAAGGCAGCCCTCTCATGGTGATGTCTGCCGTCTGGTTCAGCTTCATCACGTTAACGGCATCATCAGTCAGGCCGACCGTTCCATTCCTGAGGAAAAGAGTAGTGTCGATGGTTAAGGAAATGTTAGTCGTCAAGTTTCCGGAAGTCCAGTTCATTCTCCCAAAAGTTCCATCATAAATCAGAGTGCTGTTGGCGCCCGCCCCGCCGAGGTCGTTGATGGCATAACCTACACCCTTGGAAACGGTTAAGTTGAGGAAGGTATTGCCGGAGCGGTTGAAAGCATCGTCGGTAAATATTCTGACGGCATCCCCCGTTCCACCGGGAATGACATAAATCCAGGTGGCGGTGAAAGTATTATTCTCGCTATTTTCCAGATGCAGGCCGGCCGCCGAACTGGCAATAGTGGTAATGTTGTTTCCTAACAGGAGAGCATGGGACGAGTTGGCTAAGGCAATCCCTTCTGCCGAGCCCCCTGCCGGGATTTTTATAATATTAAAGCTAATATTTGTATAGTTGGCAGATTCTGTAATAAAGATACCCCGGCTGCCCAGGCCGGTGATAGTGATCGTGTTGTTGAAAAGAGTCATCCGCGAGCTTAAATTGGGCGCTATTCCGCCGACCAGGAGGGCATGCTTGTTGTTAGTATTAATATGCCCTTCTTTGATGATACAGTTCTTAATGGTCACATTGCTGAAACCGCTGGCATTTACCCCATACCCTAAAGTGCTGCCATCAGAGGAATAATTGATGGTGTAGCCGGCACAGTTTAAGGTGATATGGGAAGCATTGATAGTATAGCAAGTGCCGGTAGAGACGACATTGCTGGCCAAGGTGATGCTGGAAGCAATTCCCCCGCAGGCAGTGCTGCTTCCGGCATTCTGCGTCTCCAGCACCTCGGCACCGGTAATCATCCCTCCTTTCCCGAAAAAAGAAAAGAAACTCCGGCCCGGCGAGGGGGTGGAGAAATCAGGCGAGCCGAAGTTTGGCTCATGATTGAGGAAAAAGATGAGCAACAGGATCAGGCTGAAGACGGCCAAAGCCAGTTCCCGGTGGCGGGAAAGCAGGCATCGGCCCTCCTCGCCTCTTTTCACTCTCTCCATCATTTTTGTCCTGATCATTTTGAGTTTCATAATTTATGAATCACCTTGTCGTAAATGCTCAGCAGCTCATTCAGCTCCTTGACTTTCAGGGAATAGTGTTTATAGGGGTGCTCCTTCCTGACTTTCAACAGGCCCAAATCAGAAAGCAGGGTCAGATGCCGGGAAGCGAGGGAGATGGACATCCCTGTTTTCTGGGCAATCTCCTTGACGGTCAGCTCTTGGGTTGCCAGAAGCCGGAGAATCTGCCGCCGGGAGCCGGCACTGATGGCCCGGGCCAGAACTTCCTCTTTCAATTCCATTATTCCTACAGATATTCCTGCCCTTTTTAAAGTTTACTATTTGAGTAATTGATTAGTTGAACAACTATGAAACTTAAAAATCGTTTTGACCAAGCGGAGTAGGACGAGGCTCGCGGCCGAGACGGTGTTCTCCGTTGGCTGCCGACGGGGATATACTATAACGGAAGACATAATTATTTATACAAATTGGTTATGTCTTCTGAATATAGTAACTGACACTTTGTATAAATATTTAAGTCAGTTACTATAAATTGTCAAATAAGTTTATAAGCCAAATTTAAATTGCCGGCATGATGATTATCCCGGTAATTATCC
>CAYWPJ010000027.1:6931-18566 GCA_964460195.1 uncultured Methanosarcinales archaeon
CCGGCAAGTTGGCAATATCAGATTACCTATCTGGCAAATCATGTCTTGCGGCGCCCTGGCGGCTTTAATCACCGGTCAGATAACTTATTTAGATGCCCTCAAAGCAATAAATTTGGACGTGATGCTGTTCTTATTTGGCATGTTTGTCGTCGGCCGGGCTTTGGAGGACAGCGGGTATTTGTCCCACCTGTCCTATAAATTTTTCAAGAATGCGGATACCCCGCAAAAACTCCTGTTTTTTATTCTTCTGATTTTCGGGCTCCTTTCTGCTTTTTTGATGAATGACACCCTCGCCATCATCGGGACACCGATTGTCCTTCTGATTGCCAAAAAGCACGAAATGCCGGTCAAACCCCTCCTGCTGACCCTGGCTTTTGCCGTAACCATCGGAAGTGTCATGAGCCCCATCGGGAACCCGCAGAACTTTTTGATTGCCGTAAATGGCAACATGGCCAATCCCTTCGCGGCTTTTTTCAAATATCTCTTTGTTCCGACTATTTTAAACCTCTTTGCCGCCTACCTGCTGCTGAATTTATTTTATAAAAAGCACTTTGCCGGGAAAAATCTGAACCACACCCAGGAACCAATCAAAGATCATCAGCTGGCCATCTTGTCAAAAATCTCTCTGGCGCTGATAATCATCCTTATATTTATTAAAATTTTATTTGTTGTGCTGCAGGTCAATTTCGATTTCAGACTGACCTATATTGCCTTGATCTCCATGCTGCCCATCCTATTAAGCCGGAAAAGGATGAACGTTGTTAGAGAAATAGACTGGCATACCTTAATTTTCTTTGCCGCGATGTTTATCCTCATGGAAAGCGTCTGGCAGGCGGGATTTTTCCAGTCCCTGATCGCCCGGCTGAACTTTAATATCATTTCCATCGTTGCTATCTTAATCGTCAGCATTCTCCTCAGCCAATTGATCTCCAATGTGCCGCTGGTTGCATTGTATCTCCCAATGCTGCTGCATGCCGGTGCTTCGACCAAAGAATTAGTAGCCCTAGCCGCCGGGAGCACCATCGCCGGGAACTTATTGATCTTTGGGGCGGCCAGCAATGTTATCATCATCCAGAATGCCGAGAAAAGAAGTCATCAGACCATCACTTTTTTTGACTTTGCCCGCGTCGGCATCCCTTTGACGCTCCTGAACCTTTTTATCTATTGGATTTTTCTTGTTTTAATTCCTTAAACAATCCCTTAGGCTGCCGGCGGCCAGTGCTCCTCCCTGCCTAGCTCTTCCTTCAGCTCTTCCAGGGAATAATGCCGGTGCCGGAAACCCTTCAAGGTTTCCTCGTCAGTCAGGTCTTTCTTTGCCAGATAGGCCAGGACTGTTTTGCCTTTCCTTATCTTTCTGAACAATTCTTCCTGCTCCCTGACTGAGTATCCGCAATAGCCGCTCAGGTCAAAGACGTAAATAATGACGCCAGCCAGCTCTTCAACTGCCAGCTCGGCCATCAGCTCGATGTTGCTCTTCTTTTCTTCCCTTGCCAGAGTCCCCGGCACGTCGAGAAACTGCATTCCCTTGCTTTTAATAGTAGTGTATCCGGCATTGATGGTCAGGGTGGTGAAGGGATAACCGGCCACCTTGGCTTTGGAGCCGCACAGTTTATTTAGCAGAGTGCTTTTGCCGACGTTGGGGAAGCCGTAGATGCAGACCGTCGGCATTTCCTTGATGTCCGGATAAGTGCAGAGGATTTTCCGGGACTGCTCCAAGTATTGCAGATTCCCGTCAATCTGCTTCAGGACGGAAGAGACCCTTCCATAGAACTGCCGGGAAGAGTCCTTGATGCTTTTGATGTCCCTGGCCCGGCTGGCCTTTCGGAGATATTCCTGATGAAAAAACCAGATCCGGCCGGTGGCCCAGTTGACCGCTCCGAATGATTTCTTGAACTGGAAATAGTCCAGCGTCAGCCGGAGCAGTTTGGCGTAGAAAGAAGGCAGCTTCTTTTCTTCGGGAAAAGTCTGCAGGATTTCATCCAGGCGGGAGATGAGGATGCCCTTGATGACGTCCAGCTTAATGAATTCCGTTTTCTTGATGAACTGCAGTTTTCTGTCTTTGAAGCTTTGGCTATAGGAATCTTTTCTTTGGCTACGGGAATCTTTTTTTTCAAATTTTTTCAGCTGGCTTTTCTTCCGAGCCCGGCGGAAAGCCAGGTCGAGGAGGTGACGACTGTCGGGGACGGGAGGGATGGTTTGGAAGTTCATAAGAGAAGGAGAACCGGGCGGTTTAAAAGGTTTCTGCTAAAAGAGCGTATGACGAGCGGCCATCTGCCTGCCTTCCGCCCTCGACTTTGGCAAAAATAAAAAACAAAAGATATAGATAAAAAAAATATGGGCTCCGAAGAGGGGGGTGAGAGTGGGTAGAAACCTGTTTAGGAGCCCATTTAATATGAACCGTAAAGGCAATCATTATTGCCCTTACCGGGAAAACGGCAACATCTATCACCTTTTTCCCTATTTCCAAGGAAAGTGGGATGAGTATATAAATGTTATGTTTTTGTATACTAGTTTAAAGATTATCTTTAAGGCCGCCAGAGCCGACCATCAGCCAAAAAAACTGGTCAATAGTTTTCTATAATCCTTAGAAACAATCAGCCCTTCCGAGGGAAAACAGCAAAAATAATTCTGCCAGGCAAACCTTTCGTCCAGGTAAATCACCACCCCCCGGTCCGTTTCCGAACGGATGCACCTTCCGGTTGACTGCAGGCATTTGGTAATCGCCGGGTAAATATAACCATAATCCCAGCCCCGTCCGAACTCCTGCTCGTAATACTTGATCAGCTCCCGGGTCTTCAGATCCGGCTTGGCCGACGACTACCACCCCGTTTAATAAATCTCCCGGCAAATCGATTCCTTCGGCAAAGTTGGCGCCGGTCACGCCCAGCAGGACGCCTCCCCCTTCCTTTCCCGCGCGAAAATCATCGAGAAACTTTTCCTTCTCCTCCTTGCTCGTCTCGCTCTTCTCCCAGAACAGCTTCTTCGCTGAACTGAAGAATTTCCCGACTTCATCCCTTAGCTGGTAGGAAGGGAAAAAAATTGCCAGGTTGCCCGGAATCAATGAAGAAATTTCCGAGCACTTCCCGGCAATCTTCCGGTACATCACCTCTCCCCTCAAAGTGTATTTGGTCGTCGTTTCAGGGATGATCAGGCTGAGCTTGTTCTCAGAAGGGAAATAAGAGCGATACTCCCTCTCCACTCCTTTCTGGATTCCCAGCAAATCCTGATACATAAAGGTCGGCCGCAAAGTGCCGCTCATAATCACCCCTCCCTGGACCCGGCTGAAGATTTCCTTAGCCATCAGGCTGGGGTCAAGGCAGGCGTAGCTTAAAGTGACCACCGGCCCGTATTTTCCTTCCTTCGACGTCAGAATCCGGGTAAATCCCTTGTCCTCGCCCTTCCAGGAATCGAGAAAGCCGGCAATCCCTCCCAGATAACTCTTCCTCTGCTTCTTTCGCACTTCGTCGGCCGCCACGGCCAGTTCATTAACCAGCGATTCATAGTCAACGACTTTTTTCACTTCCTGGAGGAAATCTTCCTTCTCCACCAGCCTTTCCCTGGCTTCCTCTCTAGAAAAATCGGCCAGTTCGTTAAGAATCCTGTTCAACTCCTGCAGCCAGAAAACCAGGCCAGGATAACGGAACTTCCTGGCTTCCAGGACGGCATTCTTGATAGTATAGCTGCTCAGGCTACTGCTGAGCATCTCAGTAATCCTCTTTGGCAGGTTATGCCCTTCGTCAACGATTAAAATTATATCTTCCAGGGCGATTTCCATTTTGTTGAAGAGAGTTTCCCGGACGAAGGGATTAAAGAGGCAGTAGTAATCTCCAATGATCACCGTTGCTTTTTTAGCCAGGGCTAACGAGACTTCGTAACTGCACATCCCCTCCTCCTGGCTCAGGGCAATCAATTCTTCGTTGTGGAGAATGCCCTTCTTTTCCAATTTTTCGACCAGCAATTTTCCCTCGACCGTCAGGGCCTTCTTTTTCCTGACCTTGTTGTAAAATTCACATTCGCCTTTCTCGACCACGGCTTTGCAGTATTCGTAGAACTCACTGCCGTACAGGCCGCGGACTTCCTGGCGGCACATCCATCTCCTGCCGATCAGGTCGGCACAGCTGAGCTCTTCCCCGGTCTTTTCCTTGATTAATTTCAGGGTATCGACGGCAATCCGGTGCTGGGTATGCCGGTTGGTGAGGAAGAAAACCCGATTTTTGCTTCTAAAAGCCTGGTGCAAAGCGGCGGTGAGGATGGCGGCGGTCTTCCCCAAGCCGGTAGGGGCATGAGCCAGGAGGATTTTCTTCTCGGAGAAGGCCTGATCGGCGTCTTTAATCAGCTGGTCCTGCCCTTCCCGAATGGTCTGGTGGGGGAAGAAACTGGTTGCCTGGGACATGGCTTCCGGAAAAAAGATTGGTTTAAAAAATTTTACTACAAAAACCCGGTTTCTTATTTTTTTTCCATAACATTTAAATATAACTGTTAGAACGTATCTTTTAATTCAGCAAGCGTTTAACATCACTTATAAAGAGTAGATTTTAGAGGTGTGGGTGGTATACTATCGGGGTGTAATTAAATGAAGAATAATAAAGCTATCTTTGATGTCTTTTTCCGGGAGAAGCCGGCTTTAATGCTGGTCGAGTTGAAGAATTCCAACTCTCATGTCTATGCTTCCGTCCTGGCGAAGCAGATTGACTGCACTTATTCGCACGTCGTCAAGATCCTGCAGGAGATGCAGAAGGCTGACCTGATCAATTTTAAGAAGGAAGGCCGGCTGAAGCTGCTGGAATTAACCAAGAAGGGCCGGGATATCGCCCTGAACATTGAGAACATCAAGACGATGCTTTGATCTTTGCCTGTCTTTATATAGTGGAGGACATTATTTATTGTTTATTGGACAATCTTTCGACACTATATTCCAGAAGATATTCCAGAAGACACAACAATTTTGATTGATTATTTGTGTCTTCTGCTATAACGTCCATCTTTGTAACTTTAGTTTTGCCCTTACTTAGGTTTAACTTTAGTTTCAGCTTAGTTTTTCACCTAATTTAATCTCCTCTAATTTTTCCTCTGATTGACACAAAGAGAGAATTCTGTTCCCGGATTCTTGCAGGTATCTTCCGTCGCGGCCATCCGGTCGTCGCAGTCCTGATCATCGTAACAGGCAATGACACAGGAGTAATCCTGGCAGAGCTCTGGGCAATCACTGCCCTGGCAGTCAATTTCTCCGGTAGCTGCGCCAGTCATTCCCGGAGGGCTTTCTCCGGCCGGGCTGCCGGAAAAAATGATATTACTCCCTCCTTTTCCGATAATCACTCCGGAAAGAGCCACCATGCCGATAAGGATGGCAACAACCAGGCCGGAGCGCCAGCGATAATCCATAAAGCAAAGAAAACTTAAAGAGAATAAAAACTTTTCTACTAAAAGGCGTATTTAGCTCTTGGCGCGGCTGAACTTTTCAATAAATACCTATTTTAAAATAAGGGCTTTATATACCCTTAATCTTAAAATACCACTCAGGATAATTCAATTTATCATACTCCAAGAGAGCATTTCTTTCGCGTTTGTAGGGTTTAGCAAAGCTCGCTTCTACATTCTCTGCCAATAACAGATACCGTGTCCTTGCTTCAGCAGAATTATAGTTTACATAAATTTCATGCAGTGGAAGGTCATGTGCGTGGAGAAAATGCCTAAACGCAGTAACTCTACTAAATGATCTCGGCATCACTGCATAGACTGAAATACTCCCCTATTTTAAATCAAAATCCCTCCAAGTTGATTGACCTGGTGGGCGAAGGCTAGTCACTTGCATTTTCTCGATGAACTCCGAGTTTTCTAAGGCCATCAATCTTTCCACTAAATCTAAAGTCTTTTTTTTTATTGGAACTGAAGCAACTAGCTTTCTAAATAAGTATTCATTAGCCATCCAGCTTTTTCCTGAAGATTAATTTATAAAAGTTATGAAAACCAAGTTTATCTCTTGGCGCAACTAAATACGTACACTACTAAAATCGGAGATCCTACTCCAAATACATTTTCAGCCGTTCCGTGTCCATAACCCAGTCGGCCGGCAATCTCTTGGATTTTTTATAATAATCAATCAGGCGTTTCAGCTTGGAACTGGTTAAGATCAACCCCCTCTTGGCCGTTTCATCGTGCCTATTCTTCTCCAGGTGCTGATTGATGATAATCATCTTCTTGATTAGGCTAAGTATGTCTTCCGGCAGTTTCCCGGCCAGCTTGTTTTCCTCCAGGACGGCGGAAACGCTCCTCTGGGTGACGGCTTTAACGCTGTTGACGCCGTAACTATCCCGAAGAATCATCCCTATCTCCGAAGAGGTCTTGCCGGCTTTGGCAAACTTGATGATCAGCTTCTCGACTTCCTTGCCCTGGTAGGGCGCCCAGGAGGGGATTTTCTTGATTGGTTTCTTGCTTCCGCTTTTGCCTTTCTTTTTGGAATACAAGCGCGCCATTTTTGACTTACCTTAATTTAATTCATGTTTGCAGTGTCTTCTGCAATAAGCTTGGGGTTTGAGGCGGTTATTTAAAAATCTTCCCATAAACTTTATAAAGCGGCGGGTCTGAAACAGATTTAGGTAGCGGTGGCAGGGAGCTTACGCAGCCCTTTGGCTTGCCCAAAGGTTTGTGAGGAAAGTCCGCCCACCAGTATCATAAAGAAATTTATGGTGCAGCATGGCCACTCTCGGATGAGAGAAGGAGAAATCCTTATCCCTGGCTCAGAAACGACACGTCCATACTTTCGGGATGACTGATGGCGAAGTTTGCTGCGAAGCAAATGAGTTAACCCCAAGACTACGTGGTATGGGAACGATGAAACGGCGAATATTGGCCGGTGCAAGTCAGTCTGACGCTTAGTAGAATGCTCTCACGGGCTACCGAGGCTACAGGTTAGCCTTTTGGGCCCGACAGAAGGCGGCTTACGCCACCCTACCTTTTTCTTAATTTTTTTTATCTTGATTTTTTTAAGAACACAAATGCTCAAACTTAAATTATCATTGAATAGTCTCACGAACTCTTTTCGGTTCATTTTCAGCGTGGCAGTGTGTAGAAAAATAGAACAGTTCAAAATGATTATGCTGCCTGACTATCTACTTTTTTGCGCGCGCTTCGCGCAGCACCGAACTGACGTGCGCCTCCGGCGCTACCCCGACTAGGCGACCATAGTCACTGGTAAGGCCGAGGTCACCAGCCGCAATGGAAACGTTGTACCTGTAGTAGACATACCAAAGCCGCCCGGTTGGGACTTTCGAAGCAGATCCAAAGTATGTGTTCATCAAATTTCTTTCCCTACCGGTTTCGGCAACCACAGCATCAATATAATTATCCAAGCGCTTTTGTTCTCGAGCAAATTCTCTCCATATGTCTGATTGCTTTGCTTCTTGAGGAGTATATCCTTGTGTGTGTAAGCGTTCAATGTCAGCAGTTTTCAATTCTAATCCTTCCATGGCTTCAAAGAATCCATCAGGTAAAGGAAGAGCATAATCAACTAATTCCGTTTCAGGCTTTAGATGTTGTCGAAGGAATTCAAGCACTTGTGCATTATATGCAACCACTTTTCCGCCTTTGTCAGGGTGCCGTAACCATAAATCGGCATTGTCAAAATAGTTGCCCCACCAAGAATCGTGCTGTGCTTGACTGATTCCTTCTCTACGCACATTGAGACGCTGCTCCATTAAATGGGCAACACTCATCGGTTCTCTGCCGTCTGCTAAAAGCTTGGGCATTTGTTCAGTGTTTCGTCCAAAGTATTCGTCATGAATACCCGGTCCGTCTAAAGATAAAGCCATGGTGTAAACCTCATTGTAGTAGTTTTAGAATCCAAAAGTGCCATCTTTTTATAAGCCTTTTGGTGGTCTTATTACTCTTTAGTGGCTCTACACTTTGTGCCAAAGAGCCCGTTGCTTTGTTGCATAATTATAGCGAATCAGACCACTTTCTTGATCGCTAATTTAATGATTAATTTGTGGACTGGCTTTTGAGTGAGCAGGAAAACTATATAAAACCCGGAATAATCCCTCACCAGATGGAAGAAGAGGTCAGGAAAGAGCTGATTGGACTTCTTGATAAAGCACTGAACATCCTCAAAACCAGGGAGAAGAAAGACGTCGAGGAACTGCAGGAACTGAGCGAGGAAGCTATCGAAGGCGTCGCCCTGCATAAAAACCTGGACTTAATCTCCGTCACCGTCCTGATTTATTCCCTCTATAAAGTCGTTCCGCTGGTCAGGAAGCAGGATTACCAGGACTTGCTGGAAGGACTGCAGGAAGCCGGGCAGAGCCTCCGCGGGAGCGAGCTGGGAAGGTACAACAGCTGCATCCGAAAACTTTTCGCCGTCGTCAGGAAATCCGATACTAAAGTGAAGGTCCACCTGCACGACATCATGCACGCTGCCAGAATCAAAAAAGGAACGGCCCTTCTGGAAAGGGGGCTGTCCATCGGCCAGGCGGCCGGGCTGATGGGTTTGAGCAACTGGGATCTGCAGCAGTATGCCGGGAGAACCAGGGTGCTGGAGAGGCACCATGAAAAAATCCGGGCCAGGTGCCGGCTGAAGACGGCCTTCAAACTATTTGGAATATGAGAACAGATTATATAAGAATATAATATAAAGACAAGGGGTTGTTCAGGAGATGAAAGAAAAAATTATCTTTTTTGACGCGGGGCCGGTCATTTCCCTGGTGATGTCCCGCCTGGACTGGATCCTGCCGGAGCTGAAAAAAAGATTCAAGGGCAGATTTTATATCACTCCCGCCGTCAAATACGAGTTGGTCGAGCGGCCGATTACCGTCAAAAGGTTTCAGTTTGAAGCCCTGCAGGTTCTGAAGCTGATCAGGGATGGTGTCTTTGAAGTTTATCAGGACGTCCCCCAGGAAAAAGCCCGCCAGCTGGAGAGTTTGGCTGACAGCTCTTTCCGCATCGGGAAGAAGTACATCGACCTGATGCAGCGGGGGGAAATGGAATCGGTTGCTTCGGCCCTGAAGACAGGAGCCGCTGCGGTGGTGATTGACGAAAGGACTTTAAGGCTTTTCATCGAGAATCCGGCGGAGATGAAGAAGCTGCTGGAGAGGCGGTTCCGGAGAGATGTTGTTCCCATCGCCGGAGCGATGAAGCAGTTCAGCCAGCAGCTGAAAAGCATCACCATCATCCGTTCGGTCGAGCTGGCGGCCGCCGCCTACCGGCTGGGCCTGCTGGATTCTTACCTGCCCGAGGGGAAGCTGAGGAAGGAGTTGCTGGTCGAATCGGTCTTATGGGCGACAAAATTCAACGGCTGTGCCGTGACCGAGCAGGAAGTCGGAGAGATTGAGGAGTGCCTGCTGGGGGGGTCCACCCGGCAGCACTAATTTTTAGACACCTATTTTCAGCAACCTTTTTAAATAAAATCCACTTTTGTTTCTGATAATGCCCAAGAAATGCATCATCTGCAATCAGGGAGCGATCTTCAAGATTAAAGACACGCCCGATTTCTATTGCCAGGAATGCGCCGAGGAGAATTTTTCCGACCTTTCCGTCCTGGTGAAAATCGAAGAAGAGGCCCAGAAGCTCCGGCAGGTTCTCAAAGAGAAAGTTGACGACGATGAATCAGATAATTAATGAAGGCGTATCAGATAATTGACAACGATGGAGCAAACAATTAAGCTGGGGAAAATCAAGACTTCTAAAACTGAACTGGTTGATATTACCAAAGCCTGGCTGGCCCTGTCGCTGGCTTTTGCTTTTGTTTATTCCGGAATCAGCTTGTTTAAGGGGAATGCCCTGGAGCTTTTTTCCACCCGATTCTTGATGATGTTCATCATCTCCCTCTTCACCGCCGGCCTGGGCTTTCTGCTGCATGAGCTGGCCCACAAGTTCACCGCCCAGAAGTACGGCTGCCTGGCAGAATTCCGAGCCCACGACCAGTTCCTTTATCTGGCGGTCGGTTTGGCGATCATCGTCGGTTTCATCTTTGCCGCTCCGGGAGCGGTGATGATCTCCGGCATGATCACCCGCCGGGAGAACGGTATCATCAGTCTGGCTGGTCCTTTGACCAATTACCTCTTGGGTGGGATTTTCCTGGGGTTGGGTTATCTCCTGCCTTCCCTTGGCTTGGCTTTTTCCATCGGGTTCGGGATTAACATCTGGCTGGGGCTGTTCAACCTGATCCCCTTCGGCCCTCTGGACGGGAAGAAGATTTTCTACTGGAACAAAGGAGTCTGGGGGGCGATGGCTTTAACCGGGATTTTGTTTCTCTTTGTTTTGTGATTCTTGATTCTAAATCACTAAGGAGTAGTTAATAAAAAAAGATTTAAATAGTTTAGATTTTCTTTATCATCAAGATGACTAAAACCATCGTGCTGACAGACAACTCCGGGAAGAAATTTGTCCTTAGCGGGCCCACCCAAATCGGTCGATACAGTGAAAGTCATAAACGCGACTGGGCCGTAGCGGAAAGGGAAAAACCGGAAATCTTTAAAGATTTGGAAGCCATCATTACTATTGATGACAGATTTGTTTCACGCAATCATGCGGCAATCTATAAAGAGGACAATCGATTCTACCTCTTGGACTTGAACAGTATGAATGGATCTGAAGTCAATGGCGGGGAAATTAACACCTCTCATGAATTAACTGACGGTGATATTATTTCTTTTCCCGCGGGCAATAATTTTAAGGTTGGGTTTTCCGTCTCAGATGATTTTGCTCTAATTGTCAGCGCCGGGGAGGACCATCCGGGAGCGATGGAGAATTCCCTTTCTGCCTTGGCGAGGGAAGTACGCTGCCGGGGTTACATCCCTTATTCTCTTAAAGGCATTGAAGCGACCAAACAAGCCGTGAGGGATAAAATAGACGAGATCAAACATCTTTCGGTGCCAGAAAGCCATATTTTGTTATATTTCCATGGCCATGGAGGATCAAACGGGATTCATCTTGGCGGGCAAATTCTTAATCCGAGAGAACTCTATCAGAAAATCAAGCAAGTGCGGGGGAAGAAAGCGGTCATTATTGATTGTTGTAAAGCCGGGGTATTTGTCGATGAGAATAATCGGGAAAAAATCCCCGAAGGGACACTGGTCCTGGCGGCCAGCAGCCCGGAAAGAATAGCCGGAGAGACTCTAATGTCCGGCGGGGAATACATCCCTCGTTTCTCTAATGCTTTGGTTCAATATTTACAGTCCCACCGGGGAGAATTTAATTTAAAAGATTTTTATAATGCCGTCCAAAACCTAACTCTCGGAGGCAATGTCGCTTTACAGGAGCCGCTGATGGCCGGAGAAAGTTATACTGTGCCGGTTGAAAGAACCGAGATGTGTTCACAGGGGTTGCCAGCCAGGGCACGTGCCAACTAGGGCACGACGTTTCTTAAAGAAACTTTAATAAAACAGCCTTCTCTCGAGGATAAAGATGAACTTTTACACTGAAATGATTGGAAACGAAATGCAAGCACAGAAGTTTCCGAGTTGCCGAACATCTAGGGGCTGCCGTAATTCGTCAAAGGTCCGTGATTACACAAAATATTTATAGTAATTATTATTATTGATTTTTAAAATGGTTAATCAAGAATTAATAAAGCAATTATTGAAAGAATTAGAATTCCCTCTTTCCACCGTTCTGTGAACGGTGGCGTAAAATTCTTGTAGTC
>CAYWPJ010000028.1:0-18291 GCA_964460195.1 uncultured Methanosarcinales archaeon
GGAATGTTCCTGGCTCCAGTTGCGCAAAGGCGCGTAAGTCGCCGGTGATGGTTTCAATGGTTTTGGTGGTCATTTTAAGGGTTAAAATAGGGCATTATATAAACTTTTCTATCTAAAGTACTACTATAAAGTAACTTCAAGTTCTGGAGGCAACCCCTGCACATGAACCAAAATAGTGCCAGTATTTCTCTGCACGATGCAAGAAATGAGAAAATTATCTCAATGAAGCGGCATGGCTGAATCTAAAGTCGGACAAAACCCCAAAATGAAAGAAAATTTTAAATGGAAAACATCAGGCGGCCACCGGCAGGCATCCATCACAGTCGTCGAGATCCCCCAGCAAATAACGGTAATTCACCATATCCTGATACCACTTTTCATAATTCATGGGGCTGATTCCTCTGTGTCCTGGACTCCTCCGGCCGGAACGGCGCCCTTGGAAATGATGATGATATCTCCCACGGCCTTAACTAACTGATGGGGAACGATGACCCCTTTGGCGCTGCCCAGGACGCTGCTAAGGAAAGAATTCTTCGTTGCCTTAATCTTCCAGCCAGCCACTTTGTTCCCCTGGACAATGCCATCTTCAATGTCGCCGAAATAGTCTCCCGAGTCGGTGAAAACTTTTAAATCGTATGTTTCAGAAACTTTTTTCATTTTTATCATCATGACCACCTCATTTTTCTGCTCAAATTTACGTAAGTTTAAATACTTTTCTATTATCCAGCCGGTATGAACATTTATATCATCGGCACTTCCCACATCGCCCGGCAGAGCATCCGGGAAATCTGCCGGTATATCACCCAGGAGAAGCCTGATATAGTGGCTTTAGAGCTGGATCAGCCACGGGCTTCGGCCCTGTTCCGGTCGCAGAAGAATAAAATTTCCCTGGCCCAGTTACGGCAGATCGGCCTGAAAGGCTACCTCTTTGCCAAGATAGGGCAGTATCTCCAGCAGAAATTAGGAAAAATGGTTGGGGTTTCCCCCGGCTCGGAGATGAGGACGGCTTTGTTGCTGGCCCGGAAGCATCAGAAAGAAGTCGCTTTCATTGACCAGCCTTTGCCGGTCACTTTGAAGAGGTTTTCCAAGAGCCTCACCTGGAAAGAAAAGCGGCGCTTTTTGATTGATATCTTCCGGGGGCTCTTCTTCCCCAGGAAACAGCTCCGGGAGCTGGGCCTGGTTAAGTTCGATCTGAAGACGGTGCCGGAGAGGGAAGTCATCCGGAAGATGATTGGGCGGATGAAAAAGGATTATCCTAATGTGTATAAGACGCTGGTCGAGGAGAGGAATAAGTATATGGTCCGGCAGCTGGTCCGGCTGATGCGCCTTCATCCCGGGAAGAAAATTCTGGCTGTCGTCGGGGCCGGGCACAAGGAAGGGATGGAAGAACTGCTGCTGAAAGTTGAGGTGGTGCGGTAAATAGAGATTCAATTCCCGAGTTGCCTTGACGTTGCTTTTGCGGTGTTATTTGATAAAAATTAGAACCCTGAGAAGTTACTTCTTCAGTCGGAACTACTGCCTAAAAACAACCAACCTAAGTACCCCCCTTGTAGTGAAACCTCAAATGGCCGGGGAAAAACTAAACTTTCCTTTCTTCCAGCAACCATTTCCATAAAGGGATATATTTTACTTTTCGTTTGATACCAAACCAGCTAACCTCTTCTTCCCCTTCCTTGTGCCCCCCCCCGTAATAGTGAAAGATGGAAAAAAAGAAGAAACAATCACTGCCAAATATCTTCAAAAGCAAAAATGACTTTTTCTTTGCTTAATAAAGAAGCTATTTCTTTTATGTTCTTCTGCTGAAGTCATTGGGTTTAAAAAGAACTATTTCTTTTTAAATTTTTGGGTATTTTTTAAACCAAGAATGGGTATAAAATAAACCAAAATGCGGGCCAGATTCCGGAGAGGATCCTACCGGGCTTTTTTTTCCCAAAATTTTGAAAATTTATTTCCCAGCATAAGTTTTATAAAACAGGACGGGAACTCAGCAGAAATGGTCAAGCGGATCGGCACCGGGCAGCGAAAAACGCGGCACAAGTTCCGAAAAGGCTACCGGGAGAAAGGCAAGATCTCCCTCAGCCGATATTTCCAGGAACTAAAGCCGGGAGACAAAGTCTGCCTGAAAATCGACTCCGCCCAGCAGAAAGGCCGATTCCACTCCCGCTTCCACGGGAAGAGCGGAACTGTCACCGGAAAGCAAGGCTTCTGCTACCTGGTCAGCGTCAGGGACGGACATAAAGAGAAAACTTTATATGTCCACCCCCTCCACCTCATCAAACACCAACGAGAAAATTTCATAAAATAGTATAAATAGTGAAATTTTCTGGTGCAAGAAGGGATAGTTTTCCCTTCTGCACAGAAGGACTTTGTCCTTCTTGTGTTTATAAAATTAAAAATAATAAAGAAAGAGTTTACAAACTTTATAAACAATAAAAAATGGCCAACCCGCAATTCATTGAGGAAAAACCTCTCTCCCTGACTGATATCAAAGTGATCCTGGAAAAAACTGAGGCGTGCGACAAGGAGCTGAATTTCCTCTCCCAGCGGACCAAAGTATTCATCGGAGAGATTGTTACTTTAAGTTTGGAGAAGAAAGAAGAATTATACCAGCAGTTGAGCGGCCTGAAACTGACGCGGATCAAGGAAGAGCATCTAATGAAAATCATTGACTTCCTCCCCCGCAACGGCGAAGAGCTGAGAGTCGTTCTGCAAGCCTACCCCCTGAGCCTGCCCAAGAAAGACGCGGAGAGCATCACCAAGACGGTCAGTGAATTTTTGAAGTAAGTCTGCCTGAGGTTTAAACCGGAACGCATCTCGGAAATCATCGGAGTGGCATCATCTTGCGCCATTCCTCTCCGTATTTTGGTCTGAATCAGCTTATTGATCAATTCTTCACTTTAAAGAAAAATTTATAAAAAAGTCCTCATCCAGCACCATCATGCAACCCAGCATCACTTTGGTAGAACTTCCTCCAACATCTTTTGGAAGGATAGACGGAGAAAAAGTAAAAGATATCTACGCCGGATTTAAGTTACCTTCCCGGGCAAACCCCCTGCTTCATTCTATCCTCTTAAGAGAAGGCTATCAAGACGTCAGAACCATTGATCCTAATTACAATAGTACGCCGGGTAGATTAAGTTCAGGGAATTTTGAAAGGATTGTGGGGTCGGATTATTTGCTTCTTTCAGCAATCACCCGAACGGTTCCCCAAACAAGAGAGTTAGCTTTGTTATATAAGAAAGCAAATCCAGCGGGTAAGGTTATCGTCGGGGGCCCCCACGCCACTTTCCTGCCTGAAGAAAGTTTGCAGTGGGCTGATGTTGTGATAAGAAATGAAGGAGATAAAACTCTTCCCGAACTAATAAGAAAATTAGAAAAAGACGGTTCTCCTGATGGAGTTAAAGGGGTAAGTTATAAAAGAAATGGGGAAGTGGTCCATGAAGATTTCCGAGAACCACTGACTGAAGAAGAACTCTCCAACTTGCCTCAGCTTTTTTTTGAAGAGTCAGTGAGAAATGGCAGAGACTATTTGACTATCAGCACTTCCAGAGGATGTCCTTATCATTGTAATTTTTGTGCGGTAAGGATAATCTACGGTTCGAAATACCGGAGGAGATCAAATGAATCCATCCTCAGTGAACTGGAAAGATTAATGGGAGAACCACAAAGGTATGTTTTCTTTACAGATGATAATTTTGCCGGCAAAAAAAAGGAGACGAAGGATCTCTTATGGAGAATGATTGATCTTGGCTATGATCATAAAAGATACTTGGTACAATTAAGTATTCAGTCTGCTTTTGAACCGGAGTTGCTCAGTTTATTAAAAAGGACTGGTGTTTTTGCCGCTTTCGTTGGGGTTGAATCGGTCAACGAGGAAACTCTTAAGTCTTTGAATAAAAAAACGACCGCCGAAAGAAACAAAGAAGCCGTAAGACTTTTCAGGGAAGCTGGTATTTGGGTTCATGGGATGATGATAGTTGGAGGTGACGGAGATACCAAAGAGAGTCTTGAAGAAACACTGGCCTGGACAAGAGGTAATTTAGACAGCGTTCAGTTTTTTACCCCCATCCCCTTGCCGGGAACAGCATTTGCACGGGAGATGGAGCAGCAGGACCGGGTTCTCACTAGAGATTATCACTTGTACGATACTCAGCATGTCATCATTAGACCAAAAAACCTTACTCCTTATGAATTGCAAGAGACTATTATTGCCATGAATCGTAAATTTTATTCTTTAAGAAATCCTGTCAAAATGTTGAGAAGGTCCGTTAGGCCTCTCCATAAGTTAGTGATAGATTCTTATGCCAGAGGAATAATAAAGTCTATTACTTCTGATTCACAGACGAGGGAGCATTTAGAACGCCTCAAAAAATGTTGAGTAGTGGAATTTTTGTTATATTCGATTTTTAGTATGTTTGACTTGTAATTCTATGGGTTTTAACTTGTAGATAACCTGTTTTAATTCAAAGGAAAGGTTGGTTCTAAAAAAGCGTTGGAAAAATTTGATATAACAAAACCATAACTAATTTAAACCTCGGGCTCTTCCCCTGACTAAAAGAGGTGAACCAGATGAAGAAACCGGAAGTAGTCTGTATCGGCTCGGCGACCGTCGACCACATCTTAGTCATCGACAAGAGATGGAAAGATATCTCGCTGGGCGATAAGGTTTTAGTCCGGGAAAGGCACCGCTTTACCGGCGGCGGGGCGACTAACGCGGCCGTCGCGCTGGCCAAACTGGGCGTCAAGGCTGAGGTCATCGCCAAGCTGGGCGACGACCATGATGCCGAGCTCATCTGCCGGGCGCTAAAAAAATATAAAATAAAGCGGCTGGTGAAAAACCGGAGCCGCTTGCCCACTTCCTCTTCTTTCATTGTCGTTCCGAAGAAAGAGAAAGACCGGGTCATTTACGTTTATAAAGGAGCGTCTAACGACCTGAGAAGCGGCGATTTTCACCTAAAGGAACTAAGCCGCGCCGGCTGGGTCTACCTGGCTTCCCTGGTAGGAAAATCTTTCCCCTGCGGCCGGGAGATCAGCCAATATTGCCGCCGGAAAAAGATCAGAGTCCTGTTCAACGCCAGCTCTTACCTGGCCAAGCTCGGAAAAGAAAAACTGAAACCTTTTTTAGAGGCAGCGACGATTCTGGTCATCAATCAAAATGAAGCCCGGCTGCTGCTGGGAGTGCCGGATCATCAACCCGATCACGAGCCCAAAACCCTGCTGAAGAAACTTCATCAGCTTGGGCCGGCGGCGGTCGTCATCACCGACGGAGCCAGGACGGTCAACGCCTGGCACGGAAACAAATTTTATTCAGTCACGCCGGCTAGGACCAGGGTGGTCGACACCACGGGAGCGGGGGACGCCTTCGCCGCGACTTTGCTGGGGATGCTGCTCCGACGGCATGGTTTTGACGAGGCGCTGCGGCGGGCGGTGAAGAACGCCCAGTCCGTCATCAGGAAACACGGGGCGAAGAGCGGGCTGCTGAGCTACCGCGAACTGGTTTAAATGAGTAAACAATTTATGATCTAAATGGTTTAAAATGCTGGCCGATACTAAAAAAATCCTGCAGAAAGCCCGCCGGGGCCATTATGCCGTCGGGCATTTCAACGTCCATAACCTGGAAACGGTGGAAGCAGTGGTCAAAGCGGCAGCCCGGCTGAACTCGCCGGTCATCCTCGCCACTTCGGAAGGAGCGATCAAGTATGCCGGAATGAAATACCTCTATGAATTGGCTTTGACAGCTTCCCAGGAGAATAAAATCCCCATTGCCCTGCACCTCGACCATGGAAGGGAGATGAGGCTGATCAAGCAGGCCGTTAAGCTCGGTTATTCCTCGGTGATGATTGACGCTTCCCATGAAAAGTTTGAAAAAAATGTCCGACTGACAAGAGAAGTCGTCCAGCTGGCCCACCGGAAAGGAGTTTCCGTCGAGGCGGAGCTGGGAACGATCGGCGGAGCGGAAGATGCCGTTAAAGCAAGAAAAATCTGTTACACCAATCCGGCTAAAGCCAAGGAATTCGTCGAGAGAACCGGCTGCGATTTTCTGGCCGTGGCCATCGGCACCTCGCACGGCGCCTACAAATTCGAAGGGAAAACCCGGCTGAAGCTCAGCCGGCTGGAAGAGATTGGAAAAAAAGTGAAGATTCCCCTCGTCCTGCACGGCGCTTCCGGCGTACCCAAAAAGATTGTCCGGCTGGCGGAGAGATATGGCGCCGAGCTGGAGGGAGTGCAGGGCGTGCCGGACGGTGAGATCAGGAAAGCTGTCAGGAACGGAATCTGCAAAATTAATACTGATACGGACTTGAGGCTGGCCTTCGACGCCGGCGTGAGAAAAGTCATCGAAACCCGGCCGGAAGACTTCGATCCCCGGCACATCCTGGAAGCGGCCCGGAATCTGATGCAGAAAGTGGCGGAGCAGAGAATCAGATTGTTTGGGAGTAAGGGGAAAAGATAACAATTGCCGGCCTGGTTATTCTTGCTGTTTTGATTAGGAATTTAAGGTTGTGTGATGATTAACCCCTAACCGCCTGCCGGTCTGGCCCAGGCCGGAGCATGATTGCTTGGACGGCTCATCTCCCTTGATCGGGGTTGTCTTCTTTCACTCCAATCTCTTCTTTCTCGTCTAAAATCTCCATCTCTTCCTTCTCTCCCCGCC
Organism: uncultured Methanosarcinales archaeon; assembly: GCA_964460195.1. GTDB lineage: Archaea > Nanobdellota > Nanobdellia > Woesearchaeales > GW2011-AR9 > CAYWPJ01. The sequence goes on from CAYWPJ010000028.1 coordinate 6,653, forward strand.
GGAGAATATGATTTATGAGTACCATCCGAATTGTGCGGACGATGCACTCCATTCGGCCGCCCATGATATCCTCGGTCAAAACCACGCGGGCCACGCCGATCATCCCACCCTGTCTGGAAATGCAGTTTAGGAAAAATACCTTTTGGAAGCTCTTGCACCGGCACTTGATGCCTGGCCAAGATCTCACTAAAAGCATCATAGTCTTTCTCCGAAAGTAAAGTGATCGCTTTCCCGGTATTGCCTGCCCGGGCAGTTCTTCCTATCCTATGCACGTACTCCTGCGAATCTTTAGACAAGTCATAGTTAAAAACGTGGCTGATGTCATCAATATGCAATCCTCTTGCCGCTACCGGTGAGGCAACCAGAATATTGATTTTCTCTTTATTGAAACCATCAATCACACTTAGACGCCGGTTCTGGCTTAATTTCCCATGGATCATTTCCGCCTTGATTCCCTGGGAGCGCAGGTTCTTATGCACCAGTTCGACTGTATGCCTGGCTGAGCAAAAAACAATCGCACGGTTGATTTGTTCCGTTTTCAGCAGATGCACTAACAGAGAGAATTTCTCAAACGGCCGGATATCATAATAATACTGTTTCAGAAATTCTTCCCCGACCTGGGCTTCTGTTTCAGCTGTAACCGGGCTGTTCATATACCTGTCCCTAAGGTAGTCAATGTCATTTGAAAGGGTCGCTCCGAATAGAAGCACTTGTTTCTTGTCAGGAAAATAACTTAAGATTTTGTTGATGTCTTCAATGAAGCCCATCTCGACCATCTTGTCCGCTTCATCTAAGACGACGCATTTAATGCCGGACATATTCATTGTTCTCTTTTCCAGATGGTCGAGCAGCCTTCCGGGTGTACCAACGACAATTTCAGCCCTTTGCAGAGCCTGTTCTTGCGGCTGGTAGCCTACACCGCCGTAAATTGCCGCAATCCGGAAAGAAAGATATTTTCCTATATTTTGTAAATCTTTAGCGATCTGCACGGCTAACTCTCGGGTAGGCGCCATGATAAAAAGCTGGATGCCTTTCCCTTTTTCAATCTGTTCTAATGCCGGGATGCCGAAAGCAGCCGTTTTCCCTGAGCCGGTCTTAGACGTCCCAATGAGGTCTTTCCCTGCTTTGATTAAAGGGATTACTCTCTGCTGGATTGTCGTCGGTTCTTTGATGCCTAGTTCATTTAAGGCCGATATTATCTCTTCTTTTACATTTAATTCTTTAAAGTTCATTGTATTTTATCTCCTTGGAATACTTTTCATAATACTCAACAGGTTCTTCTGAGGGTATAATTGAAACAGAATGAGTAAGTTTTTTACCCTCTGTTTCCGCTTTCCAACGTTATTAGTCAAATTAGCCGGGTTCTTTATAAATGTTTGGGTCATTATTGTTAGGTGATAACGGCCATGCAAAAAAAGATTAATTAATTATAGATAACTGCGTAAATTAGGTTGCATCCCAACGCAGTTATCTATTCCGATAAAAGCGGAGTATTTTTATAACATTATCACCGCATTTATCGAAAAATTAACGAAAGCATTTAATATGACAAGAGATTTATTCCTATAAATATTAAAAATCCCAATCACAGCAGAGCTGTGGGGATTTTAAAGCCTCAAATTGAGTTTATTAATATCGCAGCAGTCAAGTCACTGCGTTCGTGAGTTGCTTGGCAGCAACAGCTGCGGGGTTTGAGACTCAATTTGAGCAATTAAAAAAGAGGGATAAGAATGAATAAAAAGATTTATATTGGTTCAGATCATGCTGGTTTTAAGTTAAAAGAAAAGATAAAGAAATGGTTGAGAGCCAGGAAAATTCCTTTTGAGGATCTGGGCAACTTAAAATACGACCCGGATGATGACTACCCTGATTTCGCCGCTTTAGTTGGGGAAAAAACCGCCAGGGAAAAAACCAAAGGCGTCCTGCTCTGCGGCTCAGCCGAGGGTGTCTGCATCGCCGCCAATAAAGTCAAAGGGATTCGGGCGGTTAATCCCGGCACGGTGGAATCGGCTAAATTGTCGAGAAAACATAATGATGCTAATGTCCTTTGCTTATCGGGCTGGTTTGGTTCATTTCCAGCGGCCACAAAGATGATTGCCATTTTTTTAAAGACAAATTTTTCTCAGGCATCGAGGCACGTCAGAAGGATTAATAAGATTAAGAGATTGGAAGGTTTGATGGAGTAGAAACAGGTAAAAATATGAATACAGAAAACAATTAAATAAAACATTAAAGAGGTAAAACAAGATGAAAATGACAAAAAAAACAAAAAAAATTCTTAATCTAATTGCTCTAATTGTTGGTATTGCTGGAATATTGGTTGCTTTATACGGCTTATTACGTGCATTAGGGGCATTATGAGAATTGAATATTGGCTTGACTGGATCAGTGACTTAATTACTGGATTAGTAATACTATTCATTTTAGTAAGTGCCATCAATACTGCGTGCTTTAAGGTTCTTGATTGGACATTAACCTTAACTGCCCTTTCTTTTTCCGTGTTTGTAAAAATAATTTCCAACTTAACTAAAGACAAATAAAATGACGGCAAAAATCCTTCCTTCAATCATGGCTAAAGACCAGAAAAGCCTCGATAACTTATTTAGAAAACTAAAAGGAACCGTCCAAACTTTTCACTTAGACATCGCTGACGGCAAATTTGTGCCCAACACTTCTTTATGGTTTGACTTCAAACTGCCCAAAAAATATCATTACCAGGCCCACCTGATGATTAAGAATCCCCTGCGATGGATTAAGGCCAACCTAAAAAGAATCAGCCTTTTCATTCCCCATTTTGAAGAGCTCGAGAGCCACGCCTATTACATTTACTGGATGAAGCGGAAGAGAAAGAAAGTGGCTTTCGCCCTCAAGCCGGAAACGATGGTCGATGAGCACCTGAAAAAACATCTGCCCGACATTGACTATCTTCTGATCCTAACAGTCCGACCCGGCTTCTATGGGGCAGAATTCCTCCCTTTTCCCATGGAAAAAATCTCCCAAATCAAGGAAACCAACCCCAAAATCAAGATCATTGTCGACGGGGGAATGAATCCTAAAACTATCAGGAAAGCCCGGCAGGCGGGGGCGGATTATTTTATCTCCGGCTCGTACATCACCGGAAGCGCCTCTCCCGGAAGGGCTATCAGCCGGCTGAAAAAGGCGATGGCGACGTGAAGAGAGGAGAATTATTGGCGAGGAGGAGCCCAAGTAGCGGATTTTTATTACTTATTTTATAAAATTGGATTTAATAGGGCAATATTTATAAAGCTCATATATTTTAAGTAATCTATGATTATCTACAACCCACGCAATGAGCAACTAATAAAAGAACGATTACAAGAAGCAGAAGAACTCTTGGCCCAAATTCCTGCCAAATACTGCTTTATTACTGGTTCTTTCCTCTACAAAGAGGAGTACAAAGACATTGATATTTTTGCCATTACGAGAACTAAAAAAGAAATTATTATTAAAAATAAGAAAGTAAAAATAACTACTCTTGATTTCAATGACTTTTATTCTCTCTTTTATCACTCCGTTTCTAAGAGCTGTATTGCTAAAAACATACTCCCGACAAAACAGTTAAAAGTCACTCTCTCTGATTACTGGCATGTTATTAACGAAGCTATCCCAACTTTGCTCAATGAAAAAGACAAATTCCATAAAAACGTTCGTTTTCTGATTCTTTACACAGAATATTTCAAAACTGGCGAGATATTTGATACTTTTCAACTCAATCAAAAAATTAATTCTTTTAAAGATTACAATGAGGTAATGGAATACGTTAAACGAGAACTTCCTGGGGCAATTAATAAACATGCAAAACCATTTTATGTCAAACGTTTTTTCTATACCCAAGCGGGTTATTATAAAAAATTACAGGAATATGCTGCGCAAAGCTTTTTATATAAATTAACCCATGAAGTAACCAGAGGTATAGCTCATGGTTAATCTCGAAGAATTCAAAAAGCAAATAGAAGCGTCTATTTCACAAGAGTATAAAGTAGAGTTTCTCGGAAAGAATTTTGAAGAAATCGTTCATCTTCTCACTGAAACAAAAGCAGAAAAGATTTACCGATGGGTTAAAGATATTGTTGAGAGAAAAATTGAACCAATCTCTATCGGCTCGAAAAAAACCTACAAAGAATGGGAAGTAAGCGAACTTCTGACTTTCTGATATCCATTTAGCATAGGAAACACGGAATATAGAATTTTATTTGTAAAAGTAAAAAATTCAGTTTATATTGAGTTCCATTTGGGGGATCATAAAATATTATGACACAGTCAGAAAAGACCTTGACCTGAAAAAAAGTAATTATTAACGCTCCTTCCTTACCTTACTCGCAAAAATAAATTAATAAATTGCTCCGGTGCCAATCCCTTAACGTACGGCGGCAAAAACTCAAGCCGCATCAAGAGAATACTCAGGGCCCCTGACTTCTTCCACTCTTTTTATAACTTTTATACCTTTCCTGCCTTCTGTTTTACTTTCACCAGTCCGATGCGGGTAAGTCCGGTACACACCGACGATTGGATGATCTGCGGTGACGAAAGGCCCCGCCGAGGCCGGATCGTACTCAAAGAAAAATTCTCGTTCAAGCCCTCTGGACCCAAACTGAGCCACTTTGCCTATACCTAAATCGGTATAAGCCGTTGTTTTAACTAGGAAAGACTTCACCTGCCAATCTCCTTTGCTGTAAGCCGGAGGAGCGACAATGGCCAATTTGGTTTTTGTACCAATACAGGAATCATACTCTTCATCTGTAAGAGGTTCTGTCCTCTGGTAATGCATAAAATCGGACGGAATGAGCTCCTGATGCTGCCTGCGGGCTTTCTTTAATTCCTGTGAACTATTGCTAATACAGAAAACTTTAGCCATTCTTTCCCTCTCCCGATCATAAATGAAAGCGCCATCGGAACGAGTCCCCCAGTTTAAGAAGTTAAAAAAATCTTGATAATCCTTAATTTCACAAAAATCAGGAGATCTTAAGTCTTGGATAATATCATCACTCTGCAGCCGGTCAGCCAAAGTTTGCCCATCAGCCAGAATCAGGCACCCCCGGGTCAGCTTATTCTCCTCGCCGGGCTTGACATAATCCCCGTTGGTATAAACCTTCCCATCCTTAATCCGGGGAAGGCAGGACTGGAGATTGACCTCGGTATGGTATTTAACCAGCCAGGCAAATAGGGTCGCTGAATCCATAGTAACCAGTATACGTATACCTATATTTATATTTACTGTTGGGATATTTTTTACTTTTTTCCGTTTCCACCACAATTTATATATATAAGTAAAAGAAATCAAGGGTAAAAGAAGAAATCTAGTGTGGAAGAAACCTGGCAAAATGACCAAATATGACTGGCAGTTAGTCTTTTACTGTTCGGAAAATGCCCGCATTAAACTAAAGGAGCTCTCGGCTCTCATCGACAAGAGCTCCCAACGGCTGAAATATAACCTTTCCCAGATGGAGAAGGGGGGGATAACCCTCAGCCCCCATGCTATTTTTGACTATTCTTTTTTCGGCCTGCTCTTGTTCCGGGTCTATTTCCGGGGGGGCTACATCAGGGAAAAAGATAAGCAAAAGACCCTGCAGCTGCTCCAGCAGCATCATTCCGTTGTTTCCGTCTATGAGCTGGGTGGGGAATTTGACATGGTCATTGAGATGGAAGCGCCGAATGCCTCGCGCTTCAACAAGGAGCTGAAAAAACTAATTTACGACCTTCCCAACCTTAACAATTACAAGGTCGTTCTAAACATCGTCACCCATCTTCACCCCCGCCAATATCTCCTGCCCCCAAGCAAGATCCTGCCGGAAAAAGGGATTATTGTCGGTGGAGACAAGGCCCTGGAAACATTTGACTGGCCGGAGCGGTTGATCATCCACAGCCTGCTGCTCTGCCCAAAAATACGCTTCGCCCGACTGGCTAAAGAAGCAGGGATAAACATCAAGACGGCAATCGGGATTTTCAAGGGTCTCCGGAAAAGAAAAATTTTAAGAGGATTTAATTACGTCATCGACACCAACAAATTAGGCATCCACAAGTACCGCCTCTTCTGCAAACTTCATAATCTCTCCTTGGAGCGTGAAACTGCCCTGATGGAATTCTGCGCCCAGACCCCGGGGATTGTCCAGGTCAACAAGACGGTCGGCGACTGGGACATGGAGATAGACATTGAATCCCTGGAGAAAGGCTCCGTCCGCTACCTGATCGCCCGGATTCGGGAAGATTTTGCCGACATGATTGAATCGCTGAACAACATGGAGTTTTACTATTATTATAAGAAAACTTATCTGCCGCGCTCTTTTTTCATGGAAGAAACTTCCGCCAAGCTGTCGGCGCCGGCAGGCAGCCGGCCGATGCCGGCCAGTCAGACGCCAATACCGGCGGGCAAGCAGGAAGCCGGCGGCTAAGCCGGAGATCTATAGCCGAAGACGCAAATATTTATACAGAATTGTTGCGTCTTCTGGAGATTGTAAAATCACATTCCTGCATCTAATCGCCTTTTTTAACGATAATCCAGCCATGGTCTTTCTCAAACGGCTCCAATACCCGGTAATCAATAATGGTGAAAAAAGCTTCCAGGTTTCTTCTGACTTCCTCAAAGATCTGCCTCGGCCTTCGGGCAATGTCGATGCTCTTCGCCTTCACCGCCAGCAGGCCGTAACCGCCGGGCTTAAGGAAAAGCCGGCAATTGCGGATGAAAATGTCCTCCTGATTCCTCTGGGCGATGTCCTGATAAACGATATCGGCAGTGCAGACTCTCCCGGCATATTCCTCTGGATGGTTGGCATCGGCCAGGAGGGGGACAATATTTTTTCTCTCCTCGGCCAGGAAAACCAGGTTCCTCATCACCCGGGGGGCGGAATCAACGGCAAAAATCAGGCCCTCTCCGCCGACCATGTCTGAAACAAAACTGCAGGTATAGCCGTGGGACGAGCCCAGGTAAAGGACGACATCATTTTTCCTCAGGAAGACATTGGTGCATCCCTTGACGACCGCTGCCGCCAGCTTGCTCCTCCAGGGATCGAACTCCCGGAATTCATCCTTTCCCTGCCTGACAATTCTCTCCTTAAAAGACGGCTTTCCGAGGAGGAGCGATTTAGTGTAAATCCTTTTCTGGTCTTGATAAATTTCAAATATTTGATGGGGGGTTATTTTTGGCATTTTTCTCTTTAATCTTAATCTTTCTCCAGATTCTCTTTTCTTCCTCTAAACTTACCTTTTTCTTTCCAAGCAAAAAAGGCTTTCTTTGCTTGTATTTATTATGAACTTCATCCAAAAATTTTTTGATATCAAGAAGACCTTCGTCTTCCGCCCGCACTATTATTCCTAACAAATCCCATAAAACATCTCCCAGCTCTTTCCTAAAATTTTCGGGATCATCTTTCTCTAATTCTTTCATCATCTCATTGATTTCCTTCTTAAGTTCTTTTGTTCTTTCTTTCAGAGTAGTTTTTTGCGCCCACTCTGAAAGTTGATGATTCAATTTAATAAATTGATATAACTCTTCAAATTTGTGTTTCATCCCAACTTCCCCTCCAGCTCTTTCCGATACTCCTCCGCCTTAAACTCCCCTTGGAAATAGTCCAGCCGGGCGCACAGGCTCAGCTTGTCCGCCAGCATCCGGGCCATCTTCCCCCGCCGGGAAGGGCCGGCTTTCTGCACCAGCTGGTGCTGGAGCAGCAGCCCGTACTTGGGCGATTTCGCCCCGGTTCGGATATGCCGGAAAAGTGCTTTCTCCGCCCCCAGCAGCTGGATGGTGGAAGCGGGCAGCATCGCCAAATGTTTCAAGCCCTTCCCCAACTCGATTAATTTGGCGCCGATCACCACTCCGGCCAGTTTCATCAGGTTAGGACAGTGCTCCTGCATCACTTTCTCCAGATAATTTTCGTGTTTCCTCCTTAGATCGTACAGCCGGATGATTTCTTCGGCTAAAAAGTTGATCTCCTCAAGATCGGCTTTCCCCAGATCGGCTCCCATGCTTTCTTTCCCCTTCTTCTTCCCGGCGAGAACCTGCCGGGCAAACTTCTCATTATCCTCGTCGGTTAGTTCAGGAAAATACAAGGCATACCATTCCCTCAGCCTTTTGGCCAGCAGGTTGCCGGTTTTGTCCAGTTCGCCGATGTTGGCCACGGCCTGAGTGATCAGCCCGTCCGGGGAAACGGAATCCCGGATGGCTTTTTTGGTCAGCGCCATGTTTTTCTCGTAAAACTGCCGGAAATATTTCCTGTCTTTAAAATTCAGTAAAACTGAAGCCCATTTTTCCGGCGGCAGGGGTTTAAGGTCGCGGTACTTACTCTTTAGTTCCTTCTCCCGGCCTAACTCGATGATATCCAGATGGGCATCTAAGACAAAGTCGCCGAGAAGGTGGCTGAATAAGTATTTCATCGGAATTCCCAAAAAGACCAACTAAAGACTGACTATATAAATCTAATGTGATTTTAAATTTAATGTGATTAGTGGGGCAAGCAGTGGGGTTAAGCGCTTATCTGAACAACCCAAAGCCCTGCAGCACTTTCTCTTCCTTAGCCAGCCAGGAGAGCCTTCCCAGGCCGACGTAAAGAACTGAGGAAAGCGAAACGATAAAGAGGAGCAAAATCAGCAGGTCCGGCCAGTGATGCTTCAGGTATTGGCCGATGCCGCGGCTTTTCAGGAAGGTCCGGCTGGAATCAGTGAAAAAAACCCCTAACAAGAGCACATCCGCCAGTTTCATCCAGGAGGCCAAAGGGGCGGGCGGTGAGGAAATTTCTATCGCTATCATCGTCAGGGAGAGGATGATGCCGAAAATCAGCAGCTTGTCCATCCCCCGGTCAAGCCAGTGCAGTTCTGAATAAGTCCTTATTTTTTGTTTCATTTTTTTATTACCTTATTTTGTTTTTTTGTTTTCTATCTTAAAGGAAATTTGGTGAAACGAACACTTCGATGAAAGCCGCCAAAAGCAGAATGATCAGGGCAAAGGCGACTAAATTCAGGGAATCCCAGGCGGTCCTGCGGAAATTCCCTCCCCTGAACCCGTCCCTCATCAGGGAAACAGAAAGAATTCCTCCGGCAATCCCGCCGATAAAGTAGGCGATGATTTCCGGCAGACCGTGGACGAAGTAAGCCGCCAAACTCAAGGGCACGGCCAGGAAAATGCTTCCCAGGCCGCGGTCGAAACTTTCCCGAATCAGGTCTCCGATGGCCGCTCCCATGACGGAAGCGTTCCAGGAAAGGATGAAGATGGCCCCCGTCCCGTAAAGCAGGGAAAAGAAAAGGCAGAAGAGGAGCACTTTCAGATTGTTGATGAGAATTAAAAAAGTAGCGGACATGCCGGAGACGAAATTTCCGGTGGCTGTGGTCCGCACGGCGACGATGGCCTCCAGCTGAGCCCGGAAAATGTCGCTGACCATCCCTCCCGGCAGAAGGATGAAAGAAACGACAAAGGAGGTGACGAAACCGAGGAAAAGGAAAGTGAACATGCTGATGGTGGCTCCATACTTGTCCAGCAGACGGCCCTGGGGAGAAGAGCCGGTCGGCGAGCTGTTATTGATCGCCTCCCGGATAAAAGGAATGGAGACTATCGCGGTAAAAGTGACCATCACCAGGCTGACGTAGCTGCGGAAGACCCAGTAGCCCAGGGCGAGGCCGACTAAAGAATAAACTGCCCCGATAAAAAACATCTCCCAGGGCTTTCCGGAAACCTTCTTTGGATTGACGAGGACTTCCAGGACCATGACGGGGGGAGTTTCCTTAGACTATTTAAAACTATTTAAAACAAAACGATTTAAAACTTTTCGGGCAATCAGTCATATTGAAAATGCGGCTCTGTAGAAAAAGTCGCCAAAGGGCCAGTGAGCACAGGACTATTCGTCAGACAACCGTGCCCTGCCGGTCGGAAGGCTCTCCCATTTACTGCGGAAACGGGAGCCAGGCAGGGTGCGAACGAGACTTTTTCTACAGAGCATGAAAATGCTAAATATATTTAAATGCTAAATATATTTAAATGCTAAATATATTTAAATGCTAAATATATTTTAGAGACGCAAAAGCTTTATTAATCTCTTTATTCCCCATATCTTAAAATGAGTAATCCCGAACAAATTCCATCATCATTAAGCAACTTGGGGGAGGTTCTAAGAGCTATCGAAAGAGAATCTGGACAACCTTCCCAATTAGTGGTTAAAGTTGGAGAAGATAAATATCTTGTTGGAGATTTAAGAAAAAGAGCGGGTAAATATCTCCTGGAAATGCGAGATGAGTATCCAAATCCATTTGAAATAGGAAAAACAGTAAAAAATCCTCACAAAAAATTAGCTCGTGATTATGATTCATTTGATGTGTTAAGGAAAGCGGTTGAAAAAACACAAGAACAACCAGGAAGGGTAAGAGGAGAGACAGAACCAGCTTATCTAATTGGAAGCCCTGACCACGGATATTCAGTTGCAGTCCGGGGAATAAATTATAGAAGTGGTGGTGGACAGACTTACAATTCAGTTGGAAAAATAATCTTTCCTCTTCTTCAAGACGGAGAAAAAGCAAGCGTTGATAAAATTAGAAAAATTGAATAATAAGGGGGTTACAAAGCCTTTTGCCCCTTTTCTTCTCTTTCTTGATTATTCTATAAACGGGATAGAACAGAATTAAACACCCTCATTCAACACAACCATTCCAAAAAATATAACGGAGGACATAAAATAATCATACAAATACTTTATGTCCTCCGAATATAGTAAGTGATAATTATGTATAAATATTTAGGTCACTTACTATAGGTTCTAAAAATCTATCTTCTTAACTATCTAAATATTTATAAATTATAGTTTAAAAGACTTCTTATCCAAAAATAGTGATTAGTCAAAAATAGTGATTAGTGATAATTAAAATAATAAAAAAAGAAAAAAGACCAAAAGTAAAGTAGAATTAAGTAAAGCTGAATTAAGTAAAGTAAAATTATAAAAATTAAATAATTGAAGGTGATGTTCATGGAACAAAAACAGTTGGATGAGTTGGAGGAAACTTTCTCCGGGGAAGAGTTTATTGATGAGATGGATTTTTCTGATTCTGAAGAGGTCAAAGTCGAGCCGGTTTCCCGGTCCAAGGCAAAAAAAGGCCGGAAAGCCGCCAAAAAAGAGGAGCCGGCCAAGAGAAGAGAATGGATGGACGAAGACAAACTGATTGAAGATATCACCCCCAAGACGAAGACCGAACTGAACTTAGGCTCTGAGGGGAAGAAAGGAGAAGCCAAGGAAGAATCGTCCAAAAATAGCTCCCCGCCGGCCGACCTTTGGGGAGAAGAGCCGAAAGACGAGGAAGAAGGGCTGTTCCGGCAGGTTTCCACCTGGAAAGCCATTACCGGAATCGCTGTTATCTTATTGATTTTCTCGATTTTGAGCAGCGGGTTTGATTTCACCGGCGCCGCGGTCGGTGACACTATCTCTTCAGCGGAAGCTGAGGATAAAGTCAAGGAATATGTCAACGCCAATTTCCTCAGGGCGCCGTTCCTGGCGGAAGTGGTTGATTCGGAAGAGGCCGGCGATTTGTATAAAATCACTCTGCTGGTCGCCGAAGAAAACATTGATTCTTACCTGACTAAAGACGGAAAGCTATTTTTCCCGCAGGGATATGGTACTGGTCTAAGTTCGCAGGAGCAGCTGACGGCG
>CAYWPJ010000029.1:0-6398 GCA_964460195.1 uncultured Methanosarcinales archaeon
GACTACAAGAATTTTACGCCACCGTTCACAGAACGGTGGAAAGAGGGAATTCTATGACTGGTGATTTTTCCATTTTGTTACTTTTGAATATAATAAACAGCTAAATTTTGTTAAATGTATCAACAACCTTTTGATAATCTACACAACCACCAAATGCGTATCTAATATCTTTTACTCTAAGTTGCCCTTTTGGTATAATCAGGTCGTCTACAACAGCTACAAGTAATCGAGGATCTGCCCATTCAGAAGGGTTTGGATAGTCGTAAATACACCACTTTTGGGGCTTACTTAGAAACTGTATAATCCCTTGGAGGGTCGTACCTGGACGAAATGTTTTGGTAATCAGTATAGTTGAAGGTAGCCTATTGTCCCCTCCCTCTTCTAAAATAGGATTTCTAGAGCCATACCCCTGTGCAATTTCAGTTGTTTTCATTGATAATAATTCCGTAATGTCCATTTTTATCTACTTTACTTATTGTTATAACCACAAGTATTTAAATCTTTTGGTTATTTTACTACTTTTAAGATATTACATCCATCTTTAAACTACGTCCAAACCTCAAACTTCTTCGTCGCTAACGCTCCTCAGACCACGCAGCGCTTTCGCCTTCGGCTCAGGGCAGCTAACCGGCGCCGTACGTTGGTTCCCCTGCTTATTCTCTTTTCCTTCCCCCGCCCTCCTCCGCCACCTCCAGAGGGCATAATTGACCGGGTTCTTGAACTTCCGGCGGGCGTCGCAGCTATCGCACTTGATCCCGATGTTCAGGTAATACGCTTCATTATTGCAGTTGGGCGGCAGCTTCGCCCCCGGCTGGAAACTGCCCAGCTGCCCTTTGATATAAACTTCCCGCAGGGGAACGGGATTCTTCTTGTTCCAGTCGTGCAGGAACTTCTCCACATCCTGCTTGCTCCAGCCCAGCTTGCCCAGGAAATTCACGAGGATAAAAACTGACCTTTTCCGGCCGTCTTCCATCCCTTTCTGGATCTGCCGGATGCAAGGGGGAAAATATTCCTCGCCGATCGGGCTCTCGATGACATATTCTTCAAACTGCCTCTCCTGGCGCTGCTCGGCCTCTTTCCCTGCTTCGGCCTTAAAATCAAGAGCCTGCACCAGCAGGCTCCTGGCGCTCTCGCTTGGCGCCTCCCGGCTGAGGAAAGTGAACATCGGCGTCAGGATCTTCTCCGGCCGGGCCATCTCCTTCTCGAATTCTAAAACCTTGCCAGGATCGATGGGCAGGCTGACCAGGCCGGACTTTTCGTGCAGGGAATAAGGCATGCGGTAGAGGTGCCGGGAAGAGATTAAAAGCGTGTCAACATTGATGATTGACAGCGGGTTAAAAATTGAGCGGTATCCGGCAGCCCCGCAGCGGCAGAGAGCGCGGTAATCGCCAACAATATTTCCGGTAACCCTGCGTTCTTCAATTTTTCTCATGTGAACATGGCACTTTTCACATATGGCAAACTCCTTTTCGCTTCTTGTTTTTTTATCGCATTTAGGGCAAATAAATTCATAGGTTTCTTCCTGGCAAAGATTGACTTCTCTCCGGCAATCCGAACAAACGTTAATTATGAACTTTTTCTCCCCAAACTTTTCCCTGAATTCTTCCAGGCTAAAGGCAGATTGATTATCAAAAACAACCTTATTCTCTTTGATGGTAACATAATTTTCCGTGATATAATTAAGCAGATATTGGGAGATCTTTTTAGGCCCTTCCGGGAACAGCTCCTTGGTTTTTTTTCCGGCTACTTCTTTAGGAAAAGCTTCAAAAGGCACGCCAATGTGCATGCCCTTATTCCCGGAAAATTTACAGCTGACATCCTTGACGTAATTATCTTTTAACGCCTTGATAAAAAGGTGGGCGGTAAGTTTGGATATTTCCCAGTCCAGACAGTCTATGTCCAGCACCAGGTCCCACCCTGTCCTTAGTTCATCCAGCTCTTTTTTTGGGGAGTCGCTGCTTAACGATGTCGGGCTTTCCCAGCGTTCTTCGCTGCAGTGGAAGGAAGTGGCTCCCTGCCGGGCCAGCTCAATGATTTCCCGCGGGTAGGTGAGGATGTCCGGCCGTTTGCCGAAGCCTTCGGCGAAGCGGATGCCGACTTCCTTGTTTTGGGCGTGCCGGACCATTTCTTCCTGGATCTCTTTCCGCTTGTAGAATTTCAGGGCGGCTGGTTTGGCGAGCATAATTGCCGGGCGGACTTGGAGTTTAAAATACTTACGGCAAATTACTAGTTATACGCAATCGCTCTCATGGAGAGTTAAAATTATTTTTATGATATGTGCCTACCCTTTACTGTCAAATCCCACAACCATTCAAAGAATCCCCTAAATCGCTCTGCAATTTCTCTATTTTCGATAACAACTCCTAATGGATAATCTTCCGTAATCAATGCAATGGAAACTTTATTATTCCAAATCCAGATATGAGACGGTGTTGCGCCCCCTTTCGGAAAATAATGTATCTCGGTATTCGTTAATTTTTCAAGTTCTTTTGCTCTTTTAACCCCCTCTTTACCAGGATCAACAATGGCTCTTGCTTTTATTCCCGCTTTAATACGCTGCTTCTCCCACTTATCCAGAAAATGTGGAATAACAAGATAAGTCTTCCCCGACGTTATATCCAACCACTCTTTAGGCTTATCTCTGATTAATGTATTCAAAATAGTTTTAATTCCTTCCTTCCCTTCGTACACTTCAATTTTTGGCTTCGTCGTCTTTGGCTTCCTCAATGAAAGAAGTGAGGGAATAATATCGGTAACTTTATTCTCTTTATCTTTTAAAAAATCTAGTAATTTATGAGGATCACTCGCTCTAAAGTGTTTCGTGTTATTTTTAATGAAATAAGAAACCAGCCCTTTCTCAATTAATCTGTCCAGCAAGTGATACACTAATGTTCGGTTTAGCTTTGTCTTCTGTGCCAATTCACTCGCCAGAGCCTCTTCTACCTCCAAAAGTGCTGTATATACAGAAACTTCATTCTCTTGCAAGCCAATAGCTTTCAGTATTTCTCTCACAAACATTGTAAAATCTCTTTTCTTTAATAATCTTTCTATTGTTGTTATTATATTAACAACAAACATTTTTATACTATTACTATTATTCAGTAGTATGGACAAAGATTTACCTATCGAGTACACCCCATTATCTCTATCAAACTTAGGGGTGGGGACGGAATTTGGGCCTCTCGAATATATAGTTAGATCAGAAACCCACGAAAAAGCAAGACGATTATTAGAAGAATCAGACCTAAACCAAGAAACAAGAATAACGACCCCTTACTTATTCCCCAGCGAAATGTGGGCTTATGCTCGCATTTTCTCAACTTATTTTGGACGATTAAATGAAATAGCTGTTTCTAGAACAACTTGGAGAATTCTCGGGAAAGCCCTTCCCGGGCAAAAGCTAACTGCCCGATCAAAAGTAACCAATACTCAAACAAGAAATAATCTTCCTTTTGCTACCGCCGAAACTGTTACCCAAGATGTAACCGGAAAAACATTAATCCATTGCGTAGATGAGCTCCTCTTACTCCATGATGTTGATTTTCCTTTTTATCAAGAAAGAGCAAAAGAGACTCCTCTTCCAAAAAATCCAACTTATGAAAGAATGAGAAAAGTCTATTTTCGACATATGTGGGATAATGGAAAATGGATAAATAATATCCATACAGATGAATATGCTCGTAGGTTTGGCTATGAAAGAGGGCTTCCTGAATTTATTATGTATATGGATTGGATTTTTCTCTCACAATTAGAGCCATATGGTGAACGTGCTTATAGCAATACCACTATAGAACTAAGAAAAATCTTGCCCATTTACAAAGATGAAACTATCAAAATTACCGGAAACGAGGGGACGCAACACCAGGTAGTACAATTCTTTAGAGGAAAACAAGAGAGGCTTAACGCTTTAATTCTGGCGGGCATGTAAAGAGTCCATCATAATTTTTATAAAGTTCAGCCCCCCCAGCATTTACCAATGGGAGAAGCAGCCTTAAATATAGAGCCGCCGGAGGATTATTCCCTCAAGCCGCTTAAGAATGATTCTTCCGCCGGCCGGGGCAGAAACGGGGGATACACACGCCGTGAGGCCGCCGGAGGCAGCAGCCACAACGGTGAAGAAGCCATCACCAAATATTACCGGGAGATGTCCGCCCACTCCCTGCTAACTCCTGAGAAAGAACTCCTTTTAGCCCGGAGAATCGAAGAAGCCAGGGATGAATTCTTTTACCTGCCTTTCCGGGAAGCCCACCAGACCGCTTATTCCTTCATCTACCGCTGGAAGAAAAGACTGAGGGGCAACCCTGCCCTGATCACCCGCCTCAGTGACTATCCTGACGAGATTTCCTCTGAGGAAGCAGGCAAGCAGTTTGCCGGCAGCACCCGGAAGATCCGAAACATGGAGAAGAAGATTACTGCTGCCCTCAAAAGAAACCGGGGAAGAAAAACAGAAAAAATCATAGAGTACCTGGAAAAAGGAGTCACCGTAGCGCAGGGCCTGTATCTTAGGAATGGGATGCTGGAGAAAATTATTGCCAAAGTAAGGTCCAGCCCGGAAGCGTCTTCCAAAGTGAAGAAAGACATCGCTGAGAAAGAGAGGGAATATTTAAGGCTGAGAAGCCGGATGGTTGAAGCAAACCTGCGTTTAGTCGTTACCGTCGCCCGAAGATATACCGGCCGCGGCCTGTCCTTGCCTGACCTGATTGAGGAAGGCAACCTTGGCCTGCTTAGGGCAGTAGAAAAGTTTGATTATAAGAAAGGCAATCGCTTCAGCACCTGCGCCTACTCGTGGATCAGCCAAAAGATAAGCCGGGCGATTTTTGATTACGGCCGGACCATCCGCATCCCGGTGCATATCACGGAAAGCCACTACCGGATTGTCAGGGTGAGCCGAAAGCTGGCCTCCCGCCTCGAAAGACAGCCGACTAACGAAGAAATCGCCGAAGCAACCGGTTTAGAGCCGGCCAAGATCGAAAAAGTGAGAACTATCTTTGCCCAGCCGGATGTTTCCTTGGATGATGCCATTGCCCATGGCAGAAACCCTGAAGGGATGCGCTATGAAGAGGTAGTACCAGATGAAAAAGCGGCTCTGCTTGACGAATCACTTAGAATCGAGGAACTCCGGAAAGAAGTCGGCCGGTTGCTTGGAGTTTTAACCCGGCGTGAAGCAGAGGTCATCCGGCTGCGTTTTGGCCTGGAGGGGAGCAGAGAACACACTTTGGAGATGGTTGGCGAAGAGTTTGGCGTAACCAGGGAAAGAATCAGGCAGATAGAGTGGCGTGCCTTCAGGAAACTGCGCCATCCTTCCCGGTTAAAGAGGCTGGAAGAATACATTTAAGATATTTCCGGCATACGTTCCTGCGGGGCGATTACCCGGCGTACCCCGCGCAGACGGCCGCGAATGCCTATGGAACAATCACCGGCATTGAAATAGGAAACGCCATCGAAAAGATTCTGCGACGAAGCCCGCCCAATAAGGCCTTTATATTTAACTTCCTCGTCCACATAAGCGGGAGCAAGAACATAAACCCATGTAGAATAAATTCCCGCTTTCTTCAATGCTTTCATCGCCGTGCCAAGTGCCTTCCCTTCTCCGTAGAATCGTTCCGCAAGCTTTCGCTCTTCGGCATTCAGCAGATTATTGTATAAAGTTGTGCTTATTTTTAAATATCTCCACTCCGGACTATCACCCTGCAAACTGAGTTTCGTCAAATCGATGCGCAGGGTGTCTTTTGCTTCCATCGCCTGCCGGGCTTCTTCTGGTTCCGGCCGGAAGTTGCCCGTTTTGACGAGCCGGTAATAAGAATTATTATAAGCTCCATTTACTTTTTCATCCAGGTGGCGGAGAACGAGATTATCCGGTTCCCGGGTGATCCAGAGGGTCGGTGTTTTCTTTTCGCCTTCCAGAGAATAGAGCAGGCCATCGGCAACGTAAAACTCACGGTTTCGCAAACTGGCGTCTTTAACTTGTGCTGCCATTAACTGGTCGGAGTGAAGAAAGGTGCCGGGCTCGAGCTGAGCGTAGCCGTCACGTAAGTTGTCAACGATGGTTTCGAGTGGTGTCATTTTAAGGGTTAAGACAAGCGGCACTATATTAAACTTTTTATTGTTACTATTATAAAGTTAAATTAGTGCAGCGGCAAGCCCGAAAGGAGGATATTTAGAAAAAGGGTCGATCTTCCCAAAGTCTACTTTTTATTAATTAGGTTTTAAGAATAGTCCGCTTTTTATTGAATTATAGTTTAAGAATAGTAAACTTTAAATATAACTCCTGTTTTTAAACGACCATGTACGTCCCCAGGAATCTTGAAACACGTTTTGGGAAGCTCCAGCAGGTTTATACTATCATCGCTGTAGTAGGCCCTCGGCAAGCCGGAAAAACCACCTTTTTGAAAGAGCAA
>CAYWPJ010000029.1:6408-18014 GCA_964460195.1 uncultured Methanosarcinales archaeon
CGGCATACCTGCTATTTGACGACCCCGATGTACAAACGATGTTTAATGAGGATATCAAGAAATTCGAACGGCAATATCTGGAGGGAGTGGACGTGGCAGTGCTTGATGAAGTGCAGTATTGTAAAGATGCAGGCATAAAACTAAAATACCTCTTCGAGCAGGGAAGAACGCTCTGGTTAACGTCCTCCTCTGAACTTCTGCTGGGAAAGGAAATTCTTTCCTCTTTGGTGGGGCGTGTGTCAATTCTCAAGCTCTACCCTTTTTCACTATCGGAATTTTTAGTTGCCAAAAAACAGAAGGAAACTAATCCGGTAATTATACGAAGAGCCATAGCCGAGCAGGCGCTGTATGGGGGTTATCCAAAGGTGGTGCTAACGGAAGATTCAGAACTTAAAAAAACGATTTTATGGGATTTATACGAAACGATGGTTCTCAAAGACATCGCCAAAACATTTGCCATACAGGATATCCGGACTTTGGAGGAATGCACGCGGTATTTTGCCATAAACAGTGGGGCAATTTTGTCGTATGATTCAGTTGCCAAAATAATAAAGATATCATTTCCCACGCTTAAAAAATACATTGAAGCCATGGAAAAAAGCTACTTACTTCAGAAAGTTGAGCCTTTTTTCAGGAATAAAAACAAAGAAATAAGCAAGCAGCCTAAAATGTATTTTCTGGATACGGGGCTGCGCAATGCTGCAGCAAGGGTATTTTCCCCGGAAATAAGCGGGGTGCAATTTGAAAATTATATCCTCTCAGAACTGATAAAAGCTGGTTTTATGCCAAAATACTGGAGGACGAAAGGAAAAGCAGAAGTTGACTTCATCATTGAGCATGAACAAAATATTATACCCATAGAAGTCAAACTTGCCGCTGATGACGATGCCATCGGACGAAACATGCACTTTTTTATAGAAAAGTATAAGCCAAAAAATGCTTTTGTTGTTTTCTATCGCGGCACAGAGCGGCAAAAGCGCGTTGGGCAGTGCACAGTTCATTTCAGCGACGCCTGCTCATTGTTAAAAAAATTGCCTGAAAGCTGAAAAAGTCCCCCTCTTTTTTAATTTAAGGAGATTATTGTGCTTGAATAGCCAAATAATCGGCTACTATTTTTGAGAGTCCAGCAGCACTTTTCTCATCGAGAGCTTGCACTGCCCGAACAGGATCAGCCAAAAGCATTTCATAACAGTGGGTGGGAGTCATTTCCTGTGGAGCCACAGCAACGTTTGGAACTTTACCTTTTTCCAACGCGCACCTCTACGGAGCAGCTGCCCGGCGTACCCCGCGCAGGCGGCAACGATCGTCGACGAGGTTCACATTCGTATCGGAAGAAACGTTGAGGAGAAAGTCGCAACGCCGAGCGGCCTGCCCAACAAATTGTTCTCTTGCTTTCGCAGCAACGTAGTTAGGAGCTAAAACGTATAATCGTGTTTCTCTAATGCTGGGATGTTCTCTTTGCGACATGGCCAGGAATTCTTCAGTATAACCCACTCGCTGTATAACTTCTTGCTCGGCTTCACTCGGTGGTTTATATTCATCACTACCGACTTTCACAAAGCCATCCTCGGTTCGAATTGCCAAAGCCAAAAAGTGATTAAGTCTGTCATCTCCACGGAGCCGCAAATCCCGCAGTTTTACCTGAAGCGTGTCTGCTGCTTCTAATACTGCCTGAGCTTCCTCTGGATTAGGACGGAAATTATAACCTGTTTTCTCGCTGAGTAATTGCTCATAAGAACTATTCTTTTTATCAAAAAGATGGCTTAACACGAGATTATGGGGATGTTCTTTGGTATGCCGGGCCAATGCCAAAATAGGCTCTCCGCCTCTGACGGTATACAATGGAAACGTAGAAACATAAAAGTCTCTGCGTAGTAAACTTGGATCGGCAACCTGGTCTCTGGACAATTCATCAAAGTCCTGGAAGGTTCCTGGTTCGAATTGCGCAAATTCGCGTAGATTGCCGGTGATAGTTTCAATGGTTTTGAGGGTCATTTTGAAGTCTAAAACGAGTGGCACTATATAAAACTTCTGTGGTTACTACTATAAAATTACTTTACTGATGGCGGCCAATCTTTCTAACAATGGTACCAGTGTTTCGTCCGAGGTATTATCGCAGAAATTGGTTTGACCAATTTCTGGGAAGCTGAAAATGGTATAACCATTTTCATCTAACCCCGGCAATTTTCAATAACTTTTTAAACCAACTTCCTTTTCCCTGCCCCATGCTCTACCATGAATATAATCCCCATGAACTGGAGCCGCAAATCCTGGCTTTCTGGCAGAAAAATCAGATCGTCGAGAAACTGAGAAAAAGAAACCAGAAAGGCCGGAAATTCAGCTTCCTCCAGGGGCCGCCCTATACTTCGGGAAAAATTCACCTGGGAACCGCCTGGAACACCGCCCTGAAAGATCTGGCTCTCCGCTACAAACGCTCTCAAGGGTTCAACGTCTGGGACAGGAATGGCTATGACGTCCACGGCCTGCCGACCGCCCATCAGGTGATGAGCCGGCATCATTTGAAAAACAAAGATGAGATAGCCAAATTCGGCGTCGGCAAATTCGTCAAGGAATGCGAGAAATTCAGCCTGGAGATGGGCCGCCAGATGACGGAAGATTTCCAGCGCCTTGGCTGCACTTTAGACTATTCTGACTCCTACATGGCCTTGAAGAATGATTACATGGAAGGGGAATGGTGGCTGGCCAAGCAGGCCTACGGGAAAAACCGCCTCTATCTGGGCGAGAAGGTGATGACCTGGTGCCAGCACTGTGAAACGGTCGTCGCCAAGCATGAATGCGAATACAAAAACATTGCCGAGAAATCGATTTTTCTCAAATTCAAGGTCAGGGGAAAGAAAGATGAGTATCTGATCATCTGGACGACCACTCCCTGGACGATTCCTTTCAACCTGGCAGTGATGGTCAATCCGGAAATGGACTATCAAAAAGTTGATGTCGGCAAAGAAAAATGGATTCTGGCTAAAGCGCTGGCCGGCATGGTCGTACAGGCCGTAGCTGATAAAAAAATGAAAGTCCTGGAAGATTTTAAAGGCCGGAAACTGGAAGGGCTGGCCTACGAGCATCCCCTGGAAAAGGCTCTCCCCCCGCTGGCGGAGCTCAGGAAAAAGTTTCCCCGAGTCCATACAGTCATCCTCAGTGAGAAATATGTTGACACCTCGGCCGGCTCCGGTTTAGTTCATGCCGCGCCGGGCTGCGGCCCGGAAGACCAGGAAGCCTGTGAGCCGTATCATCTCCCCCCCTTCAATTCTCTGACGGAAGAAGGTTTCTTCCCGCCGGAAATGGGCCGGTTTGCCGGTTTGAGAGCTAAAGTTGATGACCATCGGTTCATTGAAGCCCTGGAACAAGAAGGCTCCTTGATTGCGGTTACTGACGTTGAGCATGAATATCCCCACTGCTGGCGCTGCCACCGGCCGGTCATTTTCCGGACGACCTGGCAATGGTTCTTCAAAATCGAAGATCTGATTGACGTGATAATCAAAGAAAACCAGAAAGTCAGGTGGGTTCCCCAGACAAACGCTTTCGACGCATGGACGGCTCACCTGAAAAACAATTCCATCACCCGGCAGAGAGAATGGGGCACGCCGGTTCCCATCTGGAAATGCAGCCAGTGCGGGAAGATTGAAGTGATCGGCTCGCTCGCTGAGTTGAAGGAGAAGGCCGGGAAGATCCCGGAAGACATCCACAAGCCCTGGATTGATGAAGTAAAATGGAAATGCGACGGGAAGGGCGATGAGAAAGGTAGGGGGAATGGTGAGGGAAAAGATAGTAGAAAATGCCCGGGGATGATGACCCGGATTCCCGACATCTTTGACGTCTGGATCGATGCCGGAACGGCCGCCTGGAACTGCTTTTATTACCCGCAGAGGGAAGAGTACCTGAAAGATTATTTCCCGGCTGACCTGATTCTGGAAGCGACCGAGCAGGTCCGGCTGTGGTTCAGCATGCTTTCCATCTGCTCCCAGCTGGCTTTGGGCCGGAATAGTTACCGGAACGTCTACATGCACGGGATGCTGCGGGATGTTGAGGGGCAGAAAATGAGCAAATCGTTGGGCAACATCATCTCCCCGGACGAGCTGGTGGGAAAATACGGAGCGGACGTTCTCAGATATTACATGTGCCAGAACAATGCCGGACAGGATATTAATTTCAGCTGGGAGGAATGCAAGGTCAAGTCCCGGCAGCTGCATATTCTTTGGAACATCCACAAGTTATTGATCAACCTGGCTAAAGAAAATCGGCTTAACCCTTTTGAGCTGAAAATCAGCATTAGGGATACGGGAGATACGGAAGAAAGATACATCATTTCCAAATTGCACTCGGCAATCAAAACCGCCACTGAACTCTTTGATGCCTACCGGCTTGATGAGACAATTGCTCCAATTGAGGGGCTGTTCCTCGAGCTGAGCCGGGTCTATATCCAGATGGTTCGGGACAAAAGTTCCGTCGGCAGCGAGGCGGAGAAAAAAGCCTGCGTCTATGCCATCGGCCAGACTCTTTTTGAATGCCTGAAAATGTTCAACATCATCGCCCCTTTCGTTTGCGAAGCAATTTATCTCAACCTCAAGGAAGAGTTTAAGCTGAAGGAAGAAAGCATCAGCCACTGCCCTTTCCCCCGGTTTGATGAGCAGAAAATTGACCTGAAGCTGGAAAAAGAGATGGGAATTGTCCAGGCGATCCTTCAGTCAGTTTCCCATGCCCGGGAGAATGCTGGGCTGGGGCTGCGGTGGCCGGTGCCGGAGATTGTCGTTGTCAGCCAGGAGAAGGAAGTCCGGGAAGCGGCTAAAAACCTGGAACCTATCCTTAAAGCTCAGGCTAACGCCAAAAAAGTCAGGGTGATTGATTCTTTCGCCGTCAAAGGAACGGCTGTCTTTGAGCCGTCGGAGTTCCGGCAGGGGAAAGTCTATCTCAACAAGGCCCGGACGGAAGAGCTAGAGCAGGAAGGCTTTTCCCGGGAAGTGATGCGCCAGGTACAAAGCTTAAGGAAGAAAGCCGGCCTGGAGAAGACGGACAGGATTGAGCTGCATCTTAAAATTTGCAGCGGGCTTGATCTCCGCCGGTTTGAGAAGGAAATCAAAGAGAAAGTAGGTGCGAAAGCCATCGAGATTTCCGGCGCTGAGCCGACGAAGAAGTTTGCCGGGCATCATCAGTTCAAGGTTAAAGGAGAAGAGTTTGAGGTCTGGTTCGAGAAAGTGTAAGATAGGAAGTATCGGGTGAACTCAAATGTTTCGTTACCAATTTCCATTCCGATTTTATCTAGGATTGGTTTTAATCGTCGCCAGCCTGATCATCGGCGCCCTGACGAAGATAACCCTTCTCCTCTATTTCCATAACAGCACTATCCGGTGGGCTTCCGTCATCGTCTATCTTCTCTCCTGGCCCCTGCTGGCGGTCGGCGGGTGGTGGGTCGGCTCAGAATATTACCGTTTGATCCGGCGGTATGCTTCCTACCGGTTTTATCAGGAATCGATTAAGGAGGGGACAAGGAAAGCTTACCAGCGGACAAAGCAGAAGCTGGCGGAAAGGAGAAAAAAATAAGTAATTTAGCGCCCTAAAGGACAGAGCTTCATTTAATAAAATTTTTAAATAGTGTTAATTTTAGCTAATTAATGTCAGTTTGGAGAGATATTGGCTTTAAGCAGTATGAAACTTGACGTAACCATGAAAGAGTCAGTGATCTTGCACACCGTTACGCTAAAAGAATCGGTCAATTACCAAATAATGGAAATCCCTATGATGCTTCCTCTATTGCTTCTTCTATCATCGAAGCATATCAAAGATTCTTTGAAGAGACTAAAGTTGTGCTTAAGTGGGCTGATGTTTCCAGAGAAAAGCATCGGTTGGATTGGGAACAACAGATGCGTGCGTATTTTATAGGATTTAAGAGACCACTTTTCGAAACTATTGAGCAAATTGATGAACAAGTTGATAAGTTAGCTTGTGTAGGAACATTAGAATTTGATTGCGGCTTATCTTTCTACCATTCTGTTGAAACAGTCGTTGCTTTTTGTGAGAATGTTGGTTTTTCTCGGGATGAAGCAGCTGTTTTTTTAAGCGAATTATTTGATGGAAATGCTATTTACAATCCACTTTATATAAGAGAAATGTTAAATTATCCTGAACGGTTAGGGTTTGAACGAAATTCTCTTGATGTAAAGAACTTTGCTTTAGAGGTTAATAGGAATTATGGGGATCATGGCGGTTATAAGGATTCTGGATCTCCAGAAAATGTAGTTAAAGTGCCTACGCTTGAAGGAGAGTCTGATTTAGCATCAGAATTTTTTGCTCAACGTCAGAAAGAAGGAACTTTTCCTAAGAAATTGATTGTACATAGTGTAGATACCCAAGCGTCCAGAAAAGCTTGGCGAACTTATGAACAGGTAGCCAGACAGACATCAACTAAGCTTGCTTCCGTAGCGACGTATGGACTTGTTCCGGGCGGTGTTCTTGGGGGGATAAATCCTACCACTCTCTTTGGTACGCTTGATAGGGCAGATTTATGTATCATTAATTGGTATCCTCAGTATCAAGGAGCGGTTCTTTTCCCTGTAGAAAGATTTGTAAAGGATGGTTTCGGTTGCCGATTTACTGGGAGCAGATCAGTAATGATTGATGGTGATAGAGGAGGAGGAACTGACATCATTGTTGGCCAAAATGAGGAGGGAATTTTACCATATATGTCACCCTCAGATCTTATTATTGTTATTCCGCAAGAACTCCAGCGGGCAGTTGCTGATGAAATGATAAGATTACATAGATTATTAAGAAGGCCACGCGGAGAGTTAACTAAGACTTTAGAAATGTTGGTAGGATATAATCCTTCTTTATGGAAAAATTTCCATTATTTTAATGAATGGTTGCAAACAACTCCTGGAGGAAATGCTCTTCTTGAAGAAAGAATAGGCTGTCCCGTTTCAAAGTTAAAGAGTAGTGATGAAATTAAAGCCAATATTAAAGAAGGTAGGTTTAGGAGATCTAACTAAATTTCTGAAAACTAAACGATTTATCAGAAATCTTTATATAATTTAAAGCATTTGTTTTTCCCATGGCCGAAAAATCCCCCCTCCCCAGAGTCACTTTACGCTATGATGGGCTCTTTGACTTTGACGGGCTCTATGCGGCCGTGGTTGACTGGGCCAAGATGAATGGCTACAAATGGCTCGAAAAGAATTACAAGCATAAAGTTCCTTCCCCAAAGGGAGCTGAGCAGGAGATGGAATGGGAACTTAGCCAGAACGTGACGGAATATCTTAATTATAAAATTTCTTTCGTCGTCCATACCTGGGATCAGACGGAAGTGGAAGTCGAAGTGGGCAACAAAAAGAAGACTTTGACCCATGCCCGGATTTACATCATCATTGATGGGGAGCTCGGCTATGACTGGCAGAACCGCTTTGCCGGGGCCGGCTGGCTGGGCCGGAAGATGGGAAAATGGTATTTTGAGTTGGTCGGTAAAAGTAGGATTTACGGTTTGTATTGGGACCAGTTATACTACCGCGTCTGGAACCTGCATTCAATCATCAAGAAATACTTTGACATGCAGACGAAGAAGTATGAGTATAAAGGGTATCTGGGGGAGAGTTGAGGGGTAAATTTAATTTTCTTTTGTGTGCATCTCCGGCATCGGGAGAGTCGCCAGAGGTAAAATTTTAGAGTTAAAGCGAACTATGGGATGGCGGGAATGTCAGAAGTTTTTATAAGATTTCAGATTGTCGCCGTCGTTTAGCTAAGTTTGGGGGCAGTAGTTTTTAGATTGTAATTTTTACATTATAGATATTGCTTTCAAAAAGACTGGAAGTAATCTTTAAGTTGAAATTTTTAACGCTTTCGGGAACATCAAAAACAATTTTTCCTTTTTTGATTATGCCCGGATTTACCTGTTCAAACATTAGAGCAGAACCCTCTGGTTTCAGGTAAATAACAGCGGCAGAATTTGGAGAAAATTCTCTATTTTGGTTATCAACTAATTTAAGATAAGAGTCCATCAAATATTTAGCAGAATTGGCTGTATTTTCTACTTCAACATCTAAAATTACAAAAACCCCGTCGGCCTTTTCACCAAAAAAAGAACCCATAATATCTTGCCCGATTTCTTTGGTGGTGGATACTTTTGTAATTTTCCATTTAAAATCTCCTGCTTGGATTGAGTCACCTAAACCATAAGTTTTAACTTCATCTTTTGGAGCAGTAACTTGGTCTTGTGTGTTTTGTTGCACATTTAAATTTGAATTAGAAGAAGTAGAAGTGTTATTATTTCCACCAAATAATCCTCCAATAATTATAAGTCCAACAAAGATAAACAAAGTTATTGCCCACCATCTTTTATACCATGCATTTTTAACTTTGTTTTCAGTCATTTGATAACCTCAAACTTATTTATCTTTTTTTATTACTCCCATTAATCCTGCAATAAGCAACAAGACAAATGAAAAGATGTAAAAGAAACTGATACAAATTAATCCACCGATTGCACTAATAATCATAAATATTCCGCCGAGTTTTGCTTTATGTTTTACAACAACAGAGCCAACAATTCCCAAAATTGAGAATAGCAAAGCAAACCACCCTAAAGAACTAATTGTTGAAGCTCCACTTGCTCCGAAAGCTCCGCCAATTCCACCAACAGCGAGAGCGATAAAAGAACCAAAAAATCCAAAGAATCCACCAATCAATCCTAAAACAAATTCTGTTGTTCTTTTGCTCATGAATATAAAGTATAGAAATAATTTTTTATAAAGCTTTCGAAAGCTTTGGTATAAATATTTGGATATTGTGTTATAAAGACTTTGGTCCAAATCTTTGTATATGAGCAAATACAAAGAAATGATTTTGCAAGTTCTCACAAAAACCGAGATAAAAAGCACAAATGAAGTTTTGGAAGAATTGCAGAAGAAAGCAGATAAAGCGATAAACTGGCACGCTTTGTATAGAGTTTTGATGGAATTACAAGCAGAGGGAAAAATTGAGAGATTGGAAAGCAAAGCAGGTTTCTTTTGGAAGAAAAAATAGTTTTCGTCGTCTGCCCCCCCGACTTTTCGTTTTTGTTTAGTGAGGCGACAATCAGTTATTTAGGAGCGGGTAGTCAGGAGGTATCAGAGTTCGCTTTAATTGAGATAAACAACCATCATGCCTAGTTTTTTACTTAGAAAAGAACTGTAATCCCTTCCAAAACCTCACTTGCTGCTCGCCGCCTGTCTCTCTAAATCTCTTTTCCGGGAGATGGCCGCTGACTTGGCATTGCACTGAGCGGCCGAAACAATCTCATCGGCTAACGCATCATCAATCTTGATTTTCTTATTGAAAGAGCGGGCGTAAGCCCCCTGAGTCATTCCCCTTAAGGCTAAATCTACCCTCCTTTGGGGAGAAACATCAACCGCCTTGGGATACCTCGCCCCGCCGTATTCGATGGCAATGACCTCTTCCCGGGGAGCCGCATTCTCCACTGCTTCCACCAGGATGACTAAGGGATTTTTCTTCAGCTTCTGCTCGGCTTTGGCCAGAGCTTTCTCGACAATCTTTAAGGCATTGCTTTTCTTTCCGGTATTGTGCCCGGAACTCATCAGGTGCTTCTTCGCCCGGTGCCCGGAATTCATCAGCTTGGTGGCCAGCCTTTCGACGATAAAAACATGGGATTTATGGAACCTTTGTCCGGCATACCGCGCGCCGGTCTTGGGCAGGATCTTGGGATCCAAAGTGATGTAAGGGACTAATCCGGCGTCCTTGATGGAAACTTTTTCGGCATTCCAACGGTTAAAGAATTTTATTTCCGTTGTTTTTTCGAGCATTTTTTCGGTCATTTTTTCCGTTGTTTGCTTTTCCAATTCTACTTATCTTCTAGCTTTCTCCAGTTTTCCTTTCAGCAGGGCGTCCAGGCTCTGGTCATTGACCTTGATGACCTGCCATCTCACTCCGGGAATATCTCCTTTGGCTCTTCCCATCTTCCCGCCGATGCATTCAACAATGACTTCATCGTGCTCGTTGATCAGCTTCTGGGCTCCGTCTCCCGGCATCATCGCCGTAATTTGTTTCCCGTTCTTGATCAGCTGCACCCGGGCGCATTTCCGCATGGCGGAGTTGGGCTGCTTGGCTTCGACCTGGATTTTTTCCAGGACGATAGCTTTGGCCTGCGAAGCTCCCCGGAGAGGGTCGAACTTTTTCTTAAGCACGGTCCGGCGGCCTAGCTTGAACTGCTTCCTTCTTTTCTTCAGCTTCTTGGCGGCGCCAAGCCCTTTGGCCTTGTTTCCCATCAAAGAGAGCAAAACAGGAGCCCATTTATAAATCTTTTTCTGGTATCCCCTAGAAAATTCTTCCCAAAACCAACCACTACCTTTAAAAATACTCCTTCCCTCCCCGCTCCAGATGGCCCTAGACTGGCAGAAGATTCAAAACAAATGGCAGAAGAAGTGGCAGAACGCTGAGCTAGGCCGGGCTTCCGTCATAAAGAACAAGGAAAAGTTCATGATGGTCTTTGCCTACCCGGGCATTTCCGGCTTCCTGCATGTCGGCCATTTGAGGGGCTTCTCCTACACCGATGCCATCTGCCGCTACGAAAGGCTGAGAGGCAAAGAGGTCCTTTTTCCCGTCGGCACGCACGCTTCCGGCAACCAGGCTATCGCTTTCGCCGGCAAAGTCAGGAACAGCGAGCCGGACTGGCTCAACTATCTGAGAAGCAACGGCTGCCCTGAAGAGAAGCTCAGGGAATTAAGCGAGCCGGGGAAAGTCGTCGATTATTTCAATGATGTCTACCTCAACCAGTACTGGAAAAAGTTCGGCTTCCTCTGCGACTGGGAAAGGTTCACCTGCACAATCTACCCCGACTATGAAAAATTCATCCAGTGGCAGTTCAAGAAGCTGCAGCAGAAACCCTATTTTGCCCCTGCCTGTGTCAGCTGCGGCCCCGTTGCGGTTGACCCCAGCGAAACGGACATCCTCAAGGGAGGCAGGGCTGAGAAGAACGAGTACACCCTGCTGAAATTCAAGTATGGAGAGGATTATTTAGTCGCCGCTACTTTAAGACCAGAAACAGTCTACGGGCAGACGAACCTCTGGGTCAATCCTGATGCCCGGCACGTCCGGGTGGAAGTCGAGGGCGAGAACTGGATCATGAGCTGGGAAGCGGCGGAAAAATTGAAATATCAGAAAGATGACGTCCTTCTCAAGGAAGATGTTGAGATTAAGAAGTTCATCGGGCGGACTGTCCTTGCCCCGGGCATCGAAAGGGAAATCATCGTCCTGCCGTCTAGGTTATGCCTACCTAATGTCGGCTCGGGGCTCGTGACAAGTGTACCCAGCGATGCCCCTTACGATTATATCGCCCTGAAAGAGCTGCAGGACAACCCGGAGCTTTGCCGGCAATACGGCCTAGTGCCTGAAGAGGTCCAGGCGATCAAGCTTATTCCCATCATCAAGTCCAAAGGCTACGGCGATTTCCCGGCTAAAGAGATTTGCGAGAAGATGAAGATTGCCTCTCTGGACAATCTTAGATTAGAGGAAGCCACTCAGATGATTTACAAAGCCGGCTTTCATACCGGGGTGATGACCGAGGCGGGGGGCAAATATGCCGGCCGGAAAGTCGAGGAAGCCAAAGA
>CAYWPJ010000030.1:0-5236 GCA_964460195.1 uncultured Methanosarcinales archaeon
TCAGCTTAAGGAAATCCGCCAGCCATTCCCATTCCAGCCCTAATTCCTTCCCCCACTTGGCGAGCCTTTTCCATAATTTTGGGGCTTTCTGGCAGAGCCCTTCCGCCAGCACTAAGGCAACTCCCCCCCTAATCAGGTTTGATTCAATGCGCGGCAGGTCTTTGTAATTGGAGACTTCAAATTTCTCCGTCGGGTCGCCGTCGACTTCGACAGGGAGATGGGAAACCATAAACCTCAGTTCTGCTTCAGAAGGAAAGTATTGCAGATTGCTGACCCGCTCATGATAATCGCTGATTTCAATGACACAGCGGTTGATTTCTGCCTCCTCCGGATCGTAGGGCGAGTAGCCCATCTTCGTCCGTACATAATCGGCCAGGATGACGGAAGTCGAAGCGGCCGTCCCCCCGGCGCCGCGGATCGGACCGGCATACTGCAAGGCAAAATATTCTTTCCCGTCCCGCCTCTTTTTGATTTTCAGCCCGACGAACCCCTCCAAAGGAGCCGAGACTATTCCTAAAGTCAGGTAAGCAAAGCCCACCCGAATGCCGACTTCCATCGCTTCCGTTTTAGACTCAAACCGGCAAAACTCTTCCTTGGCCACCTCTTCAGCGATGGTCAAACCGACCCGCCAGTCCAGCAAGCCGTATTTTTTTTCCAGCTCGATCAGCCTTTTGGTGATGGTGGTATTAACGATGGCAGGAAAGACGACGGAAATCAGGCCAACGACCCTCTCTGCCATATTCTTAGCTAAGGGAATGGGCACGGTCGGTTCGGGATCGAAATTCTTCTTCCGGGCCTGCAAGGCAATTTTATAACTGCGGCTGACCCCATCATCGAGCTGAGAAAAATACTGCTTCATTTCCGGGCTCATGGCCGGGCTCATTGGTCAAACCTCAAAATTTTGACCTGCCGGGTCTTTAAGCTGACAATCGGCACTCTGGCCGGCTCCGGCCGGTGACCCAGCTTTTCCTGGAAGGAAGTCGTTCCCTGCCAGCAGCTGCAGCTGATCATGGTCACCCCTTTGTATTTGGCGACGGAAGAATAATGAATATGCCCGGTGACAAAAAAATCCGGCACTTTCCTGATCAAAAGGGGGTCCTCATCAAAGCCGGGGAAGTAAGGGGTCGACTTGAAAGAAGGAGCCAGATGCCTTCTCTGCAGGAGGAATTTCATAATCAAATCTGAGCGCCGGTAGCCGCCGGCGGCGCGGATGGATTCGACTTTATTGACATAATAATCAAAACTATATCCATGGTATATCAAAACATCAAACCCTGGAAAATTTTCCTTCCGGCCGATGTTGATCAGGCTGGGACTGGCAGCTGAAATCAAATTTGGCAGAGTGTAAAGATCAGGAGCATACTCTGAATAAATCAACGGCTGAGGCTCGGCCAAGCGGACGGCATCGTGGTTGCCCGGGCAGATGATGATTTTCTTGTCAGAGGGAATCTTCCTCAGCAACCGGTAAACTTCCCGATATTGCTGGTAAATGTCTTTGATCTCCAGCTCGCCCTCCTGGGTGGGATAAACGCCCACTCCATCAACCAGATCCCCGGCGATAAAAATATATTTAACCTGACGGGCGATTTCCCTCTGTTTTTTGTCGCCCAGCTGGCCATTAATCCATTCCAAAAAATGGTCAAATTCATTTTTAAGGAAAAGAGAGGAGCCGACATGAATATCGGAAAGGAAAACAACATATTCCTCTTCCGGGCGGCCGCTTTTGACCTCGGCTTTTCCCGGGAAGGCCGGCCAGATGAGATTTTCCGCAAAGATTATCTTCTCGCTGCAAGTTCCATTGACACCGACAACTTCATCGGATACCAAATCTTTGGCAGAGAGCAGCAAAGCGGGGCGGTTTCGGGAAAAAAGCACTTTAATTTCTCCGGTTGGGTCTTCAATCGTTGCCATCAGGTTGCCGCTCTTAGTCACGCTGACTTCCCCAACCAGGCCAATAAGGGAAACATTTTCTTTCTCTTTTTTTCCCAAGATTCGGCTGATGGAAAGGATGTTCTGGATTTCCTGGCGGTTGCGCAGCAGTCTCTCCAAAAATTGATAGCGGGAAGAGAAAAAGCGGGTGAAATCCTTCACTTCAAACTTCTGCGGGGCTGTCCCCGGAAGGGAAACAACCTGAACGGAATCCAAAAAGGGTGGGGAAACCTCAAGGACATCGGTTCTAATTAAATCAAAAGAGGGTGGGGGGATTCCAAGAGTATCAACTTGAATTAAATCCAAAGAGGGTTTTGGAGTTTCAGAAGCATCAGTTTTGACCGAATTCAAAGAAGACGGCGAAACTTTAAGAGCGGCGCTAATTATATTAAAATCATCAAAACGTTTCTGATAAAGCCCCCCACCGCGTGCTTTTTCCATCTCGACGCGATAGCCGTCAATCTCACTCCAATCAATCAGATGCCGTTCCTGGGAAATAATTTTTGTATAATCAAAATTTAAAACAAGAATATCTCCCTCGCCGTCAACTTTCTCTAGCAGAGAAAAAATAATCTCCTGATTCAGCCGCTCCGGACTCAAAAGCTCTTTGTTTATCAAAAGCCCTTTTTTAGACATCAACGCAATTATATCTTCATTTTTCATGGTCAAACCGATTAGTTTCTATCAGCTTAGGGATTTCTCCAGAACTTCTTTCAATTTGATAATTAAATTATCCTCCAGGGAAAGAGAAACATCCCTTGTCCGGCCATACCTGCCTTTAGAAATAATTTTGGCGTTGATGATACCAAGCATATCCAGCTCAGCCAAGATATCAGATATTCTTCTTTGCGTCAGAACGTTAAATTTAAACTGGCGGCAGATACTTTTGTAAACTTCATAAATTTCTCCGGTATAAAAATTCCTTTTCTTTGGGGAAATCAAAAAGATGGCATAAAGGACTGCTTGAAACTGTTTCGGCTGACCGACGACGGCGCTGATAATCCGGTCGGATTCAATCTTTTTCTCGGCATCATCCAAATGAGAAATCAAAACCCTATTGGAGCCGTTTCTTTCGGCAATTTCGCCGGCGACTCTCAAAAGATCGATGGCTCTTCGGGCATCACCATGCTCCCGGGCGGCATAAGCGGCGCATTTTTCAATCATTCCTGGTTCGATGGTGTTTTCATGAAAAGCGCTCTCAGCTCTTTTCTTTAAAATGTCCTGAATCTGCAAAGCATTATAAGAAGGAAAAATCAATTCCTCTTCGGATAAACTGCTCTTTACCCGGGGGTCCAGGTTTTCCGAGAAGATTAAATTATTGGAGATACCAATCAAACAAATCTGTGAATTCTTCAGTTCAGAATTTATTCGGGTAAGATTGTAAAGTATTTCATCACCAATCTTTTTAGTTAATTGATCAATCTCATCCAAAACCAGAAGAACGTTCTCTTTTTTCTGATCAAGCAATTGATAAAAAATGTTATAAACTTCATCAGTCGGCAGGCCGGTAGAAGGAATTTCCTGACCGTATTCTTTGATTAACTGAGCTAAAAGACGGTATTCTGTATCAGCCACTTTTTTCAATTTGCAGTTGATATAAATAGATTTCAAAGGCACTTGATTCTGCCGGGCAATTTCCAGCATGGAACGGACAATATGCCTGATTGACAAGGTTTTTCCTGTTCCTGTCTTGCCGAAGATGAACAAGTTAGATGGTTTTTCCATTCGTAGAGCCGGGGCTAAGATATTGGCGATTTCCTGAATCTGCTCTTCTCGGTAAAGAATCTCTTCCGGAACATAAGAAGAAGAAAGAACTGACTTTTCTTTAAACAAAGACTCTTTTCTTAAAAAGTTCTCAAAAAAGTGTTCGATTTTTGATATCATTTTCACAATCTCTTTTTAGAGCTTAACAGTCTCTTTTTAGGGTTTGACAATCTTTTTTGAAGTTTAACAATCTCTTTTTTTAGTTTAATCATCTATTCTTAAAGCCTGACTGCCCACTGTTTCTGATGGAAATTGGCTGAGTTTATAAAAAAAATTGAGGTTGAAGCTATAAATTCTTTAATACAGGTTTCATTCCTATTAATTATCTCAGCAATTTTCAGCAACTTTATTTAATGTGTCTCCCCCCCCCACGGTGATTGCAGATGGAGCTATTATAAATACTTATTCTCAAATCAAACAGTAGTAACTTTAAATAACGAAAATGAGAAATAACGAAAATGAAATTAATTTCCGGGCTAAAGTTGCATTAAGCGGTGCTAAAAATCAAAGATTTTTGAGCTTTCGAGGTATTTGATATACAATTTTTGAATATTATATTATATTATTATATTATATTATTATATTATTATATATAATAATTATTATTATTTAATAATAATTTCTATATTGAAATAAATAGTAAATAAAAAAAAAATAATTTCCATGAGAAATTAATATAATTCAAAATAAATTTAAAAATTAAACTCAAATTAATTTGAGTTTGTTTTGATTTCTAAACTTGTTTTAACTTTAATTTAAATTAATTATATTATTCTTATTCATTTTATATACTTATTTCATTTGTTAAATTATAATTCCATCGGAAATCAGGGGGTCTCTTTGAATCTATTGAAAATAAATCAATCTTAAACTTCTTTTAAGTTAATAATAAATAAAACACAAATAGTATAATTTAAAAATATACATTTTAATATATACTTTATTACCTCTATTTTATTATATGCACTTAAATATATAATATACATTTTAATATAATTTTATTTAATCAACTTTTTGTTCCATTTTGGAAATTTTTTAAGTAATTTTTTAGAAATCTTTAAATAGCCTTCTATCAATCCTTTAAAGCAATGGTTCTTGAATCCCTCTTTAACCCTTTCCAATTGAAAAGACGGCCTTGGCAGATGCTGGTAGCCGGGGTTATTTATACTTTAATTGGAATATTCATTTCTTACTTTGTTTTTCGGGATATTGCCAGTATTTTGATGGTTTTTTTAATTGTTATCGCCACCCTGCCGATGCTTTATATTACCATTCAAAGAGAGGAGGAGTTGGACTTAAAATACGGCTCAGAGCCAAGGTTGTTGAAAGAGCATGGCCGGGTCTTGGTTTTTTTAATGTTTCTTTTCTTTGGTATGACCATTGCTTTTGTCGCTGCTTATATTCTTCTTCCACAGGAAGTGGTTGATATCAATTTTTCCCTGCAGGAACGGGCTATCGTCAACGTTAATGATAATATTCGAAGCGCCATTACCGGAGGGATGACCCTCTTTGATATTTTTACTAAGATAATTATCAACAACTT
>CAYWPJ010000030.1:5246-9956 GCA_964460195.1 uncultured Methanosarcinales archaeon
GAAGGTTCTTTTCTTCTGCTTGATTTTTTCCCTTCTTTATGGCACCGGGGCGATTTTTATCCTCACTTGGAACGCTTCAGTGATTGCTACTGCTATGGGAAGTTTGATTAAGAATGAATTAGCTCAGGTTGCCTCAATGAGCGGGATGTCTTCTCTGGCCGCCTATTTCGGCGCTACGACCTTTGGGGTGTTTCGTTATATGACCCATGGCGTTTTTGAGATTGCTTCTTACTTTGTTATGGGAATGGCTGGAGGGATTATCTCTTTTGCCATTATCAAGCGAAACCTGAACGATGAAAAGATTCTTATCGACTGTTTGGATTTGGTTTTTATTAGTTTAGGACTGCTTCTCATCGGAGCGGTAATTGAGGTTTATATTACTCCTTTGCTTTTTGCTTAAGCTTGGGTTTGTTTTTTGCTTAAACTCATCTTTTTTTAATATTAAAGAACTTTAACCCGCCCGGGCTGAATTTGGTAAATCAACCCTTCTTTAAGCATTTTTTCAATCGTCGGCTCGACTTCCTGAAAGGGCAGTTTTTCGATGATTTCTTCAATCTGGATGCCTGACCCCCGATCAAACTCCCGGATGATTTTAATAATTTTTTCCACTGGAAGAAGAAATTTCTCTTCTAATTGATTAAACAATGGTTGCTTGGATTGTTCTTCGTTTTTTATCTTTGCTCTTTTTTGGATGATTTCTTCTGATATCTCTTCTGTTAATGGTTCTTCCAGCGGCGGTTTCATCTCTTCTTTCCTGACTTTCAGCCAGCCGGGGCTGATCTTTTTGGCAATTTCCCTAGTCAGGTATTTTTCCCCATTGTAGCTTCTAACCCGGCCGATGATTAAAATGATATCACCGATGTCAAATAGGTTGATTTTATCACTTTCTTCAAACGAGCGGAGGGTAATCTGTCCCGTCCCATCGTCAAGCAATAAAGAAGTCACTGAGCCGTTTTTTTCCCTGCTTAAAACAGAAGCCATGATATTCACTCGAAACAGCCGGTGTCCGTCAGTTGTCTGAAGGTAGCTGGGCTCGTCCGGCTCTTGGATGAGACTCCCCTGAAGGATTTGGCTGATTGAAGTTTTGACCGCTACGTAACGGGCATAACTCCCGGCAGTTGGCGTTTCCATTTTGTCTGTGTTTTCGTTATTAATATTCCCATTTTATAATGAATGATACTTCACCGTCCCGGCTTTACAGTCTTTGGATAAAGCCGCGTTTAGGCTCGAAAATGTCTCCGGAGCGGCGTAATTTTTCCAGAACCTCTTCTGCCTGGGTTTTGGGAATGTTTTTCTCCTGAGCCGCATCAAGGATATTTTCTACGGGAATCACCTTGCTGCCCATCTGCTCTTCCAGAGCGCTGATAATTTCTTTAATCAAGCTGATGCCGCTTCTCTGCGTAGCCGTGATGCCGCTGCTGAGACGATCAATGTCAATCTTGCCGGTTTCCGTGTCCTTGGCAATCTCGTTCAGGCAGTAATCAATCAGCTCGATGGCTTTCTGGGCATCGCTGCGGGTAACAGTCATAGACAGCCTGATTTTAGCTGCGGCTTCCGACAGCCTGATTAAAGCTTCCAGTTGTCGGGGGGTGATGGGAATGGTCTTAATCCCTCCTTCATCCGAAGCCCCGGAATTACGCATTGTAACATAATAATCTTTCAACTCTTCGATTGCCTCGAGGCTGATTACCGGGTTCATTTTCTGCCGGATATAAGTGAAATATTTTTTGAAGAGAATGGTCGGAATTTCCGCCGTGGCCAGCTGCGGATCCCGGTGCAGGTTTAAGATGAATGAAGCCATTTTTTCATCTTTCTCCCGCTGGGGCAGGTCCTTGATGGGAAAGATCAGGTCGAAACGGTTGATTAAGGTGGGGGGCAGATCGATTTGGTTGGCGATAAGATCATAGGGATCAAAACGCCCGAATTTCGGGTTAGCTGCGGCAATGATGGTTGTTTCGCATCTTAAAGTCGCCTGGATATTGGCTTTGCTGATGCTGACAACCTGTTGCTCCATCGCTTCGTGCAGGGCCGAGCGGTCATCTTTATTCATCTTGTCCAGCTCATCGATGACGGCAAAGCCGCGGTTGGCTAACACCAGGGTGCCGGCTTCCAGGCTCCACCCGCCAAGGAATTCGTCCTTGACAACGCTGGCGGTCAGTCCGGCGGCGGTCGCTCCCTTTCCGCCGGTGAACCGGGCTTTAGGGGCGACTTTGGCAATGCGTTTGAGCAGCTGGCTTTTGGCCGCACCAGGGTCGCCGATCAGCAGCATGTGTATGTCTCCCCGGGTGGTGATGCCATCCGGCCGGATTTTCCGACAGCCGCCGGCCAGCTGCAGGACCAAAGCTTCCTTAATTTTGTCATGGCCGTAGATGGAAGGGGCTAGATTCTTGGCCAGGATTTCAATCACATTGGGCAGGGCAGCAATCTCTTTGATTTTTTCTAATTCTTCCTCAGTGATCTGCGCTTCGATGTTGTCTTCCTCTGAAGGCTCGATGTAATTGGCTTCAATGATTAAATCATACTTTGTCGCCTGCCCTCCCGTTTTCAAAGTGATTGGCACTTCCGTTACCCAACCTCCCAGCTTGACTCTTGAACCGGGGCTGCTTTTTTTTTCATGGATGGGAGAAACCAGATCGCTTTTCAGGAAGACATTGATTCGTTTTGGCTGGGCGCCGTCCAGCTCATCGGGGGCTTCTTCCAAAACCAGGCCCTGCCCGTCGATCAGCTCTTTGGAGATTTCCTTAAATTTTCCTTTTCTCCCGCAGCCGCAGCGGCTCGGCTCTTTGTATTTCTTGTCCAGCTGAAGCACATTTAAGATATTGCCGCAGGAAGGGCATTCAAATTTAGCCGCCGTAACGTGCGGTCGGACATCTGATTTCTGCCGGACAATCCCTTCACACCAGATGAATTTGTTGAGATGCTTGCTTCGGATTTCGTTGACCTTGATTTTCTGTGATTCCGGCAGGTTGGTCAGGCGGACATTGAATTTAAGTACTTTCTTTGGCAGGTCGAATTCTTTGACAGCTAGTTCGGCGGCCTTGAGAAGATCTTCCGGGCTTTCCAGGATTTCTTCTGCCAGCTCGGGGTTGAACTTAATCAGCTCAGAGAAATCAAGGACCAGGAAAGTTTGGCCTTTGCGGACGGCTTCCAGCAGCTGGGGATAGCAGTTTCCCTCAATGAATTCCCGGAAGATTTTAATTTGCTCTTCGACGTCCATATAACTTGCACCCCCCTCTTTTGCTTAGGGTATTCCCAGGCAGCGGGATTATTTAAAGATTTAGGTAGTAAAGCAACAGTACACAAAACACCAGCAGCAGCATACCCCTTACTACCTGCATTACCCTCCTCCTTACTACCGGTATCACCATACCGCTTACTTGTTGAGAATTTTTTTCAGGTTGTCAATGAGCATGTCGGTGGCATCGTGAACTTCCTTCTCAGTCTTCGTGCCGGTGCAAACAATCTTGCCATTGCTGAAGAGCAGGAAAGTGGCGTTGGTGTTTTTTAATTTATGCACCAGGCCGGGGAACTGCTCCGGCTCGTACTCAGTATGGGGCAGCTTGACTCCCAAGATGTTCAAGTTCAGGTCCATGCCAATGCTACCACTGGCGACAATGTTCTGCACGGCGATTACCGGCTTGATGGTAACATGAATATTAAGTTTCTTCAGGCTGCGGATGATGCTTTGGATACTCCGGTCGACATCGGCCAAAGTCCGGGCTCCGGTGCAGACAACTTTGCCGCTGGAGAAAATCAGGGCGGATGTCTTGGGCTCTTTGATCCTTAAGACCAGGCCGGGGAACTGCTCGGGGTTATATTCAGTGTTGGGCAAAGTGGCAGCCATCTTCTCCAGAGGGATGTCTTTTTCCAAAGAGGTAGAAACGACGATGTTGACAATCTTAACTTCTTTCTTGGTTGATTTTTTTACGGTTTTTTTTACCATGGCGGTTACCCCCAAAAGGTGATTTTTCTTTATAAATAGCCAGGACTATTTAAAAATTTCCTTTATAAAAGAGGTTTTTTCTTTTTCCGGCGGAGCGTCTTAAAATTTTTCCTATGGAGAAATCGTCGTTAAACTAAAGAAGTTCCCTTCCACCCGAAATTGAGGTTATTTTTAAGTGGGAATACCAAAAGTAAGGTTTTTGGTTACATCCCCCAGCCGAAGGGCAAAACTTTTTAAAAGAGAGGCCATATTTTGCTTCAGATGGAGTACAACTATCTCTTATTGCGCTACGGGGAGCTTTTCCTCAAGGGCAGGAATCGGGGTTTTTTTATCCAGAAACTGGTCACCAACATCAGGAAAATGGCCGGTGTCAGACAGGTTAGAAAAGTTCAGGGGAGATTGATTGCGGACTATTTTGCGGAACACCGCCGGCTGAGGCAGGTTTTTGGCTTGACTTCTTACTCCCCTTCTTTGAGAGTGGAAAAAGAGCCGGGGAAGATCAATGAAGCCGCTTTAGCCCTGCTGGCCGGAAAAAAAGGCACTTTCAAGATTGAAGCCCGGCGGTCGGATAAGACTTTTCCCCTTTCTTCCCTTCAGCTGAAGGCCGGAGTAGGGAAATTCATTGAAGAGAAAAATCAAAATTTAACATTTGACTTTAAGGCTCCGCAGACCGTGCTGGAGATCGAGCTCAACCAGGACGGAGCTTACCTTTTTTTGGAGACCATTCCCTGCTTCGGCGGGCTCCCCACCGGTGTCGAAGGGGAAGT
>CAYWPJ010000030.1:9966-16024 GCA_964460195.1 uncultured Methanosarcinales archaeon
CTACCTGCTGGTGGAAGACGAAGGCAGCCGGCTGGCCGGCCTGCAGCTGATGAAACGGGGCTGCTCGCTCCTCCCGGTTTCCCGGCAGGGGAAGAAAGAGCTCTCTTTGCTGCAGAAGTTCAGCCCGGAGAAGCTGGAACTGCAGCGGGGATTTGGAGATGTCAGCATCCCGATCGTGGTCGGGCAGACTTGGGAAGATTACCAAAAAATGGAAGCAGGGGCTCCGGTTTTCCGGCCGCTGATTGGTTTCCGCCGGAAGGAGATTCGGGAAGAGCTGAAGAAGTTCGATGTTTAGACGCCTTCCCCTTTGGCGACTTTTTCTGCCGGACCTTTCCCACCAGTTCCTCAGCTAATTGGCAGGCATGGCAGACTTTTTGGTTGGCCGGCTCGCCGCATTTCCGGCAGAGCTCGATTTCTCCCCGGCAGTTCTCCCGCAGCAGTTTTTCTTTCATTAGGGGGAGGAGCTCCAGGTAGGACTTGATGACCCCCTGTTTGGTTCCGGGATATTTTTTTTCAAACTCATTTAACATTTTTTTTACCTGGGAGCGGTATCCTTCCTGGGCATAGGGGCAGCCGCAGTAGTCTAAAACCCACTTTTTTATTTTGGTGTACCTCTCGACTTCCTCATTGGTGCAGAAGAAGAGGGGCTTGATCCTCGGCACGAAGAGGGGATGTTCTTTTATTCCGCTGACCGGCCCCAGGTTGGCGGCCAGGGAAGTGTTGGCTTTGAAAAGGTTCATCACTATTGACTGTGCCTCATCATCCAGATTGTGCCCGGTCACCAGCCGGGTGGCGCCCTTTTTCCTGGCGTGCTTGTTGAGCAGGTAGCGGCGCCAGATGCCGCAGACGGTGCAGGGTTTTCTTCCGGCTGCCCGGAGTCTTTGGGCTGATTCGTCGAGAGTGGTGGAAAAGTTGTCCTTTACCCTAACCACTTCCAGCCGGATCTTCTCTTTTCGGCAGAACTGTTTCAGATTTTTCCTTGATTGGCGGCGGTGCAGCCGGATCCCTTCGTCAATCAGGAGGGCAAAAAAGTTTTTTTCCGGCAGATGGTATTTCTGGAAATATTTTTTGAGCAGGTAAAGGGCAGTGGTGGAATCCTTCCCGCCGGAAGCCGCGACGCAGACGATGTCCTCCCGGCCGAAGAGGCGGTGCTGGTTGATCGTCCGGAAGACCTTCTCCTCGAAATAGATAAGAAAATGGTTCCGGCAGAGGTTTCCGTGCTGCAGCCGCACCGCGGCCGGGCGGTGGCATTGGTGGCATTTCATCTTTTTTCGATGGTCTCCTAATGAGGCCTGAGTTAAATTTTAAGGGAAAAATAAGCCGCCGTTTTATAAAAGTTTAGCCTGAACTTTTTGCTTCCCTGTAAAAAGAATATTTTCCCTCGAAATATCCCAGACGTTGAACTGATGGGTGATGGCCTGGTAAATTTGATCCCGGGCGGCAGGCCTGAGGCGGGGCTCAACCTTTTTAATTTCATACTCTTTCTCAATTTGAGTCCGCAGGTCACTTAGCTGCTGGACATTGACTTCATTAGGCCATCTTTTTTCTTCCGTCCCTCCTTTTCCTTCCAGAAAAGCTTTGACTCTTTCTTCGACTATTAGGGTTAAGTCTTTCATCTTTTTCCAAAAAATGCCGTAATTTATAAATTTTACGTTTTTTGCTGTTTAATTGTAGTAACATCCTCCCTGCCTCAAAACCGACCGCAACGTTTAAATACTTCTTATCTTTGCACAGTAGTAAAATGACTATCGACCAATTATTGCGGGGCGTTCGTTCTTTAGTTTTAAGTACTGCTTTGGCTTACAGTGCCTGCGGCTGCAGCCGTGACTGTGAGAATAATTCAGACTGCCGTGAGCCGCGGGTTTGCCGGCAAGGGGAGTGTATTGATTCGAATGAGGGGGAAGCGGAAGGTGGGGGAGAAATGATTCCCTGGTATGAAGGAATGTGTGAAGAGCTTTTATCTTCTTGTCCTCATCCTTATGGTGAGGGCCCTATTCGTAAAGAAGGCTGTGAATTTCTGTGTGATTCAAAAGTTGGAGAATTGTTAAAACCTAATGCAGAATCTCGCATGAATCACCCTCCTCCCCTAAATAATTATTTTACCTGCTGCAGGCTCTATTGCATAAATATGGCCGTGCGTGCAGTCGGGGACAGAGGGTGCAAAATTAGAGACGCCGAACATATAGATAAATACAATGAGAAGATGCGTAATTGTATGTCCCGCTTTGGCTATGTAATTAATGTTCCTGGTAAAGGGACAACTGGTAAAGATGGTTGTTCCATCAAGGACGTATATCATTGTCTTCCCTCAAGATAATTTTAGCCACAGATTTATCTTCTTTAACCTAAAATCCCGGCGAAACATTCTCCCGGAGAAACGACGATGAACGTAAATTCAGAGAAAGGTTTATAAAAATCGTCAGAATCTCTTATCTATGGAAAAAAAGTTTCTCGACTGGCTGAAACAGGCCAATGCTGACTTAAAGACCGCAAAAGATTTATTAAAAGCAAAAAATTATTATGCCTCAGTAAATTTTTCTCAACAAGCTGCTGAGAAAGGATTAAAAGCAGTATTTATCCTGCTGAAGAATGAACTCCCTCCTCGGATACATGATCTAGTCGAGTTGGGAAGGTCAACAGGTGCTTCTTCCGAGGTCATGTCTCAGGCAGAAAAACTTACACCTTCTTTTTTCACTGTACGTTATCCTGATGCCGCGCCAGAAATTCCGGTAAAATATTATACTGAAGAGAAAGCCAAAGCTCATTTAAAAGAAGCGAGGCTGATTTTAAAATGGTCAAAGAAAAAGATAAAATTGTAGATGCTTTTGTGAGAGCAGTTCGTAAGAGTGTTTCGCCTTGTAGAATAATCTTGTTCGGTTCTCGAGCAAAAAAATCTGCAAAGGAAGATAGCGACTATGAT
Organism: uncultured Methanosarcinales archaeon; assembly: GCA_964460195.1. GTDB lineage: Archaea > Nanobdellota > Nanobdellia > Woesearchaeales > GW2011-AR9 > CAYWPJ01. Next base: position 12,887 of record CAYWPJ010000030.1, read on the forward strand.
TTTTTGCTAATTAGTCCTCGCTTTAAGAAATGGGAATGGGAAAGACGCTCAGCGGAAATGTACCGGCTTAAGCGGAATATTCCGGCGGCGATGGACATAATCTGCCTGACTCCTGATGAATTTGAACGTAAGCAGAAAGAAATTGGCGTCATTCAGGAAGTTGTCAGGGAAGGCATCGAGATTAAGGCTAGTTAATTTTCTCTTTGATCAGGCAGCCGCTGGAGCTGGGGGGACTGAAAACTTGTCAGGAAATTTTATAAACTGCGCTTCTTTTTGTACCTTAAAATGAAAACAACTACTTTAAATATTTCAGAAGAAATCTCGCCCCGCGTGGATGTAATCGTAAATGAATTCGGCTTTAAGAATAAGGAAGAATTTTTCCAGGAAGCAATCCGTGATAAAATCCTCGAACTACAGAAAAAACTCTTTTTCAAAGGGAGCGACGAAATCGCTGGGCGGCTGAGGAAAAAAGGGATTGGTGAGAAAGAAATTTTAGATGAATTTTCTAAAAGAAAACACCATATTGCGGGATAACTGCCGGGCGGACTGTCCCGATGCCACCGCCACTTTTGAGCCGGATAACGGAATTAAAAGCCAGCAGTTAGGTGATGGATCTACTTCAGAATTTTCTCCAAAAAGTAAAGTGTTGCTCCGATAACCACAACTGCTTTTGGAACCCAACCTGTTACTTCAATGATGGTGTTGATGGCAGTTATCAGAAAGTGTATTCCTACTGCTACAATCACCCATTTCTTTAATGCACTAACCATTGTAGTATCAGAAACGCAATGAGAATATAACCAACAATACTGAGTATAAATGCAAAGACGCGCGTTATTTTTTGTATTACCTGGTCATGGAATATATTTTCTGCCATTTTTTTTCTTAAGCTGTAGGACTATTTAAATTTTCCTGCCGAAAATTCTAAAATTCTAGCGAAACATTTAAATATTATTTGCTGTTTAGGGGTAGTAAAATGGCAATTAATGATTTATTGAAAGGAGCAAAAGATTATTTTGGCAAAGCCGTCCGTCCTTTAGCGGTTATTGCTTTGGCTTACAGCGCCTGCGGCGGCGGTGATGAACCTCGAGGTTGTCAGGATGATTTAGACTGCCGCGAGCCGAGAGTTTGTGTGGAGGGCGAGTGCATCGATCCGAACGAAGGTGAAGCGGAGGCGGAAAGCGAGGGAGAAAGGATTCCCTGGTATGAGGGGATGTGTGAGGAGTATGCTGCACTACGCAAGGATAAGACCCCCCTTCAGCAGCAGGAAGCTCTCGAAATATGTCAGTATAATTGTGAGCGATACTGCTCGGTACATTGCCAAAATCAAAGTCCAAGTGATAGGGTAGATCCTTGGAGCGTATGCGCGGGAATTTATTGTCAACTGGAAGAGGGAGGATATTCAGAGAGAGAATCTGAACTATGCCATAATTCGATATATCTTAACTGTAGGGTTGAGTTTGGAGATCCTAAGTCCAGCTTTTGCCATGAAAGTCTAGAAAATAAATAAATCCTAACAATTAGTTAAGTCTTCGTGGGGCGCTATTAAAATAAGTTTTCTCTGAACTTTTTTTCTTCGGTAAATTTATAAATGGCTAAAAAATAACCGAAAGGCAGGTAAAAATGTACCAAAAAAGAGGCTGGTTGTTGATCGTAATACTAATTGTAGTTCTAAATGCTTCCGCCGAGGATCAGGAAACATCCGGAGAGCCAGTGAATTTTATCCCTGGGTACACTTTTTTAGTTTCCGCCGAAGGTGCAAGTCAGGGATTAATCTACACCTATGCTTTCGCCATCGCCGGAGGAGATGATGATGATGAACCCTGCGAAAACTCTCGTAGTACCCGCAGCAGCATACCCGCACAAAGCATTGAAGACGGCAAACTCGACGTTGATTTTCCGGAAGATATTGAAACTGGTTTGAATAGCAGCATTGATTTCAGCGTTGAATGCCACTGGAGGGGTCTGCCTTTAGAAAGAACAAATAGGGGATGTTATTTTCTTACTAGTGAAGAAGATAGTGCTGGATGTAGTATGAGGACAAATGACTGCTCCGGCTGGTTTGTTCCCGAAGGAAGTGTGATTTCCACGATGCAGGAAGGCGCTAAAAACTATTTTTTCCCCGAAGGAGGGTCCTTAGACGCGGGGGACGCGGGGTTTGACCGGAGGTTAGGTAACAGGGCTCTGGACTTTAATTACGCTCCGAATGATTGCAACTCCGACGACGACGAACTTGGAACCGAATGGGCTCGGGAAATGGAGTCGGGGAATTCCATCTGCGTCTTTGAGGCGCACCAATTTGGTGCTCCACCAGGAATGACTCTCTTTTGCCTCCAACAAGAAGACGAATACCGTTGGTATATCTGCGATGAAGATTCCTTATACGAAGAAACCGGAAAATATATCCCTCTCGAATCCGAACCGATTGAATGTGACCTTAATATTCCTCCTGAACAAGCTAACGAAGCCTGTCAGGCAGCCAGTCCAACTGAATGTACCGATGCGGAAGGAGAAAATACCTGTACCTGTAACGAAGCCGGCCAGTGTCAAAGCGGGGAAGAAATTATCGGTTTGGGTGTGCCCAAAGGCTGGGTTTGTACTCAAGACCCTCTCCCAGGTGAAGAAGGGGAAGACGGAGAATTTAACTGGGTGAAAAGAATCTTGCATTGTGATGATGAAGGGATTGATTGTAATGAAAATAATTTTGCTTGCGAAAATGACGGTTACTCTTACCACGAAATTGAAGGCGGCTTAAATTGCTGCGGTCTGGAAGGAATGGAAGATTTTGGTCGTTCAGCCGCCGCCGAAGACGGCAATTATCTCTGCCTGAACAAAAACTTCGTTAATTCTGCCGGAGAATTGAATTGGCAGCTCTGCGAGAATGACTGGTGCTGGGTATCTGCTTCAGATGACGCTGCCGATTTCCAGGTTTACACCGCCAACCTTCCCGGACAGCCGTCTTATGACTTAATTTCCAACCGGCAGGACTGGTTCAGATGTGCCGGGGAAGGAAATGAAGGGCCTTTGCCGCCGCCCGATATCGGAGCGGCCACCGGGGAAGGCGGGGAAATCACTGTCGAAACTTATTTCCCTGACGCCAACCGGTTCTACTGCTATCAGGAAAGCGGCCACTGGGTC
>CAYWPJ010000031.1:0-10416 GCA_964460195.1 uncultured Methanosarcinales archaeon
AAAGGTGGTTAAAAACGCCTTTTTTTAGTGATAGAGAGAAAGAAATTGCCTACTTGCATCGATACATTCAAACAGTAAGAGCAGAAGAGAACCCAATCAGGACTTAAATGATTAAATAACAAAAATCGCCTGCTCGGAGCCATACTCACTACGTTCGTGGCTTTCCTGAGCGGAAAGTATCCTCACCCTAAAGGGCGGGGTTTTAAACCCCGACAATTTTCGTTAAAAAAAATTTATGAAAAAGCAAAGATTCCTTCCTACGCTAAAAAGGGTTAATCTTTCTTGAGATATTCCGCCACTGATTTTATAACTAATTCGTGGAATTCAGCACCAATGGCGCACAATTTCTTTTTAATGATTCCTTCATGAATTGTAAATAAACGATGTGGCTTAACCCAGCTTTGGAAAGGCAAATTTCCCGAAGCCAAAAATCTTTTTTGTATTTCAATCCCATCCCGCGGAGTATTGCTGGTGATTAAACAACAAATTCTATCCCGAGATGCATTTAATTTTTTATTTGAAATAATCAAAGCCGGACGGAGCTTTACCCCTTCTAAATTAGTGTAAGGAAAGGGCAGCAGAACAATATCTCCCTGATTATATTTCGTTCCACCGTTCATCAGCGTCATTATCCCACTCTCTTTTCAGCACATCTTCGGAAGCAAGCATGGTAAAGATACTTTCTTGATCAGGTTTTCTCCTTAGTAATTCCAATTCATTTACTTTCCTTAAAATCATTTTTCGTACATATTCACTCCACTTAATTTCGGAATACTGATGCATTTTTTTATATACAGTATCTTCGATAGAGAGAGTAATATTAGTCATAATCCCAATAAGTGAGCTCACTTATTTAAATCTTTCGGGCAAAACTAATTTAAAGTGCCCGATTTAATCCCGCTAAGTGACCATTTTCATTAAAAAACTGTCGGCAACGGCAACTCTTCCCAAATATATTCATTCTCACGACGCCGGCATGGATTTGTATGCGGCTGAAACAGTAATAATCCAACCGCAGCAAAGGGTTCTGGTGCCAACCGGTATTGCCATGGCCATCCCTTCCGGCTACGTCGGTTTGATCTGGGATAAATCAGGGATTGCCTCTAAACACGGCTTAAAAACGATGGCTGGGGTGGTTGATGCCGGATACAGGGGCGAAGTCAGGATTTTAGTGCATAATCTTTCTGACAAATCTTATACTGTAGAAGCCGGCGCCAAGATTGCCCAGATGCTCATTCAGCCGGTGGAACAGAGAGCGATTGTGGAAGTTGATGAGTTGGATGAAACGGAAAGGGGAGAAGGCGGGTTTGGCAGTACGGGGGTAAATTAAGGATATCTTGGCTGAATTTTTCCTTCCTTTACGGCTGCAGCCAAATCAACTTCTCTATCTGTATAAAACCTTGTTCTCGGCTGGATTGTTTCATCGACGAGCTGATAACTTTGTGGCTCCAACCCCTTTCTTTCCAAGGCACTATATAGCCGGCAATAAGTCTTCTTCCCCAACACTAAGAGATCTTGATTTAAGGCAAATGAACGGGTGGTAAATATCTGGCTCTCATTTTGATGATTACACCATTCATCTCCCGATTGGCTATAAGCAAGAAGATACCCCAAAATTCCTTCATTTGCTTTAGTTGTCTGGGGTTGGTGATATTGGTAGTATGCATAAGTCTAACCTCTCATAATAATCTCTTCAATTTCTTTTAGTTTTTGGGAATTCAGGGAAACTTCCAATCCATATGATGTGGGCTTGGTGAGTAGAATTCCTTCCCGAATAAGTTCTTCTGCTACTTTCTTAACTTCCCTTCCCAGATGACTTGGAAAGCCCTTGGACAGGTTATCAAAAGAAGTATGTTTGTGCTGAAACATCCTTTTCTTGTACAATTTTCTCAGCAAATCCTTGCGTATCGCTTCTTTTTCTTCCACCAGCAGGGATTAATAGCCCCCTATTTTATAAAAGTGTTGTTTTGTAAAAATTCTTATTTTTAGACAATATTATCCAAAATTAGCCAAAAACTTTAAATATATGGCTCTTTTCTAAGGTAGTATGGAAGACGAAGAACCAAAAAGCTCCTTTTTAGAAGTAATGGGTGATACCCCCATCAATCGAGTAGTAGATTTTCTGATAACGTATGATGAATTTGACTACTCCTTAACTGATATTGCAGAAAATGCTGAAGTCGGATATTCAACCATAATGCTGTTCTGGTCTAAATTAGAAGAGAAGGGAATAGTAAAGTTTACTCGCAAAGTGGGAAAAGCTAAAATGTACCAGTTAAACAAAGTTAATCCTGCAGTTAAGCTGTTGGTGGAGTTCTGGTTACAGATTGCCAAAGAAGAAGTGCATCGTCTGTTGGAAGAGCCGGTAGGTATTACCCATTGAAGTAAAGAGTTCTGCAGCAGCACAGATGGTGGTGGAAGAAGAAAGTGGTGTTTTATCGAAAATTGTCGGGGTTTAATACCTCGGACTTTAGTCCGACAATTTTCAATCCCAAAAACCGCACGATCGAATACCCCAACCTTTAGGTTGGGGATTAGTGCGGTTTTTGTTATCACCATAATATTTATACTCTCACGTGCTTTTGAATTTTTTTTATCTATTCCACTACATACCCTTTACCTTTCCTCAAGAATTCTTTCACCAGCCCCAACTTAAAGTCACTCTCGGCATAAACAGTGTAAAGGACTTCCCCCTTCATCGCCAGGTCATCAACCTTCTTCTCAAGATACAGCCCCGACCCCTTATCATCAGGAGCCCCGGCGATCCTGGCTGCTTTGGCGATAACTTCATTGTCAATCTCTTTCACCCGGCCAGTTTTCTGGCACCTGACCGGATGCCTGAATTCACCTAACTTCAGCTTCTTCTGCCGGCCCTGGGCGTCAATGATCTGGTTCATCTTCCTCAACGCCCGGCCGCTCTCCAATATTTCCCTGGCGACCTTGGCTCCCCCCCCTCTCCGGCATTTCCCGGCCATCTCCAGCAGCCGCCCGGCCATCATCAGGCTTTTTTCTTTCAGGTCTTCCGGCGCTCGGGGATCATTCCTTAAAACGCTCATCACATCCTCGGCTTCCAGCAAAGGTCCGATGCCGTTGCCGACCGGCTGGGAGCCGTCGGTAATGATCACTTTGACATCCATCCCCAGTTTTCTCCCGATCAGCTGAAACATCTTCTTTAGATGTTTGGCTTCTTTCCAGGTGCCGGCTTTGGTGCCTTTGCCCATGGGAATGTCGGTCAGGACATGGTTTGCACTGACAGAATATTTCTTGGCCATGACTGATGCCAGCAGCTGCCCTTCGGCATCGATGGACAAAGGGTGCTCGACTTCGATAATCTTGTCGTCGGCCGGCGCCAGATTCATCGCGCCGCCGTGGACGATGCAGGCGCCGGTCTTTTTGACTACCTCTCTGATCTTTTTCTCAGTCAATTCCACTTTCGCCAGGCATTCCATCGTGTCGGCCGTTCCGGCCGGGGAAGTGATCGCCCGGGAGCTGGTCTTGGGGACGGTCAATCCGGCTGCCGCGGCGATGGGAACGACAATCATGGTTGTCCGGTTCCCGGGGACTCCGCCGATGGAATGCTTGTCGCAGGTCACCCGGCCGAACTTCAGCTTCTTCCCTGTTTCAACCATCGCCTTGGCCAAGCCGACAATTTCCTCATTGCTCAAACCATTGGTGAAGCTTCCGGCGACAAAATAAGTTTTCTCGATAACTGTTAATCGGTCGTGGGTAATATCATCGATGATGTGATAAAGCTCTTGGTTGCTGAGGTGTTTCCCGTGCAGTTTGTCACGGATATATTTTACTGATTCCGGCTTGCCGGTAAATCCAATCGTAATAAGGCTGCCATCTTTGACCTTCAATCTGTCGAGAACTTCTTCGAACAGGCCGATTCTCCCTTCCGGGACGGCTTTCCGGCTTTCCGAGATGTCCAGGATACAAGTAACCTCCTTGCCGTGGTCTTTGACGAGAATCCGATCGCCGGAATGGAGGTCCAGCCGGCGGGCGTCTCCATTGTTAAGGATAACGACAAGAATCCCTCCGGTAGCGATATCCATGTCCTTGACTTTGAATTTCATATTCACCATCTTTTTTATATAATTTGGTAAAAGGGAAGAAGTTTATAAAAGTTTGGGGCAATCGCTGGCGAGCGACGGCGGGAGCGCATACTCCACAACTTTACTTAACACTGAGGAAAATTTAATAAAGTCGGCTTTTCTCTGCCTTCCGTGATGGCCTCAACTCAGGAGTTAACCACTTTTTTCAAAAAGAAAGGATTCATCTATCCCAGCTCGGAGATCTATGGCGGCGTGGCTGGGCTGTACGATTACGGCCACCTGGGAGCCAAACTGAAACGGAATTTTGAAAACCTCTGGCGCAGCTATTTTCTAGGCTTGGATGACAATTATTATGAGATTGAGACGGCCAGCATCATGCCCGAAAAGGTTTTCCGGGCGTCGGGACACCTGGAACATTTTACCGACCTGATTGCCAAATGCTCCCGCTGCGAGTTCAGCGAGCGGGCCGACCTTCTGGTCGGGAGGGAGAGCGGGAAAAGGGCGGAAGGGCTGTCCAAGGAAGAGCTGGATGGGCAGATTAAACGTTTAGGAATCAAATGCCCGAAATGCCGCTCCGGCTTCAGGCCGGTCGAAGAGACAAACCTGATGTTCTCCCTGCCATTCGGCGCCGGCGGACAGCAGAAAGTCTTTCTGCGGCCGGAAACAGCTCAAAGCCCTTACGTCAATTTCAAGCTCCAATATGAGCTGCTGCGGAAGAAAATGCCCCTCGGCCTGGCTTTGGTCGGCCGGGCTTACCGCAACGAAATCTCGCCGAGAAATCTGACTTTAAGGATGCGGGAGTTCACCCAGGCTGAGCTGCAGATCTTCTTCAACCCCGCCAAAATTAAAGAGCATAAGCATTTTGATCTCGTCAGGGGTTATAAGTTAAGAGTCGTTCTGGCCAGCGAGAGAAAGAAAGGGAAAACCGTCGAACGGACGGCCGGCGAGCTGGCGGAAACCTTTCCTCAATTTTATGTTTATCACCTGGCCCGGATCCAGCAATTTTACCTTGAAGAGCTGAAAATTCCGCCGGAAAAGTTCCGCCTCTATGAGCTCAACGAGCAGGAAAAGGCTTTCTATAACCAATATCACTTTGACATCGAGGTCGAGCTGAGCGAGCACGGCTTTACGGAGATGGGCGGCCTGCATTACCGCACCGACCATGACTTAAAAGGCCATCAGGCCGTTTCCGGGGAAAACATGGAGATTCTCGACGAGAATTCCGGGAAGAAGTTCATTCCCCACGTCCTCGAGCTGAGTTTCGGCGTCGACCGGAACGTCTATGCCCTGCTCGATCTGAATTATAATAATGATCAGGAGAGGGGCAATGTCATTCTGCATCTGCCGGCAAAATTAACCCCTTTCTTCAGCGCCGTCTTTCCCCTCGTCCGGAACAAGCCAGAGATCGTCGCTAAGGCAGAGGAAGTATATGAAAAGATTAAAAACAGCCATTCTTGTTTCTACGATGAAACATCCAGTGTCGGCCGCCGTTATGCCCGGGCTGACGAAATAGGCGTCCGATGGATCATCACCGTTGACTTTGATTCGCTGGAAGATCATGGGGTGACGATCAGGGACAGGGAAGACACCCGGCAGGAAAGAGTGAGTATTTCCCGGCTGGGAGAGAGGCTGGCTGAGCTGTCCGCGGAGCATGCTTAATGCCGACCAAATATTTATATAGCCAGTTATTTTACTTAGCCGGATGGAAAAGAAAGCTTCGATAGCGCTGACATTCCTCATTTTAGCTATGATTATTAGTGGATTGGCAGGGCTTTACTTTTTTCTTGATTCGAAAGATGCCCGGCTGGGAATAATGATCGCCGCGGTGATGGTGATTGTCGCCGGGATGGTCATGCTCATCTTCCAGCTGACCCACGGGGCTTCTGCTTTGAGGAAGAAACTGGATGAAGTAACCCCCTGGCTGTCCGAGGGGCCGGTAGAATCGCTGAAAGAGAAATATATGCAGATTTATGGCCTTTACTTGAAAGTTTCCGAAGGGGAGAAGAGAAATTTCTATGCCCGGGTGGTTGATCTGCGGGAGAAAATCGAAGAGATGCTCCAGGCTGAGAAACAGGTCGAGGAGCGGCTGGCGAAAAGCGGCGAAGGCAGTTTGGCGGAAAAGAAGAAAGGATACGAGGTAATGCATGCTTTTTATCAGAAGCTGCCGAAGAAAGCCCAGGAGCAGTTTTATCCCCAGGTTGTCAATTGGAAGGAAGAACTGGAGAAGGGGGTTTGAGAAACATTATTCCGCTTTGAGCTCAATCCCGTCTTTGACTGCCTGAAGGATAATTCCTCTTTGTTTCTTCTTTCGCCTAAACTCTTCGGGGGTGTAGCACAAAGGTTCGATATCGAAGGGGTATCGCCAAAAAGGGTAAATATCACTGGCCCGGAAAATAAAAAGCTTGCCTCTAAACTTTCTGCTGACAATAATAAAATCAAAATCACTGTGTTTTAAATTATCTCCTCTGGCCCGGCTGCCAAAGAGAATTATTTTTGCCGGGTGATATTTTTTTAATATTTTCTGAGTGAAATCTTTAGTTATTGCAGTTGTTTCTCTGTCCATTTTAGCACCTTCTGTGCCGTGTCGATAAATTCGTCGGCACTTTTTTGATCATAAAGAGTGAAAGGGATATCTTCGCTTGCATCAGGGTAGCGTGAAAGAAAATACTGGGGGCTTAACCTTCTTAATGAGGAAGCAAATTCAGGGGGGATTTTGGCTACTTTCCCCAAATAGATTAAAGAATGGCCTTCTGTTTTTTCTTTAGTTTTCAGAATGATTACCGCTTTCAGAGCTTTTTCTGCCGCTTGCTGGCAATAGAAAGCAACCCCGTCATAATTTCCACTTTGGTAAAGAACTTTAGCTTTTTGAAAGTCATTCTTGGCTTGTTCCCACCAGTTTTTGATCTCTTGTCGCATGAAGAGAAGAATGTTCAAATTTATATAAACTTTTCTCTGAAGATTCATTGAAACAACAAAATTCCACCAATCGTTGCTGTTAAGCAACTCACGAGGAACAAAGTTCCGACTTGATATGATTGGTGGTCAACGTGGGATTTTGTGTGCTTGAAAACCACTGGTATGGTGGAATTTTGAGCGTCAAAAACCACATTACCATTACTTCCAAAGCAACATGCCATCGGTCGTTGCCAGCAGGCAACTCGCGAACGAAGTGACCCGATCTGACCGGTGGTTTTTGACAAACGAAAAATTACATAGTTTTATTCACCCCAGACGATGTTACAGGAATTAAGGGGTTTAAAGCCCCGGGCTTTAGCCCGCAATTCCTGTTCCAAAAATCTGCTTGTCAAAGCGAGGGGCGTAAAGCCCCGCCCTTTAGGGTGGGGATAGCCCCGAGCAGCAGATTTTTGTTACATTTGAATAGTTTACCCGCCAGCGTCAATACTTTTATAAATGGAAAAGATTTAACTCTGGCTGATGGACAAAAAGGGGAGCAGTACTTTGGTAGGAGTTAGTATAGTTGTGTTAATGGTTATTTTAGCTGTTTTGGTTTCTTTTTATTTTGCTGGAGAAGTCTCTTTCACTGGCGAGGCGGTTTATGGAGCGGTGCCTGGGAGCGCCGCTGGCACTAATCAATCTAATAATTGCGACACATTGGCAAACATCAAAACATACGGGTGTTCCGCTGGAGTCTGTGTTAATTCTTACAACGACGGCTGCTGTCCTGGCAGTAATCCAGCGGAAGCGGGGACCACGTACTGTTTGGGGCGGTTCCGCCCGCTAAATGACGGCACTTTCGATTCAGGCTACTATTGTTACCTTCCCGGCTCGATTGTTTATGGTAACCATAATTGGTACTGCGCCGCAGATGGAAGTTCTTACTTTGATTACGCCCCCCTCTTTGATAGCTCCCCTCGCCCTCGCCCGACCTGGATTAAATGTGATGGAGAAGCAGAAGGAATGCTGACTGAGGATAATCATCTTACTTGTATTGAAGGGGAGTGGGTGTGCGGCGAAGGTAAAGAAACAACCATTACTGAATTAGATGGTGTGGAAATCGAATGGTGCTGCGAAAGGAGCCAGTGCGTTTATAGATATGAAGAAACAGCCGACGGTGGAGCACCAACTACAACCACAACCACAATCTGCATCGATCGTTATACGCTGGCCGCCACTCCCGATGAAACCGTAGTTCAATCCAATTTACTCTGCAGCACCGGAAACAATTATGAGCTCTGCCAGGTAAGCAGCGAGAATCAATTAAGCACTAACGACGACTTCCTCTGCCATCAAGAGATAGTAAGCGGAGGCGAAGGAGACGGAGAAGATGAAGTAGGAGATGAAGTAGTAGGATACCAATGGGAACCCTGCAATGGAGCTAACAGAGGAAAGAATTTCGGCAGCCTGTGGTACTGCAACGGCGAGGATTGGGTCGACTGCAACACTTTGCCGAACCTTCTCTGCGTCGAAGACGGGGAAAGTGCTCTCGTCTGTGATGAAAGTTGGGAAGGCCGGGCGCGGGGCAACTATCTCTGCCAGAATGAAATCTGGGTCGGCTGCGACACTTTAGAAGATACCCTTTGCCTGGAAACTGATCCCGCTACCAACACTTGGCAGACCTACCAATGCGATGAAACCAACCTTTACCTCCTCTTGGAAGAAGGCTTCCCGGAAGAATCCGTTCCAGAAGTATTCAGATCAAAATATTACTGCGCCCAAGGCTCCTATGAATGGGTTGAATGCAGTGAAGAAACCCAGGGAGAAGGAGTCGATAACGCCAACAATGAAGGAATGTACAACGACAATTATGTCTGCAATGGAGAAGAATGGGTGCCCATCGAAAACTGCGGCCCCTGCCGGCAGGCAAGACCCGGCTTATGCCTCGGCAGCCATCTCGTTGACGCCACTACCGGCTTAATTGAAACTCCTTACTACGACAACCCCGACAGCTTAATCGGCTGCGCCGGAGAAAATGAATGTTTCCTGGAAGATAACAATTACCGCTACGACTCAAGAGCGGAAAACTATCTCTGCGGCAATCTGCACCAGCTTCTTGACTGCTCAGCCAGTGCCTCCGCTTTCCCCAGCGACGGCAACGAATTCCTCTGCCGGGAGCGAAGATGGGAGCAATGCGAACCGGCTTCAGCCGGAACACAAATAGGCAGCTTCCTCTGCAGCTATAACCTGGAAGAAAGCCGCTGGCAATGGTTCAGCGAATTTGACTGCTCCCCGACGCAAAAATATCAAATTAAAGAGTCAGGAACCTTGATCTGTGACGGCGGCAACTGGATCGATTGTGAAGATTTAGAAGTCAATGACCCTTTCACGGCGCCGGAAGTAGAAGTTTCCTGCCGCCAGGACCGAATCAGCGTCAAAGAAATTATCTGCAACAATGCTCTTGACGACGATAACGACGGCTTCTTTGACTGTTCTGATCCCGACTGCTCCGATCCCTTGACTTTTGCTTTAGGCAAAGAAGAGTTCTATGAAGTCCGGCTGACTGATGAAGACTGTTTCGGCGCCAACCTTTTAATGGACAGCAGAGAAGTTTATTCTTCCCTGAACGTCTGCGATACCGGCACGGAAGTTTTCCATAACCGGGTGACTCTATGCCACGGCGGCGGGCAGCTTTCCTTAGAATCAACTAAATTATTGCAGCGCAGTTTTGATCCGCCTTATGTCGACGCCAATCATCTAGCCTTCGTCTATGAGGAATCCAACCCCAAAGCCGTCCGAATCATGCTCACTTATAATTTAGCTGCCCCGGTTGAACTCCCATTGCAGTCCGGCAATTTCGCCGGCGGACAGCATCTGATGCTTGAGCTGGAAGGAGAATATTATCTGCTTGGCCTGAAAGAGGGCGAAGAGTTTGCCGAAGAAAATATGATTCTGATTCATTTAAGCACCAACACCACTTTCCCTGCTGAATCCTATCCCGGCACCAACCGTTACATCTTTAATGTCTTCGCTGATCGAGTGATCAGTTTTGCCGTCGACACTTTAAACCGGGTTTACCGCCTGGAAGTCATCGGCGTCGAGGAAGCGCCTTTATCCTATCCTTTCCCGGCCAGCCTGGAAGAAAGCTATGAAGTGCCGATCACTCCCGGTTCCCCGCGGAGAATTGCCGGTTTAGGCAGAGTTTCTATCTGCCGGGATGATAACAAAGCGGATCCTTACCAGGTGCTGCTCTGCCGGGATGATCAACTGGAGCTGACTTTGCTGAGGGGAAGATTAAGCAAGCAAAGTTTTGGGGGAAGAAGCTACCTTTTCCTTTACGAATTAGTTAACGGCGTCAAGCAGGTTTCCTTATTTTATTTCCAGCCCTGCTCCGCTTCCTCCCTGGACTATAACTCTTTCATCAACAACTTAGTGGCGGGAAGGAAATTAGCCTGCGAGGAAGAAA
>CAYWPJ010000031.1:10426-14290 GCA_964460195.1 uncultured Methanosarcinales archaeon
GCACTATACTTAATTGCTCATCCCCAGCGGGCTTTATTTTCTTTAACCGCGATTGCTTTAACCAGCCGCGATGGCCAAACTTATTCCTCCGCCGGAAATGATGAGGAAGTTTCCTTCCTCGTTCCGGGAAGAAGAATTTATCTCACCCGGGACGGAGTTTTCTTCCGACTCCGCTCTGAACCAGAAACCGTCGAGGAAAGAGCCGCTTTGCCGGGCGGGGCTTATTCTGCCGTCATCCCCAGGCTGGGGGTTCTTTTAGTCGGCCGGACCGAGCTGGAATTATGCAATCAGGCTTTATACCAGGAGACGGCGGCGGCTGACGTCTGTTTCGCCGGGCGGGATGCCGTCGTTTCGCCCATCGCTAAGGTAACGATTGAAGGGCAGGATTATATCTTAGAAGCCAACGGGGAATCCGGTGACAACAAGCAGGTGGTTATCAGAAGGATTCTAAAATTTCAGAAAGTTCTCGGCGCCGAGCGCTCCGATGTGCTGAATATTGATGACTGGACGCATCTGACCCAGCGGATCATCGCCGGCGATTTCCCAATCATCGTTTTGGCTGATTCATTGTACCGGCCGAAAGCGGCGACGACGCTGTTGGCCGGCTTCAGCTTGGAAAAATATCCCCGGGGCAGGAATTATGCCCTAAGGGAGCACGAAGAGCTTTCTCCCATTACCGCTAAAGGTTACTTTGTCCTTGATGAAGGAGTCATCTTCGTCGAGCAGGCTCTGGGAGGAACGGCCGGAGAAAGAAAAGTTACTGCCAAATGCTCGATGCAGCCCTACCGCTTCTTACCAGATGACGGCAGTGAGCTGGAGATCGCCGGCGGGAAAGGAACAGGAGAATATTTAGCCGTCAAGCTGAAAGGGAAAGTTTATCATTTAATAATCAGTGAAATCGCCGGGCCTTTGGTTTCCCTGCGGCTCGAATCAGAAACCGGGCTGCTCCTGGCGCGGAATTTCGCCGTGGGAAACAAGAAACAGTTTTACCTTGAGGGGATAAAAGTGGAGATGGAAATCATGGAGTTCAGCGAAGACAAAGCCCGCATCAAGTTGAGGAGGAGTTTCGAATGATCAGCCGAAAAGCTGCCCGAGTGATGGCTGCCGTCCTGGCTTCAGCCATTTTCCTGGCTCTCTTTATCGGCCTTTTTGCCAGCCAGAAATTCAGTGAGGGAAGAGCCGTCTATATCGGTTCGGTGCCCTGGGCAGGGGGAGTAGTTGATTTAACCGAGGAAGAATCGGTCACTTTCACCGCTCTGCCAGATGAGGCCGGGAAAGAAATTGTCATCCGGACGGGAGTCCATCCTTATGATGAAAAACTTTTGGATTACCGCCTGAGAGTCTTTAAGGTTGACGGCTCAAGCTATGGTTATTCATTAGGAAAAGCAGTGGAAAGGGATTTGCTGCTCGACGGCGGAACGGAACTGGTTTATCTGAACGGCGATGCCGCACCCGATATGGAAATTGCTTACCGGCACGGGCGAATTCGGTTTAAGAGCCTGCATTATCTCCCGCCGGAAGCCGCCAGAATTAAGCTGCTGGCCAATGGGACGGAGATGCCTTCAGTCATTTCCCTCACCCGGGGACAGAGATTTGAAGCGGTCATTGAGGCTGAGAGTTCACTCCCGCCGCAGCTGGCGGTTAACTTAGGGAATTTAAGCCGGGTAGTCGAGGTTCCAGCGGAGAACAAGACCACGGCCATGTTTAGTTTCACCGGGAACGAGCCGGCTCAGTTGATCATTACCGCCACCGTCCGGGAGCTGGCCAGCCAGGCTTACTATACTTTAGCGGTCGATGACACTCTCTATCGTCTGGCGGAAGCTAATTTTCCCGTCCAGAAGCTCACTTTAACTGAGGGCGGAGCGGAATGGGAAATTACTTTCCTGCCGAGCCGGGAATTGCAGCCGCTGGCGCCAAGCTGTTTAGCGGAAAAGAAGCTGGGTGAATGGCTGGACAGTTCTGTCAAGCGGCTTTATTCTTACTCGGGCGGAGAGCCCAAAGTATGGAATCGCGGGGGAGCCAGTGATTTCGACCAGCTGGAGCTGTTCCAAGGCTACTTTGCCGAGCTGGAGCGGGCCGAGGAGAAAAAAGTCAAAACGGACTGCCGGGTGTCAAATATCCAGACCCTGTCCGGCCTGCCTGACGGGGAAGCCCGGACGCGGCGCTTAGCGGCCGGCTGGAATCTCTTCTCGCTGCCGGGAGTGGCGGAAAGGAAACTGACGGATTTCACTTTCAGCCGGGATTTCCGGCTCTTTGAATGCCGTTTAGGTTATGTCTGCGAGGAGATTGACAGCGGGAGCCTGTTGTCGCCGGGGAAACCTTACTGGCTTTATTCTGCGGGCGGGCTGGAGATCAATTATCGGATGGGGTAGAAGATGAAAAAAGAGGATTACTGGGATACGGCAGTTAATGTCATCATGGCGATAGTTTTTATTCTGGCCTTAATTTGGCTGATTAAAATGGTCTTTTTTGGGGCTTGAAATGGGTGGCGGGGTAATTATATGAGGACTGAGAATTTTTTTAATTGTCTTAGGGGTAATGATTATTTTCCAACTGCTTAGGAAACTGTTGGGGGGAAGTTGGGAGCTGGAACTGCTTATCGCTTTAGCGGTGGCTAATTTGGGTTATTCTTTCTACTTAGGGCACCGAACAGCGGAACAGCAAGGGTGGTCGAGGCAGTTTGAGAAAAAGTTTGAATCTCTGGGCGGGGATTTTAAGGAGCATGTTAAGCATAAGTAACAAAAATCTGCTGCTCGGGGCTATCCCCACCCTAAAGGGCGGGGCTTTACGCCCCTCGCTTTGACAAGCAGATTTTTGGAACAGGAATTGCGGGCTAAAGCCCGGGGCTTTAAACCCCTTAATTCCTGTAAGACCGTTTTCAAGGAAAAAAAATAATAATCCCTGAAAACCGGGGTTGCGGATCCCAGTTCAATGCAGGGGTTTAAGCGGCTGATTTCTTGACAAATTCTTCAATCTCTTTGACAAAATCAATGATATCTTCATGGTTCTCTAAAATGCCATGATACTCTCTTTTTTGGTCTATTTTTGCATATTGATGCACCAGCAGGTTTCGGAATTTGATCAGATTTTTTATCTTAGCAGACAATTCTGGGGAGAGGACATCTTTAATTTCTAATACAGTGATTGATTCGCAGGCCTCAATCGGCTTTTCAAATCCCTTGACTGAGATAATGGTCATAGCAACGTCAACGATGGCATCAGCGATAAATTCTACTGTCTTCTCGATAGACCTGCGAGGGAGCCGGTCCCGGATGAATTCTTCTTCCGAGGGTAAGTCTTCCATCAGTTCAGAATAGTACCTGCCGATGAGGTCAAGCTTATCATTAATTTTCCGCTGGTGCGTTTTTGTTAAGGTTTTCATAGAGCGGCCATCATCTCCCGGTGGTATTCATCAAGGAAAGTTTCATAACGGGGGTATTCTAAGTCGACATACTGCACTTGCTTTAAGATGTGGTAGTAGTTTCGGGTAAACAATATTTTTCCTTTAAGGACTTCTTTTTTAATATGGATGGGAAGGTCGTCGTAAAAAGAGATGTCAAAGATCTCCCTGATGTCCCGCACCATGGCCAGCTGCTCTCTGAGAGCCAGAGGTTTAGTGGTGAAGAGGCAGAGGTCAATATCCCGGCAGTCTTTTTTTTCCAGGGAAGAGCCAAACTGAATGATGCTTTCTACTGCTTTGTTCTTTTTCAGCTGCTCAACGACTTTCCTGAGGCTGTTGGCCATCTTGGAAGGGGGCAATTTAAATGATTATAAAAAGGTTGCGTGGCTGGCTTGGGATGGCGGGTTTTTGCCGCTTTTCTTTCGGCGATACTTTTATAAAGGGAAAAAGTTTCTTTCTGGCTT
>CAYWPJ010000032.1:0-12659 GCA_964460195.1 uncultured Methanosarcinales archaeon
TGATTTAGGAAGCAACATTGACGATTGGGTCGGCTGCTCGGCTGGTTGTACCTTGGAATCAGGATATCACTGCCTTGAGAACGAGGCGTTGCCAGGAGATAAAGATTGTACAAATGTTCATACCATCTGCGGTGACAACATCGCCGCTGAAGATGTTGAAGAATGCGACGGACAGGCCGGTTGTGCTGAAGCAGACACGGAAAAGGAATGCACCTGGCTCTGCGGCGATACTGTTTGTGACGCCGCCATCGGCGAAACAACCGTTACCTGTACGGAAGACTGCGGCCTGCCAGGTTTAGCCGCCGGCTGTGGTGACGGCCTGGTTAGAGGCAATGAAGAATGCGACGACGGCAACAATGAAGACGGTGACGGCTGCTCCCATGCCTGTACTCATGAATGTGGTGATAATGTCATTGACCTTAACGATGGCGACGATGGGATAGTTGATGGCCAAACAGGGGATACCGATGATGGTGATACCGACGGTTACACAGAAACATGTGACGATGGCAACTACGCCGATGAGGACGGCTGCTCAACTGATTGTGAGATAGAGATAGAAGACGGCTGGGTCTGCAGCAGTGAACCTTCCGTCTGCTGTGACACCGGGGAAAGTAACTATGGTGTCTGCATGGAAACCAACGCCATGAGCGAATTTAAAGGAGAGTTAGATGAAGCTATCGACGATACCGACTCTTCTCCCTTCGACATCGCCGCTGCCATCGCTGACCTCTTCAGGCAATTCCTGGCCGGAGAATTCCCAAGACCGGTTCCGGTTAGTTAGAGGTGTTGACAAATGACACCCGTCAAAAAAATGCGGAGGAGAAGGGAGTTGAAAATGCCTAACCCTTCTACTTTCAACACCCAGCAGCTGGCCTCAGCCGTTGCGGTCATCGCTCTGATTGCTTTGATTTTAGTCATCTTTTCCGGACGGCCGGGACCCCTCTTTGGGGAAGCCATCATTTCTGCCCCGGAAGCGCCGGCCGGACAAGCGGGAATCTTTATCACTGAAAATAGCGAAGAGCCGGGTGTGCCTTTCTCGGTTCCGGTAAAGGCCAATTTAGGCGCCGACAAATCAGTCGCGGTGCGTTTCGCCCTGACTTACGACCCGGCCTTGCTCACCCCCAGCGCCACCTGTGCGGCAGACCTGCTTGATGCCTTAGATAATCATTTCATCATTGCCCAGGAAGGGTGGGCGCCGGTTGATTTAGGTTTGGTCAAGAAAAGTTCCTGCGGTAATGGTTTGGTTTCTCTTGAATACGTCGGGATGTGCACTCCACCGGAAGGAACTGATAGCTGTCCGAACGCTCTCACGGAAGCAGTTGACTTGGCTAACATTGATTTTACCGCTAATGCTGAAGGACAAGCGTCTTTAACTTTTACTTCTTTTGAAGTATTTAGGTTTGATGGAACAAAGATTCCTTTAATATTACAGAATGGTTTGCTTGACATCGAGCTCGAAGAAGTAGTTTTAGCACCAGAGGAAGAAGTACCGGAACCAGCTCCAGAACCCGGACCAGCCGCACCGGCAGAAGGACCGGCAGCTGCACCTCCGGCGGCAGAACAACCAGCCGCAGCAGCGCCTAGCGGCGGTGGTGGCGGCGGCGGCTGTACCCCGCAATGGAGCTGCGGAGATTGGGAAAATTGTGATTCAAATCTGAAACAAACCCGAGTCTGCGTCGATACCAGATGCAGGAGAAACGATCAAGTGCAGACGCAGGGCTGCTCCGTCTGTGAAGAATCCTGGACCTGTACTCCCTGGTCGGACTGTAAAAGTGGGCAGCAAACCAGAAGCTGTGTCGATGAGCACGCCTGCGGGACTTATGATACCCGGCCGGATTTGAGCAAAACCTGCCGGCAGATCGCTTTGACGACTCCGCCGCCGGCTAAAGTGGCGCCGGAACTGCCGGCTCCAGCCGCGCCGACGGTCGCCCAGCCTGCCCAGATACCTCTTTGGAAGAACTGGCGGACTTACGCGGGAATTGTTCTCTCTTTGGTCGTCATCGGAGCGGTGGCCCTCCTGGTGGTTTGGGAATTCAGGAAACGGAGAACCGCCGAGCCGCTGATGCCGGGAAAATAAATTTTTATTATTTTCTTTTTTTATTTCTAACTTTCCATGTTTCTGGAAACTTTTGCTCAAAACTTTCTGATTTTCTGGAAAGTTTCAGAATAAGATGAATTTCAGTTGGTTTTATGGAGGTTATGACCGTTCAGGATTTAATGGGCTTTACATTTATGATTATTTCAGCACCACCTTGTCAGCAATCACTTCCTTCTTCCCCCGGTATTCCTCGACTGTCCCGCTGACCTCGACGTAATCCCCCTCGTGCAGGAAAATCTCCTCCTCCTTGAACAAGACGATTTCCATCGTCTCAATCCTTTCCCCCTGCAGCTCCAGAAAGATCACTTTGTCGTGGTCGCTCAGCCGGGTGATCCGCCCGGAAACCCTGACTTTCTCTTCGGGCAGCTCCGAATCAATCCGGGCGACCGACGGCAAATCAGCTTCGTCGGCATAGAAAAAGAGGAAGGGCAGGCCGAGCAGGATGACCATAACAGAAATCAGGTAAAGGGTTTTTTCCTGCATTTGGCCAAGAGGAATCTCCGGGGTAATTAACTTTTCTAGGAAACTTTATATATATTGGAGTTATAACTCTTCAAAGAGAGGTAGCTCTCTAAAATAAAATGTCCCAGGAACGCATCTCGGAAATTAAGGAACTGCTCTTTAACCTAGAGAGAAAAATCGCCCCCTTGGCCTGGGACGCCGGCCGGGACCAGATCAACGAGTTCAAGAAGCTGGAGCTGGAACGGTTAAGGGGAGAGCATTCCAAACTTTTTGAAGAATTGCAGGGATTGGAGAAATAAGGCGCGGCATTCTGCGGCGGCTCCCAGCGGTGCTTTTTCGGTGTTTTTCAACGTTTTTCGACTAAGCTTTTTTAAACCAAAAAGTTTATATGCTCTGCCTGATTTTAATACATATTAATATTGTTTAGTAAGTAGGAGTGTGTATAAAAATAGAGCATGTAAAAAATAAAATGTATATGAGAAAGTGTGTATAAATAGTGTATAAGATAGCGTGTAAGATAAACACGGGGTGTCCAAGATGGCCAAAATCAGAATAAATTTTACCATTGAGCAGGATTTGGTGAAAGTTTTCCGGGCTTACTGCGAAGAAAGGCATCATAAGATGAGCACCATCGTGGAAAAGCTGATCCGCGAGGAATTGGGAGCCCTCGCCTTGAAAAAGGAATCGCCGCCGGCCCATCACCGGGGAATTGGGTAATCTTTATAAATAACCCCCGCTAAGCCAACCTTAAACTAGCTGAGCCACCCTTGTTGGGGCGGGCCGGAAAAGGTCCCTTAGGCTCGGGGAGAGGATAAAAATGGAATGTAAAATTGTCATTGGGACGAAGAAAGGTCAAAGCTTCCAGAAGGAGGTCAAAAGCCCGGAAGCCGATGTCCTGCACAAGAAAAAAATCGGCGATCAGGTTTCTGGCGACGGGTTAGGGTTGCCGGGGTACGAGTTTGAGATTACCGGCGGCAGTGACAAATGCGGTTTCCCGATGCGGAAGGGCATCCAGCAGCCCCGGAAGAGGGTCATCATCGGTGAAAGCGTCGGTTTCTCTGGGAACAAGCGTTTCCTGAATAAGAAGAAAAACCGGCGGAAACAGAAAGGCCTGCTGAGGCGGAGGACGGTCTGTGGGGAAAGGGTTACAGGCATTATCAATCAGGTTAACCTGAAAGTTCTGAAAGAAGGGGACAAGCCTTTGGGAGAGACTCCGGCGGAAGGGAAGAAAGAAGAACCGAAGGAAGAGCTCCATCAGGAATAATTTTGAGTAGGGTGCGCCTGATTGAGCAATAGTTTTTTATACTTCTTTTGCTTTGCTTAAGGATATGGCAAATTTGGGGCAGCCGCTGAAACAACTGAACCAGGAAATTAACCTTTTCCTTAATTTCCTCAGCCGCAAACTGAAGAATTTTAGAACTATCTCCCCGGGCGAGCAGATCGCTTTCCTGCTGACGGGGCTGGGGCTAGTTTTAATCGTTGTTTCTGTGGTGATGTTTCTGTTATAAATATAGATATTAATCTTTTTCTTTTTGTTGCAGCTTTTTATTGTAATAGTTCCTTGTAATAGTTCTATTTGTATTTTGTATCATGGCCGTCAAGTCCAATAATTCTTCAGGCTTGCCTAACCGTACGATCTATCAGGTTGCCAGGCAGAAATATATTTACCAAAAACTTCTTTTATCTGTTGAGGAGTTGCTCCGGCTTCAAGTGCTCTAACAGTTCTCTCGAGAATTCCTTCAAGTTTCATTTTTGGATCAATATCCATTAAACTATGCTCAACTCCAAGATACAAGTCTAAATCATCTAAAGGTGTTTTTTGTTCCCCCATGTAGCCCAAAATATTAAATTAACTATAAAAAGTTTTTGGTGGGTTTTTGTTTATTATGTAAACTCTATCTTCAGCCGATAAATCCATTTAAATACAGACTTCTCCCCGCAACCCGATGAAAATCTACTTTTCCGGCTCGGTCAGCGGCGGCCGGCAGGATCAGGAAATTTACCGGCAGTTGATCCGCCATTTGCAAGGTTATGGCCAGGTTTTCACCGAGCATATCGGCAACCCTAAATTGACGGCAAAGGGAGATCCCCTTAACCCGGAAGTGATTTATATCCGGGATCTGGGCTGGCTGAAGAGAGCCGATGTTGTCGTGGCGGAAATCACCCAGCCTTCTTTTGGAGTGGGGTATGAAGTCAGCAAGGCGGAAGAATGGCGCAAGTCATTGTGCTGCCTCTACCGCTATCAGAAAGGGAAGGTCCCTTCAGCGATGGTGGTGGGAAATAAAAACATAGATTTCAGGGGTTACCGGACGATTGATGAAGCCGTTAGGCAAATCGATAATTTTTTCTCTTCTTTGCGCCGGGAAGCTTGATCTAGGCTATACTTTGGCGACTTTTTCTACAGAGCCTTACTTTGGGCCATTGCTTCAAGACTTTTTCCGTTACATTTAATAGCCGAAAGCGCCAACCTTTAGGTTGGAGATGAAGGCTTTTAGATGTTCCAAAAATCCACTTGTCGAAGCGAGGAGCGTAAAGCCACAGGCTTTAGCCTGTGGATAGCGACGAGCTGTGGATTTTTGTTACTTTAAGACTTTTTCCTTCCCAGAATACAATCCCATCCTGACCATCTGTTCATATTGGGGCTGGACTAGGGATAAAAACTGCACATCGAATCCTCTCTTCCTAATCTCTTCACAGGTTTCTTCGACCCGGTTTGCGTTGATGCCCTCCCCTATCAAGAGGAGGTTCGCCCGGCTCTGGCTCTTTGACTGGAGCAGGATCCGCTGGATTCCATAGAATTCCTTAATCTTTTCAACAAATTCCCGGACGCCATCAAACTCCTCATGGAACAGCTCCCTGAGGAAATCAACTTTCTCGTTCTCAAAACAGGAATAGACTTTGCTGGTTTTCCATTCCCTTCTTTTGACAATTTCCATCCCCCCCAGCTCATGAAGGATCCGGAAAGTGGAAGTCATCGGAACCAAGCTCTTTCCGGCAATTTCCTTTAAGCAGAGCTCTTCCGGGGAATTGAGCAGAATCCTGAGGATGGCGGCTTTCTTGGCATCAATTAATTTGGTTAAGACCTCTCTTTTGACCATGCTGATTGCCTCCCCAAATTTGTTAATCGCCCCCTGAATCCAGCTAAGGTAGGCCGTCTTTCCTGGGATCATCCCTCCCGATTCGCTTGGTGAATCACTCGGGCAGAGGAAAGGAAATCAGGGAGATATATAAACATTCCTTTTTTGGAATTTAATTTCAAAAATAAAATAGAGTTCCATCCGTGGAAGTAAACATAAACATGGAAGTACCCGGCGTGCCTAATTAAATGCACACCTTAACTTGCACCTTAACTTGACAGCTACTAAAAGCGTTAAATATAAATACTCTCAGGATTTAACTGCTGGGTATGGCGGATATTATTGATCTCATCAAGGAGAGAAGAACCATCAAATTCTTCCTGCCTAAATTTGTTTCCTGGGAAAATATTTCTAAGGTGATCGACGCCGGCCGGTATGCCCCCAGCTGTGGCAATATCCAAAACTGGAAATTTATCGTTGTAGTCGAGCCGGATCTGAAGCAGAGCTTGGCTAAAGCCTGCTATGAGCAGTATGAGATTGCCCAGGCCGGAGCCTTAATCGTCGTCTGCGCTGAGCCGGAAAAGGCGGAGCGTTATTATGGTGAAAGGGGCCGGGCTTTATATAGTATCCAGAACTGCGCCGCGGCAATTCAAAACATGCTTTTGGAAGCACATTCGCTCGGTCTGGGGACGAGATGGATTGGCGCTTTTAGCGACGAAGAAGTATGCTCCATTTTGAGCATCCCGGAAGGGGTCGTTCCCCAGGCGGTCATTGCTTTGGGCTATCCGAAGGAAACTCCCCAGAAGCCGCCGAAATACCCTTTGGAGTCTTTAGTCTATCTAAATCACTGGCGCAACCGTATCCGGGATATCGCCAAATATATCCATGAATATGCGACCATCATCGGCCGGAAAGCGGAAAAGTTTAAGAGTACTCTAAAGAAAAAAGTCCAACCAGCGGCTGATAAATCAATCTTAAAATAAAGCGATCTTAAATTAAGGTTACATTTGCTACATTCCGGTGAAAAGAAATATTTATATAGTTTCTCCTTTTCTAAAAAAAAATATTCGAGGTTACAAAAGTCTGGTAAACTCTTGTAACTTAAAAGTTTGGTTAATTTAAAGTTGGTTGGTTGGTATTAAGCCGGTAGTTTGTTCTGACAATTTTAATCAGTTGTAGCTTTGGTATTGGTTTGGTATAAATCTGTTCTGTGTGTAGGTATATCCTACTAGTATATAATCATTTGTGTCTTGGGAAATACACTTTCCAAACATGAAATGAGGGTGGAAAAAATTTGAGGTGGTGAAAAATGGACTTTATCGTGGAAAGAGCTTTAGAGAACGCCTCGGAAGAGGCAATTTCAGTGCACCAGGCAACCATCAGGGTTGTGGGAGTCGGCGGAGCCGGCAATAACATGGTTGGCTGGCTATACAAGAAAGGGATCAAAGGCGCGGAGATCGTTGCGGCCAATACTGATCAACAGCACCTGAACATCACGGGCGCGGATCGCAAGTTCCTGATTGGTAAGGATTGTACGCGAGGATTAGGCTGCGGCGGGTTCCCAAACAAGGGAGCGGAAGCGGCTCAGGAATCCCTGACCCAGATCAAGGAAACTTTGAAAGGGTCGGATATGGTTTTCATCTGTGCCGGGATGGGCGGCGGGACCGGAACGGGAGCAGCCCCGGTAGTGGCGCAGGTTGCCAAGGATACGGGCGCCATCGTCATCGGAACCGTGACCATGCCTTTCAACATTGAAAGGGCCAGATGCGACAAGGCTGAGTTTGGCCTGCAGCAGTTAAGGCAGGTTTCAGACACGGTCATTGTTATTGACAACAACCGGTTAGTGCAGATTGCCGGCAACCTGCCGATCCAGCAAGCCTTCGCTGTCGCCAACGAGTTGATTGCCACCATGATCAAAGGGATAGTCGAAACGATTGCTATTCCCAGCTTGGTCAACCTGGACTATGCTGACGTCAGGGCGATCATGTTCAATGGCGGAGTCGCCGCGATTGGAGTCGGCAGCTCAGATACCAACAACCGGGTTGAGGAAGCGGTCAAAGGCGCTTTATCCAATCCTTTGCTGGACATCAACTATGATGGGGCAACCGGAGCTTTGATTCACATCATTGGCGGGCCGGACATGACTTTGGATGAAGTCGCCCGCATTGGTGAGCTGGTTACGGCCAGTCTGGATGATGATGCCAACGTCATCTGGGGAGCCAGGGTCAGTGAAGACATGAAAGGCAAACTGACAGTCATGACAATCATCACCGGGGTCAATTCACCTTGGATCCTGGGGAAGATGGACAAGCACAAGACTGAGCAGAAGGCCAGGGCTCTGACCGAAGAGTTGGGGATTGAATTAGTCTAGGCAGGCTGGAAGCGCATTCACGTTCAGAAATCTTGCCGGGGCTATTTCTAAAAACCACCCCCCTTCGGTTTAACACCCTTGGCAAGATTTTCTTTTTTTTTTATTTTATTTTAAATTGTTTGTTTTTTTGAGCCTCATAGAAACCCTCTCGTTCGCGCCCTCACTCGCAGAGGAAACAGATGTGGGCTCAACATGTTTCTGGAAAGCGAGGGCATTGTTGTCTGACGAAGCTTTGCGTACTGGGTGAGCAACAAACTCACTTACGTTCGTAGGTTACCTTCAGTAACAGTCACGAACGAAGCGCAAGCGGAGTGACTTGAAGGGTTGCGCTCTCTGGCCCTTTGGCGAGGGTTTTTATTAGGCTTTTTTTTGCTTTATTTTTGGGAAGGGATTTTCTGGAGAACTGTTATTTGGGCAGGTTTTGGCAAAAGAAAGGTTTGGGGGAAGGATTTTGGGCGATGAAAGACAGAAAAGTATATAAATCCTGAAAAAATAGCCAAAACATTAAATTATAGAATTATTGGAATACCAAGTTAAAAGAAAAGAAAAAAGAATTCAATCAAAAGAAGGATTAAAGAAGGTGAATAATGGGAAAAAGACCGGTCGAGACTAAAGCAGATGATGATTTCTCCCCGCGGCTAGTTGTGATCATGCTGGTTGTTTTCCTTTTGGTCAGTCTGATTTCTCTTTTAGTTTTCCTGCAGGTGCTCGAACGGGTTAAAGAAGAGGGTGCTTCTTCGCTGAGAGCTTCATTTGATGAAGAAGTTTTGGCCAGCTCAGGTCCTTCCGACGGGAAAGTGATGCTGGAAATCAGGGAACCGCCCCAAGAGGTGCCGGATTTTGAGGTGAAGGAAGGATGAACAATACCATGCTAAACAATACAAACAATAAAAAAGGCTATGTTTCGAACAAAACAATCGTTTTCCTTCTCTCGATTGCCATCCTGCTGACCATCTCCGGCACAATCATCAGCGTCACCAAACTGGTTTCCTTAAGGGACAACTACAAATTTTTGACCGGGGCAGCCACCACCACGGCTACCGGACAAGCTAATGTCACCATTTCTGCCACAACTTCTTTTACCAACCGCGTCTCGGCGATTATGTTTGGCAGCGGCTACGTGCACAGCAACTGCACCACCTGCGTGATGGCCAGCAACGGCCAGCATAACCAGACCGGAGCCTGCTGCGTCGGCTTCACCAATGTCACTAGCGGTTTCTTCCTGGAGAATACCGGCAATCTTAACCTCTCGGTAAATTATTCCTGTTACGGGAACTGCACGGCCGCCGAGCTGATCGGGGGCACCAATCCTCAGTTCGAGATTAGGGTTAAGAACTCTTTTACCCGGAATGCCAGCAGCCTCAGCAATGATACCATCGCTTCGTGCCAGGCTTACAATGACGGGAGCGGCGCCGCTCTTTTTTATGGATGGAATATCTCGGCTAATCTGGAAGGGACTTATATTGAAATCGGGACGCTGCAAAATGCCACTTTGTGCGGCAACACCACTCATTTCCCCTTAAGTCCTAACGCAAACTATGATTCCGCCGTCGTTGACATCAACATCAGTATCCCGGAGGACGCACCGGCCCGGGGAGTGGAAAGCTCTGCCACTTTTACTTTTAATGCGAGGTCCAGCGGCTGAGAGCAGTGGGGGGCGATCAGCATGGCTAAAAGGGGGAGAAAGGCGGGAAAAGTGAAAGCTCCCGTTTTATTTTCATTTTTGTTCCTAATCTTTTTTTTAATTCTGATGTCTTTGTCAGTTAATGCTCTCGGCCTCCACGGTCCGCTTTTGAGCCCGATCACTTACCAGCCCGGGGAAACGATCGTCAATCATTACACTGTTACTGAAGCGGCCCATCCCGTCGAAGTGGTCTTAGGCGCCGGCCGGCTGGCAGACTTCATCTCCGTCAGCGAAGTCGTCGACAGCCAGTTTGACCTGATTATTTCCTTCCCGGAAAAGCTGATTGAGCCGGGAGATTACAGTTTTGACCTTCAAGTCAGGGAAAAAGGAGAGGAAACGACGGGCATCAGCTCCCTGCTTTCCGTCACCAAGCAGTTCCGCCTGATCGCTTATTCCCGGCAGAAAGAAGTAGCTGTTTCTCTGACCGCTGCCGATGTCAATCAGGGGACACCGGTCAAATTAAATTTGGCGGTAGCCAGCCAGACCTACAGCGATATTGATTCAGTCAAAGGAGTGATTGCCGTCTATGACCGCGATGGTCATTCTCTGGGTGAATTGGCCACGGAAGAAAAAAGCCTGCCGGCCCTGGAGTCAGTTTCCCTGGCGGTATTTTTCAATACGACCGGCCGGCCTTACGGTGATTACCGAGCCCGGGCCTTAGTAGCTTATGACGGACAGGAAAAGGAAGCGGCTGCCTCATTTAAAATTGGGGAAATGGATGTGGTCATGGAGAATTATACCCGGGAACTGACGCCGGGATTCACTGAGTTTGCCATCAATGTCGCCAACAACTGGGGCGACGAGGTTAATAATATCTATGCCCAGCTCTTTATCGACGGACAGGAGCAGTTGCAGACGCCAAGCATCAGCCTGCCTGCCTGGGGGAAAGGGGTTTTGGAAGGCATATTCAAAGTTGAGCTAAAGCCCGGACTATATCAAGGAACAATTCAGATTTTTTTTGAAGGGGAAAGTAAAGAGGAGCCGGTCAGGCTGACCGTCCGGGAGCCGCTCTCTCAACCGGAGGAAAGGGAGACGGGAGTGGTTGTTCCCTACTTGATCTTCCTGATTGCTTTAGTGTTCATTGTCGGTGTCTTCCTGCTGATTGTCCTGAGCCGGAGGAAGGATGAAACATTCTAAAGATTTTTTGGCAGTCATTCTAATTATTGTTATTACCATTCTGATCGGTCTGATAATTTTTAGTTTTTTTGATTTGTCAAAACTATCCCGGGCCTGCTCGGAAATTGACGTCATCAATACGTCCATCACTATCCAGGGCGGAGAGAGAGTTTTTGTCGGGATGAATACCGACACGGACAGCCTGAAATTCGGCAAGGCTTCTCCGGGGGAGGCTGTCAGGAGGATCGTCAAGGTTGAATATGATTGGGCTGGAGAAGTCTTAGTTGAGATGGACAGCGGTTTCTCCCCGTGGACGACAATCGAGCCGGCAAGTTTCAGGCTTCTCGCCCATGAGCAGAAGGAAGTGGTCTTTGAGGTTAAGATTCCGCCGAACATGCCGGACAGCGAACTGAGCGGGACAGTCCGGTTTTGTTTCCGGAAAGAATAAGTTTGGAAAAAATAAATTTAGCCGTTCAGGATAAAAGATAAGCTTGACCGGAAAGAATCAGTTTAAACGTCTTTAAGTTCTCTTTCAACTGAGCGGACTTTGTCGATTTTTTCATTTATTTCCACCAGGCAGTCCTTGGTCCGGTTTTTCTTCTTGGTCAGGAGATCTTCTTTCTTCATCGACAGGGAGATCAGGTTTCTCAGTTTCAGTTCCTGCCCTTTGACAAAATCAAGTTTTCCAGAATCATTCTTTAGTTTTTCTTCCAGCTCTCTTTTGGAAGCCCGCAGGGAGCGGAGCTCGCTGTCTAAGTCTTTCAGGGCTGCCCGGAGCATATCGCGCTGGTTTTTTAATTCTTTCATCAAATGCGCCTCTTTTGCCATTTCAAGATAAACAGTAATTGTTTATAAATGTTTTGCCGTTTGGAAATTTTCCTTTCCGGATTCCTGCATCGCCGCGGCGTCCGGGCACGGTGCTTTCCGGCGCGGCGATGGCGAGGGGTGCGCTGGGCTTCTCCCATCGGTCGACCTCTCTTAATCGGATTCATATGTTAAGTAAAATTTTTGCCTCAGCTTGTTTAAAGAAAGTTATTTATAGTTAAACACGTTTAGTTTAAAATGGGGTGAATAATTATGATAGCTACAAAAGGTTGGACAACAACAGATTGGATTTTAGCCGCTGTAGAAGCAATAATTTGGTATGGGTTTATTTGCTATTTTTTGTATAGCATAAAAAATTCCGTAAATATATACCAAAGTGCCTTAATTTTATTAGTAATGGCTTATGTCGCTGCTATATGTTGTCCGTGGACAAGAAGAATGTTAAAATTTATAAGTAAATAAATACCGAGGCAAAAACTCTGCGGAACTCTTCGAGTTTCTTGCCTCAGCATTTAGTACACAGCGCCTGCTGAACCCTCGAGTTGAGTCCGCAGGCGAAACTCGTGGTAGTCCATTCGAGGGTGGAAGTCATTGCCCTGCTTCAGAATTGACAGAATCCAAAACTTTATTAACCCCTTCCCTCTTCAGCTAAAGATGGTAACTGAACTGACGGCGGAAAATTTCCGGAAAGCAACTTCAGGGAAGCCCGTCATCGTCGATTTCTGGGCGCCCTGGTGCGGCCCCTGCAAGATGCTCGCTCCATTCTTTGAGGAATTGAGCCAAGATTACCAGGGGAAATTAGAATTCGCCAAATTGTCAACTGAAGATTATCCGGACATTGCTGCCGGGCAGGGCATTACCAGCATCCCCTGTCTGATTGTCTTCAAGGGCGGGAAGGAAGTCGACCGGATTATCGGCCTGCTTCCTAAGGAGCAGCTGAAAAAGAAGATCGATGCCATTCTGAGACGGACGTGAGCATTATAGCGAAAGACATAAATAATTATACAAAAAATTATGTCTTTC
>CAYWPJ010000033.1:0-10114 GCA_964460195.1 uncultured Methanosarcinales archaeon
AGGCGGGCGACCAAGGACTGGGTTTTAATTTTGGATGCTGACGAATGCCTTGCCCAGGAAGACCATACCCCGATCCGGCAGGCGATCAATGCCTGGGAAATTGCCGGGTTCCGGCTCTTGACGCGGAATTACAGTCATCAGTCTTCCTTCAGCGGCTGGCAGCCGGTGCTCACCCCCGATCAGTACACTAAGTCTTTCCCGGGATGGTTCCCTTCGCTGAAAGTGCGTTTGTTCCAGAGGCGGGAGGAGCATTGCTTCCAAGGAGAAGTCCATGAAATGGTCGATGGCTCAATCATTAAGCAGGGGGGAAGGCTCGTCACTCTTCCTTTTCCAATCCATCATTACGGGGCTGAGCCTGATACGGAAGGGAGATCAGCTGGGGAATCAGCCGGGAAATCAGCCCGGTATCTCGAATTGACACAGAAAAAGGTTTTCGATCATCCCCAGGATGCCCGAGCCCAGTTTGAGCTGGGGGTGCAGTATAAGCAG
This sequence comes from uncultured Methanosarcinales archaeon, assembly GCA_964460195.1. Lineage (GTDB taxonomy): Archaea > Nanobdellota > Nanobdellia > Woesearchaeales > GW2011-AR9 > CAYWPJ01. Next base: position 490 of record CAYWPJ010000033.1, read on the forward strand.
CTGGGCCAGCTGGCTTTGGCCGAGGAAGCGTTCCGGCAGTCAACCGAACTTGACCCTTCCCCCCTGGCCCCTTGGCTAAATCTGGCTTTAGTCCAGCAGAAGCAGGGAAAATTAGAACTGGCGAGGGAAAATTATTCCCATGCTCTTGAGAAAAATCATTTTCATCCGGAAATCCACTTTGGTTTGGGTTATTGTTATTTTGCCGGGAATGATTTGGAAAAAGCCGGGGAGCATTTCCTTCTGGCAGTGCAGTACAATCCTCTTTACCTTGATGCTTACATCAATCTGGGGGCGGTTTATGAAAGACAGGGCCGCCTGGCGGAAGCGGAAGTCGAGTTGTTCAAGGCTTTGGATATCGCTCCGGAGAATGCCCGGGCTTATTATAATTTAGGGGTGCTCTATGAAAAAGCCATGGCCATCCGGCCGGCCATTGAGCATTACGAGAAAGCCATCGAATTGGATTATCCCCGGCGGGAAGAGCTGAAGGAAAGGACGGCCCGGATGAGGCGGTTCCTGGAAGAGATGAAAGAAAGCAGTGGGGAGGAAAGAGGCAAATGACAAGAGAATATAAGCCGGGGCGCATACTTTACAATTTACTTAACACTTAATTCTTACCGTTCATAAAATTCTGTTTTCTCCCGGCAATGGATGCCCTGCCTCAGTTTGACGGGGCGCCAGTCGTCGATTACCAACTCGGCTTCCAACCATTCCGCTAGTTCGGCCGGGTTGCCGATCGTCGCCGACAGGCCGATCAACTGAGGCGCAATCAGCGTTTTGAGCAGGGTTAGGATTACTTCCAGGGTCGGCCCCCGGCCAGGGTCGTTGAGCAGATGAATTTCATCAGCAATCACCGTCTTCACTTCACTAAGCCAGGAAATACGGTGCCGGAGAAGGGAATCAAGCTTCTCGACGGTGCAGATAATCAAATTTGAGTCCGCCAGCCAGGGCTCCTGGGAATCCAGGTCGCCGATTGACAGGCTGAGGCGAAGATTCAATTTTTCATATTTTCTTTTGAAATCACGGAATTTTTCGACGGCCAGCGCTTTCAGGGGAACGAGGTAAATGGCCTTTTCCCCAGCAACGGCGCGGGTGTTGTTTTCTTCCCTCCCTCTGCCGGTCAAAAGGTTGTTAATCATCGCCAGCTCGGCGCAAAGAGTTTTTCCGGAAGCCGTCGGGGTGCAGATGAGCAGATTTTTTTTGTCCAGCAGGCCGCTCTCGATCGCCTGGCTCTGGCAGGGCCTCAACTCATCAATCTTTTCTTCTTTGAGGATTTCATAAAAAGCCGGGTCCAGCTTCGGCTTGACGTCGGACAATTTCATTTTCAGGCATTCAGCAATTATTTTTTAAATATTTTTTAGATAATTGTTTTAGGCAATTAATGATTATCATTTTTATCTTCGGATGAGAGCTTTATCGACGGGCGCCAGAGGCAATTTATAAATTTTGTCCCTCCATTTTCTCTCTCTAAAAAGTTTTTTCAATGCATAAATCCGGGGTAGAACAAAGTTCTGCAACTCTCTATTTACTATTAAATAATAATGAAGGCCTAAAACCTAAAAATTTTTAGGGTTCAAGGTCTAATAGCCCCTTCCCGGCATTTCAAAGACCTATTTTTGCGAAAGACTTATAAATGATAGTTGTTGTTTTGGGAGTTAATCCGGTCAGTTGACCATCTATAAAATCGAAAAGGGGTACCATAGGGTATTTCTTTCGGAATTTTTATGGGCGGCGTTTTGACTGGTGCAGTAAGCAATTGAATATTTAAACACGGAGGTGTGTTTAATGAAAATAAAAAGAATGGTGAAGCGTCTCTTAGCTGTGGGGACAGGAGCAACGATGCTCGGCGCAACAGCGATGGGAGCGATGGCCGCCGGCTTAGGCAGCTACCCGGACATGTTCGTCACGGATGGAACATTTAACGGGTTTTTGGTTGTCGGAGAAGCAGCGGCGCCGATTGACAACCTGGCGATGACCGACATTGCCGCGGCAATGCAGTATACGGCAGCCAGTGAAACAACGACCACTACATTGGAAGGAGACACCTGGTTGGTGGGAACTAGCTCCAAGTATCTGGAGATGGCTAACAGCAACGCCACCGCTTCGGCGATTGGCTCAGAAACCTTCCGGGACATTTCCACTTTCATCGGTGATGAGGAGCTAGAAGCTTTAGCCGATGGGACCTGGGCGACCAACGAAGCTGATTATACCTTCCAGCAGTTCCTCTTTTTTGATGACCAGGACAGTGATTTGAGCGTCAACCGGATCGTCAAGTACATTGAAAATGACGATGATGTGACCTCCGATTACCTCTACTTCAAAAATGGTCATCAGATTGCCCGTTACAAGCTGGAATTCAGCTCTTCCGCCCAATCAGACGTTACTGATTCGGCCGGTTCTGCTGATTCTACCGGGACTTACCTGGATGACTTTGAGAACACCGCTCTCTCCTTTTTAGGCAAGCAATTTGCCGTGGTCACCGCCCGGCGTTCGGCTGCCGGCCCACAGGGAGGATGCCGCAGCGCCAAGTTGACTTTGATGGGCGGAGCTACCAAGGACACCCTGCTTGAAGGAGAGACAAAAACGTACACCATTAGCGACACCGAGTATGAAGTGATGCTATCCTTCACCGATGCTGATGAGTGTAAGTTCACCGTCAACGGGCAGGCTACCAACAAGCTGAAAGTCGGAGAGACTTATGTCTTGGCCGATGACAGCGAAGTAGGGGTCAGTGAAGTCCTTTACCAGGACTACGCCGGCGGGGTTCACTCCTGTACCTTTTATCTTGGAGCTCAGAAGGTGGTTATCCAGGATGATGATACCAGTAATGGAGTTGGCAGCCATCGGGTAAAAGTTGGCTCGGAAGACGTCGACGGTACGGAAGGGATCATCACTGGCTCTGATGACAATACCACAGCGTCAATCACGACCATTGAAGTCAACATGAGCGCGGAAGACGACTACTTTGTCGGAGCCGGCGAGAAGCTGAGCGATGCCATCATCGCCGCCGGTGAAGAAGAAGAGGTTCTCTTCACGGAAAACTGGAATGTAGAATACCAAGGTTTGGTCGACCAGACAACTAACGATATCGGCTTGTACTCTTCATCAGCCAAGCGATACCAGCTCAGGCTTTATGATGGAGACAATAATAAGGTAGATATCCCCATTGCTTACGCCGAGTCGACGGTCAACTTGACGGTAGGGGAAGATTCAGCCGTAGGTACATCCAGAACCGACCAGAAGAGACTGGCGTTGACTGAAGCTGAATACATCTACAAGAACGACTACTTCATCATTACTGGAGGGACAGCTTCGGATGGTTCGGCCAAGTCCTATCTGCTTCAGTACAAAGGCCAGGATGACACGGACAAGACCAGCCCAAAAATCAAGTTTAAGAACGCGGGAAGCGGGGATAGCCTTGAATACTCTGCCGCAACGACCAACGCGACAGCGACCATTAAATTGGGCGGCTACTCTTTCATCGTCCACGGGCAGTCAAGCACGGCTGATGACGCGCCGATTTTGGTTGACCTAAATGGCGGGGGAACGGTGGCAGTATCAAGCAACATCACTTTCGTGGACTATTATGGGTCCCAGTGGGCAATCCAGCCTTACTGGAGTCCTCAGAGTGTTTACGAAAACAAGACGGCTGTGACTCTTAGGCAGACGACGCCGAACGGTGATGACTACGACAACGTTCTTCCGTCGACCATCGTCTTGAACATTACCCTAACGACAGGGCCGGAAGTGCGGGCGGATATAACCGGATTAACCTTAATCACCCCGGACGGGGAGACGGAGGTAAGCTACGGCTACACTTCGATGGGAGCTAAAGTTACCTTTAAGGAGCCCTCGAGTGATCCGGATGAGTTAGTGTTAACTTACCCGGAAAAGCAGGCACGGCCGCAAGTCTATGTCACCAGCGGAGCAATCACCAGTTCGAGCAGCACCGGCGGAGAGTTGACCAGGGTAACGGTCGTTGACGCCACCAAACTGGACAGCGAGATTGCTTCAGCCGAAGCACAGAACTTGATTGTCATCGGCGGGCCATGTGTCAACACCATTGCCGCTGACTTGTTGGGCAGTCCGGCTGATTGTACCGAAGGCTTCACGCCAGGGAAAGCCAGAGTCAAGCTGTTTGAGCATGCTAACGGCAACGTCGCCATGTTAGTGGCTGGTTACAGCGGAGCTGACACACGGTTGGCAGGCAAAGTTATCGCTCACAGATGGGCGGAACTTTCCGGCACGGAAGTGGAAGTCGAAGGCACGACCTACAGTGATGCAACCATTGCGGCGCCGATAGCCGCAGAATAAGCCTCACGGCTTTTTTTTCTTTTTTTCTTTTTCTTTTTTTTCCTCCTTTTTTTAATATCTCTCCTTAACTCTGGACGCCGTCCGGCGGCTGAAAACGGCTTTCAGTTAGGGTAATTTTTATATACCTGAAAAATATTCCAACCCTTCCGTGAAGGAGGTGAAGGAAAATCAATTATAAACCATATATTATTTTAATTATCCTGGGTATTTTTGGTATTTTATCTTTTTTGGTCATCCGGCCTTTTTTTACCGCCCTTTTTTTCGGCCTTCTCCTAGGCTATTTCTTCCATCCTCTTTACCAGCTCCTGCAGAAGAAAATAAAGAATAAGACCCTCACTGCCCTGCTGATCTGCCTGCTGGTTTTAGTGATTCTGCTCGTGCCCCTGCTCTTTCTTACCGAATCCCTGGTCAAGGAGTCTTATGTGATTTATATCCTGGCCAAACAGAAGTTGGCGACGGGGATATTCAGGAACTGCGAAAACCAGTTCTGCCAGACACTTCAGGATTTTGGGAAGGATCCGGCCATCAACTTAAGGGTTCAGGAATTTACCCGAATGGTGACTAACTGGGTGATTGACCAGGGCTCCTCTTTCCTGCTGGGCATCCCCATCCTTCTCCTGAATGTTTTTGTCGTGTTTTACACCATGTTTTACTCTCTTAAAGACGGCGGAGCCATGGTCGAGAAGCTCGAGGGTTATATTGGCAGTCATCCCGGAGTGAGCTACCTGAAATCCCGGCTGAGAGAGATTCTCCGGGGGGTGGTTCTTGGTTATCTGATGGTGGCTCTCATCCAGGGGGTCTTAGGCGGGCTGACTTTTTTCCTTTTCGGCATTCCCTCGCCCTTTTTTTGGGGGGTAGTCATGGCTTTCCTAGCTCTGATCCCTTACTTAGGCACAGGGCTGGTCTGGATTCCCGCCTCAGCCATTTTTTTCCTCAATGGGATTTTCCAGAATTCAAATGTTTTAATTCTTAAAGGGATCAGCCTTTTCCTGGTCGGCCTGGTTGTCATCAGCGGGATTGATAACCTTCTGCGGCCGAAGCTGATGGGACGCAAAGCAAAAATCCATCCTTTGGTCATCCTGCTGGGGCTTTTAGGAGGAGTTTTTTTCTTCGGTCCAGCCGGGGTGATTATCGGCCCTTTAGTCCTTTCCCTGTTGATCCTGGCGGTTGAGTTCTATGCGGCGGCCAATAAATAGTTAGAATAATACTCTAAAGACGGCTGGCAGCTTGGGAACCGTCCGCCCTCCCTTTGAGAATAGTGCGATTTTCGTTATCAATTATTTGTGTCTTCCGTTATAGCTGATTAATTGCTGCAGGTAATTGCTGAGCTGGATGTGCTCAGGAATGTTTCTCAGGACAAAATTTTCATTCAGGCTGATTGAATATGTCCTAAAGAGCTTGTCAAGGAAATCCTGTTGGGGGGTGGTATGGACAATCTGGGGATAATAAATCTTTTTTTTCTGGTGTTCAATCCGATCCCGGTAAAACCGGTAAGGGGCAGCTTTGCCGAGGGAGAGAATACTTCCCGGGGCGATGATAAAAATGAGAAAGATCAACGAGGAAAACCGGACTATTGATTCGGTTTCCCGGGACAGCTGCAGGAGATAGATATTGAGCAGTATCCCGGCGTAAAAGAGGGTGCCTAAGGCCAGGAAGGAGATTATTTTGGGAACCAAGGCTCTTTTTTTCTGCTGGTGGAGGATGTAAATTGGCGGTTCGGGTGCCGCATCGGGAGCGGCAGCCGGCGACATGGCCTGGGCAGTGGGCATGGTGAGGAGGGTTTGTTTTTTAGTTTATATTTTTTGCGGGTGAAAGGTGTATTCTAACGGTTTATTTTAAAGAAAGAGAGAAGAGAGAAGAGAGAGAAAAGAGAAGAGAGAAAGGAAAGGTAGTAAAAGAGTGGTTACTTATAGTAAGTGACGTAAATTTTTATACAAAAGTCACTTACTATACCAGCGGAAGTGGTCACTTCCGTGGCGCCGAAGGGAAAACTATCCCTTCGTGCGTTCCGAAATACATAACTTTTTGTATAATTATTTATGTCTTTCGCTATAAGAACTTTACTTAACAAAACAGCAAAACATAAATACTAAAAGAGATTTTCTAAAGTAAGGTGATTCAAATGTTTTTTTATGACTTTACCCAACTCTCTTTGATAATGGTTTTCTGGCTGGCGATTGTTTCTGTCTGGGCGCTGATCTGGCAGGGAATCGCCCTTTGGCATGCCGCCATCAACCGGCAGAAAAAGTGGTTCATTGCCCTGTTAATTCTGAATACGATGGGGCTGCTGCCAATCATCTATTTAATTTGGTTTAAGCCGGAAAGGAAACGCAGGAAACGATGAGCGGTTGGCTGTTGGACCAAATTGAGAGTCCTAAGGGAAAATTATATATAACCTGAGCGGCTTCCTGAACCGATGACTACTAAAGAGCAGCTGGTGCATTTCTGGACAACTAAAAATTTTTCCCTGCGGCTAGTCGAAGCCTTCAAGCAGGTTCCCAGAGAAAATTTTGTCCCCCCCGGCCTGAAAGCCCAGGCCTACGAAGACCAGCCCCTGCCAACCTTAAGGAAACAGTCAATCAGCCAGCCGACGACGATCATGCTGATGCTCCAGGCTTTAGAGCCGAGAGAAGGTGAGAAAATCTTTGAAGTCGGTGCCGGCGTCGGCTACCAAGCAGCTATCCTTTCTCAGATTGTCGGCAAGAAGGGGAAAGTCATTTCGGCTGAAGTCATCCCGGAACTAGTGCAGGCAGCCAGGCAAAACATCGCTGAACTGGGCATTGGTAATGTGCAAATCATGGAAGCGGACGGCGGGGAAGGTTTGAAGGAAGAGTCTCCCTTTGACAGGATTATCATCACCGCCGCCTGTCCGACGATTCCCCAGCCCCTGATCGACCAGCTGAAAGAAGGAGGTGTCGTCGTCGCTCCGGTCGGCGATCTGACTAGCCAGACGATGATCCGAGGGACGAAAACCGGCCAGAAACTGGAACTGGAATTTTTGGGCAGTTTTGCCTTTGTGCCGATGAAAGGCCGGCATGGGTTTGAGGAAGCAGAGTTTGAGGAAGCAGAAATTGTTTAGGCGTCTTAAGGTGTTTAGAGCATTCAACTTTTTTTCTCTCTTTCCCTCTCTGTTTCTCGCTCTTTTTCCTTCTCTTCCCACTGGTCTCTTTTCACCGCCAGCATGCTCAACAGCACTTCCTCGACCATCTTAGGGTTTTTTTCAAAGAACTCTTTTGACTTCTGCTTGATCTCTTCTTCGGTCCGGCAGTTTTTCATTGCTTCGAAGTAATCGGGATTATTGCCCATCAGGTCTTTCATAAAGAGCGCCATCTGTTTGAAAGCCGATTCTAAATTTTTTTCCTTCATGAAAAGCCGGTTCATGGCTTCCAATTTCCCCAGAGGGGTTGGAGGAATCTCTTTGACGAATTCTTCCATCTCTTCTTTGCTGGGCAGCATTTTTTTACCTCCAAAGCTTTGTCATTTCATTTCCTTTTTTTCAAAGCATTCTCAAAGTCTTCAAATTTATTTCATCCTGGCCGCCGGTCTTCCTGAACACCAGGCAGTAATGATGATGGACGTTGGGGATGAAACAATAGCGGTAGCCGTAAGGCAGTAATTGTTTATTATCCTGGCACCAGATCCTTTCCCCCCTAAACTGGAAATGCCGGCTCAGTTCTTTGCCGACATCCCAGGCCAAAGGCCGGTACTCTTTCTGATGCATATAATTCTGCAGGATGACCACCAGGTGGCCTCCGTCTTTAATCTTCGGCTTGATCTGCAGGAAGATACTTACCAGCCGGGAAATGAACTCTTGATAGCTTCCTGAATTGCCTAAATCATCCTTGTTACTGCTGTAATTGACGTCCAGCCCCCTGCCCCTCCTATCTTTGATGATTTCCCCGTACCTCTTGTTGAGCATCGGGCCATAGGGGGGGGAAGTGAAGACTAAATCCAATTCGGGCAAGTCAAGCTTTTCCGTTTCGGCGGCATCGCCGTGGATGATTCGCTGGGAGCGGTCAACTCTCTTTCTGGCAAGAGCAACATACTTCGCCTGAAGCTCGATGCCAATGCCCTTCCTTCCGGAATTCTGGCAGGCAACTAAAGTGCTGCCTGTCCCGAGAAAGGGATCGAGGACGGCCGCTCCTTTTTTGGTAAAGAACCGGATGAATTGCTCGGCCATCTCTTCCGGGAATTTAGCCGGGTGAAGCTTGACTTCTTCTTTTCTCTTCCGGGAATAATGGACGAACCAAGTCCGGGTGAAGGGCAGCCATTCTTTCGGCGTGAGATCATTAAGCTTGTTTACTTTGGAAGAGTTGCCCATCAGTTGGGAAGACAAAAGAAGATATATAAAACTTTAGGAATAATATTAACTTATGCGGCAAAAAATCTGTTTGTTTAGGCGCGAGACAAGTAATCCGCCACTATTCTCGAAAGCCCAGCAACACGTTCAGCATTGAGTGCTTGTACTGCCCGTGCTGGGTCGGTCAAGAGTCTTTGATAACAAGCATCCAAAGTTATTTCCTGTGGAGCCACTGCAGCATCCGGAACTTCTCTTTTTTCCGACGCGCGAGTGACTTGCGAGAGCTCGCTTCCCGCTCGCTCAAGTACCTGCGGGGCGACTACCGACGTACCCACGCAAGTTGTAGTAATCGCTGACATCACAACTCCACGCATGGGAATAGGCGAAGTTGCCAAAGTGGCTACGCCGAGCGGCCCGCCCAATAAATCTGTCTCCTGCTTTCGCCGCAACATAATCAGGAGCTAAAACATATACTCGTGTTTCGCTGATGTTGGGATGTTCTCTTTGCAGCATAGCCAGAAATTTTTCAGTATAACCTACCCTCTCTATTACTGCTCGCTCGACTTCGTTGGGTCGTTTATGACCACTACCATCTTTTACAAAACCATCCTGGGTTCGAATGGCTAAAAAGCGATAAATTGGACTATCTCCACTGAGCCGTAAGTCTCGCAGTTTTGCTTGAATTGTACCGTCTGCTTCCAATACCGGCTGAGCTTCCATTATATTAGGATGGAAACTATGGTCAGTATCTCCGCGGAGTAATTGCTTATAAGAACTCCACTCTGGATCATCAATATGAACCAAGATGAGGTTATAGGGATGTTCTTTCGTATGCCGGGCAAGAGCCAGAATAGGCTTTCCACCTATCGCCGTATATAGCGGGAACGTAGAAACATGAAATCCCCTATTCCGTAAACTTGGATAGGCAATCTGGTCTCTGGATAATTCATCAAAGTCTTGGAATGTTCCTGGCTCCAGTTGCGCAAAGGCGCGTAAGTCGCCGGTGATGGTTTC
>CAYWPJ010000034.1:0-10047 GCA_964460195.1 uncultured Methanosarcinales archaeon
GAGACCTGCTTATATAGGTGTAATCATAATCAGGAGCAAAGCACAGCCCCCTGACGTATGAACGCCCACCATATACATTGTTCTGCGCCCGTACATCGTCACAGGTCTCTTCCCACCTTCCCGGCCGCTCAAACAATTCCCGAGCCACTGCATCATCCGTTTCGTAGATAGGACAACAGCCTGGCGGCTTTCCACTATCGCATCCGGTGAGAAAAATAATCAGTAATGTCACTGATAAAAAGATGAACATTCTTTTCATTATCTGCATCTATTTTTTTAAACCCGATAGCTACAATTAAGAGGAGTGTTGAAATAATTTAAAAACTTATCTGAAAGTTAGGTGTCGGACAGTGGACTGCCGCCGGCTTGGCCAGGAGGCGAGCTGGGGCGGCGTTCTCCGTTAGTTGCCGGGAGGATACAGACATTTTAGAAAAGAATAAAAACAGGGAGGTATTCTCTCCCAGAATAGAGTGCTATAACTTTCGCAGTTATCTATAAAGTAAAAAAAAACAAAGCAAAGAGATGAAAACAAAGAGGTCAGGATGAAAAAATCACTCGTTTTGCTCTCCGGAGTTCTGCTGATTCTCTGGCTGGTTTCCTCGCCGGTTTTAGCTGTTTTGCCGCCTCCCCCGCCGACGCCGGGCGGAGCGGCATCGGAGCCGGCCCAGGCCGCCGCTGCTCAGGCGGATTCCGGCGCCCTGCCCAGCATCACTTCTTTGGCCCAGCGCACTTCGGCTTTGGAAACCCGGATGACAGCTCTGGAGGAGAGAGTTGATGGTTTTAAAAAAGAGGAATGGTCGACGTCGCTGCTCTTCCTGATCGCCCTGAACATTGTTCTTCTGGGTTTGGTCGTCTATTTCCTGAAAAGGCTGATGGGAAGCGGGTAGGGGTGGCGGGCGATTAATTTTATCATGTCGAGATGGCAGCGAAGTATTTGATTTAATGCTTAGAGTGGGGAATCCTAGGGCGAAAACTTAAGACTTGGCAGCGGTGGAGGCAACGGACTCCAACTTATTCATAATCAGAAACTGGTTGCTCAACAGGTTTGGGGGTCACGGTAGAAAATGGCTTGGTGACATAGCTCCAGAGAGTTCCCCACAATGACATTTTGCGGGAAGGAGGAGTCATGATTTGGGAATTGAAATAACTAGAAACTATTGAACTCTCCCACATAACTCCACCCGTCAAAAGTGCCAAATCTAGTGCAGTATTTACTCCCTCGTTAGCATACGGTGTAGAATGATAGCTCTTTCCGATCAAAGCTGGTGCAAGGAGAATAGCGAAAGGACGTAGAGGCTTAAACGATGGTTTTTTACAAACACCTGTGCGGAGAATTTCCCGTACTTCTTTTTCTCTGTACGACTTATTCATTTTTCGTGAAAGTGGGATAAATGCACTGCTAAAAGAGAAGCACACCGCACCCATAGCCAAGTATCCTGCTTGCGCTGGTGAATATTGGTTTAGAGCCAACCCACACAATACCATGTACGTCCCATAACCAATTCCGGCTACAGCTGTGGTGTCATCAGCAATCTGTACCAAGTCATATTTATCCCATCCTAAACTCTTATTCGCGGCAACGGTAATCTTCTCGAACAGTTTCCACACAAGTTCATCAAGGGAAGTTAAGGAGTTATTCATGTTCATTTCCATTTTTATTAACCCCTTTTAAAAGCTTTATCCCTTGTGACACCAAAACCGCGCCAACCTTAACTTTTCTCTAACACTATCGCTCGACGATAGCTCCGAGCAACAGATTTTTGTTACACCAAAAGAAATAGCTTTCCCACCCCTCACATCCTTTTCAGCCTTCCAATCCTCTCCTCCAATGGCGGATGCGTGCTGAACAAATTCTGAAAGAGGGAATGCGATTTCCGGAACGGCGTCGAAATGAATAAATGCGCCGTAGCTTTATTGGCATAATCTACCAAAGGATCGGGATCATTTCTTATTTTGTGCAAGGCATCCGCTAATCCTTTGGGGTACCTCGTCAATTGCGCTCCGGAAGCGTCCGCCAGAAACTCTCTCTTGCGGGAAATGGCGAGCTTAATCAATTCTCCAACGAGGGGAGCCAGGACGGCCAGTGCGACGGCAAGCAGAAGGAAGAGAGCTCCGCCGCTCTTGTCCCGTCTGTCTCCATGCCCGCCATACCAAAAACTGCGCAGTAAAAAATCAGAGAGCAGAACAGTTACACCGACCATTACCGCCGCTAACATCATCACCCGGATGTCATAATTTTTAATGTGGGACATCTCATGGGAAATCACGCCTTCCAGTTCCAGCTTATCCATTTTTTTAAGCAGGCCGGTCGTCACCGCAATGGCTGAATGTTCCGGGTTCCGGCCCGTGGCAAAAGCATTAAGGGCGCTGTCGTCAAGAATATATACTTTTGGCGGCTTGGGCAACCCGGCGGCAATAGCCAGGCCTTCCACCGTGTTAATTAAATGAGTGTACTCTGGTTTGGTTGCTTCCTTTGCCCGGGTCATCGCTAGGATAGCTGACGAGCCGGCATAGTAGCTGAAGAGAAAATAGAGAACTCCGGCGATTATGGCTAAAATTAATCCGAAGTATCGATTGCCATAAATAATCCCCAGCAGATAACCTAAAAAAATAATCAAGATGAAGAATAAAAAAACCAAAAGATACGTGCGGCGCTGATTTGCCGTGATTTGGTCATAAAAAGTCATCGTTAAAAGCTGACCTTCACCGTTTCCCTTTCCCTGCTTTTAGTCTCAAAAAACTCTTTGGCCTGGAAGCCAAACAGCCGGGCAAAGAAATTCTTGGGGAAGACCTGCAGTGATTCATTATATTGCATCACGCTGTCATTATAAAACTGCCGGGCATAGGCAATCTTTGATTCCGTACCGGACAATTCTTCCTGCAGGTGCTTAAAGTTTTCATTAGCCTTCAGCTGCGGATAACTCTCGGCCACGGCAAAGATGGACTTCAGCGCCTGAGTAATCTGATTGGAAGCTTTCGCTTTATCTTTCATCGAGCCGGAAACGAGAGCCGCCCGTGCTTTGGTGACATTTTCCAGCACGCTTTTTTCATGTTTCATGTAGCCTTTGACGGCTTCGACTAAGTTGGGAATTAAGTCGTATCTCCGTTTTAGCTGCACGTCAATCTGCGACCAGGCATTGCTGACGCGCAGGCGCAGGCGGATGAGGCTGTTGTACAGATAAATTAACAGCAGCACCGCAGCGGCGGCTATAACAATTAAAATCCAGGCAGTAGTTGAAACCATGGGAATTTGAAAAGCCCGTTTATTTTTAAAACTTGTGGTAACTTTAGCTTCATCCAATAAATCACAAATGGAACTACTACCAAGACGGGCGAGTGGGGAGCCGCCTTTCGTTAGAATATCATAACTGCCTCGCTTTGGTTACCATTCACAGCTTAAAGACGCTCTGGCTTAAAATGCCAGATAAAAGTCTCTTTTTAGTAGTAACATTTATAAAGAAGAACATTTTAAAGTGATAAGATGATCCGCACCATCGCTCTTGATTCGCAAGACAAGAAAGGTTATGCCTATAAATTAGGACTATTTGCTGAGTTTACGAATCCTTGTTCTCTTACGTCTGGCGTGAATGTTTTATTTGGCTCAAATGGCTGCGGAAAAAGCACCTTATTAAAAATGATAGCGGGGTATGTGACCTGTCCTTACAGAGAAGGAGAAAATTATGTTGGCAGCGAACATCAGCTCGTAGTGAGAGGGGGCGCTTTAAAAATTGAAGTCGCAGATCCGATGCGAACTTACCTTCCAGGAGGGTGGTATATTCCCGATTTAGGCACGAATAGGCGCAGGGACCCTGTGGAAAGAAACCCCGTTAGTATTGTTGATCGAGTGGCGATTAGTCCTGTGTATCAGCCCGGAATTGCCGGAAAAATCGAAGTAGAATGGGATGGCTGCCCGGCATATTATCGTGATTATACGCACTTTAAAAGTAGGGATATGAATGATCAGTTTACTATCTTATACACCAGTGGTGGAAAACGTCCCCCTATCTCTCCGAAAATTTTTAGAGGTCAAACGGGACAAGAATACAAGCTTGCCCGATCACGCGGTGAAAGCACACAATCGCAGCTTCAGGAATTAGAACAAGCAATTAAAGAAGCACCATTGATTGATAAAATTAGCGCTGACTTTCTTAACGACAATGTCAATAAAGAAATCGTGCGTTTATGGAAAGAGTACATCCTTTCCCGTGGCCCGGCAGCAGGATATGTCTTTTTGCTTGATGAGCCAGATGTACACCTAAGCCTTCCTGCTCAGCGGGCAGTGTGGAAACAACTACAGGAATTTTCGATGAAGCATAATGCACAGATTATCGCCGCATCTCATAGTCCAATCACTTTATTTTCCCCTGAGTTAAATGTCATTGAGTTCAAGAAAGGCAGTGTGCAGGAATCACGGCAGGCCTTGCAGGAGTTAGTTTTGGGAAAAAGTTTTTAACCTCTTAAATTTATAGAAATATATATAAACAAAAAAGTTATTCTCTTACTTTATCATGAAAGTAATAAAAGAGGATGACAGCAGCTATGCCCAACTGCAGAAGAAATATTCTGTTCTCAAAAAAGAAATCCTGATTGGCATTGGTGTGGTCATCGTCCTCATCATCGCTGGCGGCATCGCGGTTTTTAATCCCTTTGAGGGTAATGATAGTGCTGGCACCTCTGCTGATGGCAAAGGCAAGATTGCTTACGAAAAAGAAGCCTTTGCCAGCGAGGGAATTGTCTGCAACCCCCCTTATATCCGTCATGAAAACGGATGCTGCCTGGACCGGGATGGAAATAATTTCTGTGATCCAGATGAAGGGGGCGTGATTGAGGTCATCAGCCCGCCGGTGGCCGGGGTAAGCCCTTCCGGCACGGTCTTGCCGGCCGAAACGGAACCTCTAATGGTCGAGGGGAAGCTGGTTTGCAATTCTCCTTATATCCGCCATGGCTGGGACTGCTGCCTGGATCAGAATGAAAACGCTGTCTGTGACGGCGATGAAACAGGGGAAGAGCCGGCAGTGGAAAACGCTCCGGAGGAAGGGGCCGTTGGAGAAGCGCCTGTCGAAGAGCCCGCAGCAGCGGAAGTGACCACTGAAGAAGCCGTCGTGGAAGAAACGATGGCGGAAGAAACAACGGCTGAAGAAGCTCCTGGGGAACCATTAACCCCGGCAACCGAGTATTCTACGTCTGTTTCCTGTTACGACGGCCTTGACAATGACCGGGATACCCTAATCGACGGCTTAGACGGCGACTGCCGCGGCCGGGTCTGTGCGATTAATCAGCCTCTTAGATACTGGACTTGGAGTGATTTAACAGTCGGGGACAGAAGAATCGGCTGCTGTCAGTCCACCCAATGTGTCGCCCCGGATCGCCGATGTGCCGCCTTTGGCTCAACTTCCTCGAATGGGGAATTGATTTGCGGTGATGTTAATCAGTGGGATGGATGCCTGTCGATAAACACCGGAGAAATAAGTGATGACGGAAATTCGCACTGTGCTGCCGCCAACCAAGATGCTTCCTCCCAATGGACAATTACCCGGAGCACGGAAACCGGCTACTGCCGTGATAACATTGACAACGACAATGATAATTTAATTGATGAATTGGACCGGAACTGTGTCGGAGACGAGTCAAAGGGCAGTTATTTAATCTGGTCCTTCCGGGCTATCAAAAGTTCCCCTTCGGACGAATGGGTTTACCACCCGGATGAAGACCGCTCGGGACTGATTACTACGGGGGGCCCGGCGCCAGCTGCCGACGCCAGCGGGAGGAGGAGGATTAGATACTGCAGCAGCGCCTTTGATTGTGTGACCATTGGTGGGGAATGTGCCCACGTTGGCGAAGCCAGGGGGGTATGGCTCTGCGCCGCTCTCAGGCCGGAAAATTTTTGGTATAGGTGCACAGAAAAAGAATTAGGCTCAGAAGTCACTTGGGGCTTGATATGGAGATCGGTCTGCCGAAGATCGTCGGATGGTTTGCTGGAGTGGTGGTCGGAACCGACATCTTAATTTTTGTAGGGCATGGCAAGAGGCTTCCTGCCGTTTTTTTTTGATTGTTTGTGAAGGGTACATACCCCCCCGCTGCTTGTAGCGACCCAGAACAAACACATGAAAAGAAACAACGATTTCTTTTCAGTGCAGAAGGGAAAACTATCCCTTCTTGCACCAAAAACCCAACCCATTACATACCCCACAGCTTGCTGTGGTTGGGTTTTTGATTTAACTCTTTTTTGACAAACATTTATAAAGTGGCTTGATAATTGCTTAGCTACCAATAACATTCAGGAAACTAAGTACGTTTTCTAAGGTTATTAAAATCAGAGAAAATAAGCCAGGTAAACTGGGAGAAAAAGACAAAAAAATAATAGGAGGAGAATATAATATGGGAGACAGAGGAAGACCTAGCAGGGGGCCGAGAAGGGATTTCGGCCAACGGGAGAGTTTTGCCCCCAGGGAAAGTTTTGGGGAACGGGAAATGCACAAAGCAACTTGCGCGGACTGCAATCAGGAGTGCGACGTGCCTTTTAAGCCTACGGAAGGCAGGCCGGTTTTCTGCCGGGAATGCTATCGGAAAAGAAAACCGCGGTTCTGATTGTTTAATCTAGGTACAGGAGATTTTCTTTTTTATTCTTTTTTTTGTTTATTTTTTTAGTTAACTATCCATCTACATCCAAAAACAACCAAAAACAATAAAAAGAACTTCATCTTTGGTGGTTCAAAATGACTTTAAAAGCTCAATTAACGGTGCTGAAAGATAATTGGCTGATTGCAGCCGCTTTTGTAATTTTGATTTTATTGGTCTCAATCTATGGAAATCAAGCCGGTACTTTAGCCGGGGCGGGCCTGATGGCCAAAACGGTATATAGTGGGGAGGCGCTGATAGCTATGGATTCTTCACGTTCCATGGCTCTGCCTTATGAACAGGGTTTTGCTCCGGAAGTTGCCGAAAGAAAAATAACTAAAAACGCCGCCCTCTCCAATGAAATTGAGCGAGGCAAATACAAAGAAGCCGAAACCCAATTAAAAGCAATTGTTACTGCCACAGATTCTTTCTTGCTCAGTGAGAATGTTAATGAACAGGGAAGCCGGAGGCAGGCTTATCTGCAGGGTTATTATCAGCTCAAAGTTGAAACCAGCCAGTATGATGCCGTCATTTCACAAATAAAAACCATTGGGGAAGTTAAGCAGTTTTCTGAAAATGCGCAGGATGTTACTGAGCAACATACTAATTTAAAAATTGAATTGGCCGGAGAAAAAGAGCGGCTGCAAAGGTACACGGAAATGTATAAAGAAGCAGCCAATATTAATGATAAGATTGAATTAAGCGACCGGATTTTCAACCAGGAAAGGACTATTAAGTATCTGGAAGATGCTCTAAAAAACATCAATCAGAAAGTCGATTATTCGACTATTTATGTAACTTTAACTGAGAAGCAGTCTGGCTATGCCAATATTATGTTGGTGAGATTTTCAGAACTGGCAGGAGCTCTGGTGAACAGCCTGAATAGTTTGCTGGCTTTGGTTTTCTGGCTCGGGCCTTGGCTGATGGCAGCTGTCCTGGCCTGGTTAGGGTATAAGAAGTTTAAGAAATAATTATTTTCTTTATCTTTTGTGTTATTTTGTTACCTGACCGCACCTGTCCTGACGGCTGCCTCCCGGACCGCCCGGGAAATCCTTTTGACGATTTCTTTGTCGAAGGGATCAGGCAGGATTTTCTCGGCGGTCGGATTCCTGACACAACCGGCTAGGGCATGGGCCGCAGCGATCTTCATCTCATGATTAATCAATTTAACCCGGGCATCCAGGGCGCCCCGGAAAATGCCCGGGAAAGCCAGGACATTGTTCACCTGGTTCGGAAAGTCACTCCGGCCGGTTCCAACAATCGCCGCTCCGGCTTCTTTGGCCTCATCCGGCATGATTTCCGGGGTGGGATTAGCCATGGCCAGAATGATCGGCTGGGGCTTCATCATTTTAATCATCCCTTTGGCCAGGATATTTCCTGCCGAAACGCCGATGAAAACGTCTGCTTCATTTAAAGCTTCTTTTAAAGTGCCTTTTATTTTTTGGGGGTTAGTCAGTCTGGATATTTGTTTTTTGGCGGGATTTAGATTTTCCCTGCTTTCGTAAAGGGTGCCTTGGCGGTCGCAGAGAATGATTTCCTTGACCGGAGTGCAGAGCTTCTGGTCGATGCCCAGGCAGAGCAGCAGTCTGGCGATGGCCAGGCCGGCCGCTCCGGCGCCGCTGATGACCACTTTCAGCTCTTCAATTTTCTTGCCCAAAACCTTCACTGCATTGAGCAAAGCGGCGAGCACTACCACCGCCGTCCCATGCTGATCGTCGTGAAAAACGGGAATCCCTAAATCCTGCAGGGCCTGTTCAATCTCAAAACATCTTGGCGCCGAGATATCTTCTAAATTTATGCCGCCGAAAACCGGGGCGACGTTTCTGACTATATTAATTATCTCTGCACTGTCCTGTGTCTTCAGGCAGATGGGGAAAGCATCAATGCCGGCGAATCTTTTGAAAAGGGCGCATTTTCCTTCCATCACCGGGAGAGCGGCTTCCGGCCCGATGTTGCCCAAGCCCAGGACGGCGGAACCGTCAGTGATGACCGCTACGGTGTTTTTCTTGATCGTGTAGGTGTAAACCTCTTCCGGATTTTCCGAGATCTTTTTGCAGACTTCAGCTACGCCCGGCGTATAAGCCAGACTTAAGTCATGCTTGGTATTGATTGGTGTTTTCACCCGGATGGCCAGCTTGCCTTCTTTTTCCCGGTGCAGTTTCAATGATTCCTCTTTAATGTCCATACGACACCTTTATTCTTGCACAGCACTTTTATTCTGGCAGCACTTTTTCCTGAGCTGCATTGGCATATTTTATCTCAATAATGTCTCCTTCCTGGGGGGCATAAAAATTATCCCCATAAAACTCTTCCTCGTTGAGCGTCAGTTGTCTCTTTTCCCCTTCACTTAAGCAATACTCCTCGCTGCTGACAGTTAAACAGCGGCTGTCCATGGAAATCCCTGCCTTCTCCAGGATGCGGCCTAAAGGCAGCTCGGAAGTGTAAACATCGACGGAATGGTTGCTAAACTTAGTGAAGAGGTCCAGCGGATGGCTATGAAGGGAAAGGTCAACGGCCTTCCCTTCGACTTCGACGGATAAGCTGAACCTCAGCGGCTCCTCTTGGTAAGGGTACGGGTTATATTCTTCACAGGAATTCATCCCGCAGAGGTTCTGCAGGCAGATGACTTTCACCGGCGTCTCGCCGCAGTTCAGATAGCAGTCGGGGTCTGCCTGGCAGAGCCTGGGCTCGGCATAGCCGGCGTTTTCCTCCTCGCCGCCCAGATTAAAGAGGGGAACGGTGAAACCAATCACTACCAGCAATAGAAAGATAATCAGGACGATTTTGCTGAACCATTTCTTGCTTCCGACCATGAGGGGGAGAAAATAGCATAAACGTTAAAAAGGTTTTGGAAATGTTAAGTAGGAAAGGTGCTTTTTGGGTTCGGAAAAAACAATAAAATAAACTCTTACTTGACCACCAGCGTTCCGGTCATCCCCCGCCACTTTTCACAAGTCGAGCAGGAAAACTCAAATGTCCCGGCTTTGTTAGCGGTGAACTCCACTTTAGTCGTTCCGCTGATCTCCTGACGGACCCCCAACCCCGGTATCTCAAAGGTGAAATCCAATCCCTCCGCCTGGATATTTAAGACTACCAAATCTCCTTTATTAACCGTCAGTTTATGCGGGGAGAACAACCATTTCTTAGCCGTCAAAGAGAATTCCTTAGCCGTGGGCAGAACTTCAACTTCTCCCGCCCCGGCGGCCGTTTCTGCGGTTTCAGCGGGTGAGTCGGGCTCACCGGCAATGGTTTCATCATTTTCTTCTTCTCCCTCTTCCCGCGGCACTTCCTCGACAGTCACTTTCCCGGCGCGAGGGTCGATGATAATTTCTTCGACGGTTTCCCGGACTTCCTCCAGCTCTTTCTCTGCCGCCGGCTGATCGTCAGCCGCGGGCTGGTTCGCCGTCAGCTGCTCCTGCAAACTTAGAC
>CAYWPJ010000035.1:0-7343 GCA_964460195.1 uncultured Methanosarcinales archaeon
CAGCTTTAGCTGGATTTATTTTGGGAGTATGTCATTTTTTGGTTTATATATTTTTAGGCAAAACTTCAGGTTCGAAACTTTTGCCTATTTTCTATATAAAAAGCAAAAGTTTCGGAAACGATATGACAATCAAAACATCTTAAAAATCTCTGCTTTGATTTTATCAAAAGCCTTATCTTTAATTGTTCCAATTTTTATAGTTACTAAATTCTTTTCAACACAAAAGATCTTATCTGCTCTTATTCTGCTTGGTTTCATAAGTTTTCCCGAATCCATATCTTCATCATCAATAATAACCGAATAAGGTTCGTCTTTAATTACTGTTGTTAAAGGAACCATAATACAATCGGCAGATTTTTTATTAAAAGATTCATTAGAAACAACCAAAGCAGGCCTTACTTTCATCCCTTCAAAATTGGAGAAAGGGTAGGGCAACAAAACTACCTCTTTTTGATTTATTTGCATTTTACTTTTTTAGATATTTATTCCAAATATCATCTGACTTATTATCCCAAACTTCTTTTAAAGATTCTTCGCTAAACTTTAAAATGTCTTTAAAATCATCTTTTATTTTCTGCTCCCTGTTTTGGGACTTCTCTAATAATATTTTGTTGTCTATCTGTATAACCACTAATTCATCTCCTCGTTCAATTCCTAATGTTTCTCTCATTGGCTGAGGAATTGCTATCTGTCCTTTTTCGGATACTCTTATTGTTTTCATCATTTTGTTTTACTTCTTTGGAGAGTAAGAATATTCTTACTTATAAGTCTTTTGGTTTGTTTACCGTTTTTGGGGGAAATCGTAAAAGAAACCCTTGCTAAAATCCATTTTTAAGAAGAATATAAATTTACTGCCCCACACCCTTAGGAAACAATATATTTATAATTAATTGATAATCATGCTTACCAACGATGGGTGGCTATAAGATGTTTATGATTTACCGGAAATCACACAAGGAGGAAAAATGTCCCGTATAACTATTTTTGGCGGTTCGGGCTTTATCGGCACGAATTTAGCCAGCGAACTCAAAAAGCAAAGTCACGAAGTCATCAATTTTGACCGAAGGGACAAAGAAAATCCGAGAGATATTCTTACTGCTCAGGTGCCGCTGGATGATTGCGTCAAGGAAGCGGATGTTGTTTTTCATTTAGCCGCCATCCCGGCTCATCGCTTAAGCGTTAATAGTCCATTCGAGATTATTAACAACAATTATCTCACCACTCTTCATATAGCCGAAGCCTGCCGGAAATTTAATAAAAAACTGATTTATGCTTCCAGTTTTTCCGTTTATGGCAACCAGAGAGTTCCTTGGCAGGAAACTGATGCTTTGCATTCTCATACTCCTTATTCCCATTGCAAAATTGCCTGTGAGGATATGTTAAAAGTTTATCATCGGTTATATGGCCTGAAAGTAATCATCTGCCGCTTATCGAATGTTTATGGTGAATTTGAAGAATTACATCAACCGCTTCAAGTTCTGCCCATTTGGCTTAAATGCAGAAAAGAAAAAAAGCCGTTGAAGGTTTATGGGGAAAAAACAACCAGGGATTTCACACATGTACAAGATATTATCAGTGCATTAATATTGTTGATGGATAAGGATGGATTGGATATTTATAATGTTTGTTGTGGAAAAGAAAGGAGGTTAATTGATATAGCAAGATTAATTAGTGAAAAAATAGAAATACTACCCCTCCCAGAGTATGAAGCTATAAGGTGGGTTGGTGACAATTCTAAACTAAAAAGGTTAGGATGGAAACCACAGTTTGACGTTATTGATTATGTAAAAGAGGCAATAAAATGAGTTTAATAGCAAATCTCGTAAATAATGGAACTTGCCGAGATTTACTATAATATTAACCATTGGCGGTCATGAAAATGCAAAGACAAAGTAAAATTCATTCATTGGGGTATTTGTCGGTGATTATGCCGGTGTACAATGAAAGAAAAACGATTGAGGGAATTATTGAAAGAGTGAAAGCAGTTCCCCTGCCCAAAGAGATTATCATCGTTGATGATTTTTCTACCGACGGAACCCGGGAAGGGCTCGGGGCGATCAAGGATTCAGAGGTCAAAGTCCTTTACCACCGGCAAAACCAGGGGAAAGGCTCAGCTATCAGGACGGCATTGGCACAGGTGCAGGGGGATATCGTCATCATTCAGGATGCCGATCTGGAATATGACCCGGGGGATTATCCCCGGCTGCTCCAGCCGATTATCGAAGGGAAAACTGATGTTGTTTACGGCTCAAGATTTCTGGGAGAAAAATTTAAGCTGTTCGGGAGAGGGAAAACGTCCCTGCCCCACCACTACCTGGGCAACCGGCTTCTGACGATCATGACTAACCTGCTCTATTTCCGCCGAATCACTGACATGGAAACCGGCTACAAGGTTTTTAGGAGTGAAACCATCAAAAGCATCAGCCTGCGCTGCCGGAGGTTTGACTTCGAGCCGGAGATTACCGCTAAACTGCTGAAGAAGGGCTGCCGGATTCTGGAACTGCCGATCAATTACCGCCCCCGCAGTTTTAAGGAGGGGAAAAAAATAAACTGGGTTGATGGTCTGGCGGCGGCTTACTACTTGGTTAAGTACCGGTTTTTGGATTAGGTTTGACTAAGGGAAAAATGATTAAAATGAAAAAAACCCAGGTTAAATTTTCTTAGAAGTTTTATAGAAAATATTAAATAGTAATTCTCTTTTATGGGAAAAATGGGCCTCGAAGAAAGAATTGAACTAGATTATATTACTGCTTTAAGGGGAGGGGCGAGTGTTCTTTTTGGATACTTCTCATATCGGTTAGGAGAAGAATCACTTGCTGCGTTTGAAAGGGCATCTCAAAGAGAATGGTTTGAAGGTGCTGGAGCAAACTATATCATTCCTGGTTTTGCAGCATTTAGTTCTATTGTTTTAGGAGCTGCAGCCATTTCAACACTGGGTCGGATTGGCTACAAAGCTTATAAAAACAGGAAAAAATAGAATTTTCTATCTCCCACTTAAACTTCTGATTTTGATGGAAAATCCTCTTTTTAAACACGATTGTTTCTCCAAAAAAGTAAATCAGTTCACTGCCTCCCAACCCCATAATATTCAAACCCTTCCTCTCTAGCTAATTCCGGTTCATAGATGTTCCGCCCGTCAAACAGCTTATTGTTCTTCATGGCTTGGCGCATACTTCTCAGGTCAAGGCTGCGGAACTCGTCCCATTCTGTCAGAACTACCAAGGCATCGCTCCCTTCTGCCGTCTCTTCAGGAGAAGAGCCATAGGTTATTTTTTCCCGGAAAAGTTTTCTGGCTTCCTCCATCGCTTCCGGATCGAAAGCTTTCACCTTCGCCCCTCTTTCCAGCAGCTCATTGATAATATAAACGGAAGGGGCTTCCCGCATGTCGCTGGTCTTCGGCTTGAAGGAAAGGCCAAGGACGGAGAAAGTTTTCCCCGCCAGATGGCCGTGGAAAGCCCGCTCCATTTTCTCGATGAGCACCAGCCTTTGGCGCTCGTTTAAGGCAATGACTTCCTCAATTAGTTTGGCCGTATAGCCGTGCCCCCTGGCCGTAGCGGCAATCGCCTTGACGTCTTTAGGGAAACAGCTGCCTCCCCAGCCGACCCCGGCATTGAGGAAACGGGGCGAGATTCGGTAATCCATGCCTACGGCAGTGGAAACTGTTTTGACATCGGCGCCAACCCGCTCGCAGATGTTGGCAATCTCGTTGATGAGAGAAATCTTTGCCGCCAGGAAAGTGTTGTTGGCATACTTGATCAGCTCGGCAGTCTCCCAGTCCGTCTCGACGATCGGAAGATAGGTGCGCATCCTTCCGGAATAGACTGTTTTCAGGATGCGGAAAGCTTTCTCTGATTCCGCTCCGACGACGATTTTGTCCGGCAGGTTGAAAGCGCGGATCGCCTGCCCTTCCCTTAAAAATTCCGGGTTGGAAACGACCTCCACTTCCGAATCAGGGTTGATCTCCCGAATGATGCGATGGCATTGCCGGGCGGTGCCGGGCGGCACGGTGCTTTTGTTAATCAGGACTTTGTATCCCCGGGCGTATTTTCCCATTTCCTCGGCCACCCGGAAGACATATTCAAGATCAGCTTCGCCGTTTTCCCGGCTGGGAGTCCCGACGCAGTTGAAGATGACTTCCCCGAAATTGATTGCTTCCCCGGCTTCGGCCGTGAAGCGCAGCCGGCCCCGCTCGCGGTTCTGGCTGACTAATTCCTTCAGCCCCGGCTCGTAAAAGGGCATTCCTCCCTCATGGAGTATTTTGATTCTCTCTTCGTCGGTGTCCAGGCAAAGGACGTCATGGCCGAGGCTGGCCAGACAGGCTCCGGTCGTCAGGCCGACATACCCGCAGCCGGCGATGGTGATTTTCATCTGCCGCCTCCTTTGGAGGTAAGCTCCATCCGGCGGTAAGCTTTTTTCGCTTCCTCAAGCGTCTCAAAACTGCCGATGTCAAACCAGGGCTCGTCGAAGACGAAGCCGTGGACTTCCGATTTCCGGACCAGGTAGCTGATTAAGTCCCCTGGATTGTCGGCGTTGCTTGTTTCAATCGACTGCTCGACCAGTTTCAGGTCGGTCCGGCGGAATATGTAGCATGCAGAGGCTGCTAAAGTGCTTTTTGGCCGGAGAGGCTTCTCCTGGAACTGGACCACTCTGCTTCCTTCGAGGACGCCTGCCCCGTATTTCCCCTTAATCTTTTCCGTATCTTTCAAATCCCTCAGGGCGACGACAGAATTCAGCTTTTCCCGGTAAAAGCGAAGAAAATCCGGCAGGGAAAAACCGAAAAGGTTATCTCCAGCAATCACCAGCAGGTCTTCGTCAATCCCTTCTTCCTTGAGGGCAAAATTGATATCACCCACCGCTCCCAGCCGGGTTTCATTGCTGACTGTCCCGTCATTGAGCAGCCGGATCTTTTTCGGGTAAGAGTAATGGTTGAGCCAGACGGCAAACTGGTGGTGGAACCGGGCATTGGTGATAATCAGGATTTCATCGATTTCCCGGAGCGGCTTGATCTTTTCCAGGAGATGCTCTAAAATGGATTTCCCCCCGACCTCCAGCAGGTGTTTTGGGGTATTTTCCGTCAGGGGATGCAGGCGCTGGGCATACCCGGCACAAAGTATTAATGCTTTGATTTTAATCACCTCTCTAATCACTCTTTTTTCCATTACTCTTACTTACTCTCATTCTTTGCTCTTACTTATTCTCATTCTTTTTTTAATAAAGATAAGATTAAAAGAAGCATTTAAAAGAGTTGTGGAAAAAGAGATTATATTTTGGCAGAATCGGGACAGAAGACAGTTAAAAAAGTTAAGGATAGAAATAGTTAAAAAAAAGTGAATAGTTAAAGAAAAGGTGGACAGCTTACCCGGAGTTCTTTCGCCAACTCGGAGCGAGGTGCGGCATGCGTTCGCTTTGCTCACTTAGCCACACGAGATTTACCCCACGAGAAATAAAAGTGGACAGCTTACCCGGAGTTCTTTCGCCAACTCGGAGCGAGGTGCGGCATGCGTTCGCTTTGCTCACTTAGCCACACGAGATTTACCCCACGAGAAATAAAAGTGGACAGCTTACCCGATTTCCCGCGCAGTGCAGTACAGTCGG
This sequence comes from uncultured Methanosarcinales archaeon, assembly GCA_964460195.1. Lineage (GTDB taxonomy): Archaea > Nanobdellota > Nanobdellia > Woesearchaeales > GW2011-AR9 > CAYWPJ01. Next base: position 5,596 of record CAYWPJ010000035.1, read on the forward strand.
ATACGGAAGCGGACTTAACTTCTGTGTTCGAAACGGGAACAGGTGAATTCCGCCCCTCTGGCCGTCCGCAGCGTAAAATAAGAAGCATATTTATAAAAATGATGGTTGAAAATGATAAATAGTCCTAAAACATAAGCATATGTACGGTCATCATAAAAATCATCCGAAGATTATATTTATATGTTCCACAAGCCCCAAAATAATATAAAGCTGTTGCTTTATCGAAGAGCTATGAGCCGGAAATTTATGAAAAAGAACCTTTTTATCTCGGCAGAAACCCTTCTTATCGATTCATTCAAGCTGGGCAAGCAGATTTATGATTCAGATTTCCGTCCTGATTTTATCGTTGGTCTATGGAGGGGCGGAACCCCGGTAGGAATTGCCGTGCAGGAATACCTGGCTTACAAAGGCATCAAAACGGACCATATTGCCATCAGGACTTCGGCCTATGAAGGGATTGGAAAAATGAGCCGGAAAATAAAAGTGCACGGTTTAGATTATATCATCAAAAATGCCAATGCTAAAGACAATCTTCTTTTTGTCGACGATGTCTATGAAACAGGGTTAAGCATGGAAGCAGCCTTAATCCAACTGATGAGAAAAGCCAGAAAGAACACGCCGCAGGATATCAGGATTGCGGTTGCTTATTACAAGCCCGCCCGCAATAAAACAGAAAGAAAACCCGATTTTTATATTCATGAAACAAATCAATGGCTGGTTTTTCCTCATGAATTGATGAATCTTACCTTGGAAGAGATTGCGGAAGGAAAAGGCAAGGAGATCACCGACCTTTTAGAATGCCGTTCTTAATTCCATAACCAATATAAACCGTCTGTATAACCTTCTCTTAAAAAATGATAGATACGGCCATTATTCTCGCCGGCGGGCTGGGAACCAGACTAAGACCATTGACCGATTCCACCCCTAAACCACTATTGCCCATGAAAGGGAAGCCAATTCTGCAGCACGTCATCGAAAACCTCAAAAGACATGATGTGAAAAACATTATTCTTTCAATTGGCTACGAAGCAGAACAGATCCAGAACTATTTCCAAACTAAAAATTTAGGAGTAAAACTTTCTTATTCCATCGAATCAGAGCCTTTAGGCACGGGAGGGGCCATCAGACAAGCTGCGCAAGGATTAAAAGAACCCTTCTTCCTCGTCTGGGGAGATAATTTGATGGATATTGATTATAACGAGATGTACAAATCTTATCTTCGAGACACACCCCAAATAACCATGGCCTTAACCTGGAGAGAAGATGTGGAAAATTTTGGCGTCGCTAAATTAGATGGAAACAAAATCTTAACTTTCGTCGAGAAACCTAACAGAAAAGACGCCCCTTCCAACTTAATCAACGCCGGCGCCTTCATCGTCGATCCGCAATGCCTTAAGATCCTCCCGGAAGAAAAATCGTCCATGGAAAAAGATTGTTTTGAGAAATTAGCGCCTTTAGGAGAAATTACTGCTTATTTGCATCAAGGACAATGGTTTCCGACGGATACTTTAGAGAAATACAGCCTGGCTTGCATTGATTTTATTCCCAATATTAATCTGCAAAAGAAAAAAATAGTCATCGCTGACGTTGATGAAACCATCTGTGAGAGCTGCCAGCCGATATCGGAAAGGATGGCCTATCAAATTAATAAAATGATCCAGAAAGGTTATCAGTTTGCTTTCATCAGCGGGACTAAAGTCGAGGATTTGCAGAAAATGATTTCTTCGAGAGTCAATGAGAACCATCAT
>CAYWPJ010000035.1:7380-9401 GCA_964460195.1 uncultured Methanosarcinales archaeon
GCCAATACCGGTACGAAGTGCGCTGAAGTAAGGCTAGGAAATTCCTGCCTTGCCTACAACAATTCCCTAAATGATGAAGAAAAGAAAGAGATTTGCCGGGCTTTCGACCAACTGATTGAGGAATTTGAAATTAAGACGATGACGACTAAAGAAGATCAAGTGCAGGACCGTGATTCTCAGATAACTTTATCGGCCATCGGCCGGCATGCTCCTTTGGAACTAAAAAAGAAATTTGATCCCGATGGCGGGAAAAGGAAAATCTGGGTTGAATTTCTTAAAGATCATTTAAGCCCAGACAAGTATGAAATAAATATTGGCGGAACGACTTCTCTTGATGTCACTCAGAAAGGTTTGGACAAGGAGCGGGGAATCAAGGAATTCCTAAAGTTTAACCACATTGATAAAGAGGAAGTTCTTTTTATCGGTGACAAACTTTATCCCGGGGGGAATGATTATCCGGCCAGCCGAGTGGTTGATTGTCTGGCGGTCAAGGATTCGGATGATGCATTGAAGAAGTTGAAGATGCTGCCATAGCCAGGGACATTTTAAGGGAAATTTCGCCGGGGTTACTATTCATTTCTGGGAGGATACAAGATTAACAAGTTCATCAAAAAGTTTTTTGATGATGCCATTTATTTTTTCTTGATTTAAGGCAACATAATTTTTATGTATCATAAGTCCCTCATAGGAAATACGGTTTCTATAATCTCTCATTTGTTGCAGGAATTGTCTTGTCTGTTCGTCAAAATGATATTGTTTTGAAGTATAATCAATAAGCTCTTGATGCGCTCCTTCCCCTTTTGTCTTAATCCCGCCAGCCAAACCGAGAGCTTCCATCAACTGGTGAATTGCATCATAATAATCAAGGAGTGTATTAGCGGGATATTTTTCAGTATCAGTCTCTTTCAATCTTTCCAACGTTATCTCTGCCATTTTCCTAAGAGACTCTGATTTCTGTTTGTCTGGATAAATTTTTGTAATCATTTATACCCCTCCAAAAAACCACTCACAACGATCCCGTTGATAATATTATTCTTTAATTCTTTTGGGTATAAATTGAAATTTTCTTTAAAATGCAACTGTATCTTTCTGTCTAATTTTTTGCTGAATTTATCGAGATTAATTTCCTCTTCTTTACATTCAACAAAAAGATCAATATCACTATTTTCTGTATCATCGCCTCTTTGATAACTTCCGAATACAATGATGGATTTAGGCATAAGCTTTTCTTCCACAAACTTTATCACTCCCGATTCTAATAGAGAAGATAAGTTATAAATCCTCTTATACATTTTAAATAATCTATTGTCTGTGTCGGCCTTGTAAAATGGAAATTTTCTTCCCCCTTTCTTTTCAACTGATTCGATGACTAACCTTAACTTTACTAATTGATCTAAATTTTTTTTAACCGAGGTATGGGCTAATCCCACCTTTCTGCTGATATTCATCAGATAATGGTTTTTAGTCGGATTAACAAAAAATAATTCTGCCGTCCTGAGCATACTACTTTTTTGTAACATGTATTACATTATTGTAGCATGTATTATATAAATGTTTCTGTTTTTTGAAATGAAACCCACTTAGGTCAGAAGAGAAGGCATCGCTAAGCTGGCCCAAGCCGGCGATTTATCTCACCGGCAGGCAGGCGCCTTCCCGGCATTCATAACCCTGGGGCGGGTATAAATTTGATAGTTCACAGGTATATTCTTCGCTTCTGATTTCAGCCGTTTCAGAACAAGTGTATTCGATTACCTTGCTGCTGTCAAGACAAAAATCAACAATTGGAGAAGCGGGAGGAGTAATTGGAGAAGTGGGGGGAGGGGCGATAACTGATGATTGGGAGACTGTGCCTCTGGTGTCCGGGTTAAATCCGTCAGAGTCTTCACATCTGCCTGTTGCTGTTTCAACTATTACTCCCTCGCAGGCATCGCCAACCCCATTTCCATTGGTATCCCGTTGCAGTCTATTTGGTGTTAGAGGGCAATTGTCCCAAACATCCATTACACCGTCCCCATCAGAAT
>CAYWPJ010000036.1:0-2257 GCA_964460195.1 uncultured Methanosarcinales archaeon
ATCTTTACTGATGACGGAATCCTGGACACCCATGACGCTGTGATCGACTGGGGCGACGGAAGCGGACCGACGATCATCAATCCAATCGTCAGCCCGGCTGCCGGAATAACTCATATATACACAGCGATGGGGATTTACACCGTGACTATTATAGTTAATGATGACGACGGCGGCGCCGGCTTTGACACTATGAGCATCGCCGTCGGCAACGCTCTTCCGGTAATCACCCCTCCAGCCGGCGCCAGCGGAGAAGAAGGCTCATCGATTACCATCGGAGAAATCGTTTTCACTGATGCCAGTGCCCTGCCGGAAACCTATACGGCCACCATTGACTGGGGCGACGGCACGCCGGTGGAAGATTTAGGAACCGTCACCAGCCCGATTGCCGGCCCAAGCCATACTTATGTTGACGAAGGAACTGGCTCCTACATAGTAACCATCACCGTTAATGACGGCACGGATGATGCGGTGGGAACGATGGAAATTGCAGTCACCAACGCCGCGCCAGTTGTTACGGCTCCGGCCGATGCAAATGCTGTCGAAAATTCACCTGTTACCATGGGCGAATTCCTCTTCACTGATGCCGGGGTTGATGATACTCACACTACGGTCGTTAATTGGGGAGACGGCTCTGGCGATTTAGATTTAGGTGCACTCCCCAGTCCGTTTTCATTAACCCATACTTATGACATTGAAGGAGATTATCTCGTAACAGTTACCATCACTGACAATGATGGTGCTGTTGGTTCAGCCACACTAACAGTTACTGTTTCAGACTACCTCGTCCAACTGACGCCCGGCTGGAATTTAGTTTCCCTGGCTTTAGTGCCGGAAGGAGATGATACCTCTGTTAATGCCGTCCTGGGCGATGTCCTGGCTGATGTTCTCAGCGTCTGGTCCTACCAGGAAGGCGAATGGCGATACTACCGGGGAGAGCCTGATGATACCTTAACAGAAATGGTGCCCGGCTACGGTTACTTTGTCCAGATGAACTCTGGTGCCGAGCTTTACCTGGATGGGGATAGAATGTTCTATGAGGGTGATCCAGCCCAGCCTTCCCAGCCGCCCAGCGTCACTTTAACTCCCGGCTGGAACCTGATTGGACATTACGGACAAAATACCATTTCCAGATGGGATGCATTTACTACCTTAAGCGGATTTGATGCCACCCTGCTCCGCCCCGACGGAAACGCTGAATTTTGGCTCCTCCCCGGATTTGGCTACTGGCTGTTCATCACCGGGCTGAATAACGTAGAGTATGCACCGTCGGAGTATGCTTACACACCTTAAACTTTTTTATTTTATTCTTTCTTTATCTTATTTCTCTGTTTTCTTCCTCTTTCTTACTTTACCGTACTATCTTCTTTACCATAATAATCTATTTATACTACCCCCTTCCTAAAATAAAAAAATGAAAAAATTAATGCATTTTCTGTTCTTCCTGACCTTATTCTTCCTAATCCTCTCCGCCGGCTTGGCGGCTGCCCTGCCCAGCATCCCCAACCATTTTTCCGGAAGGGTAGCCAATTCCAACAATCCTTCCCAATCCCTAACTGGCTGGGAAATCAGCGCGGCCGTCGGCAGCTATGACTTAGGCGTCATTGGAGAAGTCCAGGCGGGAAACGAGTACGCCGTCCTGGTCGACCCGGAAGGGAGAGGGGGAGCAATCAGGTTTTATATCGGCGGCCTGGAAGCAACACCGACGGCAGAATATCAGGCTGGGGGATTCAGTGAATTGGATCTAACTATCGACGGCGGGCTGCCGGAGGCTTCCTGCGGCAATGGTATCAGGGAAACAGGAGAGCAATGCGACGGCGGGGATCTCCATTCAGCTACTTGTGAAAATGTCGTCGATGAGGGCTGGACCGGAACCATTAGCTGCGATAGTTCCTGCTCTTTTGACACCTCCGGCTGTATACCACCAGAATGCGTCGAATCCTGGACCTGCACCGACTGGTCAGCCTGCTCCGGCAGTATCCAAACCAGAACCTGTACTGACGATCATCAATGCGGCACGGAACTAAGCCGGCCGGCGGAAACCCAGAATTGCACCCTGCCGGAAACACCCGGCACTGGAGGCGGAGGAGGCGGTGGCGGAGGAGGCGGTCGTAAAGCCAACACTACGCAAACTTTGGCCGAACCAATATCAAAACCCATCGTTGAACCATCAGCAGCAACTACTTTTCAGGAGCCTGAAGAAATAAACGAGGAAGAAAGCAATGAAGTGATCGTTTCTCCCGTCGGCTTTGCCGAGGCG
>CAYWPJ010000036.1:2321-9331 GCA_964460195.1 uncultured Methanosarcinales archaeon
TTTCTCAGCTACCTGGTGAAAAGAAGTTTAAGGAAAAGAGTTAGGAAGAGAAAATAAAAATTTTTCAGGGAGGTTTTCCCGGGCGATTCTCTCAAGGTCTCTCAGAATACCTTAAGATATACTACTTTAGAATACTAAAAGTTCCAAAAGATTTAAATAGGAAGGCGTTTTCAGGCAGGGTAATTAAGATTTTTGTCAAAAATATGGGGGTTGGTCAAATGAAATCCAATTATTTAGCGGTGTTAGTTGTTCTCTTGGTACTTAACTTAGGGTTAGTTTCAGCGGATATCACTATTACCGGCACTTCGCATGTTCCGGAGCCGTTGAGAGTCAGCGATCCAGGAGTTACCGTCTGTGCAGTTGTGGAAAGTGACCAGACAGTCAGCAATGTCCGTTTGGATTATCAAGTATATAGTCCTTCTGGGATACCTGGGACGCATGGCACAAGTTTGATGTACTTACAAGATGGAGAATACTGCGCCGACCTTTCCACTTATACCCTCCACCCCGTCGACGGTTCCAGAGTAACCTGCACCATCACCGCCACGAACACTCGGCCGGAAACAGTTATCTCTGACGAATATATTTTCGAATACAGCGTCAACGACGCTCCCGTGATTATTCCCATTCCGGATCAGGAAGCGGTCGAAGGAGTCGGGTTTGGTATGGAAATTGAAGTAACCGATGACGGTGATCCAGCCAACCTGGCCATCTCCGCCGGCAATTCCACTCTGCACTGGCTGAGCGTCGATGAGGAAAATCCTTTACGGCTGGTGGGCATCCCGGAAACCAGTGGGATAGATGAAATGACCGTTCAGGTCACCGACGGGGAGGCAGAAAACGGCTTATCCGCTCCCGCCAACTTTAACGTTACTGTCCTGCCCGCCTTGGGTATTAACCGGGATAGCATTAGGATCGAAACTGATGAGGGGATCTTCAGAGCCGGCGAGGAAATCACTCTCTCTCCGGGAGAGGAAGTAGAGGTTTACTTTGAATTTACCAACCGTTTTGATGCGACTTTAGGATATGTCGGAACGAAAGCTAATGTCAGCGCTTCCGGGTTCACCGAATTTCCCTATGAGAATGCCTGCCGGGGGCTGGACTGCCTCAGCGGCGGCTGGGCCCTTGAATCGGGGCACACCGGAAATGACGAGTTTACTTTTCAAGTGCCGGAGGATATCGACGTCGATACTTTTATCTTAACTCTGGAAGTACAGGATGACGGCTGGTTTTTAGTTCCCTTAGGCACGGCTTTCGATGATAATTTCCCAATTGAATTTAACGTCGAGCGGGGCATGACCGACTTTTCAATGGAAGCAACCCTGTCCCCTTCCGAAGTCGCCTGCGAAGAAACGGTTAATCTGGAGTTGACTTTTACTAATACCGGAGAAAATGATCTCCTCCCGCAGGTTTTAGTTTATCCGGAGGACCAGGCACGGGCCGGCCACTCTTTCAATCCGACCGATGCCACTTTCCGGGACAGGGATAATGAAATTGTGCCGGAACTGGTCAGAGAAACTTTCCCTCCCCTAAGCAGCGGCTATCGGCAGACGCACATAATTGAAATTAACGTTAGTGAGTCTGCCGTCGGACAGCATTCTTTGTTCATCTATGCTGTTGATCCACACTTTCCCGGCTACATCGGCGCAACGGATGATGTTGCCTTAACCGTAAACCCCTGCATCCCCCGGACTTTAGTCATCAGCAATGTGAACATCAACGGGCAGAGCCTTGCCGAAGACGGGACAACCAATTCGACCATCCGGCCGGGGGACACCATCCCGGTAAGGATGACCCTGACTAATTATATGAGCACACCGATTACCGGCATCAGAGCCGTCCTCAACGTCGGGGAAGGAGAAGAAATGTCTCTAGCCTCCCTGCCGGGAATTGCCGCCGGGGCCAGCACTCCGGTCAATGTCAACTTAGACGTGCCTTTGGACGCTCCAGCCGGGGGGCACCATTTAGCCATCATCGTCGAAGGTCACGACTTCGAGCATCCGGAAGAGGTCATTCATGGAGACGCTTTCAACTTCATTTTAAATATACGCCAGGAACCGGCCGATTTGTTCATTTCCAACCTGACTTTAGACCACCGGGAGCTGACCTGTGAGAGCAGCGCCACCCTGACGGTGGAATTGACCAACCGGGGCAGTGTCACCGAAGATGATATTATTGTGACCGTTGAGGGGGGGGAAGTCGATTTCACTTCCGCCCCGCTGAGAATCGGCCGGAATGACGATAACCATGACGAGCCGCTTCTCGTGCCGATCTCCGCCGGAGATCTTTCCCGCAGCGCCAACACTTTAACAGTCAGGCTCTCTTACCGGGATAACTTCCTCCACGACCAGGAAACGATTGCTATCACTAGGAATACCTGTCTGAGAAGTTTCACCCCGACCGATGCGACGCCAACTGTTGCGGATGGCGTTGACCAGCCGTTCAGCCTCACTTTGCAGGAAGAGGGCTTCGATGAAAGCATCACCTGGACGGTAGCTGATGAAGATAATGTCTTACTCGGCGAGCCGGTGACGGGACGGACTTACACTTTCCGCCAAACCGAGCCGGGAAGATATCGGGTTACGGCAGCCATTGCTGCTGATGAAGAACCAGTGGTTTGGACTGTCACAGTTACCGATGTCCCCATTACCAACCAGTTCCGGATCCCAGAATTGAGCGGCGCTGATAATCTGGCTGCCTACGAGAATTTCTGGATTGAAAAAGCCGGAGTGGGAAGGATTGAATTCACCGCGCCAGTTGATTTGACCGACGTTTTTGACCTGGATGAAGTGGTCGTCATCAGCGGCTCTTCCATTGCCGTCGATGCCCCAGGATTGCGGGGAGTGCCGGCGACCATCACCTTGTTCGGAGAAACTTTCACCAACCCGGTGATTAGAATTTCAAACGGATTCAACCAGGGGCCTTTCAGTGAATGCACCCAATGCCAGGGCAGTAATGCCAACGGAAATTTTGTCATCACCGTTCCCGGCTTCTCCACTTTTCAGGTTGTCGAAGCCGTGGCAGCCCGACTGGCCGTCTCCAGCATCGCTTTTGCCAACGTTGAAAGAGGAGACAACCTCACGGCAACGGTGACAATTACTAATGAAGGAACCTTCGAATCACTGAGCAATGTTCAGCTTTCTTTAGTCAATGTCAACAGCCGCTACTCTGCCGGCCTCAATCCGGCATCTTTAGGCAATCTGGCGGCGGGAGCTCATGCAACAACCACTTTAACCTTAACCGTTCCCGACGACGAAAATTCCGGTTCCCACAGCATCGGCTCGTTGAGAGCGGCCGGGACAAATGAGGACGGGCAAGCCGTTACGGCTACTCAAGCCATCACTTTAGCTCCCAAAAGCTACCTGACTATTGAAAAAGTTGATGACGGCGACGGGATCAAGCTAAATGAAGCCACCAAAATCACCGTCAAAGTGCAGAACGATTACCGCGAAGACATGGAAAATGTCCAAGTGGCAGTGACCATCATGGACGTTGACGGCGATGATCTTGAGGAAGAATCAGCCGACTTTGACCTGAAGCCGGGCGACGACGACGAAGCCGTTCTGGAATTCGACCTGACCGGCGAAGAAGTTGAGAAAAGTGAATACACCCTGGAAATTGTTGTCGAAGGAGAGGCTGATGACGGAACGGAGCATCGGACGGTTCAGACAGCCACCATCAGCGTTGACCGGGAAAAGCATCAAGTAATCATTGAAAAGACTTCCCTCAGCGCCGCCACTCTGCAATGCGACCGCCTGACAACTTTGCAGGTGATGCTCAAGAACGTCGGGGAAAGCGATGAAGACGAGGTTAAAGTAACCATCCGGAATGACAAGCTCGGCCTGGAGGAGAGCCAGGACAACATCGAGCTGGAAGATTTTGCCAGCCAGGACAATGATTACAAGGCTTCTTTCAGCCTGGAGCTGGCGGAAGCGGAAATGGGGACTTACCCGATTACCGTCGAAGTTTACCGTGACGGCAGCCTGGAGGCCAGCGGAGAAGTCAGCCTCGAAGTTAAGGAATGCCTGACGGCCGGGGAGACTATCCGGACGCAGAGCGGGCTGGCGGCTAAGAACCTGGCGGCGCAGCTGCAGCAGGAATTGGAAGCGGGGCTGGCCAGCCGGCAGCCGGTGCAGGAAGTCCGGGCTTCTTTCCGCGACAGCAGCACTTACGCGCTGCTGCTGGGAATCCTCGTCCTGCTGCTCTTGATTGCCGTGCTCCTGGCGATTGCCGTGGCCTTTAAGAAGAAATAAAAACGGTTTAAGGGGAAAAATATTTTTTATTTTTTACTCTCTTTTATTTTCTTTTAAATCTCTTTTAAATTTTTAATAGTCTAAATTGTCAACTATCCTCCGCCATGACCTCCCCCATCTTCCCAACCTTTTCCCAGACTTCCTTCAGTTTTCCATTGACCAGCTCTTTGAGCAGCCCCTTGTCCGGGAAGAGGCACTCTCCATCTTTCCAGAGAGGCATCTCGATGAATTGACTGCTCCTGATCTCGATGATGATTTTGTTCTGCAGGCTCAGCAGGGAGCTTTTCTTGCAGAGCTTCCTGGCTTTTTCCAGGAGAAGGTTGGCGCTTTCCATATCCTGGCAGGCAACATGAAGAATCATCGGCTCCAGCCTCAGCCAAACCAACTTCTCGTCAATCTTGAAACCCTGCCCCTCCTCGATTTCGAAGAATTTCTCGTCAATCAAATCATGGCTGACTTTCAGCCGTTCCATCTCGTTCTTTCTGCCCCCTCCCTTCCACAGATAGACCCGGCCGGAGCAGGAAGAGGTGGTGTAATATTCCTCTTTCCGGTTAATTAGCTCAACTAAAGGGATTATTTTCTCATCGGGAGAACCTTTCTTTGATTGATCTGGTTTCTCCAGGAAGGTTTTCTTGTCGTTGGGGAAAGGCATATCTTCCCAGAAAGAGGAAAGTTTAAATAATTTGTGGAGTCTGAGCTTTCAGATGAAAAAACATACCCTTATTTACACTTCCGACCTGCACGGGAATGAAGTTCAGTACCGGAAACTGGTAAATTATGCCCTGAAAACCTCCGCCGACAGCATCATTATCGGAGGGGATATTGCCCCTAAAGATTTTCCAGATGAAGATTTCATCGGCGGACAAAGACGGTTTTTAGAACAAAGATTGCCGGAGCTGCTGAGTCCAGTCAAGAAAAAGCTGCCACAAACAAGGATTTTTTTAATGCTCGGCAATGACGATTGTATTGCTAATGCCAGGATATTGGAGAAAAGCCAGGATTTCCTTTATCTCCACGGCCGAAGAAGGCAGCTCACTGAAGATTTTGAGCTGGTTGGCTATGCTTACGTCCCGGTCTCTCCTTTCGGCATCAAAGACTGGGAGAAGTTTGACTTAAGTGAAATTGACCCGAAACTCGCCCAATACTATGCTCAACGGAAAAGAAGTAATTATAATTTTCACGGCTTCAAAACCTTAACCGGCGAATGGGAAAAATTTTCTTTCACCCCGGAGAGGGAGAAATTAGATTCCCTCCAGAAGGATTTACTTCAGGAACTATTCACTAAAAAAGCCGAAAGAACCGTTTACGTCATTCATTCTCCGCCGGATAATACTTGTTTAGACCTGACCCTAAACGGAGAGCACGTCGGCAGCCTCGCCGTCAGGCAATTCATTGAAAAATATCAGCCTTACTTGACTTTACATAGCCATATTCACGAAACAGTTGATGTTTCCGGAAATTTCCAGGAAAAAATCGGAAAAACCACCTCTTTATCGTCGGGAAACCACAATCTTGGCGAACAGTTAGCTTTATTAATCTTTGATTTATACCATCTAAATAAAGTGGAAAGAAAAGTCATTTAAAATGAGACCCATCCAAAAGCTCCTCATCGAGAAATCAACGGGGAAAAAATATTTTGTCAAAGACTTAGACGAAGATTTTCACACTTCCCAGGGAATCATCAAAAGCCTGGACTTGAAGAAAGGCGGTTTAATTTACTCATCCAAGAAGATTGAATTTTATTGTCTTGAACTTTCATTCCCGGACCGGCTGGAAAATATTCAGAGAGGGCCGCAGGCCATCATCCAGAAAGATATCGGCCTGATACTAGCCAAAACAGGCATTAACAAAGATTCTAAAGTGGTTGATGCCGGCGGCGGCAGCGGCTCTCTGGCCTTCTCCCTAGCTAATGTCGGCAGGGAAATAACAGTTTATGAAATTAATCCCGAGCATTTTGATTTGCTAAGCAGGAATGTGAAATTGTTTGATTTTAAAAATATAACTTTAAAACAAGCCGACGTCTGTCAGGGGATTTCCGAGAAAGAATTAGGCTTAATCACTTTAGACCTGCCTGAGCCATGGAGAGTGATTGAGCACGCTGAATCTTCTTTGAAGGAAGGGGGGTTTCTTGTCGTTTATCTGCCGAACTTGACTCAGGTCAAGCAATTTATTGATTCGGCCAGGAAAACAAAAATTAAAGTTTTGGAAACTGTTGAATTATTGGAGAGAAAATGGAAAATCGAAGGGCAAATCATGCGGCCGGAGTTTGAAATGCTGGGACATACCGGGTTTCTGACTTTCTGCCGGAGATTAGGGGGATAAAAAATGGAAATCATTTATGTTGATGGCATAAATGTTCCCATTGGTACGCATGAAGGAAAGAGAATTGTTATTGGTTCTGACCATCGCGGTTTGGAACATAAAAAAAGCATTACCGAATTTCTGGAAAGAGAAGGCTATCTGATTACAGATATTGGCACGCATAAAGAAGAAAGATGCGATTATCCTTTATTCTCAAGCAAGATTGGCAGTGAAGTATCTATGGATAAAGAATTTAAGACTGTAGGCATAGGAATCTGCGGTTCGGGGATCGGAATTCTCATTCCTGCCTCCAAGTATAGAGGAGTTTACGTTGCCAGATGTCTTACCCAAAAAGATGCCAGCACATCACGCCGCCACAACAATTCTAATTTATTAGGGATCGGCGCTGATAACATTTCATTAGAATCTGCCCTAAATGTCGTTAAAATGTGGTTA
>CAYWPJ010000037.1:0-9178 GCA_964460195.1 uncultured Methanosarcinales archaeon
TGGAACGAAAAAATTCATCACTTAAAATAACCTAACATTAACAAAACAACCAGCAAAACAATAATCAATGACAGAGCAATGTAATTATTTTTTTTCCAGAAAGCAATGATAATTCCCATCACAACTAAAATAATCCCAAACAGTTCCAACCCCATCATTTTCCACCCGCTCCCGCAATCACAATTGAGCCAATCCCTATTAAGGATGTTCCTAAAACCGATTGATTAAGAGCTAAAAAAATAAAACCAATACCCTTAATAATATTTTACCTCACACTCTCCTTAATCCGCAGCTTCTCCTGGATTAAATCCCGGTAGGTATAAGCCAAAGTCAGCCGGACCGGTTTGGTATACAAATCGTCTTCGATTAAGGGAGCCTTCAGCCGGCAGATGATCTGAGCCGTCCCTTCAATCAGCCGGGCTTCATTCGTCCTGCCGCCGGACTTACATTCCCATTTATCGGGCTCGTCAATAGTGTAAGCGACTTGATCGAAACGATGGTCGAATTCCTGTCCGACAATGGTCGAATCACCTTCCCCGACGTCAGAAATGATTATCTTAAGCATGATCAATCCCCGGCCAGCCGAATCTTCCACCACCGAATTGACAGTTATCGGCGCTCCGGAAATGGAGAAAGTCTTCGGCTCTTTCAGTTCACAGACTCTTTCATCAGTAATATCTCCTTTAAAACAGACGTTGTCAATAATTAGATAAGTCTTGTAATCGTAGTCAAACTCTAAGTTCCAGACAAGGTCCTGATAGCCGGTAACTTCGCCAGTGTACATCGCCCGGTTAGTGGGAGTGAAACTGATGATTTCCTCTCCGCCTTCCGGATTGAATTCCGAGATTTTCTCAATCAGCTGCCGGTTGGCCAATTCCCAGCTGGGAATGTTAGTGAAACTTGTCTTGGACGGGCCTAATAACTTCAACCGGGCCTTCCCGGCCGGGACATCTTCTTCTCCTTTATTCTTTAAGACGATGTCCAGCGAAAAATCCTCCGTGTCAAAGACAGTATAGATGCCGTCTTCTTCAATGCTCAAAGGCTCAAAGGAAGCAACAATCCCTTCACTGCCGCCGATGAAGGCGCCGCCGCCGGCCGCCGTTTCCTCTTTGGCGCAGGAGACTAAAAGAAATAAGCTTAACAGCAACAATATTGGCAAAATTATCCGTTTCATGGTCCGTACCTCTTTTAAGCTTGATCTTAGCTTGTTCTTGGCTAAAGAAAGAGTTGGGTTATTTAAAGTTTACTGTGGCGTCTTGATAATCTGCAATGGTTTGGTGATAGATTTCATGTAGCCGTAATCGAGGTCAACCAGCAAGGGCGTTTCATAAGCCGAAGTCGGCGGAAGGTTGAAAGTGCAGACAATCTTCCCCTGGTTGTTGACCAGCCGCGCGAAACCGTCCCGGGGCTTGCAGTCAACGATGGAAGCGCCGCCGAGCTGGACGTTATAAAAGACTTTGCCGATATCGGTGTACTCCAAACCGACGTCGCAGTTCCGGAGGTCGGCCTGGGGAGTCACAACCACCCCGCCGCCATAGTTCATCACGTTGATTTCAAAGACGGCTTTCGTGCCGAGCATATCGACATTGACGTAACTGATGCCGACCGGAGCGCCCTGCCCGCCGCCCGTAACCACATTCCGGCGATAATCGCAGGCTTTCTGTTCGGAAGAGATCTGATAAAGTAAGGGATCGACGCAGACGGAGGGGCTGGCCCGGGTCCGGTAAAGGTAGCAGGCTTTATAATTTAAAGTTGGCTGGTAGTCAAAGACGCCTTCCGGCAGGGCAATATTGCTCGATCGGAATTCAATTTGGTTGAAACTTCCTTCAATATTGTATAATTTTTTCCCCTCCAGGACGCCGATGCCTTCCGCGCAGGAGCGGGGCGTGGAGAATTCCCCAAGGATGATATTGGGATCAAACCCCGAAACCTGGATGAAACATTCCTGGGGCTCTAAGTCATGGTTGCCCCGGTTTTTCACTTCGACGACGGCAATTAATTCATTTAAGTCGTAGACCTGCCGGGGCGGGAAATTGGGCATCAGGCTGAGCTCCACTCCCTGCGTGCCGGTCTTGATCTGCTGGACAGCCAGGGCGGTTTCGCTGGGCTCTTCGCCGGCGGGAATGAAGCCTCGGCAGGAAACTAGGAAAAGGAGTAAGACTAAAGCAAAGAATATTCCCGGCAGCCTCTTTTTGAGCATTACTTTAACGAATACCAGCAAGGTATTTAAGTTTTTTGGTGATGTTAAATAAATGGTAATTCCTAATCCAGCGCCCTGGCTCGGCCGCATCACCATAAATTAAATAAAGGAGGAGAGATTTAAGGCCAGGATGTCGCAGAATATCAATGCAGAGAGAAGTAAAATCAACCTGGCCCGAATCAAAAAATTCGGCCAGACTTTTGAGATCAACATCGACCCGGATGCCGCCTTAAAATACAAGAGGGGAGAGACAACTGATTTAAGGGAAGTGCTGCTGGCTGACAAGATCTTCTCCGACGTCAAAAAAGGGCTGCTGGCCGGCCAGGACCAGCTGCAGAAAGTTTTCCGGACGGCAGAAATTGATCAGATCGCCGCCATCATCCTCAAGGAAGGCGAAATCCAGGCCACCTCAGAGCAGAGATCCCTGGAAAGGGAGCAGAAAAAGAAGAAATTGATTTATTTGCTCTCCCGGCAATCCGTTGACGCCAAAACCGGCCTGCCCATTCCCCCGGCCCGGATTGAATCAGCCTGGGAGGAAGCAAAAATCCATCTGACTGAGCACCAGACGGCTGAGGAGCAGTTTAATGAAATCATCTCTAAGTTAAGGCCAATCCTGCCGCTTAAGATCGAGCAGAAGAAGGTTACTTTAACCATTCCGGCCCAATATGCCGGGAAGATGTATGGGATAGTCTCCGGCTCAGCGACGATTATTAGGGAAGAGTGGCAGAATGACGGCAGCTGGAAGGCGGTGGTTGAACTGCCGGCCGGACTATATCCGGAATTTTTGGATAAGCTCAATTCCCTAACGCATGGGGAAGTCATGGTTGAAGGTTAACAGAGTAAAATTTCTATTTTTCCTTCTTGTAAGTGTGGCTGAACTTTCAGTGTCACTTTCGGATTGGTTAATTCAAATACTTCAGCAACCTCCTTGGGAAAAGTTATCCCCCAGCTATGCCCTATCTTGATGGGATGTTTTACATATTCACTTTCCAACCTCTTTGCCTCTAGCTTAGAGATGGCTTTGATGGTGAGATCTTCCGTGAAAATTTTTTCTTTGCACTTTGGACATTCCCTTGCTTCAAACTCTATACCCCTATATTTTATTGACGTCTTCTTCATTGGAACGTTGCATTCAATGCATAACCTTTTGTTATTTATCATTTTTATTCCCTCCCTATTTCAATAATTACCGTTTTAATAACTATTTTTACATATTCTTCAAGTTCTTTTTCCCGGCAGATAACGTAAAACGATAAGTTGTCTTGAAAATAATAGTAGTACGTCTTACCTTTCTTTGATAAATGTTTTCTTTTAGCCGGCTTTCCCGCGCGAACGGCTTTAAATGCACGTTCTTTTGCTTCGTAGTAGTTAAGCCAAAATTTTAAGCCCCTCTCTAAAGTCCCGAAGAGTGCATGAGCCTCAATGTCAATTATTACTTTTTTACTCATTTGGGCCACTCTTTTGGATTAAAAAGTAAAATAATATATAAAACTTTTGGTTAAACTATTTGTAAAACTATTCCTTGGCGTATGATGATACTTGGCGTATGATGATATAGTGGTTGAGGTTAATCTTTTGGTTCAACGACAATATGTTTTCTGTTATTACCTACCTTCTGTAATATCTAAATATTTTTAAACTCCTGCCAATTGCAAACTAACCATGATGTCAGGCGAAGAGGATCACCTTGATGACAAAGTTGCCAGAGAACCGTCATTTTTAAAAAAAGTTTGGAATAAAGGAAAATATGCTGTCGCGGTTCTGGGAGTGGTGTATGTTGTTAATGGAGGATATCATTTAGTTCAGGCGGCAAGGTATCAAGAGGAATTTAAACTTCAACGAACAGAAGTTGCTGCAGAAGCATTGATTCTCTTAGGGATAATAAAAGGTGGCGGTAATGGTTTCGATGAGAGGCTTAAAGAATTTAAAAAAGTAGCCAACGATAGAAGGGCAGAAACTTTGGCTCAAATGGATTATCACCTTTGGAAAGCGGCAAACCCTTTTTATAAGGTAATTCCTCGTTAGGGAAGTTTTGTAAAAAGAAAATTTTTGATGAATTCTTTAGCCGAAAACGCTAAGGAAACTCCATCTAGTGATCATTAGAAAATTGACAGATTCAAGCAAAACACTTATAAATAACCGCTCAAATTCAGACCAAAAGAGAGAAAGGAGATAAAATCCGCACTCTTTCTCACCCTATCGAAGAGCGGATAAATAACATGAGCACTATCATAGTTAAGGAAAAAGAAATAGTCATTCCCGGACAAGTCTTAGCCGAAGGAATGGATTATCTGCCGGGAGATAACACCTACCGGGAAAAAGAAAATATTTATTCGAAAGTTCTCGGCCTGGTTTCCCTGTCGGGCAGAGTGATCAAGATTACACCCCTGGGCGGCCCTTACATCCCCCGGGTGGGTGATAAAATCATCGGGAAGGTTATTGACATTCTCATGTCCGGCTGGCGGGTCGACACCGGAACGGCTTATTCGGCAGTGATGAACGTCAAAGATGCCACCACCCGGTATATCAGAAAACAGGATGATTTGAGCAAGATCATTGCCATCGGGGATTATCTCGTCGTTAAAATCACTCAGGTGACATCGCAGAACCTGATTGACATTTCGATGAAGGAGCCCGGACTGCATAAAATTTCTGAGGGAAGAATTATCAGGATCAACAGCCAGAAAGTTTCCCGGGTTATCGGCAAGATGGGAAGCATGATTACTCTGATCAAAGACCGGACCGGCTGCAAAATAACTATCGGGCAGAACGGCTTTGTCTGGCTGCAGGGCACGCCGGAAGGGGAACTTAAAGCCGAGGAAGCCATCAAGCTGATTGAGCAGAAATCACATCAGGAAGGCTTAACTGAACAGATAGAAAAATTCCTTGGAGAGAAGATCGGAGAACAGAACAATGGCTTATAAAAGAACTGACGGAAGACAGGACGATGAGCTGCGCCCTATGGAAGCCAAAGCCGGGGTAGTTCCTAATGCGGAGGGCTCCGCTTCATTTAAGATTGGCCGGACCTGGGCCATCGCCGCCGTTTACGGGCCAAGGGAGCTCTTCCCTAGATTCAAGCAGGACCCTAAAAAAGGCCTGCTCCGGTGTTTTTATAGCATGATGCCCTTCTCCGGCTCCGGGGAAAGGATCCGGCCGGGCAACAACCGAAGATCCCAGGAAATAGCTATGGTCATGACTAAGGCGCTGGAGCCGATAGTTGACCTGTCCGCCTTCCCTAACGCAGTCGTCGATATTTTTGTCGATTTGCCTCAGACCGATGCCGGAACGAGGTGCGCCGCCATTTCCGCCGCCTCTATCGCTTTGGCTGATGCTGGCATACCGATGAAAGATATGATCAGTTCGGTGGCTGTCGGACAGGTTGGGGGTACTATCTTAGCCGATTTAATGTATGATGAAGAGGCTTATGAAGGCGTCGTCTCTGACATCCCGGTCGCCATGTCCCACAATACTAAAGAAATAACCCTCCTGCAGATGGATGGAGAAATCTCTAAGGAAGATCTGATCAAAGCTTTAGAGCTGGCTAAGGAAGCGACGGAAAAAATTTATCAAGAGCAGAAGAGAGCCCTGATGGAGAAATTCGCATGATCAGCAACAAAGAAACGATTACCCAGCTGGCCGACAAGGACAAAAGGCTGGACGGAAGAGGACTGGAAGAGTACCGGAAACCAATCAGGATAGAGACCAATATCTCCTGGACTGCCGAGGGATCCGCCCGGGTGCAGATCGGCGAAACGGTAGTGATGGCCGGCGTCAAATTGTCGATTGAGAAACCTTACAATGACACGCCGGAAGAAGGGGGGATAATGATCAATGCTGAACTGTTGCCTTTGTCCAGCCCCGAATACGAGCCCGGCCCGCCGGGAATCAAGGCCATCGAGCTGGCCAGGGTGATTGACCGGGGGATTAGGGAAGCTAAAGCTTTGGACATGAAAAAATTATGCATCAGGCCGGGTGAGAAAGCCTGGTTTGTCATCATTGATATCATCACGATCAACGACGCCGGAAACCTCTTTGATGCTGCCGGCCTGGCCGCCCTGACGGCTTTAAAATCAGCCCGGTTCCCGGTGGTAGACGAAGACACCGGCGCGATTGATTACAAGAAAAAAACTGACCAGCCCCTCCCTCTGCTTAAAGGGCCCCTGCCGGTGACTGTCTATAAAATCAACGGCAAATTCCTGGTCGATCCAACCTCGGAAGAGGAAGAGGCTTATGATGCCCGCCTGACCGTCGCTTCCGACGAGAGAGGTATCCTGTCTGCCTTGCAGAAAGGCGGAGCGGTTCCAGTGACGATTGAAGAAGTCTCCCGGATGCTTGACCTGGCTTTGGAAAAAGCCAAATTTTTGAGGAGAGAATTAAATCAGGCGCTGCCGTGAGCTAGGAAATTGAAAGAATTAAAAAATAGTGGGAAACAAAACAATGGCTGAAGAAGTAGAAGTAACTGATTACACCAAGTACGAGAAAGCCCGGATGATAGGCAGCCGCGCTTTGCAGATTTCGATGGGCGCGCCCTTCCTGGTCAAATTATCTGAAGAGGATTTGGAGAGGATTAAATACAATCCCATTGAGATTGCCTTATTGGAATTTGAGGAAGGGGTTCTGCCAATTACGGTGAAAAGGCCGACGATGAAAGCGGAATGATTTTTGCTTTTTCCGCAGTTAAGTTACCACTTTTCTTTCTGTCCCGTTTCATGCAGGCATTGGTAGAGTGCTGAGTCAGTAAATTTGTTTCTTTCTCCCGCTAAAATCTCCTTAAAAACACGTTGATGAACTGGAGTTTCGAATTCATGAACCGTCTTCTCTAAAACACTTAAAGCCGGGTCAGAATGATTCCATTCTCCTGCTTTCCCCCCATTAGCAATTTCAATGTAAGCGTTTATGCCCTCAAACTCCGGAGCACCACCTCTAACTATTGGCGCTTCCATATAATATCCTTCATATTCGCCCACTTTAGCATAAGAGAAATGATAACTACTTGAATTAACTTTAGATGATGATATAACCAAGAGGGCATTCCTGTTTTGTACTCCGGAATCGCCTGCCTTCCTGCCTTCATTATCAGCAATGGTTGTAGAATAATCGCTAAACAGGTCTAAAATGAGATTCCCCCTTGGCGATTTTCTAATCACCGACGAGGAAAAACGATAATGCCGTTTAAAATGCTCTCTTACCGCTTTCTTTTCTGCGGGTGTTACTTTGTCAACAAACATTCCTAAGGCATTGGGCAAATAAATGCGGGCAGCCTTACAGGTGGGGAAAAAAAGTCCGCCATACCCATCACAAGGATGATAAGGGTTTCCTAACCCAATCTTTCGCAGCCTCATGCTGTTATCAGGACAAGTTTTATTTATAATCATTATGGTAAAGTAATCGTTAGTTTCAAAAAGCAGGAGTTACTTTTAAATAAAATATCCTTTTTGCTGATAAGATGAACATAACATGAATATAGCATGAACTCGACAATCACTCCCCAAAAACTGAAAAAATACTTTGCCGTGACTAAAAAAGCCCTCGTTCAGGCCCAAAAAGCCCTCGATAGCTCCCGCCTCAAAGAGGCCCGCGATTTCCTCGACATGGCTCAGCGCTATTTTGATGATGCTCATTACTTCCTCGAGAAGAAAGATAACGCCGTCCTGGCTTTCGCCGCCCTCAATTACGCCCACGGCTGGCTCGACGCCGGAGCCAGGATCAGATTGTTCAAAGTCAATGACCGCCGGCTGTTTGCCGCAGATGATGCCACAGATGAAAATAGCCCCGACGCCCCCTCCCCGCACACAGGGGTATAACTACTTAAAAGTGCTAAAAAACCAAAAGATTTATAAATAAAAGACCATTCTAAAGAGCAAAAAGAGTTCTGGGGTGTTTGGCCGGTGAAAGATGATTTACCTAGGGGGAAAATAAATATGATCGTCCAAAAAGATTTCCTGAACAAATTGAAAGATTTCGGTTTAAATAGTTATGAAAGCAAGCTCTGGGTTGCCCTGCTGAGCCGGGGCGTCTCCACGGCCGGTGAATTATCTGATATCTCCAATGTGCCCCGCTCGCGGGCTTATGATGTTCTGGAATCACTGGAAAAGAAAGGCTTCATCATCGTCAAAGTCGGCAAGCCGATCAAATATCTGGCCGTTCCTCCGGCTGAAGTTGTTGAAAGAGTGAAGAAGAAAGCGATGGAAGAAGCCGAGCTGAAAAGCAAGATGCTCACCGGCCTGAAAGGCAGCGACGTTCTTAACGAATTGAATACTCTGCATTCCGAAGGCATCAAACTAGTTGATCCGACGGACAAATCAGGCGCCTTCCGGGGAAGGGATAAAGTGCATGAGCATCTTTGTTACATGATCAAGAATGCCAAGAAAAGCATTACCTTAATGACTTCCAAGGACGGCGCGGAAAGGAAACACGAGCTTCTGGCCAGTTTCCTGCACCGGGCGGCTAAGAATGGCCTGGATGTCCGGGTTTCTTTGCCGGTTACGGCCAGCAAGGAAGCATTGGCTGGTTTTAGCAAGCATGCCAAGGTCAAGCTGCATCAGAGCGGCCAGGCCCGGTTCTGTCTGATTGACGGGAAAGAAATGCTGCTTTTCCTGACTGATGACCAGAAGGTGCACAAGAGTTATGACTGTGCCGTCTGGGTGGAAGCACCCCAGTTCGTCGATTACTTTGCTTCCATGTTTGATAAGGAATGGAAACAAGGGAAATAAAATGAATGAATTGTATTCCCGTACTCAGTTAAAACCAGAAATGCAAGGTGATCAGGTGTTAGTGGTCACTGCATCAGATGATGTCTATGTTGCTGATTCTTTTCCTTTAACAATACGTTTGTCAGAATTTTTTGAACAACTGCTAAAACGGAGAAAAGAGATTTCAGTTGAGCGAGTGTATTCTGGTGTTTCTAAAGAGGCAGCCGAAACTTTTACCTCTCTAATGGGTAATGATCCCGTTTATTTAAGTTCACTGGATCAAATG
>CAYWPJ010000038.1:0-8811 GCA_964460195.1 uncultured Methanosarcinales archaeon
ACTTCCGCTGGTATAGTAAGTGACTTTTGTATAAAAATTTATGTCACTTACTATAGTTTAAGATTGTGGAGGGCGTGGTAAAGAATTTGCGATTTTCGCATAAGACAATAATAAGACAATATAATTGAGTATTAGAGCTGATGAATGTCCAATTTATCCTACCTCCATCCCCCTAAACTCATCAGCCACGATTCTACTTTAATTATTATTTTGGTACGTTCCACCTGATGCCAAATTAAGAAGATTACGGTAGAAGCAATTAATCCCACCGCAAAAGCCAGTAAGATAAGGTTAATGAGTTCTACTGGGAAACTGCTGGCCAATCCTTCGGAGAGGGCAAAGGCGGTAATCAGAGAAATACTGGCGGTGGAAAGGCTGGCCCCGATGATCATATCCAAGGGAACATTATGCACCCGCACTTTCAGGAGCAGGAAGATAATTTCAAAGATTAAACCGGCAAAAAAGAAAGTGATAATTTTTTCCCAGCCCAGAACGCCAATGTCATCAATCCAAAAAGTTAAGACGGCGGTGAAAACATAAAACAAAGTGGCAATTCCTGCCTTTTTGATGAGATAGACCGTAAAGTTCATTCCTATCACCATTAAAGCCAAAGAAACCATGAAAGAAGTGGTTGGTGAAAAGAAAAGGTTGCTGGCAAAAATAAGGAGAGAAATTATGCTGGCAATGACTAGTGTAAAAATAAGGCTTTTCAGCCTGATCAGTTGGATATGTTCATGGGCGATCATTTCTTTACCTCAATAATCCCGATGGGCTTTTCTTTCTGGGGCAGTGCTTTCTTCCCTTTCAACTGTGCTTCTATAACGGGAATGGTATGTTTAATCTCGGCGATACGTTCTTCATATCTCTTCACTTTATCTTTATATGATTGTGCGGTCATTTTTTTGTCAACAAAACAAACTTTTTGCATCCGTTTGATTAATTCATTAGTTTTTTCCAGTTCCGTTTTTAATCCGGTTAGTTTTTGTTGTCTTTTCTTTTTGATGATTTTGTTGGTAGTTGGAGGGGAGCCGACGGCTATTACAATAATAACCAGAAGTATCTGCCACCAATACTTGAGGATAAAATTCTTGCTGAGATAAGCCAGGCCATTTTGCCGTTCTTTCTCCGCTTTGGCTTTCTCCAATTCTATATCAGCCTGTTGCAGTAATTCCTGCGCATCTACCAGCTGATCCTGGGTAAAAGCTTCCATGGCTAATCCAACCAGAGCCTTCCCTTCGCTCGTGTCAACCTCTTTTTCTTGAAATTCCTCATCTTTGAGCTTCGCTAATTCTATCTGATCAAGGAATTTAATCTTTTCTTTCCTGATGAAACTGATTAATTGTGTCATCTTCAATGTGGCAGTGTAATTTCCTTGTTCATATTGCAGATTAGCTTCATTGAGAACGTCATTGACAAAAGTGGTCGTAAAGTTACGTTGTCTCATCTCGGCTATTTCTTGTTGTGCCTGTTCTATGGCTGAAGATGCGATTTGTTCAGTCGCCTCTCCCGGGAGCTCAAACTCAAATCCTTCCGGCGCGATTTCTTCGAAAACGAACAGGCCGGTGGGAATGTTCATTCCGGCGAAAAAGGTTAATAAAATAGCCAAGAGTACCAGTGCCCCGCTAAGCGAGTATGTTTTTAAATTCATTCAAAGGCACCCGGAAACCATTTTTTCAGTTCTTCTTTAGACATCTGTTTTACCTCCTTTTTAGGAGTGTTGGTTACTTTAACTTTTTCTTTATGATTTTCATCAGAGGGATTTCCATCCGGGATTATTTTCGCCTCGAAAATATTTTTATCCGGAATTTTAATTTCTACCCACTTCCCCGCATAGGGATCCGGTTTTTGGATTTTTGGAGTTGGTTTCTTGAACCGGCTGAACCAAGAGATTTTTTCTTTTATTCTTGTTGGGTTTGGTTCTTCCCTAATAGTACGTTTTTCTTGTAGGGGGATAAGCTCTGTTTTAAACTTTTCTTTTATCTCCCCTGGCGTCTCTTCTTTCACTGGTTTTTCCAGGGGAGTTTCTGTAACTCTTGGTTTAACTTTAGGAGCAACTTCACTGAACATAGCCGTAAAAGCGTTGGTTACTTTTTCCTCTTCTTCCGATATTTCTTTTTTTGGCCTTTCCCTAACCTCTTTTTTCTCCTCTTCTCTTTCCTGAGCTTCTTCTTTTTTCTCAGAAGCAACCATTATTCTTCTTTCTGCTCTTGGTTTCGGTTCTTTCTGTTCCGCCTTCTTTGGCTTTATAGTTTCCTGCTCTTTAACTCTTTGTTTCTTGGCCTTTACCTTTTCTTTTGGTTTTTTCTTCTCCATCTTTTCTTTCCGGATTTTGGCCTTCTTTTCCGGAGTGAACCCCTCTTCCATCCTGCGAATAAAAGAAAGAATTCCATACTTTCTCATCCCTTTCTGCTGCTCCAGCTTCTCTTGCAGGATAGATTCTTCCTGCTCAATCTCGGTCAGCCGGCCTTTATGCTGTTCCTCTAAGTCAGTGAATTTTTTTCTGCTTAATTTTCCTTTGACCAGATAATCGGTCTGGTTCTGCTTACGAAGCTGCTCTACTTCCATCTTCTCTTTCTGGATACTTTTCAATTCCTGCTCCGTTTTGAGGATAGCGACTCTTTTATTTCTTAATTTAGCCCGGACTTGCCCGATTTTAGCCAGCCTCTTTTCGTACTGCTCCGTATAACGTTTAAACTGGGCTTCGGAAATGGTTTTATCCATAAAGTACTTCCTCTGCGTCTCTTCCAACAATTCTCCAATTGTTTTTTCCTCTTTGTTTAAATTATCTAACCGTTGTTCAATGATGGTAATATAAATTGATTTATAGATGAAATAGGTGAGGATGGAGAGAGCGATACTTCCTATCAATAAAGCCCACCACCAGTCGATCACAAATTTGAGAATGTTGACTCTGCCCTTTGTTTCTAAGACGCTAATAAGTTGGGCATTCTTGGCTCTCTCTAAAGCAGTGGTGTAATCTCCTCTCTCAAAAGCAACGAGCGTTAACTGTAATGCCTGATTAGCCTGCGGAGTTTTAAGCCATTGGCCTTGAGCCTTTTCCAGAGCTTCCCTAACTTGCTGGATGATTTCGTCGGCGGCAAAGGCCTCTTGATGGATAGTGGCGATTTTTTCCGTAATTTCGCCCACCAAATCATAATCATTTTCCGTCAAGGCTTGTTCCGCTTGGACCATAAGATTTTGCACTTCTCCCGTGTTAAATTGTGCCGCCGTCATTTCTTGAACTTGTTCTCGAGCTAATGCTAACTGCTGCTCGGCCTCTTCTCCCCCCATTTCCTGAATTCTAAAGAGAAGTTTCCTGAATTCGGTAATTACTTTCTTTGTGAAACCAGCCGCCGTCGCATTTTTGGGAATTAAAGTAGCTTCAATCTCTAGCTCTAATTCATAATCCTTTTGAACTAAGTAGGTGGGTGCGTAAATGTCCAAGGAGTAATTCAGTGTTTCACCTTGTGCCAATTTTACCTGGGAGAAATCTTTAACCGCATAAGCCTTAATGGTTGATTCACCCCCCATAATCTTCACTAATTCCAGGGCTATATCGCCAAAGGCATCGCCATCAAGATCAACGTAGCGTATTTGCCCTGCTCTTAAATCGAGCGTTTGCGGCTCTGATTCAATCGTTACCGTTACTCTACCTACTTGCACCTCATTCAGAGATAAAGTATACTTCTCCATTCCGGGAAGGGAGAATGTTTGCGGCTCTTCCAGTGTTGCTAGTATCTCCACCACCCGGTTTCTATTCAGTTCCGGCGAAATGATCACGTACTGCGCTAAGAATCCGGACACCTCGAGATTAATATCTTCCATTACGGCATTTTCCCAAAGATTAGCGACCGTAATTGGTGTTGAAGCACCGCTTCCTCTGGGCACTGCAAAGACCTCTTCCGTTTTAATGGTTTGTTTTTGGGCGCCAATGATTGATTGGGTAACTTTGCCCGCACCGGCGCCGACTCCCCCACCGCCTCCTTCGGCTGCGGCAGCCGCCCCGGCAGCCGCTGCACCGCCACCGGAAATTCCCCCCAAGACACCGGCAGCAGCACTTATCGTAACACTGACCGTATCACCGAACACTAAACTTTCATTCTCTAATTTTGTGCCGGAGCTGTTCAATCCAGTAGAATTAACCACAACCGTAAACGTTCCGGTGGCAGCATTAGAAGGGATGGTTACTTCAATATTATTCTCTAAACTCTCGCCGGAGTCAAAAGAGCTGCGGCTTAAGTTTGTTTGGCCGAAAGTTACCGTCCACCCGCTTGGCAAAGTGAAAAAGAAAGTAACATTGGTGGCATTTCCTTCTCCGATATTTTGCAGAGTAGCCGCAAAAGCTACCCCCGTATCTCCCTGCGTTACTGACTTGGTTTCTTCTGCCGGAGTGGTGATGGTCGCCACTAACACCGGCTGTCCGGGCGCAACCACCACCTTGCCTTCGGCAGTGAGTGAGCGCGGAACGGCCAAGGAATCATTAACACTTATATTGAGGGTGATGGTTTTCAGTCCTCCCGCCGGTGCGGTGTCATTCACCTGCAGGATTCTGGTTTCTCCGGCTGCCAAGGTGAAATTTTCTGTTCCGTTGTATCTGGTCGTGCTGGAACTAGAAGTGATATTAAAACTGAGCGAAACGTCTCCGGAATTGTTGATGGTGAGATTTCCTAAGGTGACGCTGGCGCTGGCACTGGCAACCACGGCGGCAAATAAAGCCGGAGTTCTGGTCCAGTTGTGGTCGTACTCTACCAAGATATTAATCGTGTTGCTGAAATCACTATTTCTTACTAAATCACTAGCCCATACTCGTAAATCATACGTTCCGTTTCTCGTGGCGTTGAAAGAAGTGTTATAGAAGCCGGAGCCGCTGAAGAAAGCCATAGTGACATTCGTATATTCAGTATCATTGGTAAGTTTGTATTGGAAGATGAC
This sequence comes from uncultured Methanosarcinales archaeon, assembly GCA_964460195.1. GTDB lineage: Archaea > Nanobdellota > Nanobdellia > Woesearchaeales > GW2011-AR9 > CAYWPJ01. The sequence goes on from CAYWPJ010000038.1 coordinate 4,933, forward strand.
GCTCTGCACGGCAGTCCGGTTATCGGTAACATTCACCAGCACGGTCACATTAGTGTTGGGATCAAGATCAGCCGCCGCACTGGGAGACGTGGTGAGGGTATTAAATTGAGGGACAGTTATATCGATAGCGAAACGGCGCAGGATGCTGGCATTGGTGTTTCCTGAAGAGTCGTTGCAGGAGACATTCCATTGGTAATCCCTTTCCAGGAACCCGCTGATGTTAAATAAAGTATTGATATTATCCAGCACGCTGCTGTTGGTCTGATTGACCGTGCCGTTTATGAGCAAGGAGCAGTTGGCATTCGCAACAGAAGCATCTGTCACAGTGATGTTAAAGACCACCGAGGTGGCGGAAAAATTGATGCGGTCGGCAGGAGCATTGATGGTAATACTCGGGGGGATAGTGTCACCGATGGTAAAAGTAGTCGTTTCTGAACTGTTAACATTATTGGTAGTGTCATTGGCGATTATTCGTACCGTGTAGGTCCCCGTTGCGCTCGTCGTCCTAAAAGTCCCATTGTAATAAGCAAGGCTTCTGTTGATGAGGGTTACCTGCTCTATACTGCTGTTGGGAAACGTGATGTTCGCCAGAACAGCACCAACGGCGGTTTCATCAGTAACATTAGCGGAGATATTAACAACTGTTCCCGCTTCATAATTGGTGCCACTGATGGGCGTAACATTCGTAACGCTCGGAAGGATGACATCACCGATGGTAAAGGTAGTTGTTTCCGAACTGTTGATGTTGTTAACAGTGTCATTAGCAATTATTCTGATAGTGTAAGTTCCGGCGGTGTTGGTGATGTTAAAAGTGCCGTTGTAATTAACTAAACTTTTATTGGTTAAAGTTATCTGCTTAATAGTTCCGTTAGGCAGTGTGATGTTAGCCAAGACAACGGAAATGTTAATGTTATCAGTCACATTCGCCGAGATATTAATCAGCGTGTTTAAATTATAATTTGTTCCGGCGGTGGGAGCGACATTTGTTACATTTGGAGCAAGGTAATCACCAACAGTAAATGTGATAGTTTCTGTACTGTTAATATTTTGATGGACACTGCTGTCGTTGGCAATTATTCTGATGGTATAAATGCCGTTTAAGTTGGTTGTGCTAAATGTACTATTATAAATATTGTCGCTATTAGTGTCAGTTAAAGTTATTTGGCTGATGGTGCTATTAGGCAGAGTGATGTTGGCCAAAACAACCGAAATGCCGATATTGTCCCGAACAGTAGCATTGATGTTGATTGTGGAACTCACCGCATGGTTTATCCCTGATGGGCTGATGCTTGTCACATTCGGCACCGGATCATATCTGTACCAGTCAAACATTACTCCTTCCTGGTCTCCGTTGATAACTTCTGTATTGGTTTCTATGGGGGATTCTGCAATACTTGCAAAGGCTGTTCCTGTCCAGCGGATGAGTGAGATATCCTCGTTAGTGTCCATAATGGTAATCATAATTTCATTTGTTGTAGGATGCTTGGTGAAACGCATTCCTCCAATATCGTTGCTGGCAAAATTGCTTGTTGTTGAGGTGGAAGTTAAATCAGCCGTGCTCCAGGTATTCGTCTTGGTAAAAGTGAAATAATCTGCTGCCAGAGCATTATTATCTACAAAACCAAATAAAGCCGTACTGGAGTTATACCAAGCGCAGTCTACATTGGGATTATTGCTGCCCATGGGCTCGGTGAGAGAATCTTCCGCTGGTTCTCCCGCTAAAATCTGGGTGCCATCCCACATATATGCACCCACATCATTGGCAGAAGCCTGACGGACAATACCAATATAATCTGAAACGGGATCAGCACAGAGACGAGTAGCCCGGCCATTTTGAGGAGAAAGAGAGATAGTAGCCCCAGTACTCCAATAAGGAGCTGTTAATGAGAAAGTGCGATATCCTAAAGCGGTTGATAAGCCGTATAGAGCTAACCCCTGATTGCTGGTTCCTTCCCAGGCAAAATCAAAATGCGATGTTGTTGCAGAGATGGTAGTAGTAGAAAGTGTTTGAGCTTTCGAAGTATCAAACCCAGTTCCGTTCCAGGGGATTGCTCTTAAAGAAGAAGAGCTGTCATGCACCAAAAGCATGATGTCATCTGCTCCCCTTCTGGAAACAAGCTGAACCCAATTGATAGCTAGGGAACCTAACCCAGTGGTTAAGGTAGATTCGGCAGAATAAGAACCATTCCACATTCGATAGGCTATAGTTGTATCAGCTGTTGATGAAGTCTCATAAACAATTAACGCATCACCGGAAAGGTCTTCTACCGCAATGTCAAAAGCGCGGTAAGCGGAGTTGGGAACATCAGCGCTGACTTCCAGAAGGCCTCCCCAGGCTCCAGCAGTGCTGTTATAAACCTGAATATTAACGTCATTGCTTTTGTCTTCCGTTCCCAGAATTATTTCATCTCGTTCATGATTTCCCCTAACTACCGCCCAAGTAATATCATCTGTTCCAGCTGTTCCGATGGATTGAGCATTTTGTTCTGCCGAAAAATTGTTGGAAGAATTCCAGGTCCGATAGCGCGGGAGGGCAATATTTGATTCCCCATAAGCAATAAGTCCGTCGGCTTGGGTGGAAGAAATGCTGGCGAGAGAACTTATTTCTGAACTAATTCCCAAAAGTTGCGCGGGAAGAGTCTCTCCATAGGCAATTTTTCCTGGTGGGAAGGAAAGAGTGTATTCTTCTCCCGGCAAATCCTGTATTTTAATCCAGTTAGTTAAACAGCCCTGATCCCATTGAGGGCAAAGGTACAATTCTTTTCCTTCGACGCGCTTGGTAAAGCTGCCCTCAGTAAAGGTGGTTGCCGTGGTATCAATGACAAAAGTGGTGATGAACGTTCCCACGGCCGATTCGGTTCTACCCAGTTCATAAAACAAAGGAGAGCTAGACAAGGAAGTGAAAGAGAACTCGTCAATAAGCATATTGGGGTAGAGATGGGTTATATCGCCTTCTTGCTCTACTCTGTAATCAATAAGGCGGCCATCATAATTATTGCTATTATTAAAAGTGGTTGGTGCGGCTTCTTCAGCCATAGAAAAGTTTTCAGCACTACTGTTAAGAGTTTCTTCCGTTGTTTCGAAGGAGTTATTTATTTCGGGCGGTTCTGAATAAGAGACATTTTCGGGGGGCAAGATTAAAGTTTCATTTATTAAAACAGTTTCATTAGATGGCAAAGTTAAATTAAGAGTTTGATTTTCCAAAGTGATATTAAGTGAAATATTATCTTCGATTGGGAGAGTTAAATTATCTGAACTATTCTCGGCTAAAACAAAGAAAACAAAAGAAGCGGCCAGGGTTAGAAGTACCAAAACAATAGGTATCCTTGCTTTTTTGTCGAATTTCATTTTTTCAGATACCAAGCAGTTGTTTTCCCGATAACAAAACGGTCTAATTTATTTTCTATTTGCAGGTTAAGGCAATACCGTTCGGTGGTATGCCAAGCCACTTTTAATTTATCAGCCATTTCCCTGGTGCAGAGAGGCCGGGGGCTGTCTTTAAGAATCTTCAGAATAGCCTTATCCACGCCTCTTTTAGTCATCGAGGGGAGTAATCTCTTGCTCTTTATAAAACTTCTCTTTAAAGTACTTAAAAAAGTATTGTAAAAAGTACTTTTATTTGCATTTTTTGGAAGAACCATAGAGAAACAGATAATTACCTTTCTTCCACCTCCCCCGAACACTTCCTGCCACTGCGGGAGTATGGCTTTATCACAAAATGGGCTACCTTCTTTTCACACCTTAATCACTTTATCACATAACTGGGCGATCTCTGCCCGTATAACGGCGGACATAAATAATCATACAAATAGTTTATGTCCGCCGGGGCTTGTTTGCAAGTTCATTATTGACACCTCGTTAACATATTGTGAGTGAAAC
>CAYWPJ010000039.1:0-8144 GCA_964460195.1 uncultured Methanosarcinales archaeon
CATTCCTAAACGCATGTAAATCGAGTCAACACTATGATTAGCCCATTTCCCGCCACATTTCAAAGAATTCTTTCTTCTTTCATCAAGAACCTGAATTGCTTCTAAAGCATAAGCTCTTGCTTCATCTTCTCTTCCCAGATGTTCCAACAAATTCATTACCACCTCCCATTTGTGCCAGTGGTCTCCCTTATAATGTTCAACAACTCTGCTGATTAAGTCTGCATCTCCACTGCTTTTAGCAATAGATTCAATATCATTGGTATAAAAATGAGAAATTATATATCGAAATCGTAATGCGTTTACTCTTTCTGTGTCCCCAGACCCCTCGGCTTGTTTTATTAAAACCCCTATGACTTCATTAAATTCTCTTCTTTCATCTTTTCTATAAAAATCTGAACCGTTTCTTAATCTTGGTTCTAGTTCGCTTAATAAAGCCTCTGCTACATCTTGACGTTCAGGACGATATGCTTTCCATAGAAATGGTAATCTACACTCTCTTGGTATTCCTTCCAAAACAGTTTGTAATGATCTTTCAGTTTGTAATGACATTTTATTTACCCCCCCATAAAGATTTAATTATGAATAAAGACTACAACAACCACTAATTAATAAACGTTTGCATTAAATTTAACAACTTCCTGGAAAGTGATGAAAATCAGGCGTTTTTAAACAGCCCGGCCGCTTTCTCCTTGCCGAGGGCCAGGATGAAAGAAGCCAGCCTCGGCCCCCTTTCCTTATTAATCAGGACTTTGTAAGCCAGCTTAAAGAAGTCGGCCGGCGGAAATCCCTGGTTTTTACATAAAATATAAATCTCCTCGTGCAGCTCCATGTCCGTCCATTCTTTCTCCAGCAGTTTCCCAGCCAGCAATTTCAGGATTTTCTTTTCTTCGGCCGCCAAAGTTGCCAGGCATTTCTCCTGCAGGGTGAACCGGAACTCTTCCGGAGCATATTTCTGCAGCCAGCGCCTGGCGCACTCCGCCCGGGTCTTCAGCCGCCGCCGGTCCGGCTCGTTCTTCAGCTCTTTTTCAAAATAGCCAATGGTTTTCTCCACGTCCAGACGATGAACCTGCAGCAGGGTGGTCAAATGCCGAAACCCCGGCTGGTAGGGCATCGTTCCCGGAATTTTGCCGAGGCAGCTCAATTCATAAGCCACTTTTTGTTTTTCTGCCTCCTTCCCGCCGGCTTTCCCGGCGCCAAAATAGCTCCGCTCGCACCGGTCAAAGTCTTCATAAATTTTAAGGACGTCAGCATCAAAAGAGATGGCGAACTCACGGTTCGGCCGGGTGCCGGCGAAAAGATAGCGGATGATCTCCGGCTCGTAGACTTCCAGGACATCCCTTAGGGCGACAGTTTCCCCGGAAGAGCTGGACATCTTGCCGGCTCCCCCTTTAACCCGGATGAAATCGTACATCACATAGGTCGGCGCTTCCCTTTTCCAGACTTCTTTGACGATCTGTTTCCCGGTGTCAAAGCTCCCTCCAACGGTGGAATGGTCCTTCCCTCCCGGCTCAAAATCAACTTTCTCATAGGCCCAGCGCATCGGCCAGTCAACCCGCCACTTCAGCTTGACGATCGGCTTCTTCCGGAAATCAATCTTTTCCTGATGGCCGCATTCGCAGGCATATTCAACATCGTACCCCCCCCGCCATTTAAGCTCGGTAACCGCATCCTTGCCGCATTTCTCGCAAAAAATAGAGATAGAAAGCCAGCCTGACGGCAAAGGTTCTTCCCGGTATTTATTAAGGATCTCTTTGATTTTATCATTATTTTCTAAGGCAACTTTAATCTGGTCAGCATAATCGCCGTTGCGGTATTTCTGATGCTGGTAGATAAATTCAGGAAAAATGCCAACCTTGGACACGTCCTCTTCGACGGCCGCCTGGTGGTGCGCCGCATAATTCCGGTGGCAGCCGAAAGTGTCGGGAGTGTCGACGATTGGCTTCCTTAGGAACTTCTCCAGCTCTTCCGGGCGGGGCATGCCTTTAGGCACTTTCCGGAAGACATCATAATCATCCCAGGAATAGATGAATCTGACTTTTTTCTTTCTTTTTTCTAAAGCTCTTTTGACCAGGTCAACAGTTATTATTTCCCGGAAATTGCCGATATGAACTGTCCCGCTGGGGGTTATCCCGGCAGCGACAGTATAACTTTTCTTGTCGCCTTTCTCCCGGATGATGTTTTCGGCGGCCAGGTCGGCCCAGTGAACGGAAGAGTTTTCCTTCTTTTGGTTTTCTTTTTTTTGGCTTTCCTTTTTGGCCATGGATTGAGGTTAAAGTTAAAGATTATATAAAGTTTTTGCCGCCAAATATTACAACCAAAATTAATGTTTTCCTATAGAAAAAAGATGTCCATTGGACGCTAAGTTTTATTTTTTGTTTTTTACTTCTTTTGATGCAACATTCCATAAATGTTCAAAGTGATTTTTATATGTTTCAGCGATAGATTCGTTTTTAATCATTACTGCTGTGACAGGAGTTCCCCATGTAACAATAACCACTTTGTTGCCATAAACGAAAGTATTTGTTGGGTTAAATTGTTTTTCTTCTAAGAATCTATAATTTGTAGTCGGCGCTAGTTCTTTTTCAAATAAAAAAACACCGAGTTTTTTCATTGTAATAACTCTTTCTTTGATATTGTTTTTTCTAAGATCTCTAAAATATTGTTTCATAAATATCGGGAGAGTATCTTGATATTTTTGGTCGTCAATACCAGTAATTAAGACTTCTTGTTTTGTTTTAATGATGTCTTTAAGAAAATATTTTAAACCCTCCTTTCCCTTAAAGACTTCCACAAAAGTGTCTTCTTTTTGGATTTTGGTCATAGCTTCCAACTCTGGAAGAATGGAATCCACCTCTTGTTCCTGAATCTCCAGCTTTCTTTTTTGGTCTTCAAGATATTGCTTAATCTTACTTGGATGAGTAGCTTGGAAATACTTTTTAGCACCTCTATAAATATGTGTAACCAAGCCCTTATCCATTAATCGCTCTAATTTGTCATAAACATGAACCCTGTAAATGCCGGTTTGTCTGCCTATTTCATAGGCTGTGCTTGAGCCTGATTTAAGCAGATTCAGGTATATTTTGACCTCGTTCTCTGTCAAGCCGACTTTACGTAGTACGTCTGTGTCCATAATTTAGTGTCAGAAGAGGTTCTATTTAAATGTTTCGTACCAAATTAGTACGACATAAATTAATATACTCTTTCTGGTATAACTACTCACTGATGATAAACAATGCCAAATGAAAATGACCATGTTGCTTACAAAATAAAATCTGCACTTAACCTGGATGGGGTGCAAACAAACAGATTACTACTTGTCCTAAAGACGCCTCCCTGTAAGTACAACCAATGTACTATGTGTGGTTTTACTAATAATGCTGGTAGAAACATTAGATTGCGGAACATTCAGCGACAATATCAAAATAGTATCGCAGGAGAGGATTTCTCAGATATAAGAAGGATAGATTTCCCTACAGCAGGTAATTTTTACAATGACAGAGAATTGCCTCCTGAATCAAGGAATTATCTGTTTTATGAGGTAAGCAAGCTTCCAGTTGATTCAGTAATGGTTGAAACCAGGGTTGACTATCTTACTGAAGAAAAAGTTAGAGAATCAAAAAGTTATCTTAGAAACGATCAAACCATTGAATTAGCAACCGGACTTGAAAGTGCAGATGATAATATTAGGAACAAAGTATTGCGTAAAAGTCTAAGCAAAAAGGGTTTTGAACGTTTTGCCGATATCTGTAAGGACACAGATTCACAACTTTTGGCTTATATCTTGATTAAATCTCCGACTTTATCCGAAGCTGAAGCAGTAGAAGATGCTGTTCAAACGGCGGATTATGTTTACAAAGTTGCGAATGAAAGAGGAATTAAGGCAAGAGTGGCATTTAAGCCGATGTTCATCCCAGAAGGCACTGAACTTGAAGAGCAATATCTTAGTGGAGAATATCAATTGCCTAAATTATGGGCTACAGTTGAAACTATCAGGAGAACCACTGAATTAGCATGTTATCAGCCAAACTCAATTTTTGTGGGTATGTTTGATGAGAACTTGTCCGGCGGCAGATTCTCAAGCAATTGTGATCAGTGCAATTCAAAGGTAGTTGAAGCTCTGAAGCGCTTCAATGGGACCCAAGATTTTTCTGGATTAGAGAGATTAAGCTGTGAATGTAAAACAGAATGGGAACAAGAAATAAAAGGTGAATCAAAATGAAAGTGTACTCGGGAATAATTCCCCCACTAGTAACTCCGGTAGATAATAATGGGGATGTATGCGAACAAAGTGTAAAGAATCTTGTTGATTTTGTTGGACCATACTCTACTGCATTAATGCCGACATTAAGCTCAGGAGAAGGCTGGGCATTAAGTGATAAACTATGGGAAGATATGGTTAGGCTCACAATTAAACATTCTTCAGGCTTGCCGGTTTTAGCGGGAGTAGAATGTAGAACAACCGACAAAGTGGTGGAAAGAGCAAGAAAAGCACAGAGCTTTGGTGTTGATGCTGTTGTAGTGACTACTCCATTTGAAAAAGATATTTCTCAGGATGAAATTTACCGACACTTTGAACGGATAAAAGATGCTGGTGTTCCTGTATTTATCTATAATGAAAAAGCAATTTCAGGAAATTCAATAGAATATGAAACAATTGAGAGAATATGTAGATTGGGAAATATTGTGGGGATAAAGGAAGCTAGTGGCTCTGCTGATTTTACTAAGAGATTAGTGTGTTCAGGGCTGAAAGTTCCTATATTTCAAGGGTGGGAACATCTCTGTTGTCAATCTAAGGGAGTTGAGGGTTACATTTTACCATTGGCTAATTTAGAGCCAAAAGTATGCTTAGAGATGTTAAAGAATCCCACGGTTGAAAAGCAGAATGAGATTGGTTCTCTTTGTAAGAAGTACAATATTCTAGGAGATGATTGGTATGTTTTCCTAAAAAAGGAACTACAACGAAGAGGAATAATAACAACTGAGAGAGCGATTTAAATGATAGATCTGTTTAGGCAAAATAATTGTAATGAGTTGCATATCCAATATGATGCAAACTCTGGCTGTATTTTTATTATTGCTCTTAATACAATCTATCACGACCGAGGGAATGGCGGAACTAGAATGAAAAGTTACTCTTCTGTATACGAAGGAATAGAAGATGCTTTGAGATTAGCAAATGCTATGACAAAAAAATGTGTTGTAATCGGCGAAGAGGATAATGGCAGTTATAGTGGAGGAAAAGGAGTGATAATTGGAGACCTATTTACACAAAAAACTCCTGAAATGCTTAGGAGTTATGGAAGATTTGTTCAATCTCTTAATGGCAGATTTCAAACTGGTTGTGATATAAATATCTCTCCAAGTGATTTGGAATATATGGCAGAAGAAACTGAATATGTGGATGGACTTCCATCTACTGGTTTAGGTGATGGTGGAGCGGCTACTGCATATGGTATAGTTGTAGCCATGAAAACACTTTGTGAACAAAAGTATGGAAGTGATAGTTTGAAAGGTAGAGTAATGGCTGTTCAGGGGGTTGGAAGTGTTGGGTTTGATTTAGTCAGAAGATTAACTGAGGAAGGAGCAGAGGTTATTGTAACAGATGTTGATACTGATAAATTGAAATTTGTTGCTGATCAATATGGTGTAAAAAGTGTAAGTCCTCAGGAGATTTATGGAGTTAAGTGTGATATCTTTTCACCTAACGCTTGTGGAGATGTTTTAACAACAGAAAATATCGAAAAATTGAATTGTGATTTAGTTATTGGTGCGGCTAATAATCCTCTAGCTGATGGCTTGCAGTCTGTTAAGCAGATGCAAAAGAGAGGAATTATTTTTGCACCGGATTATGTAGTAAATATTGGTGCACAGGTTTTAGCTATTTGTGAAGTAGAAGGTAAAAGCTTTGATTATGCTAACGGTAAAATTCAAGAGATCATACAGAAAAGACTTCAGCAAATAAGTTTAGGGGGTCAAACATTGTATGAAGTTGCAGAAAGAATAGTACACTCAGAGATGTGACCTCCTTCCTACCCTAAAGGGCGGGGTTTTAAACCATTAGAACACTAAAAATTTATATAGCCAAAAGGATTAAGGCCAAAATATATAGCAGAAGACACAAATAAAAGAGGCCCGAGAAAGATGAAAGAACTGATTATCACTACCTGCGGCAATTCCGCCCAGCTCGCCAAAAGACTGGCCGGGAAACTGAAAGCCAAATATTCTCCTTTGACCATCAGCCAGTTCCCCGACGGCGACATCTACCTGAAATTCAACACTGACCTGAAGGGGAAGAAACTGGTGATGGTGCAGTCCTTCCAGCCCAACCCGGATAAATCACTCTTTGACGTCTATTTTGCCGCCCAGACCGCTAAAGAGCTAGGAGCTAAAAAAGTGATTCTGGTGGCCCCTTATCTAGCATACATGAGGCAGGACAAAAGATTCAATCCCGGAGAAGCCGTCTCCTCCCGCCTGATGGCCAAGTTATTAAATAATTCCCTTGATAAAATAATCACTATTGACCCGCATCTGCACCGCTATAAGTCCCTGCCGGAGATCTTCACCATTCCGGCGAAGAAACTGACCGCCAACCCCCTGATCGCCGCCTATATCAAAAAACATTTCCGGGATGAGCTGATCATCGGGCCGGATTGGGAATCCTTCCAGTGGGCGGAAGATATCGCCAGGCATGTCCAGGTGCAGGCAACCATCCTAAAGAAGAGAAGGTTCGGCTCGCGCCATGTCCGGGTGAAGATGATCCGGCCGGTCCGGCTTAAAGGCAGGAATGTGGTCATCGTCGATGACATCATCTCGACCGGACATACCATTGCGGAAGCCGCCAAGCAGGCCAGGAAGATGGGCGCGAAATCCGTCTCGGCCATCGGCGTGCATGGCCTATTCGTCGAGCACGGCCTGGAAAAGCTGAAAAAGGCGGGGGTTTCCCGGGTTGTCACGACCAACTGCATCGAGCATTCGACAAATAAGATTGACGTCACGCCGATTATCCTCAAAGAATTAAAGAAAGAATGGAGGGAATAGGAAAAAACACCAGGGAATAATCCGAGAAGAATGGCCGAAGAAAGGAAAAAGAAGTCGAAAAAGAAAAGGGAACATTGGCAGAATCAGGAAATCGAGGAAGAAGGCACCCATCCTTATCATGAGAAATACACTAAGGAAGGGATTGTTAAGGAGTAAAATCCCAACGGTCATCCAAACTGCTGCCAGCCGCGGGAGGTCAAGCTGGCAGACAAATTAAATTACTAAGTAGTAGTTAATTAACATAAGATTTATAAAGCAAACCGTTTTCCAAGAACTGGGATGACCAAGCTCTTTATCTTTGACTTAGAAGGGACAACGGGGATTTATAATCAGGGAAGCGCACCCCATGTAAACAATACTATTAGACTGCGTCCTGGGTTCAGGGAAACCGTAAGTTCTTTCCGGGAAAAGGACGTCCCTTGTGCCATCGCGACGCGGGCTCCGCGGAGATTCACCGAGGAAATTCTCGCTAACTTAAGAAAGTATGGAATTAACTGGCCGGGGGCGGTCTTTACCCAGGAGGATGTCGAAATAAAGCGTCTCCTTCCTTACAAAGATCTGTCAAAGGTCTACGCCAGAGTTGGCATTTCCTCCCCGTCAAGGGAAGCGGTGGTGCTGGGAGACTTGCTCCGCTTCAAACCGGAAGAGAGCTACACGAGGGAAGATTATCTCCATTTTGATTTTCAGGGAAACCCGGAAGTGCTTTCATCTAACTTTTCCCTCAATGACCATCCCTTTCCCGAACAGGGAGAAAGCCCGGTTTATGCTGTTCTTCCGCAGCCGTGGACCACTTTTGACGACGGGGGGAAGGCCGTCAGTTTGGATTTAGGCTATGTACTCGAACAGCTGGAAAGCATGTATGACGCCGGCAGGAATGACTTTTCCGATGGTTTTAAACAGCTGCAGCAATTAGGCCTTACCCGGAACGCACCGGTTGACGTGCCGGTGGAAGACGGAAAAATGGCCGTGAAAAAGCTGGGAAGGGAGCACCGCCAGAGATATTTGATTATGAAGGGACATGAAGAAAACTGGAAACCCCTGGAGGTCCTCTTCTAAAATAGGTTTTCCACCGGTCTTGAGCGAACCGCAGTGAGCGTGACCGGTGG
>CAYWPJ010000040.1:0-7983 GCA_964460195.1 uncultured Methanosarcinales archaeon
CATAACAAACAGGGGTGGGAGGCCTTCTTAAAAAAGCTTAACTTGCAAACAAGCCGTCCGCCGGAATATAGTAGCGGCAATTAATGTTCAATATTTAATGTCCGCCACTATATGTTGAGAAAGACTTTTAGCAATGAACTATCCCATCCACAGACATGCCTATCTTCTTGAGCAACTCCGATTCGGTGTCTTCTTCCAACGCGGTGAACACCGCCGTTACATTTAAGGCCCTGATTTTGTTGATCAGGCTATGGGTAAATTCACCAACCACTGTGCTCTTGTTATAAATAAGAAGGGTAGATAAAGAATCAAATAAAATGGCATCAAATTTTCCAGTTTTGAGCGCCCCGCTGATGGCAATGCCTAGTTCGGTCAAAGCGGCAACAGAATTAATATAAATACAGTTGCTTTCTTTCGGTTTCTTAGTTGTTGCTGCCTGGGTAAGAGCGTCGATAAACAGGAAATTATTGGTGTTAATTTTAGCCCGGCTTAAGCTCTCGGCCAGAGTAGAATACATCCTATTAAGGCTGACGTAACAGACGCGGGGGTAATTGCTGCTGAGATATTTAGTGGTTTCCAGAATCATTCTGCTATATTCCTTATTTGGCAAAACCAGTACATAACATCCCCCTTTCTTTATTTCCGATTTTAGATTTAAAGGCATGGTAATTCCTTATTTTTCTTTTTTTAATTTTCTCGTTTTTCTTTTTAATGTTTTATTTTTCGTTTTAATGCTGCCAGCAATGGTGAAAGACTTTTCATGGCAATCATCATGGTAAATTCTCCTTCTACCTTAATGGCTGGAACTTTAAATTGAGTATGGATCAAGAGCGCGTGTTTCATCGTTCGCTTTATATCCAAAAGCACCAAATCAATGATTGATTCTCCAAAAGTATATACTAATTTTTGGTAGGAACGCTCTAATTTTAGATTAAGGAAACAAGAGAGAGCAGTCAAGAAAGAGCCGGCTAAAATATCTCCAAACTCTTTTAAAGCATCTTGATCTAAATCAGTTAAGACCGTGCTTTTTCCTCCTTTTCTTTTTTGCAATAAATCAGCTACTTTCAGTGCTTCTGGTTTAGAGAATAAGACGGAGATGACATTCCCCTGCAAATCCCCCGAAACAGGAGTATACAAAGCGACAACCATTCTTTGATGTGAAGTAACTTTTTTATGAATCTTGTTTAAAGCAACAATTTCTATTTTAGGGACAGTAATATCTACTTTTTTACCAATTAACTGGGACATGGCAGTAGCCGTATTCCCCGCTCCAATATTCTCCACTTCTTTTAAGGCATCCCGTTCTAAGGTTGTGAGTTTGATGTTGACCACCTCTCTAGTTTTGTGTTATAATTTGTTTTATAGCTTTATTTTACATTTTATGGTTTTGTTCTATACTTTTTTAAACTGCTATAGTTTTGTTTTAATCGTCATGATTCCCGTTTTCAGGCAAAACTCCACGGTTCGGCCATAAGCGCCTTTGATATCTTCTCCTACCAGCCTAATCTGGTGCTTTTTCAATCTTTCTTTTATTTTAGAGATGTTCTGCTCTCCGATATCAATGAAGCTGGAGTTGGTAAGCTGGGGAAACATATTCCCTCCCCCGGCCATCTTAGCCCGCAGGTTTTCTTTTTTTGATCCCTGAGATAATAATTTATGGAGCATTGCTTCTATGGCGGTATCCGCAAACTTTCCCGGAGAATTTCCCATAGACTTTTCCGCCCGGGAGTTTTCTTTTAACGGCGTCGCCGGCAACATGATATGGGCTAATCCGCCTTGTTTTAATTTCGGGTCATAAAGAGCAATGGCCACACAAGAACCTACACTGGAGGCAGTTAAGGTAGAGCCATCATTGGCTATTTTAAATTCCCCCATGTTTACTTCGATGTTACTGGGCATGAGCTATTCCCCCCAATGATTTTTTCATCTCGATGCTGCCAATAATGTTTCCCACATCTAAAATCAAGGCCACACTGCCATCGCCTAAAATAGTTGAGCCGGAAAAATTTCTGCTTTCTCTCAGTAATTTACTTAAAGGTTTAACAATGATTTCTGTTTCATTCACTAACTCATCAACTATTAATCCCGCCAGGGTTTGTTCTTTTTTCACTAAGACCACCAGTATTTCCTCTCCTGCCTTTCTTTTCTCTCTTTCTTTTTCTCTCTCTTTCTTTTCTCTCTCTCTTTCTTGTCTTGCCTCTATTTTTTTTCCTTCTTCTCTTTCTTTTCCTGCTCCTGGTTCTTCTGCTGACTCTTCATCCGGCTCTTCCCGAAGGTTAAAGAGGTTATGCAGTCTTATTAATCTTACTGTTTCTTTCCCTACCACGATTGATTCCTGAGCTTTTACTTGGGTAATGGTTTTTGTATTTACTTTTACTGACCTGATGATATCAAACAAGGGCAGGGCATAGGTTTCTGCCCCAATTTTGGTTAATAAAGCTTTGATAATCGCTAAGGTTAAAGGTACGCGCAGGGTTACTCTCGTGCCTTGGTGTGGTGCAGATTCTATTCGTACTGTCCCGCCTAATCCTTCGATGCCTTTCTTGACGACAGCTAAACCTACTCCTCTTCCGGAAATCAGAGTGGCTTTTTCAGCCGTGCTGAGGGGATGCTCAAATAATAAGTTTCCTAATTCCTCGGTGGTGGGATTACTCTCTGGAGCTATAATCTTTCTTTCCAGGGCTTTTTGCTTTATTTTGGCATAGTCCAGGCCTTTCCCATTATCCTGAATCACAATCAGAACAGAACCTTTTTCTCTTTTAGCCGCGAGGGTAATGATTCCCGGAACTTTTTCCGTCAGCCCATGGCCAATAGCATTACGTATTAAATGCACTAAAGGCTCGCCAATGGAATCAATAATAGTTCTATCCAGCTCAATGTCTCCTCCTTCCAGCACTAAACTTACCTCTTTTTTTTCGGTTTTGGCTAAATCTCTGACCATGCGGGGAAATCTTTCAAAGACCAGGCCTACGGGCATCATTCTGGCCTGTAAAACATGAAATTGTAAATCGTTGCTTACCCGTTCAAAATAGGCTAAGGCTTGAGCGAGCTCTTCATTGTCTAATCTGGCTTTAATTTGATTTAAGTGTAATCTAGTGACTAAGAGTTCTTCGGTCAGATTTAAGAGTGTATCTAATCTCTCCACATTAACTTTAACACTTTCAATTTTAGGGATGGCTTCGGGTGTCATAAATTCGGAGGGTGGTGTTTCTTCTTTACTTTTCTTTTCTGTAACCTTCCGGGCCGACTTTTTTTGGAGAGATTTTTTTTGGATGGATATTTCTTTTAATTGCTGCAGCCAAGAAGCAATATCGGTTTTTTCCTGGCCGGTTTTTACTTCTTGAATCAGCTGTTTCACTCCATCACAACAGGTAAAGAGCAGGTCAATAATCTCCGCCGAAGGTGGGATGGCCTTTTTTTTAATTAGCTCCAGGACATCTTCCAGGGCATGGCAGAGCTGTTCTGTCTTGAGGCAGCCCATGGCGGCAGCCATACTTTTGAGAGTATGGGACGCTCTGAAGATTTCCTGTACTGCCTCGAGCTTAGCCGGAGCTTTTTCTAATTCTAACAAAGCTTTATTCATGGCCTGCAGATGTTCTGCCGCCTCTTCTAAAAATATTTTTTGGTATTTTTCGTCCATTAGAGCAGCTCCATGAGCTTAGCGCTTATTTTTGATAAAGGAACAATTTCATCGGCCACTCCCTGCTCTTTCGCCCGTTTCGGCATGCCATAAATTAACGAGGTGGCTTCATCCTGGGCCATGGTTCTCCCTCGATTTTTCTGAATGTGCCGTAACCCTTCCACCCCATCCTCGCCCATCCCCGTTAAGAGAATGCCCACGGCTCTTTCCCGATAGACTTCGGCAACTGATTTCATGGCCAGATCAATATTGGGAGAAATTTCTTCCTCAGTTTGTTTTTTACGCACGATGATGATTCCTTCCGCGGCATTTCTGGTTCCTGCTTCAACGGTCATCTGCCGATCTCCGGGAGCAACCAAAACTAATCCGGGCTTGACAATATCGTTCTGTTGGGCTTCTCTCACATCCATAGCGCAGATATTATTTAACCGCTTTGCAAAAGTAGTGGTAAATTTCGCAGGCATATGCTGCACCACAATGATGGGAGCAGGAAAACTTTTAGGCAGTTCACAGATAATTTTTTCAATGGTGGCCGGCCCGCCGGTCGAGGCGCCAATGACAATAATTCTGTCTTTCGGCATCATTCTGCCTTTCGGCGCGGGGATTATGTTTACTTTTCGTGCTGCTAATCGCGGCCTTTCCCGCAGGAATCTTTTCAGCGTGATAGGACTCACTCTGGCCGCGATCTTTACTTTTTCAATCAATTCTTCTTTGACTTTTTTAATATCTAAGGAGATTTCTCCCGAAGGCTTTAAGACAAAACTCACCGCGCCGGCTTCCAGGCATTCCATGGTGGTTTCGACTTCTTTTTCCGTATGAGCGCTGACAATGATAGTAGGTATGGGATGTTCCCGCATAATTCTGCGGAGTGTTGATAGACCATCTCCCCCGGGCATGATTAAATCCAAGGTGATGACATCTGGTTTCAGAGTGGCTAATTTTTCCAAGGCTTCCCGGCCGCTTTTGGCAGTATCAATGACAGTAATCCCGGCATCCGCATTTAATATTTCTGAGATTAATCTACGCATAAATAAAGAATCATCTACCACGAAGACTTTGATGGGCTCTTTTTCTGTTTTTTTCATTTATAATCACTCTTCTAAAAAGGTGCTGATTTTTGCGACAAATTCTTTAGCTTCCTGCTGCAATCCAGCTATTTTCTCTTTTTCAATTTCAGTCTCTGTACCATATTGATAGTATTCCCGAAGATCGACCACTGTTTCTTCGTGCCCGGTAGCGCTTTCTTGAAAGTGTTCAAGTTCATCTACAGTAAGAGGTATCTTTTCTTCGTTAATAAGCTTTTCAATAACTGCAAAGGTACAAGCTTGATTTTTGCTTTCATACCCTTCTTTCCATAAGACAGCCAATAGGCAATGATACCTACTGTAAAAAACAGCGCTTACTGCCCAGTCGGCATATCCAATTCTGAGCAGATGATCAATTAAGAGGAGATTTCTTCGTGCCTTAGAAAGATGAGCCTGAACTTTATTTTTATCCGGGGTTACCCGGCGTAATCCTTTATGTTTCTCTCCTTCTTTTTCAGCTTTGTTCAAGCACCAGGTAATTTTATTTTCAGCTTGCGTCATTTTTTATGAGTTTATAGAGTAGATCATGCCCCCAAAGTATAAAGCCTTTTTGGATAGCAGCAATAATAACCGGGTCTTTTTTACGGAGGTTTTTGGGCATATCCGCTTTGGTCTGAAAAACAGGGTGTATCTTCTGAGGGATGATACGCTCAATATCCCGAATACCTGACTGTACCCGGGTAAGATTTTTTTTATTTAATATAATCAGCAGGTCAATATCCTGAGCCTGTAAACCTTTGGCAACCACGCTCCCAAATATGATCAGAGCAGTGGTCAGCTGATGCAATGGTTCCAGCTCTTTCTGCAAAACTTTAACATATAAATGTGGAGCCGGTTCACTTTTGAGCACGTATTTTACAATATCTTCCGTTTTTGAATTCTTGAAATTGAGGTGGTAAATGTCCGCGTTGGCAATCGTTTCCTTGATCATGATATCATCCCTTTCCAGCTTTTTTAAAATTTTATAAGCGCCCTTAGGAGTAATTTCAGTTAGTCTCGCCAGACCATTAATACTTGATCGTTCTTGATAATGCCGCCACAGATAAGAAATAAGCCTGGTTTCTTTTCCAGTAAGTATCATAAGTACATAGTTATGTACTGATAGTATATAAAGCTTTCTATCCCAGTGTCTTCATAGTGGTTATTTACCCTAAAACGAGTTTGATGGTGGCCAGAACTTTTTTCTCTTCAAAGGGCTTGATAATGTATTCAGTGACCCCAAGCTTTTTGGCTTCCGCCAGGGATTGCGGCTGGCCGATGGCACTGATGATGATAACTTTCGTGGCCTTACCTGTTTTCCTGATTTCCTTCAGCACTTCCATCCCGCCCTTATCCGGCAGAATCAGGTCTAACAAGACCAGCTCCGGCTGCTCACTTTTAAATTTGGCGACCGCTTCTTTGTAACTGCCGGCTTCCACGGTATTGGTGTAGTTTCCTTTCAGCAGCATATCTTTAATTATTTTCCTCATAAAAGCAGAGTCATCCACAATGAGTATTTTTTTGGCCATGGTTTCACCTCTTTTTTAATAACGTTTCAATGATATTTAATTTTTCTTTCATTTGTTTTTGAATAGTATTCATCTCTTCCTGGTTTTTGTTGATATTATCTATATCGCTTTTAAATTTCGTGAAGGAAACGGCAGTATTTTTATCAACCTGAAAATATTTTTTCCAGAGAAACAGCTCTGAGGAAACGATAAAAACACTGATGCTGATCAGCCCGCTTTCCACGCTGGGAGAGCCGCTGACGAGCCAGATTATAATGGCGATAGCTGCCGCAATGAAAATCCAAAAGGCCACATCATCAATTTTCCAGGTCATGTTCAGGTACCTTGTATGAGCGCATAAATAGCAATTATCGTAAGAATAATCACAATTCCCCAAATGATAACGTCCAATTTTTCCATAGTTATTTGATTATTTCCACTAATCCAAAATGGAAGAGCAGAAATAAATTTGTTTTAATTTTATGTGTGGTCATTTCAATGACCGTTTTAAATAAGATGGCTTCTCCCTTTTTGGTGGCTTTTAAAGTTTCGATGAGCTTGGCGATTCTGGCGGAAGGAGTTAAATTGGGCGCGGATAAATTAATCGCGGTGCCCATCTGCGAGCAAATAGCCGTAAGATAAGCATTGGAGAGAATGTTGGTTAATTCTTTTAAAGCAGAGCGGTCGATCTCCTTCATAATTTTGGTGGTGCCTACTGCTCTTCCCGACAATAAATCAACCAAGGCTAAGGCTTCATGCCGCGGGATAACCACTAAAGAAACTCCTTGCGATTCTCCCTGAAAGGCCTGGGAATAGACCACAATGACTTCTCCTTCCGGCTGCAATACTTTTGTGGCATCCGAGATAGGCACCTGCTTGATTTCGGACGTAATTACTTTCGTTGACTGATGCGCTAATTGAGAAAGGGCTTTAGCCGCATTATTGGCTCCTGTATCTCCGGCTTTTTGTAGATTTGAAGGGATGGATTTCATTTTTTATCTTTCCTCTTAATTTTTTTCCCGATGACTTTAGGCTCTTGGTGCTGGGCAAAATGAGATCTGAGCAAACTAATCTTTTTCTCGGCTGCAAGAAGGGATAGTTTTCCCTTCTGCACAAAAGTACTTCGTCCTTTTTGTTCCTGGAGAACTTTTTTCGTGGTTGATTCTGGCTTGATGATTCTTGTACTTGCTGTTGATGGCAGGAGAGAAAACTCTTCCGGTATGTCTGCTTTGCCTAGTCCTTGGTTATTCCCTCCTTTGGCACCGCCAATCAACTTCTGCAGTTCGGCCACACTTTTCAATAACTCGTTAATCCCTTGATCTACCACGACTGCTGAATTCATTTGCTGCTGGGTCGAGGCAGACATCTGTTGTGACGAAGCGGCATTTTGTTCGGTTACGGCGGCAATCGTTTCAATGCTTTTAGCGACTTGCTGTGTTCCGGACGCCTGCTGCTGGGATGCCGCGCTAATTTCCTGTATCCTGGTGGCAGTTTCTGAAATAGTGCTGGCAATCTCTTTCAATGATTGTAAGGCAGTGGTAGAGGTGCCGATACTGTCTTTGGTTTGAGAAGTGATATTTTTAATCAATGATTCGATCTGTTCGGCCGATTTGGACGATTTTTCAGCCAGTTTTCGAACTTCATCGGCGACCACGGCAAATCCTCTTCCGGCTTCTCCTGCTCTCGCGGCTTCGATGGCCGCATTTAACGCTAATAAATTGGTCTGCTCCGCGATACTTTTGATGACTTCGGTTATTTCCCCGATTTGCTG
>CAYWPJ010000041.1:0-5190 GCA_964460195.1 uncultured Methanosarcinales archaeon
TCTTTTTCTAAAAGAAGAGATAACTTAAACACAATTGAACTTAACACCTATTTGGCGCAGTTTTATTTCGCTAAATTGCGCTAAATATGAGGTAAAGCGAAGCTTTTAACTTTTAGTTATTCTTTCCCAAATGGATGATTTTCAGCCTTATTTGACAACATTAAGTACACTTTCTAATTAATATTAAGACATAATGCAATGTTGAATACAATAATTTTTTGAGACGCCATGGGAAATCCCCACCTGAAAGCGGGGGAAAGAGATATTTCCATTTGATTCTTTGCCTTAACTCCCCAAACCGATGATTACCACACCAACAATAATCCCCAGCAGCCCCAGCCATTTCCAGCCGTTCATCTTTTCGCCCAGGAACCTGATTGATAGGTAAGTCGTCCAAAGGTAGGTCGTCGAGACCAAGGGATAAAGGACGCTCAGGGATTCGCCCCGCAGGGCGACGATGTAGAAAATAAACGAAAGGCCGTAAAGAAAAAAGCCCAGCCAAAGAAGGCGGCTGGAGAACATCTCCCGGAACGAATAGCGGTTGACGACTTTCTTGATCAGCAGGGCGCCCAGGGCGGCAATAAAAGTGGCCATCAAAACCAGGATGATGGAAAGGAAACTAATCATTTTAAACAGCCTCCTTTTCTCTACTTTCCTCGGCTCCTTTTTCTTCTCCTTTCCTGGCCGCCGCCGGCGGGGAGTTAACTGATTTGCCCGTCTGCGAGCTGCCCCAGCCCAGGAGGGTGATGGAAAAGATGATCACAGCGATTCCCAGCCATTTCCAGGCATTCATGGAATCATCCGGAAAAAAATACGAGGAGAAGAGGCTGACCCAGACGTAGCTGGTCGCCAGGACGGGGAACAAAAGGCTCAATTCACCTTTTTTCAGAGCGATAAACATGAAGCCGGCGCCGATAACATAAGAGCCCAGCCCGGCCAGCAGGGGCAGGTTGAAAAAGCTTGAAGGGACAGCCCAATCAATTTCCGTCACGCCGAATTTCTGCAGGATCTGACCGGCGGAGCTGAAGACCGTGCACAGGACCATCAGCAGCAGGGCTTTCAGCGGCGTCCGGTCTTTTTTCCCTCCATCTTCTGTTCCATCCATTTTTAATCCTGCAGCAATTTTTCAATGATGGCCGCATAAGCCGAACGGGTAAGGAAGACGCCAAAGGAAATGCCGACGATGGTGGTGAAGGCAAACCCTTTCAGCAGGCCGGCTCCGGCGAACCAGAGGGGGACCATCGCCGCGACCACCGTCAGGTAAGCCCCGATGACGATGAACATGGCATTCTTGATCCTAGTCTTCCAGTCAGAAACAACTTCCCCCCTGACTACCTCGTCGGTAATGACAATCAATTGATCCACTCCGGTGCCGATCATGATAATTATCCCGCTGATGGCAGCCAGATCCAGGTTCCAGCCGACCAAAGCGGCAAAGCCAAGGATAAGGACAATCTCTGAAACCAAAGTGAGGGCCATGGGAATGACAATCCTGATCCGGCGGTAATGAGCAAAGATGACAATGATGACAGATGAGAGAGCAAAAAGGCCGACCAGCAGGATGTTGTCGAGGAATTCCTTTCCCAAAGAAGGGGAAATGGTGTCCATCTTGACCACTTCCAGTTTAAGCGGCAGGCTGCCGGTGATGATGATGGTCTGCAGCCGTTTCATATTATTTAAGGTGTTGCCGACCGCTTCCGTCTGGGTGATTCCCATCCCTGAGCCGGAGATTTGGATATCGGTAGCCGCCCGGCCTTTCAGCTCCGCCCCAATCCTCAGGCGGTCAACTTCTTTGTCATCGAGGAACAGGACTAAATCTTCACTCAGGTAAGCCTCTCCCTCTTCTTCGACGACGGACAAAGGCCGGGTCAGCCTCGCCTGCCTATCGGCTGCCTCCGGGCTCAAAGTAATGGAAAAGAAAAAGCGGCAGTTGTAACCGTCGGCAAACTTGACGCAGCCCCGCTGCGGGTCAATCCCGGAGCAGTCAGCGGAGCGGCAGACGTAAGTGATATCTTTCTTTCCGCCCAGGAAGACGGTCTCATTGCCGATCACCGCTTCAAATTTTCCCTGCCGGGCCAGGAGTTCTCCCACTTCCTCTTCGGTGACGCCGGCAATCTCAATCAGGATGAAATCTTTCCCGGAAAGGTCGGCTGCCGGCCTGACGACAACGTCGCTCAGTCCATAAACATTAAGCCTTTCCTTGAGGTTGGCGATGGTAATTTCCAAATCTTCCGGGGAAACCTCCTCTTCGACCGGCTCAAGCAGTACTCTAGTCCCTCCCTCCAAGTCCAGGCCCTTGCGCAGGTTGGAAGTCGGCGCCGGGTAAACTTTGATACCTAAATCGACTTTTCCTTCTTCATCTGCCTGGGTGAGAAGAAGGTAGGTTTTCTGGCCGGTGCTGATCCGGACGGTACGGTTAGCTTTTAGTTCCGCCGTTTGCGAATAATAGTCTTCCAGGGAATCGACCGGCTCCCCGTTGATGGAGGTAATTTTTTCCCTCTGCAAAGGCGTCAGCTGGGGGGAAGGATTCTCCATCCCAGCCAGGGCGGCCGAGGAATTGACGGTGACGCTTCTGACGGCGACGCCTTCCCGGTCGATCAGCTGCGGCCGGATGGCAACGACGGCAAAAAGGAGAAAGATGATTAGGATAATCACCCGGAAATTGGTAAAGACGGGTTTTAGATTCATTTTAAGCTCCCTCTGTAAATCCCCTCTGTTAGGCTCTTTCTGTTAAACTCTCTCTGTAGACTCTCATTGGCCGTTCTGGCTCAGCGGCTCAGGCCATCTTTGCGTCTTTTCTGTTTCCATTCAAAGTATAAAAGCAAGATGCCGGCGTTCTGGATATAAGTCATCGGGATATCGGCCAATAAACCGACCAACAGGATGAACATGATTTGCTGAACCACTTCGCTCTGCACGAAGAGCAAACCGGCCAAAACGGCCACTAAAGTAGTGGTGGTCATCATCAAGCCGGTCTTCATCGCCCCAAAGATACGTTCCATGACCGTCCCTTCCTTCCTCCTTAAAACTCTTGAGGTGAGAAGGATATCTGAGTCGACGGAATAACCGACCAGGAAGAGGAAGGCAGCCACTCCCGCCGAGCTCAGTTTCCATCCCGTCAGGTTAAAAATGGCCAGAGTGACGACGATGTCGGAGAAGGCAGCCAGGATCACGGCGATACTGGGGATGAAAGTCCGGAAATAAATAAGAACGACGATTCCCATCAGCAGGAAAGCGACCAGCAAAGCGGCAATGGTCTGCCGGAAAAAACTCTCCCCGAGGGAGGGGCCGACGACTTCGACGCTGAAACTTTCCTTTTGCAAACCGGTTTTTTCTTCGATGGCTTGCAGTAAAAGCGGGAGCTCTTCCTCTTCCTGGATATCGGAATCAACCGCCAGGCTGATGATTTTCCCGGTTGAGCTGATTGTCCGCACCATCAGGTCGGTTCCCGGGAACTGCTGACGAAGGAAATTCTCTAATTCTTTCGGGATGAGGGCGGGGCTATACTCCATGGTAACGGTTGAGCCCCCTTTGAGGGTGATCCCCTTATGGACGAAATCGCCGGTAGTGATGGTCTGAAAACCAATCTGGAGGAAGGCCAGGAGGAGGATTAAGATCGGGATGAGCATCAATTTTTTGTAATGGTGCTCGTAGAGCTGCTTGAGTTTCGTCATCAGTTTTGTCATTAATTCCATCATTTCAGCAGATTTTTGGCTGATTATATAAAGATTATTATGTTCAATAAGGATGACTATGTTCAATGTCTCTGTGCCGGGCAGTGAAAATTATAGCAACATTTATATATAAATTTTCTTTCTTGACCTTTAATAAACTTAAGAGTAAAAATAGACTTAAGTAAACTTAAGGTTAAATAAACCTAAACTTAAGATTAAAAAAGAAATTAAAAATGAGGTGGACAAAGATGGACAAAAAAGGGCAGGGGCTTTCTTTAAACACTATTATTATCGCCGTGCTGGCTTTGGTGGTTTTGGTTGTCTTGCTGGTTATTTTCACCGGCCGGATCGGCCTCTTTGAGAAGGGCGTCAGCGAGGAAGCCAATACGGAATTGATCAAGATGAGAATCACTTACGGAGATTGCCGCCCGACGGGAACCGCCGAAGCGGGCTTCAACCAGGAATTCACTGCCGCCGGCGACGATCAAGCTGCTCAGGAAGCCGCCAAAGATTCTTTCCGGGGGGAAATCAGCCGCTGCCGGGCCAACCCGGACGAAGTCTCCTGTGAAGCCTCCGGATGCAAATGGAAATAAAAAAGCTGATGGAAATAAGAAAAATGGAGAAAAAAGGGGCCACTTTCACCTGGTCAGTCATCATCGGTGCAGTAATTGCCCTAGTCGTCCTGATCGTTCTGCTAGTCATCTTTACCGAGAAAACGGCCACTGCGGAGCGGGGATTGTCGCAGTGCGAGGGAAAGGGAGGGATCTGCGTCATCGAGGAGGAGCCCTGCCCGGTACGCACACTGGAAACGGCGGCTTTTGACTGCCCCACCGGAAGAGCCTGCTGCTTGGGGACGCCCAAGGAATGCAATGAGCTGGACAAGCCCTGCGCCCGGGGAGAAGAATGCTCCGTCGAGGTATACAAAGGGAAAAGATATTGTTTTAGTACATAACCAGCTCCCAAAGTAAATCCCGGCTAAAATTAGGGGTTTCTTAGGCAAACTTGAGGGGGATAAAAATGGAATGGTATGAAATTTTAGGGTGGATTGTAGTCATAGCCGCTTTCGGGCTGTTAATATTAAGGATTATCAAAGTGATTTAAGATGAATAAGACCTTAAAGAGATTCATCTACTTATCGAGCATCGCTTGGCTAGTTTACACCTTAAGCACCTTACCTAATACTATCGAAGCACAAACGAATGGAATAATTACAGCCATAGTTTCGTTAATCAATATGGTCGTAAATGATTTAAATAGATAATTAAAGTTAAAAAGAGGAAAACGGGCTTCCGCCCCCAGAATCTGTGGGTGTCTGCCCGACGATTTTATGAAATTTGACTATGGGCTTTTTAACCGCTTAAGGGGAACGAGCCAGCTTTTTTCTAACTATTTTCCTATCAATTATAACAAATTTTGGAGCTTTACTACGTGAATATTGATCCGCTTTCCTTCTTTTCAATAAAATTTCTAAAGTTACGAGTACATGCGCGATCGGGTGATAGAGGTGACATCTGAC
>CAYWPJ010000041.1:5200-7978 GCA_964460195.1 uncultured Methanosarcinales archaeon
TAACAAAATTATAACAAAAAAGGGGTTGACTGGACCAGCCCGCAGACTTTAGTGCTGATCATCCTTTGCGTCCTGTTGGGGCTGGCTTTTCTAATGTATATATGGAAACTAAAAGGGAGGCTGGTACCGTGAGATGGAGAGAATTTATTGCTAAGGAAAAATTGACTGCCTGGGGAAAAAAAGGGCTGGAGATGCAGCAGTTGATCTTAATCCTCTTGGCCATCCTGCTGCTGGTCTTTGTGGGGGCCTGGTTTTTTGGCCTGAATGAAAAAAGCGCCGAACTGCTGGACAAATTCGGAAGCCTGTTAGGATGGTAGCGATCTCAAAACTGGTTCAGTACCTGATTTTAATAGCCATCTTTGTCATCATCGTCGGAGTTTTCTATGCCAAAACGGGTATTTTTACCAAAACGACGACCGGCGCGGAAGAAGGGCTGGGAAGATATATCCCTAACATTACCCTCGGGGCGGATAAGCTGAAAGGGGAAAAGGCGGCCATCCCTCAGGAGCACCAGAAAGAGATCGCAGAATTGAAGAATACCCTGCAGAAAATGCTGGACAGCGAGCAGGGAAATTGTTTCATCAAATTCGGCGGGTTCTCTGAACTCGGTGAAGAAGGCACCTCAATTGAAATGAATTACAACTCCCTGGAAGACACCACTAATATTATTGTCCTCTTCGGCAAAGAGGGAAAAGAAGCCGTCGTCAGGGAGAATGGCTTCAGCCTGAAGGGGATGCGGCCGTGCGTCATCGCCGGCAGTGGTATCGCCGGCAATTTTGACCGAACTTTCCTTAACCAAGAAGAGGGCGCTCCTTCTTCTTACTTTAAATCAGTTGACCGGATCCGGCTCGATTTCCGCACCGAAGGAGTAAATGCCAACCGGATTTCTTTTGGCGAGCACGCCCAGGAGCTAAATAATTTCCATGATTTTGAGGGGCATCAATGGCTTTTCACTCCGCACAGTGCCAAAGGAAGAAAAGAGATATGCTTTTTCCCGACAACGGACGGCTTACTGAACTGCGCCGCCCGGGGAGACCTGCTTGATGATGACTGCTTCGAAGATTCGGACGAAGAAGGCATTCCTTACCAGCTCAGAGGAAAAAATACTGATTCCTGTGCCACGATTGATACTCCGACCCTGGTCAGGGAAGGCGAAGAAGGGGTCATTCCTCCCTCTCTGATCGAAAGCGGGCGGCCTTGGCCGGGAGGCGTGCCGGAAATTACGGAAGAGGGAGGTGTGCCGGAAGAATGAAGATGAAAAATGTGAAGGGGAAAAAAGGGCTGGCGGCCGCCACCTTAGTCACTTTCCTTTTAGTTATCATTTCTTTTATTTTAATTGCCGGGACAATCAGCCGCTGGATGTCGAAGATGGAAGACAGCCAGGCAGAGGTTTTATGCCAGGACAGCCTCGCTTTAAGGGCCAATGCAGTCATCAACATTAACAAGGAAGGAGCTTCCGACGACTGGATTCACGGACAATTGAAATTAGTCCCGCCCCTCTGCAAGACGATTGACCGGAAAATTTCCGGCGGGCGGGAGGAAATCATGCAGCAGGTAGCGGACAAAATGATTCGCTGCTGGCAGATGTTCGGCGAAGGGCAGTATGATGAGATCCTGCATGACAGCCGGTATGGCCTTTGGTTCTACAATTTGGATGAAACGGAAAACAAATGTTTCCTCTGCTATACCCAGCTGATTGAAGAAGAAGATTTTGAGCCGATTAAATCGGAAGAGTTCCTGCAGTTTTTGATTGAGCACGATTATCCCAAGGCAAAAGAGATTAAATATATTGATTACATCCAGCGCCACGGCGGGCCGGGAAGAATTGCCATTCTGGATAATATCGAGCCGCGGCAGGCTTACGGGATCTCTTTCCTAGCGAAAAATAAAGATTTAGAAGCTGGTTTATGGGGAGGGTTAGGAAAAACGGCCGGTGGAATCGCTCTAACGGTTGTGACTGGCGTGGCCACGACCGTTGTCGCCACCGCCTGCACGGCAACTGTGATTTGCCCTTTTATTGTCGGCGGGGTGGCCGTAGCCGGTATCATTCCCAGCTCCATTCTGGGTTCTGCCGGCATAGAAGACTTAAGAGGTGTAATCAATGAAGCCTTCGACCCGGCAGAGCGTGATGTCAGCACGATTACTTTCAGCAGCCTGGACCTTGCCCAGGAGAAATGTTTCCGCGGCGATCTGGCGGGGGAATAAAACAAAATCAGGATGAAAAATGGATCAGAATGAAAAGAGAATTAGAATGAGGGGAATAAAATAACAAAAGAGGGGAATTAAAATGAAATCAAATAAGAAAGGGATGTCGCTTCCCTGGGAAATCATTGTTGTTTTTTTAATTCTGATCGTCGTGGCCATCTTGGTGATTATTTTTTTCAAAGGAGGCATCGGCCGGGGGGAAGAATTCTTCTCCGGGCAGATTGATTCGCTGGGCGACCTTGACGGAGACCTCGTCGCCAATCTTTATGACAAATGCCCCTGCACGCCGGCCGGCGAAGGGGAAGAAGAACTGAAAGGCTGCCCGAAAGGGATGAGCCAGGAGCAGGCGGCAGAGGAAAGGAGCCGGCTGAAAAGAGACGGGAAATGCTAAATGCTTAAAGTGAAAATGAACAAAAAAGGGCTGATGCTGGAATTTTTAGTGACCATCATCCTAGCAATACTGGTTTTCCTGCCCGCCTGCCTCTTCCTCTCAAACTATTTCCGGCTAAGCGAGCAGGCAGAAGAGAGCTTTGCCGGTTTTGCCGACGCTATCAGGGAAGCCGCCGCTGCGGA
>CAYWPJ010000042.1:0-7826 GCA_964460195.1 uncultured Methanosarcinales archaeon
AAAATGGGTCACAGCAGAGCTGTGGGGTTTTAAACCCATTTTTGTTGAATAAAGATTAAAACTATAACCCATTAATAAATTTTTGCCTTGAATCCAACAAGATTACTAAAATTAATAACCTATTTGTGACTACAAATATATAACCCAAAAAAATAAAAACACAAAACTTCAGGTTTCATAACATTAATAAAACCACCTTTTTCCGTAATGCGAATGGCGCCTCCCATCATCAATATTGGCGTTCATCCATTTGCCCAATATTCCAAAAATTCAGAAGACCTCTATGCTGACCAATTATCATTTGTCTCCAGAAGAAAGGCAAGATTGGATGATCGCAGCGTTGAACAAATTTTATTTCTTGAACAGGCAGTTATCCCCCAGTTGGAATCTTTCTTGAGGGATGATTATTGGCAGGATCGTGTTTTTCTCACTAAAATAATGCGTGTTGCCGGAAATTTAGACACTCCCAAGGATGGTGACCGGGCGGTAAGAGCAGAAAAAGTAGTGGCCTATTCTGATCGCCGTACTATCTCTTGGAGAGAAACAGCAAATAGAATAAAAAATAGATTTCCCGCTGAGCACTATAATTTTTGGGGTGCAGAGCTTCACTTGCACAGAGAGACCAATGAAATTATAAGCGGCTGCCTTCCCTTTGTCCGTGATTGTTTACAATTGCCGGGAACTATCGACTTAGATGCAAGTTATGTTTTGAAGCGCCTTCCGAATGAGGGGGTACCATTGTTATCCTTTTTCTAAATTTCTCAAATAAACTTATTCTAATTCTTTAGCATGAAGTGGTTTTATTAATATCCCTTCAGGAACTTCTTCAAAAATTCCAAAGTCTCCTGGTTTAATTCCATAATGCTTTACTAAATTTGGTGGAAATCTCATAATAGTTGAATCACCCAAAATCCCAAATTTCCGAACCATCTTCCTTCTTCCCGTTAAAATATCAAATTTAGTTAATTCGCTGGAAGTAAAATATTCCTCTCCGCATTTTGGACACTTCAAGCAATCTAATTCTATCCCTTCTTTTACACATTTAGATATTTTAACGTCAGTATTGCATTTATAACATGTTTTCATGAATTTTTTCATTTTGTCCTCCCAGAGGATAATTGAAAATTATCTGAATTTTCATTTTCCTTTCCCTCCGAATGTTTGAGGAGGCATTAGAAATCTTTCGATTTCTTTGTGTCCTCCGGCTTTTTAGTAATCGGTTTTATATGAATCAAGATCACATTTTCATGCTCAACATAAGATAAACACAAATATGTGTATTGATACTGATAAAACACATTATACTTATTTTGTCTCTTGGATTTTAAGTAATGTTCACCCTTCTCTAATATTTTCAACACAAACTCAATCGGTTTGTTTATATCGTCAAACTCTTCCTTAAAGTGCCATGTGAACACTAAAAGTTTCCCTTTCCAATGTAAATCTTCTCCAAACATCTAAATCCCCTGGGAATTTTGACTGTCCTAAAAATCCTTTGGATTTTTCAGGATATCTTAATCACCTACAGATATCTATAATAAAAAGAGATATTTATAAACTTTTCGGGTAATTTTTCTTTTTTACAGGAATTTAGCAGGGTATAAAGCCCCGCCCTTTAGGGCGCTAAATTACTGTTCCAAAAATCCGCTTGCCAAAGCGGATTTTTGTTACTTGATGAGAATATGAACCCATTGTGCCCGCTTGATAATCCGTCAAGTAAAAGTTTATATCTCTCTCCGGTTTTCCCGGCTGATGGAAAAAGAAAAGCTCCGGCTGGCCCTTTTCTGCCTCTTCCTGCCCTTGTTCCTCCTTCTCTTTTCTTATAAAACCGCTCTCTTTTTCACCAGCCTCTCTCCCCCGCAAAAAGAAACGATCGATTACCTTAGCCAGGCCGGCAATCAACGGCCGCTGTCCTTAAACTACACCCCGGCGGAATGGTCCCATCTCGACGACGTCAAAAAAGTCATGCAGCGGGCGGATGAGCTCTTCTACGGCCTCTTGCTAATCCTGACTTTGATCATAACTTCCGGCCGAAAAGATAAAGAGCACTTAAGGAAGCTGTTTCTCTGCGGCGGGGGTGTTTCAGCCCTTGTTGCGGGCTTGATTTTGCTCTCGGCATGGCTCAACTTTGATTCCCTTTTTACCCTCTTCCACCGGATTTTTTTCTCACAGGGAAACTGGCTCTTCGCTCCCGGCTCCCTCTTGATTCAGGTTTTTCCTTTAGGATTCTTTGTTAAAATAAGCACGAGCATGCTCCTGGGAACCTGGCTGTGGGGTATTTTACTGCTGGGGGCGGGACTATTTTTAGAAGCAAAAGATTTATGAAAGAGGGCATGTTTAGGGCTTCGAAGGAGAAAGGAAAATGACCAACGACAATGTCCTGCCGGCTCGGTTCAATGTCAGGATCAATTTGACTACCGGGAGAATTAAAGTAAACCCTTCCAGGGGTATCAGTGATTTGGAATTTGAATTGCTGGCGATTGGCGCCGATACGGTCAACATCGGCGGAAAGGGCGGAAAATGGGTTTACGAAAAAGTAACAGATTTAGCCGAGCTGCAAAGGGGTAAACTGGTTCGAAAAATGGAGTATTATCGAAATCAAAGTTACGAATGAGCCAATCAAAAATAAATTTGCCTCCTCCTGCCGGAATAATATATTCCCTAACTTAGATAACTTTATAATCCCCCTCTGTTTTTTAGGGGAAAGATTATTTAAAATCATCATTTAGTGCCTGCAAGAGCCAATGGGTGAGAAAAAATAGGTGAAGAAAATGGATGAAGATTTTGAACAATTAGTGATGGAGTGCCAAAACTGCCACTTGAAGTTTTATGCCAAGGAGCTGCGGGTCGACCCGCAGAGCAACGTCTTGAAATGCACCAACTGTCTTTCTTTTCCTGAAGGAAAGGTGCATATCATCCGGGAGAAGCCCCTGCCTCAGAAAAAGGCCCGTATTGAACGGCCCAAGCCGGCCATTTCCCAAGTACTGCCTAAGAAAAAAGACGAGTTTCCCAACCTTCCGCCCGGCTATACCGCCTACCGCTGCATCGGCTGCCACTATACATTTAAGCGCAAAGGAGAGTTCAAAAGCAACTGCCCTTACTGCAGCCGCCGGGAATTTGAAGTGCTGAAAAAAAACTAGGTTTCATTTAGGGGTGGGGGAAGGTTTAGTATCTCCGCCGCAGCCGACGGAGAATGCCGCCTCGGCCGCGAGCCTCGCCCCGCTCTCGCTTTTTTATAAAATCGTAGGCAGGATACCCACAGATAAATCTGTGGGATGAAGCCCGTCGTCTCTTTCAAGTGTTTGTGCGAGAGAAAGATAAAACATAACTTAGAATTGTCATAAAAAACATGTTGATTCGTTAATCATTCAATTAACTTTCAATATTGCATATTTCTTTGTTTGAACGTTCTTAGAAATGGGTGTTAATCGTAAAGATATTACTAATGTGTCATACTTCTTCCAACTTCTCTTAATGTTTTTTCATCGAAATTCTCTCGATATCCTCTTGCGATTTCAGTTCCAATTCTTAAAAATTCCGCACCATCCGGTTTGGGATATTTCTCTGGATGACCCCTCATATCATATCCTGTTCTAACATCTGAGAGAGTCTTAGAAAGAAAATACCTTAAATACCCCATTCCGAGAAGAGTTGAAGCAAAAACATCAGCTTCTATTTCCGCTATTACTTTTTGTCGCAGTTTATCCCCATCAAAATGTCGTGCTCCGGGATGTCCTATTTCGTGAGCTAAAGAAAATCTTTCTTCTTCCCCTCGAATCGAAGAATATATTATAAAAGGTAATTCATCCTCCCTATGACCAGTCTTACTGTCCTAATAGTATATGGTGTGGATATTATCCTGATACCATACTCCACATTAGCCAGCTTTTCGAGATCAGCCACACTTTGAGGATTATACTTATCTCTGAGTTTAATAGCTTCTGCCCTGATCTTTTTGAATGACATGGTATATAGGCAACATAACTAGTGTATAAATGTTACTGTTTACAAGGGACAAAAATATTAGAATTATAACAAGACGGGGTATATATTCAGTTGATGAAATCTCCAATCTTTAGCTGTCTTTTCAATTCTGCTGAACAGCCATAAATATCATATTCAAAGACACTTTTACCTTGCTGCAGCTCGGCTCGCCTTTTGGCCAAGCCGGCGGCGTTCTCCTTACTGGCGTAAGTACTAGCATCTCAACAAACTTTTTATACTCTTCTCCCTTTCCGGGAAAAATGCTCCTCAGGACAGCCGGAATCAGGGCGCTGGTAATCATCTTATTTATCTTAGTTTTCCTCATCGCCGTCCTGATCGTCATCTTCCAAATCCTGCTGTTTTTGCTGCCCGTCATCATTATCCTATTCGTCCTCGGCTACCTCTTCAGAGCGCTCAACAAAGCCAAAAAGGGAAAAAAGAAAGATTACCTTGAGGCGAAGTATAAAGTGAAGTAATCGTATGAGATAAAGCGCATATAAACAATAGACAAAATGTAGCATAAATGGTGCAAAATATCCGGTGAAATGATGCTCTTGGCAGGAAACCAACTATGAAACCCTTAATCCTGATTAATTTCAAGCTCTACCCGAAAGCCATCGGAAAAAAAGGGATCAAACTGGCCCGGGAACTCTCTGCAGTCCGCTCAAAAAGATATCGAATTGCCATTGCTCCGTCATTGTTAAACCTGAAAGAGCTCTGCCACCGGACAAATCTGGCGGTCTATGCCCCGGATGCCGATCCCGTCACGACCGGGGCTCACACCGGCCACATTTCCCTGAAAGAACTGAAAGAGATGGGTGCGGAAGGAGTCTTGTTGAACCATTCCGAGAGAAAAAAACCATTCTCCCAGCTTAGGGAAACCATTAAACTCTGCCGGGAGCTTCATCTGAAGACGATTGTCTGTGCTTCCGGCGGGTGGGAAGTCCGAAAACTTTCCGGGTTAAATCCGGACTACCTGGCTTATGAGCCCGGGAAACTGATCGGCGGGAAAGTTTCCGTCGCTTCCCTCAAGCCTAAAATAATCCTTAAAGTTGCCAGGCTCCTTAAAAAGAAAAACTCTCAGGCAAAACTCCTCGTTGGAGCGGGAGTGCATTCCCGGGAAGACCTGCGGAAAGCGGTGGCATTGGGTGCGGCCGGCGCTTTGGTCGGGCATGCGGTGCCGCAAGCCAGGGAGCCTAGCTCATTCCTGAAAAGGATGCTGGAGTGAGAATGTAACTAAAGTGCGGAACTTTCGGCTTTTCAAGGTAAAAAATAATGATTAAATCAGTTGACAAACTTTCTATCTTTAGATGGAATAATATATTTCCTATCTTCCATCAAGCCAGACCAAATGACTAATACTTTTTCTGAAAAATCACCCAAACGCATGTCTCTAGAAGCGGTCAGAATTCTTTCAACTGCTTCAATATCTCCATAATTGGAACATAATCCCAACGCTTTTGTTAATCTTCCTTGATAGTCAGTCCTTCCATCAGAAAGATCACCCCCATGTATTATACAACCTGCATCCAAAGCTCTTGCATAAGATTCTTCTAACTTATAACAATCATAAGCCTGTCCAACAAGTTCACTTACTTGCATTGATAATGACATTTTATTTTGCCTCCTAAATTTTAATTGATTATAAGTGTAAAAAGAGCTGCTAGTTTATAAACTTTTCGGTTAAATTGTAACTATTAAGTAATAACTCTCCGAGCGCCGAAAAACTCTTCCGCTGCGGCTCGACCACGCCAGGGCGTTCTGGCGCACCTCATAGTAAAATAGTCCGAATAATTCCCTAAATATTCTTATTCTTCACCATCAAAATATATAAATACCTCTTCTGCTTCCATCGGTGCATGACGACTAAAGCTGTCTGCAAGAACTGCGGGCAAAGCGCTCCGGCCGAGAGTTTCCGGCTGCATTACAAGTTCCGGATGATTGTCTGCCCTTCCTGCTACTCGGGGAGGACCGCCGAGCTCCGGAAGAAAGAAGAGGAAGAGCGGAAACAGGAGCTTCCGCCGAAGAGGCCGGCCGGCTGGGACGAGATTGATGATTACCTGGAAAGGGCCACCTCGATGCACCGGGAAGAAAACCAGGCCCAGTTCTCCAAGATTACGGGGACGGACTATGTCAAATGCAAATGCGCCAACTGCCGGTATAGTTTTAAGTATGACCCTTACCGGAAACAGCCCCTGACCTGCCCCTACTGCGACACGCCGGTGCCGAGGCTGAGGACGTTTAATTTACTGTGACGGTAAAGATTTTTAAGCCTTCCCTGTTTCTCCCGCGGTAATGGACAAAGCAAACAAAGCCATGGACAGGGTGTTAGCCGATCTGCAGAGCCTCAAACTCGATAAAGCACTCGATGAGAACTCCGGTAAAGAGGAGAACGCCCGGCCGGAACCAAAAGGGGTTAAATTGCTCCTCCTGCTCTTTGCCGCCGTCGCCATCGCCCTGATGCTGAGCTACATTTTCTCAACTTTTCCCCTGGCGGAAATCATCAAAAGCCGGTGGGAATCAGAATTGCTGGCCGGCAACCGGCTGGAACTTGAAGGGTTCTCAATCATCTTCAAGAACGGGACAGTGGAAGGGCTGGAATCGCTCTATCTCCGGGAGCAGAAGAACGAGTTCAGCGCCTGTCTGCTGGGGGAGAAAAAGGAAGGGGACTATTATATCTTCTCTTTATACCAGCCGAGGATGCGGGAGCAGGGTTTCAACCGGGTTGTTTTTGAGCCCTGCTCTCCGGAATCTCTGGTCATTTTGCACACCCATCCTTACAAAAGGTGCGTCGCTTCCGAAACTGATTTGCAGACGCTCAGAAAGGCCCAGGAAGAGAACCCGGACCTGCTGATGGTGGTAATGTGCGAGCCCGGAAGGTTTGGTGTTTATGATTAATGATTTACGTTCAAGGGTTCGCCGTTTTCCAAAGAATGTCAAAGAAACTCTTATAAGAATCTGCTACCTGTTTGCTTCTCATTAGAAATGCCATCGGTTCAGATGACCAATTGATGACGGCAACTTTATCTCCATAAATGAAGGTTGTCGATGGGCTGATGTACGAGTCTGGAAGATATTTAATCTGACACAATTTGAGTTCTTCCTCCCTCTTTTGCTCTCTAACTTCATTGTTAAAAATTATTTTTAACATGATTTTCAATTTCGCTCTTCTTTCATGGAAATGGATAAAATAGGCTTGGAATAATTCTTTGAATTTTCCGGTGGCTCCAAAAACGAACCAGGGCTTTTTCTCTTTTAAGACGTCTTCAAAGATGGATTTGAGGCCCTTTTTGCTTTTGTAGAGAGTGCCCTCCTGTTCTTCTTTGGACAGCTTTCTTTTTAATTGAAGTTCGGGAAGAATTTGTTTTAGTTTTTCCTCTTTGTTTACTAAATCCTGTTTCTGGGATTCGAGATATTCTAATAATCTATCGGGATCCTGGGCCTCAAAATACTTTCTGTTTGCTTTAATGACATAAGAAACAAGGCCTTTATTGGTCAATGAATCAATCAAATCATAAACCGCTGCCCGGTGCATTCCCACTTTCCTGATTAAAGGGCCGGCCGGCGTGCTTCCTAATTCTAACAAGGCCAAGTAAACTTTAACTTCGTTTTTGGTAAGTCCTAACTCTTCCAACAAAACAGTGTCCATCCTTCATTAAAAACCGTGGTTCTTTATATAATTTTCGTTTTTGTCATAATACTTCATTATTACATAAATTTAAATACGACCTATTGGTTTCTATCCACCAGTGATTAAAATGTTAATCCATAGCCCCGGAATTAGAGAAGGACTTGTGTACCAAAGAACAACAGTTTGGGTGCCATCTCGTACACTTTCTATG
>CAYWPJ010000043.1:0-4487 GCA_964460195.1 uncultured Methanosarcinales archaeon
TATATTATTATTTTGAAACTTGTTAATAACATCAGCGAGTTCTAAATGCTTTTCTCCGAAAATAGACTTTTTTATTTCTAATGACTTATTTTAACATTTAATTGAATAATCATACTTTCCTTAAGCTGAAAGAACAGGCCCATGCCCAGTCTTTGTCCGCCCGGGAAGGGGAAGACCAGAAAATCCTTAAGCCGAACAACACTTTTATCATGGATTTAGTCGCCGGGAGGCCGATCCTGACGCATCCCTTAGCTGAAGGAGGTTTCCGGCTGCGTTATGGGAGAACCCGCACTTCCGGATTTTCCGCCGCCTCGCTGCATCCCGCCACTTTGATTGTTTTGGACAAATATATCGCTATCGGAACCCAGCTTAAAGTTGAGCGGCCGGGCAAGGCAGCTTCCGTCACCATCTGCGATACCCTGGAAGGGCCGATCGTCAAATTAAAAAACGGCACGGTCCTCCAGCTGAAGACGGCAGAAGAGGCCAAAGAGCATCAGCCGGATATTCAGGAAATTGTTTTTCTCGGCGATATTCTTTTCAACTATGGGGACTTCTCGGAGAACGGGCATCGTTTGGTTCCCGCCGGCTATTGTCCTGAATGGTGGAACCAGGAAGTCGAGAAAGCCATCAACAGCCTCTTTGAGAAGGAGCCTTTGTCCCAAGCGGCTGAGCGGCTGGGGTTAGAAGAGGAAAAACTGAAGAAATTCCTTGAAGAACCTCTCTTTGCCACTCCTTCCTGGGAGGAAGCCGTGATCATCAGCCGCCAATTGGGCGTTCCTTTGCATCCGGATTACCTTTTTTACTGGAAACTGATTTCCGGCGAGGAGATCCTGCAGCTGAAAGACTGGCTCCGAGAAGGGAAAGTCAAAACCAGTGAGCCCGGGATTACCAAAATCATTTTGCCCTATCTTAGCGAGAAGCATTTCCAGGCCAAGGCGATACTGGAACGTTTAGGGGCTGCCCATCAGGTGGTCAATAAGGAAAATATCGTCCTGGAAAGGAAAGAAGCCAAGATCATCGCCTCCGGTTTCGGGTTTGATAACCAGGAAGGCATGGAAAACCTCAAGCTGGACCGGGAAACCGTCTCCGGGAAGAACGGTCTGGAAGTGATTAATTTTCTCTGCCGTCTTCCTTTGAGAGATAAAGCCGGAACGTTCATCGGGGCGCGGATGGGCCGGCCGGAAAAAGCCAAAATGAGGCAGATGACCGGCAGCCCGCAGGTGATGTTTCCCGTCGGGGAAGAAGGCGACCGCCTGAGGAGTTTCCAGTCGGCCATGCAGGCGGGCAAGGTTAGGGGAACCTTCCCTTTTTTTTACTGCCCTGCCTGCACCCGGAATACTGTCTATCCCCGCTGCGAGAACTGCGGGAAAGATTGCCTAATTAAATATCATTGCCGTTTTTGCGGGGATCTGGAGAAGGATGCCTGCCGCCATGGCAAAGCGTTGCCCTACAAAATCTATGATTTGGATATCCGGCATTTTTTTGAGAAAGCCCTGGCCTCGCTGGGCGAAAAGGTTTATCCTGACTTGATCAAGGGCATTAGGGGAACTTCCAATAAGAATCACCTGGTCGAGCAGCTGTCTAAAGGCATTCTCCGGGCCAAGCACCGAATTTACGTCAATAAGGACGGAACGACCCGATACGACAGCACTGAACTGCCGGTGACGCATTTCAAAGCCAAGGAGATCAAGACTTCGGTCGGGAGACTGAAAGAATTGGGATATCAGAAAGATATTGGGGGAAAAGATCTGGCGGACAGCGACCAGATTTTGGAGCTGAAGCCGCAGGATGTCATCCTGCCGGGGTTTGATTCGCTTGACGAGTCGGCGCCGCAGGTTTTAGCCCGGGTGGCTAATTTTGTCGATGAGCTGTTAGTCAAGTTTTACGGCCTGAAGCCCTTCTATCAAATAGAGAAAGAAGAAGATCTGGTCGGCCATCTGGTTATCGGTTTGGCGCCGCACATCTCGGCCGGCCTGGTGGGAAGGATTATCGGCTTTTCCGAGACGCAGGGATTATTAACTCATCCGATGTATCATGCTGGTCTTCGTAGGGACTGTGACGGTGATGAAGCAGCGGTCATGCTGCTGATGGACGCCCTGCTCAACTTTTCCCGGCAATATTTACCCGAACGGCGCGGCGCCAAAAGCATGGACGCGCCTTTAGTTTTAACTTCGAATATTAACCCCATGGAGGTTGATGATCAAGTTCACGGCTTGGATGTCGTCTGGAGATACCCCTTAGAGTTCTACGAAGCCGCTTTAGAGATGAAAAACCCCTGGGAAGTCAGGGATGGGAAAGGAAACAAGGTTGAGCAGTTGGGCGACCGCCTGGGCACGGAGAAGCAGTACGAAGGGTTCGGCTTCACTCATCACGTCGATAATTTCAACAAAGGGGTGAAATGCTCGGCTTACAAGACTCAGCCGTCGATGGAGGAGAAGCTGATCGGCCAGATGGAGATCGCCAAGAAAGTCCGGGCGGTCGATATGGATGATGTCGCCCGGCTGGTCATCCAGAAACATTTTTTGCGGGATATCCGGGGGAACCTGCGGCAGTTCTCGATGCAGCAGTTCCGCTGCGTCAAGTGCAATGAGAAGCACCGGCGGCCGCCCCTGAGCGGGAAATGTCATGCCTGCGGCGGGAAGCTGCTTTTTACGGTGACCGAGGGCTCGGTGGTCAAGTATTTGGGCCTTTCTTTGATGCTGGCGGAGAAGTACGATTTCTCGCCTTACCTGAAGCAGTCCCTGGAGCTGCTGAAGATGAATGTCAGCTGCACTTTCGGCAAGGAGAAAGAGAAGCAGGTCGGGCTGGGAAGTTTCTTGGGGTAGGGAAGGGTCGGGAGGAGCACAGAGTTTGTTACCGGTACAGAAACAATGCCGCTTAGTTTTAGGAAGTTTGTTAAAACATTTTATTCCACCAATCTGTGATTGGTGGTCGTGAGTGGAATAAAATGTGCTCAAGAGCGAGCTTTTGACACAGGCAAGAGAAATAAGTTAAGTTTATATTTTAATCCGTTTTACTCTTATTTTATGATCGAAAGAGAGAAAAAAGCAAGTGGAATTTTTGTAGAACAAACGTTTCAAGTAGTTTCAAAGCTTCATGAAAAGATTATTAATTATAGTGGAGGGGAAAAAGGGATAAGGGATAAAGGCGGTTTGTACAACTCTGTTTACAAAATTCTGAATTTTCAAGAGAAGCATACTGATGATCCGGTATCGGTAGGAGCTTTTGTCTACAAAGAATTAGCAAGAAGACACCATTTCAATGATGGAAATAAAAGGACAGCTCATATTTTTGCAAAAGTCAATTTATTTATCATGGGAGTTCATTTTAAGATTGAATACAAAGAAGCAGTACTTTTTATTATTAAAATTGCCGAATTTGAAAGTAAAGTCACTTTTAATGAGATCAAGGAATGGATAAAACCCCGCTTAACAAAAATTCCTGAAAAAGATATGGTAAAATATATAAAGAATATCATCTTAGAAGTTAGTGATGAAACCTAAAACTAAACTGACTCAGGAAGAGAAGAAAAAAATTGAGCTCATAGAGTTAGCTGGTAAAGCAACAATTAAAGAAGATATTAGATTACTTAAAGAATTAGCTAAGTATTGATTTTATTGATAACGGCAAAAGTTGCCGTATATAATTTAATATTCTTGTTGTTTACCTATTCAGGGGCAGGGAGAAAGAGAAGCAGGTCGGGCTGGGAAGTTTCTTGGGGTAGGAGGGTGGGGAGAGGTGGTTTCGCTCTCCAAAATTTTTGATTTGTTGCGAATACCCCGTCGCGTAGGGGCAAAATTTTTATCAAGAACGAAGTTCAATAAAGAAAAAAGAATAAAAAGCAAGAATTGTTTATTTGCTAAGACTTTCGACTGCTTCATCCAAACTTTTAGCAATTTTTGGGGCAATATAATCTCTGAAAGATGGTTCTTCACTACCGGCTTCATCAACCGTAATTCCAATATATCTTGCTTCAAAACCAAATGCCATTGCGACAGCACCATCCAAAAATGCTAACCAGTGTCTTCTAAATGTCGCTGGAAATTTAGAAAGGTCAAGAACAACGTTTTTTACACCAGTTCTTTTCATTTCATCCAAAATAGGTCTTAAGTTATCCAATTTATAATCTTCAGTTAAGTGTTCTAAAACTGCTGTTGCTTCTTGACCAACTGGATTTCTTACAGCTAAATCATATAATGGTGATTGTAATTTCATCGGTTTATATTCCATGTTTATGCCTCCTGTATTGTATAAAATAAATATGAACTTTATAAATCTTTCTGTTTTGTAATCTCTTTGAAAGAGTAACAATTCTTGCCCTACCCGTAAATTTTGCCCCGTAGCGATTGAAACTAACGTATGGGGTTTTACGTTAGTGATGAAACCTAAAACTAAACTGACTCAGGAAGAGAGGAAAAAAATTGAGCTCATTGAGTTAGCTGGTAAAGCAACAATTAAAGAAGATATTAGATTACTTAAAGAATTAG
>CAYWPJ010000043.1:4587-7480 GCA_964460195.1 uncultured Methanosarcinales archaeon
CTAAGTATTGATTTTATTGATAACGGCAAAAGTTACCGTGTATAGTTTAACATTCTTGTTGTTTATCTATTCAAAGGCAAGGAGAAGCAGGTCGGGCTGGGGAGCTTTTTGGGGTAGAAAAGCCGGTGAGATGGTCATAAATTTTATAATGTTTAAACTTACAAAAGCAATATTGATATTTACCTTAGCAATGCTTCTATTAACAGCAATAGGTTATTTTTAGTAACATTTATAATGCTTCTTTGATTTTTTATAAAAATAGAAGTAGGATTTGCATTTTTTAGTATTGGGACGGCAACTCAAGCAAAAAGAAATGTTGAAGCTCAAAAAGGATTATTAGATGAACTTAAAAGTTGTCCTAAATGTGGGTCGCATGATGTGACCACGGAAGATACTTACTTTAAAAACAAAAAATGGCAAAAAATTATAGTACAAATATTCGAAAATGAAAAAGATAATAATATTGGGGATAATCTTAACCCTCTTGTTTTTAGTCGGGTGTACTCCACAAATTGCTACTCCCGAAAAAGTAGAAGTTTCATCTCTAATCAAAGAAGAGACAAATGTAACTGGAAGTTTACCTAAAGTAGAAACTGAAGAACCACTTATTTGTACAGATGAATGTTCTCAACCAACTTGTGAAGGTCTTTATTATATTGCTTGTTCTATTGGAGATAATGGGTGTAAATACAAACAGAGTAAAGAAAAAATCAAAGGAGGGTGTGGGGTAGAATGTCTAGAAAATTCTGATTGTCCAAGTCATGAAACTTGTTCATCAAATAAATGTGAAGAAAAACCAGATATTCTTAAAGCATTAGAAGAAACAAAAGAGGTTCTCGAAGACTATCAAGAGAAAACGGATAAATTAGACGAATGTACTAGACTTTGTGCGGGGGATGATTATAACATCCCTTATATAAAAAATGAATGGTATAATGTTTGTTATCAGCTTTATTATTACACCGGAATTGAAGGACTAGACGAGCAGATTGTCGATTGTAAAAAATGAAAGGAACTAAAGAAAAAGGACTTATCATGGAGGTCGAAGGAGTTATGGGGCAAAAATTAATGTTGTTTGAGAACAAAATAAGGATATCTCGTAAAGGATTTAATCAATTTGTTTTACACGGATTAAAAGGTGATAAAGAAATATTTCTTAAATACATAACAAGTATCCAATTTAAAAAAGCTGGACGTTTTACTAATGGTTATATCCAATTTGATTTTATGGGTGGACAACAAGCACTTGGCGGAATATTCCAAGGAGCTATGAATGAAAATACAGTGCTGTTTAAGAAAAAAAATCAAGAAGATTTTGAAAAAATAAAAGGACTTATTGAAGAAAAAATTCATAGCAGAGCCTAAAACAGATTGTTTGGGTAAGATTTATATTATTGTAATTGAATGTTATTATAGGCTTGTCGAAAATTATTAAGTTCTATTTTACTTACTCTCTCCTAATGTAGTTCTAACAATATCAAAAGCAGCCCTAAAAAGATAGAGTTCTCGTCAGAGGTTAGCCGCTCAAGGCAATGAACAAATTAGGACTTAATCCTCTTCCATCCCCGTTCTCATCCCCCGCCAACCGCCTCAGCATGGGGCACTCCCCGCACCCAGAGGATTTTCCGGCTGCTGACCAAGCCCATTTCAACTCCCATAGCCACCGCTTCCCGGCCGGTCAGGTGAAGATGCCGGGCCGCCGGGATCAGCTTTTTGATCTCTTCCCGGCTTTTTTCCCCCCCCTGGTAAAATTCCTTGCTTAAGTCCAGCTGCACCTTCCCTTCCTCAAAAGTTTTCCCCAGAATCTCTTTGTCGGTGACGACTAGCAATAAGCCGTGCGGGCCTTCCTTCTCAGCCGCCACAAATTTCATCTCCCCAGCCTTCATATTTTTTTCACCGGCTTCTTGGCGCCGCAGGCCAGGCATTTGAGATAAGCAATCTCTTTCTCTTCTGTCAGCTTGGTGTCCGGCTTGTGGCATTCCGAGCAGAGGACAAACTCGCTGACATATTTCTTGATTTTCCGGTTGATGGCCGAAGCGGCCACCTTTGTGCCGAAGATGACCCTCTCCCTCTCAATCCGGCCCGGCGTGGCCAGCTCCCTCAGCAGGTATTTGAGAAGGTGGCTCTCCTCCCTTCCCAGGTCTTTGGCGATTTTCCGGAGATTGACCACGACTGTCTTGTTCCCCTCCAGATGGCCTCTGATCTTCTCGATGGTGAACCGCTCCGTCCCGGAGACATTTTCCGGCAGTTCCGCTTCCGCCTTCTTCAGCAGCTCTTCGTAGTCTTCCATCTTTTCCCTGGAGGTTATTTTTGCCCTTTATTTTATAAAGCTTTAGGGAAACTTTTATATACTTCTTGATAATGATTTATCTTCATCAGAAATGATCATAAAAGAGGTGTATCAAAATGCCGGGTTTGGAATTAGCTGAGGTCATCCTTGCGGTAATTATCGGCACTTTAGCTGCCATCGTTTATTCATTGAGAGTGTTGATCCGCTTGGAGAGGAAAATAATCAGCATGGAAGCCAACATCCAAAAAATGGCCAGCCATACGCTGAAAAGAAAGTGAACGGTTGTTTTTTCTTTGGCATCGTTCTAACTTTTTCTCTTTGATTTCCTTGCCGCTTTTCTGGTTGGTTTTCGGCCGGTTTTTCTCCTGGCCTTCTTCACCTTAACCTTGGTTTTAACCGCGTTCTGGCGGCTCCGAGCCTTCTGTTTAAGGATTTTTTCTTCCCTTTCTTCCTGTCGCAGCTCTTCTTTGATGGTTTTGATTTCCTCTTTCAGGTCGGCGATTTTTTTCTCGCTGCTGTCTTGGTAGATCAGCTCGCCGCATTCCGGGCAGTGGAATTCAAAATCCATCCCCTCGTCAAAGTTCAGTCGGACGCAGTTGCTTG
>CAYWPJ010000044.1:0-4050 GCA_964460195.1 uncultured Methanosarcinales archaeon
GGAATGTTCCTGGCTCCAGTTGCGCAAAGGCGCGTAAGTCGCCGGTGATGGTTTCGATGGTTTTGTTGGCCATTTTAAGGGTTAAAATAGGCGGCATTATATAAATATTTCTACATTTTACCACTCTAAAGTAAAATTTTGGGTAGCGGCAATCTTAATTGCAGTGTGGCATAACCTTAAGATGCTTTCTGTGGAACACACCATTCCGGCAGGTTTAAATAGAAATATTGTTTTTACAACAAAAATATGGAAAAAGCAGATAATAAATATAAAAAGTATAAGAGCCTTTCGAAGCTGGAGGCAACTCTGCTTAATGCAGTAGAAACGCACCTAATTTTCTCTCTTACCACTATCAGACGGCTGACCAGGTGGAAGACGACCAAAATAAGCAATGTCCTGACTTCACTTAAACAAAAGGGGGTAATAGTAGCCATGAAGAAAAATGCATATGTACTGGCCAGTAATATACCAGAACATGTTTTAAGTGTTGCTACTATCATCACTTACCCGTCTTACATCAGCTTCTGGACTGCCTGTTCTTACTATGGCTTTACCGAGCAGCAAGCGCAGATTATTCAAGTAGTTTCAACAAAGCAGTATCCCCAGCTAAAAATTGGCCTTTACAAAATTGAAATAATTTCGGTCAAGCCGGCGAAATGGTTTGGCTATACGAAAATAAATAAAATGAACATTGCAGAACCCGAAAAATTGCTGGTAGAATGTTTGTACAAACCGGAAAAAGTAGGGGGAATTGATGAACTAAGGAAGATTCTGAAGAACGCTTGGCCGAAAATTAATCAAACTATCTTGCAGCGCTATGTAAAACAATATCATGTTAAAGCTCTCTTTGCCCGGCTTGGTTTTCTCTTAGAGGATTTAAATTTAAAAA
This sequence comes from uncultured Methanosarcinales archaeon, assembly GCA_964460195.1. Classification (GTDB taxonomy): domain Archaea; phylum Nanobdellota; class Nanobdellia; order Woesearchaeales; family GW2011-AR9; genus CAYWPJ01. The sequence continues at coordinate 890 of CAYWPJ010000044.1, forward strand.
ATGATTTGGAGAAGTCGCTGCTGAGGGGATTGCCGAAAGGATATACTAAGCTTAATCCGGCTAAAAAAGCAGTAGCTGTCTATAGCCAAAAATGGAGAGTGATGATTAATGATCAGTAAAGAACAATTGCTGGGAATTGCCCAGCAGACGGGATGGGCATTATATCAGCAGGAGAAAGATTATATGCTAAAGTTATTTTTATACTTTTATTATAAAAAGTTTGGGGAAGCCGTCTTTAAAAGTGGAACGTGCCTTAAATATCAGCTGGGTATTCCCCGATTTTCGGAAGACCTGGACTTTAACATCCAAAAGCCGCTGATATTTAAAGAGCAAGTTAAACAAGTGCTGGCGGATTGGACGGCTATCGGATTAAAATCTTATTTTATGAAAGAGGAATTATTTGCTGATGCTTATACCTGCGAGATAGGTGTAGAAGGGCCGCTTTTCACGGGAACAAAACAAACACAAAATAAATTTAGGATTGATGCCGGCTACCGGACTGGAACGTTATTGAAGCCGGAATGGAAACTAATTAAGAGCGAATATCCAGAAACGGAAGATCAATTTTTAGTGCTGAGCATGGCCCTGCCTGAAATATTAGTGGAGAAAGTTCTTGCCTTGTCCCATCGAAGAAAGGGAAGAGACCTGTACGACATCTGGTTTATGAAGAATGCCGGTGTAGTGTTGGATAAAGGGCTGTTAAAGAAGAAATTTCGGCGGGAAAAGAAAAAAATGACTATAACTATTCCCACTAAACAAGAATATGAGCGGGATATTTCCAGATTGGCTCTGAAAGTAATTCCTTATAAGCAGGTAAAAAAAGAAGTGGAAGAATTATTATCTTAACAAAAAATTAACAAAAATAGGGATACAAATACCAAACTTTTGGGAACGATGGCTACGTCTTCCCGCCAAAATACTTATAGATTGGCTGCTGCTCTTTGACGTCTAATTCCTTGTTGGCCTGCCGGGCGAGAACGTACAGCAAGTCACCCAGGCGGTTCAGGTAACGCAGCATGACATCATTGATTCTGGCTTTCCCTCTGACGCTGACTAAAGTTCTTTCAGCCCTCCGGGTGATGGTCCGGCAAAGATGCAGGAAAGAGCTGGAAACCGTCCCTCCTGGCAGGATGAACTTAGCCGGCATGCCCAGTTTTCCTTCCAGCTCATCAATGATCATCTCAAGATCCTGGATATGCTTATCCGTCACCCGGGGGATGGTATCAGCCACCACTTCGCTGCCGGCCAAGTCCGCTCCTAAAGTGAAAAGATCATTTTGAATATTGGTCAGGACGCCCCTCAATCTCTCGTCTTCGACAAAGCAGAGAGTGATGCCGATGACGGAATTCAATTCATCCAAAGCTCCGACGGCTTCAATCCGGGGATCATCTTTCTGAATCATTCCCTTGCCCAGGAAAGAGGTTTCGCCCTGATCACCTAATTTGGTATATATTTTCATGATAATACCTCATAGTATCTTATGGTGCCTCATAATACCCCTTGATAATATTTCATGACCCCCATCACTCCCTAAGATAATACTTTTTCATGGCCATTCGCTGATTGTTTTTAAGTTTTCTTGATTATTCTCCGATAGTAATCACCTGATCTTCATAACTTCCATCCCGGTAAATGGTGATCCCTTTGCATTTGGCCTTCCAGGCCAGCAGATAAGCGTTTTCCACATCTTTAATTGCCGCGGTCCGGGGAAAATTGATTGTCTTGGAGATGGAATTGTCAACATGCTTCTGCAGGGTCGCCTGCATCCGGACATGCCCTTCCGGAGCGATGTCCATGGCCGTGACAAAGATTTCCCGCACATCCTTGGGGATCTCCTTAATTTCCTGGATTCCCCCTGACAAAGAGATTTTCCGAATCAGCTCCGGTGAATAAAATTCCCTCTCCCGGGCCACTTTCTCAAATATCTTGTTCAGATGGATCAACTCGTTGTCTCCTAGCATTGTCCGCTGGTAGGAAACGGCAAACAGCGGCTCGCAGCCGGAAGAAGCATCCGCCAACAGGCTGATGGTGCCGGTCGGAGCGATGGAAAGGCAAGCCATATTTCTCATTTTCCTCCCCTGCCTTTGGTGATCGGAACCTTCCCAGGCCGGGCAGACTCCCCTTTCCTCCGCCAACTCCCCTGATTTCTGGTAAGCTGTTTCCTTGATGAAAGACATCAGCTCATCAGCCAATTTTAGCCCTTCCTCGGAATCATACCTGATTTTCAGCTTGCAGAGCAGGTCAGCCAGCCCCATGATTCCCAAACCAAACTTGCGGGTGTTCTTGGTTGCCTGCTCAATCTTGGAGGAAGGATAGATATTCTTGTCAATGACATTGTCCAGGAAATGGACGGCGGTGCGGACAGTCTCTTTAAGCGGGTCCCAATTGATTTCCTTTTTCTCTTCATCAACAAACTTGTTCAGGTTGAGGGAGCCGAGAACTATCCCTTCATAGGGCAGCAAAGGAGCTTCCCCGCATTGGTTCGTCGTTTCAATCTCGCCCAGATGCTTGGCCGGATGCTTGCGGTTGATTTCGTCGATGAATAACAAGCCGGGATCACCAGTCTTCCAGGCGTTCTGGGTAATCATGGCAAAGACATCCTTAGCTCTCAATCTTCCGACATACTTGTCTGTCCGGGGATTGGTCAGGTAGTATTCCCTGTCTGCCTCCACTGCTTTCATGAAATTGTCGGTTACGGCAATCGAGATGTTGAAATTCTTCAAAGATTTGCCGTCCCTTTTGGACTCGATGAACCGGATGACGTCCGGATGGTCAACCCTCAGGACAGCCATGTTGGCGCCCGGCCGGACCCCGCCCTGCTTGACGACTTCCAAAGCGGCATCATAGACTTTCAGGAAAGCCAAAGGGCCGGCAGCCACGCCCTGGTTTCTTTTGACCAGGTCCCCTTTCGGCCTTAAAGGCGAGAAAGAAAATCCGGTCCCGCTGCCCCTCTGGTGAATCTGGGCGGCTTCCTTCAGGCAGCGGAAAATGCTGCTAATATCATCCTCAATCGGCAGGACAAAACAAGAGCTGATCTGCTGGACTTTCGTCCCGGCATTCATCAACGTCGGGGAATTGGGCAGGAACCTCAGATTGGCCATCATCTGGTAAAACTTTTCTTCCGTTTCCTTGACCTGCTCGGGTTCGGCTTCATAGAAAGT
>CAYWPJ010000044.1:4060-6812 GCA_964460195.1 uncultured Methanosarcinales archaeon
GTCAGCCTGGGCAATATTTTTCGCCACCCGCCGGAGCATCTTCTGCGAGGTTTCAATTAGGTTTCCTTCCTCGTCTTTGAGCAGGTAGCGGCGCTCCAGAATCCTCATGGCCTGGGAAGAAAACTGAAGATTGTCTGCTGCGGCCTCTTTATCTCCTCCGGCAGTTTCTTCCTTTTCTTTCCTTCTTTCCTTTTCTTTCCCCGGCAACTCTCCAGAGTAAAGCTGAATATGGGCCCGGGCGGTTCTGACATGGCCTTTCTCCAGCAGGGTATGTTCAATTGTCTCCCTTAATTTTTCCGCCGTGATGACTTCCTCTTCAGTCTCCTGGTTCAGCTTATTGAGGATTTCATGGGCCAGGCTGACCGCCAGCTCTTTATCTTTCCCGCCGATGATTTTGGCGGCAGAGAAGATGGAGTCAGCAATCTTGCTCAGGCTGAACTCTTCGGCTGTGCCGTCGGGGAGAAGAATTTTTTTTATTTTGATGGTGGTGGCAGCGATGGATTGAGCGCTCATAATCATTTTTACAGGCAGGGGTAGGATAAAAAGGTTTTGGTGGCAGGGGAGGCACCATTTTTATCCGGCACTATAATTCACAACCCGCAGGCCGAACTCCCGCAATTTAAACAAGTATAGCATCCTTCGGAAATCTGAAGAGATGATGAGCATTCCGGGCATCGGCCTTCCCGAATGATTTCCTGCTTGGACTTCGTCTTTTCTGCCCCTCCTTCCGCTTCCTTCTTCTCCGGCTTCTTCCCTTCATTTCCCTTGATATTCAACACTTGCTCCTGCCGGCTGCCATCCCGGTAAATCGTCAGCCCTTTGCATCCTAACTTCCAGGCCAGCAGATAAGACTGGCGGACCTCTTCTTCGGTGGCGGCAAAAGGGAAATTAATCGTCTTAGAAACCGCATTGTTAGTATATTTCTGGAAAGCCGCCTGCATCCGGATATGATCTTCCGGAGTGATGTCCATGGCCGTGACAAAGATCTTCCTGACCTCTTCAGGGATTTCTTCCATCCCCTGGATGCTCCCTTTTTCGGCAATCTTTCTCATCAGCTCTTCGGAATAAAAACCTTTCTCCCGGGCAATCTCTTCAAACAAATGATTGACCTCGACCAGTTCAAATTGGGGTGTCTTCCGGACATAAGAAAGGGCAAACAAGGGCTCAATGCTGCTGGAAGCGCCGGCGATAATGCTGATGGAACCGGTCGGTGCGATGGTCGTCCGGGTGGCATTCCTGACCTTATCCTCGGCCCGGCCTGAATCATAAGTGCTGCCGGGAAAATTCGGGAAGACTCCTCTTTTGCCGGCCAGCCTGATTGATCCGGCTTTAGCTTCTCCGTCAATGAATTTCATCACCTGCTCCGCCAGCCGGACTCCCGCCTCGCTGTTGTAGGGAATCTTCAGGCGGATGAGCATATCCGCCCACCCCATCACTCCCAGGCCGATCTTCCGGTTGCCCTGGGCCATCTTTCTGATCTGCTCCAGGGGGTATTTGTTCATGTCAATGACATTGTCCAGGAAATGGACGGCCGTGTGGATGGAATGTTTCAGTTTATTCCAGTCGACCTGCCCGTCTTTGACATATCTTTCCAGATTTATACTGCCTAAATTACAGGATTCGAAAGGCAATAAAGGTTGTTCCCCGCAAGGATTAGTCGACTCAATCTCTCCAAAATGAGGAGTCGGATTAGTGACAGAGTCATTTAGCTTGTCGATGAAAATGATGCCCGGCTCGCCATTTTTCCAGGCCATCCTGACAATCAGGTCAAAAACTTCCCGGGCTTTCAATGACCGGACAGTTTTTCCGCTCCGCGGATTGAGCAGCGGATAATCTTCATCTTTTTCCACCGCTTCCATGAATTTTTCCGTCAGACTGATGGAAATGTTGAAATTAGCCAGGACAGTTTCTTTTTCTTTGGCAGTAATGAAATCGAGGACATCGGGATGGTCAACTCTTAAGATGCCCATGTTTGCCCCCCTTCTCCGGCCGCCTTGTTTGACCGTCTCGGTCGCTGCGTTGAAGACATTCATGAAGCTTAAAGGGCCGGAAGCAATCCCGCCAGTGCTCTTGACCACGTCTCCTTTCGGCCTCAGGCGGGAAAAGGAAAAGCCGGTGCCCCCGCCCGACTGATGGATCAGAGCCGTGTACTTGATGGCATTAAAGATTCCTTCCATGCTGTCTTCCACCGGCAGGACAAAACAGCCGGCCAATTGCTGGATGGAAGTGCCGGCATTCATCAGGGTCGGTGAATTGGGGAAAAATTCCCGACAGCTCATCATGTGATAGAACTCGTTTTTCGCCTGGGAAGGGTTCTGGCCGTATTTCAGATCGGCGGAAGCGACGTTCCCGGCTACCCTTTCAAATAGCTGCCTGGGGGTTTCACATGGGTTCTTCTTTTCATCCCGCAGCAGGTACCTCCACTCCAGGACTCTCAGGGAATTGACCGGGAAACCCAGATTATCATCGCTATTGTCCACCTTACCCCCCTCTTCAACTAACGGCTGCAGAAAAGTAAAACCTCTCTTTGCCTCCTTTTGACAAAATTGAAAAAGTATTCTCTTTAAATGTTTTTTAGTCTTGGAAAATATAGTTTAAAGTATCTATATAACTAACTGTGTAAATTAGGTTGCATCCCAACGCAGTTATCTACTTCGATAACGAAAACTCGCCATTCGGAGCTATCCGCACCGGCTCTGTAGAATTCCCTCTTTCCACCGTTCTGTGAACGGTGGCGTAAAATTCTTGTAGT
>CAYWPJ010000045.1:0-6636 GCA_964460195.1 uncultured Methanosarcinales archaeon
GTTCAGCCGGACGCAGTTGCTTGGGCAGATGAAGAAAAGTTCCTTGTTTTCCTGCTCCAGCTGCTCTTTTAATCTTTCCAGCCGCTCCCGCTTTTTCTTGTAGTAAAGGAATTTGATATTTTCCAGCAGGAGGGTCCAATAATAGATATACCACCCTTTTTCCTTGTCTTTCTTCCGGGAAAAGCCGACTAAGTTATGGTTGTAGAGAATGTAAAGCAACCGCCGGATGACTTTGATATCTTTCTTGGCCTTTTTCGCCAGGTCAAACTCAGAGATGTTCTCTTTTCCGTAGAGGAGCTTGACCAGCAGCAGGCCTTCTTCGCCAGCGATTCCGCCAATGATTTCATCGACTTTTTTTCGGGTGAGGCGCATTTTAAGTCAGGCAGTTTTTAATCAATAGTCAGTTTTTTGATCCTATCCCAGGGGATAATATCCCCGTGTTGACGAGGGGCAAGAACACTTTTAAATCTTTCGTTTTTCTTCACTTTGAGCTAGTAATCCCAGTAATTCTCCCGCCGTCAGGCCCCTCCTTTTGGCCAGTTCCAGGGAAGCCGCCCATAAAGTTCCTGTTTTTTCCAGGTCTTCCGGCAGGAGGAAATACCATGGTTCCTCGCCGAACTTGATGCCTATCCAGCTTTCCGCACCGAACTTCTGCGAGAAGGTCTTCAGCTGGCCGACTTCTTCGTCGGGGAAATACTTTTTCTTCTCTTTAGTCACTTTGCATTCGATGGCCAGCCGGCGGATGGCGTTGGCGGCCAGGATGTCCGGCGCGGGGTATCTCGAGCTGCCTGAGCCGGCCGTCCTGATGGCCGACCAGCCGGCTTCGTTGAAGAGCCGGACCAGCTCCCTCTCCCCCCGGCTGCCTTTGGCTTTGGCGGATTTCATAATTCCACTTTAAATGAATGAGCGGTCAGAGCTTCTATCTTTACTTTCTTTCCGACTTCGACACCAAATTCTTGCAGGGCATCGGGTAATGTTAAACCCATCGAGTTGCCGACCCTGATTATTTTTCTCTCAGCATCGACGATGTGATGCAACTCTTTTAGTTTGACAAACTTCCGTGCCTGCTCTTTCGTTAGCGTCGTAAAATTGCATTTAGGGCAGACCATTGCTTCTGTTTCAAAATGGTCCATCATTGTTTTTTCTTCTATCAAGAATGTACCACAGTCACATTTTATCTTCCTTTCCTGAGCCATGCTGTTTTCACCTCAATGAAATTTAAGTGGTATCGTACAATAACGATATAGGTTGTATTTTCCTTACCATAATATCTTTGAAAGCAAAGTTTGTTCGGTTCTTCACATTTTGGTTCGAATAGGCTACCTGCCCTGACTGTTTCTTCAACTTTGTCCAAGTCAAGATTCCAATATTCCTTTCGATCGAACAGATGCGGTTCAAAGGTTATTTCTGCATGCTTCTTATCCAGCTTTTCAAGCAGCTCCCTTTTCCACATCGTTATCCCTTCAGTTATAATTAAAGTTATAACTATTATTTAAAGTTTTTGGTGAAGAACGGGCCAAAGTAAGAAAAGCGTATTTTTCCGGGTCTCTTTCGCCATTTCCCGCGGAGGAAATAAAATCAAACCAAATCCTAATTTCGGCGAAATTCCAGAAGATCCGGAAGACGATAATGTCTAATTTTTTATATCTTCACTTTCATGAAGTCTTCTGCCACTTCGCTGTTGGGAAAATATTCCCTGGCCTCTTCCCTGATTTCCGACGGATGCTTGTACCTTTGGCTGATATGGGTGATGAGCAACTTTCGGGCATTGTTCTCTGAAGCAATCAAGGCCGCTTCCTTGACCGTCAGATGCTGATATTTCCCGGCCTTCTCTTTGATCTCTTCTAGGTGCGTCCCTTCGGAGATCAGCAGGTCGGCATCCCTGGCCAGTTCCTCGGCTCCCGGGCAGGGAACGGTGTCGGCGATGTAGCTGACTTTCTTCCCCTTCACCAGATCAGTGACGTCCTCCGGCCGGATTTTCTTTCCTTTGAAAGTAATGTTCTCCCCCTGCTGCAGCCGGCCTAGGAGCGGCCCTTCCTCCAGCCCCAGTTTCCTGGCTTTAGCGAGGTCGACCCTTCTCCGGTCCTTCTCGATGAAGCTGTAGCCAAAGCAGGGAGCGGAATGTCTCAGCGGCCTCGCTTCGAGGATGAAATGATCGTTCTCAAAGATTTTACCCGGCCTGATCTCCTGGAGCTCATGCTGGATCATGTCCTTGGCGATGAAGGACTGAAACAAGTGATGGAAATATTTCTTGGTCCCGGGCGGACCGTAGATCTTCAAGAGCTTATCCGGTTTGTCAGCTCCCATCGTGCTTAAGAGGCCCGGCAGGCCGAAGATGTGGTCGCCGTGCCAGTGGCTGAGGCAAAGGCGGGTGATCCTGGTCGGCTTGATCCCGGCAATGCGCATCTGCCTTTGGATCCCTTCCCCGCAGTCAAACAAAATGTTTTCTTTTTTGCAGGACAGTAAAATCCCGGAATGGTTTCGGGTTTTCGTCGGCTGCATGCTGCCGGTGCCTAAAAAAGTGATTTCAATCATTTAAAACACCCTCTTTATTTATCATTTCATCTATTCCTCGCTTCGTTCATCACTTTCTGTATTCAGCGTTTCTTCATTGATTGCTCTTTCCAGTTCGGTTAGCTCCCTGATTTTGGGGCGGAAATCCCTGGTCTGCCGGCGGTCAATCAAAACGGCTCTCATCCCCAGGCGTTTGGCCGGCATGATATCGCTTTGCAGGCTGTCGCCGACCATCACACAGTCGTCAATCTGTAGCCCGCACTGGCTGAGGGTGCCAGTAAAGAACTGCCGATCCGTCTTGATCAAACCGATTTCACAGGAAAGGAAGATTTTGTCAAATAATTCCCTTAACTTGAACTTTTCCAGCACTTTCTGCGCTGAGAAGCAGTCAGTATTTGAAACAAGGATTAAGAGGTAATTTTCTCTCAGTTTTTTAAGGACATTTTCCACTCCCTCGTAAGGCTCGGCCAGCATCCACGACTTGTTCCACATCCCTACCAACTGCTCCAGCTCCTCTTCCCGGGGTTCGATGGCGAACTCCCGGCAGACTTCCAGGAAAGCTTCCCTGAGGCCGTCAAAAGGCCGGGTCATCATGGCATGCTCCAGCCGGACGACGTATTCGGAGAAAGGCAGCTCGATCCGGAGGATGTCTCTGACTTGTTTAACGGGACTTCTCACTCCCTGCTCGACCAGCGTTCCCCAAAGGTCAAATATGATGGCTTTTACCATAATCCTTTTAAATTTCGGTTTTCTTTAATTATTTTACTGAATTTATTTTTTTAACCAGCCCCTGTAACCGCTAACTATTTATACTCTATCTTTTTCCTGCCTCTGATGGATTTGAAACAGAAACTGGCTTTGATCAAACGGAACACCCAGGAGATTATCACCGAGCCGGAGCTGGAAGAGCTGCTGAAGAAAAAGAAACAGCCTTCCGTCTACCTCGGTTGGAGCATCACCGGCCGGCCGCACATCGGTTATTACGTTCCGGTTCTCAAACTGGCTGATTTCCTCAAGGCCGGGTTTAAAGTAAAGCTCTTGCTTGCAGACTTGCATGGTGCTTTGGATAATACTCCCTGGAACGTTTTAGAGAAGCGGTTCCGGCATTATGCCCACACTATCCCTTTGATGTTTGAATCAATCGGAGTAGATATCAAGAATTTTGAAATTGTCAAAGGCTCAGAATTCCAGTTAAAGAAAGATTACATGCTTGACGTCCTGAAGATGTCAACTTTCACTTCCATCAACGATGCTAGACGGGCGGCTTCCGAAGTGGTCAAATTCGGCGACAACCCCCGGCTAAGCGGGCTGATTTATCCCTTGATGCAGGCTTTGGACGAGGAGTATCTAGGAGTGGACATCCAGTATGGCGGGCTGGATCAAAGGAAAATATTAATGTTCGCTCGGGAAAATCTGCCCAAGCTGGGATATCAAAGAAGGATTGAACTGATGACTCCCCTCATCCCCGGCCTGGTGGGAAAGAAAATGTCAGCTTCCGATCCCAAGACGAAGATTGATCTCCTCGATGATGAGAAGACGGTCATAGAGAAAATCAGGAATGCTTATTGTGAGCTGGGGATCGTTGAGGATAACGGTGTTTTGGCTTTCCTGAAATATGTGATCATGGTCCTGAAGGAAGACCGGAAGGAAAAATTCATTGTTGAGCGGCCGGAAAAGTTCGGGGGAAATTTAGTGTTCAAGGATTACCGGGCGGTGGAAGCCGCTTATCTCCGGAAAGAGCTTCATCCCCTCGACCTGAAGAATGCGGTGGCCGGGGAGCTCAATGTCCTGCTGGCGGTCTTCCGGAAGAATAAGGAAAAGCTGGAGAAGACGGCCAGGGAAGGGTATGGTTAATATAATGTTTTAAAATAGTGTTTTAAGAATCATAATTAATATATAATAGGTAGCCTAAATCTACTTTACAATGAAATATTCAAACTGGTTAAGGGCAGGAGCAGTCGGAGTTTTAGGCGCTTTAGGGGGATTAGGTTGCGATACGGCCAGTCAGCCGCCTAAAGACAGCGTGGTTCAATCAGCATATTCTCGTCTATCAGTTCCTCAGTTATCTAATCTGCAAAGAAAGGTTTCTGCGTTTTCTCCCGAAGCAGGTAATAGAGAAGAATTATTAAAGCAAGCAGATTACGGGGGGGAATTTCATAGTTCATTTTCATTGTTTGTTGCAAATTCTACATTAGGAGTAAGTAGTTGGTTTACATATGATTTTGAGAACGACAGAAAAGTTGATTCTTATGATGTTGATAGATTAACAAGTACGGCGGGGGCAGTTAGAGCAAATACCCCAGGAAGATGTACCGACTGTACTGCGGCCGAAGAACTTCATGGAATTCTAAAAAAAGCAGAAAAAGAAGGACATTTAAATGAAGCAGTTAAAGTTATGGGCTATTTAGACCGTGTTTCATCAAGAACAGGAGCCGTATTTTCAGGGTTTAAATTCTTTTACGGGAATGATCCCAATCGAAAGCCAAAAGAGGTTTGGGAAGGGTACATCCGTGATGCTCGTGAAATAAGAAATATGGAAAGTCGTGCTAGTACAGCCTTTTCCTCTTTATCTGAGAAGGTGAGAAATGAACTGGTAATGTGGGTTGGCCGTTATGGCCATGGTGTTTTACAGGACAAGATTACGGAAACGGGGGTAAGACTTTCACCGGCTGCCCCTACCTCCGGACAAGACACATTTTATAGACAACTTGGTGAGGATTTACTGAAAGGATACGGCCTGATCACAAATAGTTAGTTTTTCTAAGGGTCAATCACTTCCCTTCAACAACCGCCAAAGTATAATTTCGGAAATATTTGTCGACAGCCCCTCTGATATCTGATCTCCTGACTTTTTTGATTTCCCTGATGAAATTGTCCATCGACTCGGCCCGGCTCGCCTGCTCCCAAGCCAAAATCTGGTCGGCCATCTTCTGCGGATCCTCTAATTCCAGGCAATAATTGCCTTCAATGAAATCCTTGGCTTCCTGGAGATCCTTTTCTGAGAGCTCCTTCAGCTTCTTCAGCTCCCCGGCAATCACTTTCTTGACCAAAGGCAGGTTTTTCCGGTCGATGGTGGCATAAACGGCAAAATAACCATATCCCGTTTCTGCGACGTGCTGCGTGCCGACGTCATAAGCCAAACCTCTCTTTACCCTGATCTCCGAAAACATCCGGCCGGACTGCCCCCTTCCCAGGATGCCGTTGATGACCTCTAAGACATAAGCCTCTTGATGCGTCCTCGGCACGGTCCGGAAGCCCAGAACGGCGTAAGTGTTGGCAATCTTCCTTTTCTCCTTTTTTTCTGAGCTTTGCCGGGCAGGAAGCTCGAGAGGAAACCTCTTTTTGATGACCTTATGCGCCGGGAAAGTGAATTTCTTCCTGATCTCTTTCTGCCAGCCGCGGACGTCTCCGACGATGGTGAGAACCATATTGTTGGGATGATAGTACTGGTGGAAATAATCCTTCACTTTCTCCCTGTTCAAGTTACTGATCACTTTCTTGTTCCCATAAGTGGGAAACCGGCTGGGATGCTCCTTGAAGAGGACTCTCTGGAAAAGGACCCATTGGTAAAATCTTGGCTCATCATTGACCAGATCAATCTCTTTCAGAACCACTTTTTTCTCCCTTTCGATATCTTTGAGCCGGAAAAGAGGATTTTGCATGATGTCCGCTAGGATTTCAACGGCAATGGGAAAATGCTTCTGCAGAACCTTGATGTAAAAGCAGGTCCGCTCATTGGTGGTATAAGCATTAAACTCCCCGCCAATCTTCTCGATTTCATTGGTGATAGCCCGGTTAGTCGGGCGTTTTTTAGTCCCTTCGAAGAGAATGTGCTCTAAAAAGTGGGAGATGCCCCTTTCCTGGCTGTTTTCATCGTTGCTGCCGGCTTTGATCATCACTTCGGCGACCACGGAAGGGCCTTTCCTCTTCTTGTAGATAACGGTTAGACCGTTCGGCAGGACCTCTTTTTTCATCTCTTGAAGCATATTTTTGGGGTTTATAATAGTTTTGGAAAAGTGTTTTCTTTAGGGAAATACCCCCACCCTCCAATAAGTTATTTTCTATACAATAGGTTTTCCACCGGTCTTGAGCGAACCGCAGTGAGCGTGACCGGTGGCGTAG
>CAYWPJ010000046.1:0-6225 GCA_964460195.1 uncultured Methanosarcinales archaeon
GACATACATTTCCGTATGCCTCCTTACATCGCTGTAAGGGTCGGACTATCTCTTACAAACGTTCTGGTTTGTTCTGGCGTATAGTCTCTGGGGATTTTTCTCACTTGAGAAATCTTTCCTGCTGATTGTCTCTCCATTTTCATTTTTAGGTATTTGTCTTGTTACCAAAACAAATTACTAGAAAACTTCTTTGAGATGTTCCAGCATACAGCCAGATTCACGAAAATTGCTTGCGCAATTTTGTGTGTCAAAAATGTCTTCACATTTTTGAGCATTTATCCCAACTTTTATGGCATCTGTTTAACTATTGGGACTTAAGGCAACGTATTTCACCTTAAGAGAGTTATAGTTACTCCCGCCGTTTACCAGCTCTTCACCCCGTTGGAACGAAGCTTAAAGTACTGGCACTGGGCAGGTATCACATTCTATACACAGCTTTACAGCTTGGCAGAATGTTGTGTTTTTGTTAAACAGTCGGACCGCCTTTGTCACTGAGCCCTGACCTCGCACCTATGCAGATACGAAAACAGGGATCCCTTATACCGAAGGCACAGGACTAATTTGCCGAATTCCCTTAACTAGATTAAACTCTCACATCTTAGGCTTCTCACCTAGGGGCACCAGTGCTGGTTCTGGGTACGGTTGCTTCAGATTTTTCACCGTTCCTTTTTCAGGGGCTCAAGATATCAGCCAAACAGACCATAGGCCTGCTCATCTGGGGTTTTATCCCTTTCTCATCATTACGATACTCCAGGGACCTATCCCCATTGACACGCCAGACAAGACGTGTTGACCTATTCCAAAGCGTCAGAAACGATGCTTGCGTTGCCGCACATACTAAAACAGTAGCGGAATATTAACCGCTTTCCCTTTCCCGTTCCTCAGTTAAGAGTCCGGTTAGGACCGACTAACCCTTGGCTGAACGACATTGCCAAGGAACCCTTGCCCTTACGATGGCAGAGATTCTCACTCTGCTAAGATCCTACTACCACCAGGATATTCATTTCTTCCAGATCCACACCTTCTTACGAAGATGCTTCTGCTCTAGAAGAACGCCTGCCTACACCTATTTTCATAGTCCATGGTATCGGCGGCCAGCTTAGACCCGTCAATCTTCAGGGCTCGCGACCTCAACGAGTAAGCAGTTACGCACTTTTTAAAGGATGGCTGCTTCTAAGCCAACCTCCTCGCTGTCTAAGATCATGAACACCTTTTACCCTTTATCACTGAGCTGACACTTAGGGGCCTTAACCATGGTCTGGGTTGTTCCCCTCTCGGAAATCAAGTTTACCCCAAGATTCCCTGTTTTCCGGAGTCTGCGACGTTAAAGCATTTGGAGTTGGACAGAAAACCGACAAGTTTCCCCGCCTAAGTCTTCAATCCGTAGCTCTACAACTTCAACTGTCTCGTCCGAAACTTGACTAAGGTCAATTTCGGCAGGAACCCGCTATCACCGAGCTCGATTGGCTTTTTACCCCTATTCCCAGGTCAGAAGAACACTTGCACGTAGAACCTCTTCAGGCCTCCACGAGGTTTTACCCTCGCTTCACCTTGCTTAGGAATAGTTCGCCCGGTTTCGGGTCGTACCCTTGTGACTTACGGCACTTTCATACCGCCTTCCTCGCAAGCTGCGAAGTCTCGCTTTCGCTGCGGATGCTCCAAAAGGATTATCCTTGCCACAAAGATACACTCCCTGGCACTTTATTCGAAGAGCACGGTAGAACTCCTTAGAGCCCTACCTCACTATAACTGCTAGATTTCAGGTTCTTTGAACTCCCTGTCAAGGGTTCTTTTCAACTTTCCCTCACGGTACTTGTATGCTATCGGATTCGAAACGTGTTTAGTTTTGGGGGTTAATGCCCTCCAGATTCCCGCTCCATTTCCAAGGAGCAGTACTCAGGATACTTCCTAGGCCTCTTTCCTTTCCTTTACGGGACTGTCACCCTGTATCGTGTTCCATTCCAGGAAACTTCAAGTCAGAAAAAAGGCAGAAAGGGAAGTCCGCCACACTACATCTCCATCATATTACTACGACGGATTCAGTTTGAACTAAGCCGTTTTCAGTCGCTCTTACTAACGGCATCCCAATTGGTTTCTTTTCCGGCAGGTACTAAGACGCTTCAGTTCCCTGCGTTCCCCAGCCTCGAAAGGCTTTAATGAGAAGTCTCATTCGGAGATCCCTGGTTCAAGGCTTACTTGCAGCTCGCCAGGGCATTTCGTCGCTTGTCACGTCCTTCATCGGCGTTTCGAACCTAGTCATCCATCTAGCAGCACACTAAGATGTGTTATCTCACATATGGTTCATTACTATGAGTTGTGACGAGGAAAAGCTCTCCTCATAGCTACCAGATGGCCGCCAAGAATTGGTGCTCTTGAAGGCTTAATCTCTTAAAAAGGGAGGCTATTTAAAAATGTTTCCTATTGATAGGCTTTAGCGATGGAGTTTTCCAACAAATTGGACATCCTCTCAACAAACTCCTTCGCTGTATTAAAAACAGCTTCTGCTTCATCTCCCGTAGCAACAAAGCTCAAATTATACTGATCATCGTGCCTTAATCCCCGATTATGGTCTAAAAGTTCAATCCATCTCTTCTCAAGTAAATTTTTCTTAACATATATCTCTTCTAAATACCTAGCAATACAATAATGGCTCTTTTCTCGAAACCCGTCAAAAAACAAAATAGCTCTAGCCGAATGAAACATCGCCAGGTAAGAAGACATGAGAGAAGATTTGAAAGTTCCATTCATCAGATTTTTCTCGGCCTCTTCTAACCATTCCCGAGCTGCTTTAATGCTGCCATCGGCTTTTTCCCTTGACGGAGGAATTTTTCTCAACAACTTTTCTTTTACACAATCATAATAATTATATTGTTTCAATTCCCTCACCATAAATGGTTATCGAACCAAAAAACAAGGAATAATAAAAGACTTTATCCTCCTTCTTCAGAGCATCTAACTTCTCTCTAGTAAGATAAAGAAGTTTTATCCCTCTATTTATTCTTCTCTGCAACTCACTAGTCAATTTCGCTAAGTTTTCTTCTTTCGTCTTTTCGGTTAGAACCCATAAATCAATATCTGAATCCTCCGTATTGTTACCCTTAACAAAACTGCCATAAATTCCCGCTGACTCAACAAACTTATATTCTCTGAAAATAGTTGGATTAACACTACTCAGGTTCAATAGAAGTTTAACCGCCTTAGTATTTAAATTGTCTTTAACAAAAAATTTATTTTGCTTTTTTCCAAAAATTTTCTCTTTTGCCAAGATTTTAAAAAACATAGAGACTAAACTTTTACTTAGGTTAGTTGCAACGGCAATTTTGTTAACACTTAGGAGACCAGTATTATATATTACCCCCCTCAACAGTTTTACTCTTTCCCTCGTCGAAAGCAGGTTTGGGGGGTTCATGTTTTGTAAACAAATTGTTTATGATTTATAAACTTTTTGTTTGTGTCTTGTGAACCAAAATAACAACAGTACAAACATGGCAACATCATTATAACTAATTTAGTATTACTTATGCTAACAACCCCCTCCCGGCAATTAAATCATTCCAGACTGCCCGCCAGCAGATCTGACGTCAACCCCGCCGCAACTATTTTATACTCCCCTTATTTCCTCCCTCCCATGCCCAAACTAATCACTTATAACATTGAATACTGTGAAGGGATTGAAGGGCTCTGGTACCAATACCTCAAATTCTGGAGGGTCTTCCTGGCGCCGAAAAATGTCAGCCAGAAAATGGTCAAAGCCCTGCAGAAGCTGAAGCCGGACATCCTTGCCTTGGTCGAAGTCGACACCGGCTCCCTGCGGGCCAGGAGAAAAGATGAAGTCGTCTTCCTGGAAGAAAAGCTGCACCTCAAAAATTTCGTCGAGAAAGTCAAATACCCTCTAAAAGGCTGGCTGAAACTCTTCCATCACGTGCCCATCCTCAATAAGCAGGCCAATGCCATCATCTCCCGCTTCAATTTTGAAAAGATCAGGTATCATGTCTTCCACGAAGGGACCAAAAGGATGGTGATTGAGACGGCTATCAAATGCCCCAAAAAAGTTACCCTGCTGCTGGCCCATCTCTCTCTCGGCCGGCGGAGCCGGACAAAACAAATCAGGGAATTGATCGGTATTGTCAACCGGATCAAAAACTCGGTCATTTTGATGGGCGACTTCAACACTTTCCACGGGAAGGAAGAGATTGACATCCTCCTGGATAAGACTCCTCTCAGAGATGCGGTGGGGCTGGAGGAAGCATCAAAGATCTTCACTGAGCCGGCCTGGCATCCCTGCCGGAGACTGGATTATATCCTTGTTTCCCCCCAGATTAAAATCAAGAAATATTCCGTGCTCAACTTCCATTTCTCAGACCACCTCCCTCTGATGGTTGACTTTGAATTCAGGAAGGGGAAGCGTTCATTTTGATTGATGAGAGATTTCACCGGGTTTAAAACCCTGCTCTACACCCAAATTCCCGCAAACCCTTAAGAAAAATAATTATCGAATGTTGAATACGCTTGCACAGGAACCGGTTGCGGTGTTGGATTTGGTGATGGAATTAATCCTTTTGCTTTTTCATACAATTCTTTAAAGACCTCTTTTACTCTGCTTGGTTTTCTTTCTAAAGATTTTGGGTCTTGATCTTTAAGATACATAGATGATGCAAGACTAAAAAAACCAAAACCAGTTGTTGCATTCATTGCTGTATCTGAAGTTAATGGCTCACCATTCATAAAATAGTTAGCAACATCATAAACAACCTTACCTAAGAATCCAACACCAGTTAAGAAAACAGGCAATCTTATTGCTTTGTTATATCTATCATTGAAATTTTGCATTGGATTGATAGAAATCGTTTCTCCATCAGAATCCTTTTGTATTCTACCTTCTAAGCCCTCCCAATTATATGAAAAATCAGGATAATTTAACATCAATCCAGAAACAACACTACTTATCAACGGAGAAAGTCCAATATAGTATAAGCCCAAAGTGGCAGTTCCTATAAACCCACCCATTTGAGCACTTATGGTTATTTTATACAAATGCTTTTCAGGGATTCTCTTTCCCAATTTAGTAAAGTGTTTCTGGACGTTCTTATCTACCCATTTTGCCGGCTTCAATAAAGATTCTAAGGTCATTTTGTATTCAGATAATCTAACTTAGTTATAAATCTTTCTATTAAATTACTACTACACAATTACATTACCTTAGAGGTTTGTAGAAACTTTTATTTTCTCTTTCTGAGCCCGCTCTTCCTCTCCAGCGCCTTGACTTCCTTTCTCATTTTTTTCCCCGTCTTTTTGGCTTCCGTCCTGACTTCCTTCTCAACTGTCCTGGCTTCTTTTCCGACCTCTTTCTCAACTTCTTTCCCGACAATCTTAACTTCCTTTCCGACGAATTCCGCTTCCTTCTCCAAAGTGTGCAGCTCCTTGAAGAAGAGTTTCTTCAGCCTTTCCCGGAAGAAGGCGATTAAGACAAAGAGCAGGCAGCCAAGCAAGAGGTAGACGGTGCTTGCCTTCAGGCCGCTGTAGAGGTTCCCACCCAACGAATTAATGATCAGCACTCTAGGGATGTGGCCAAGGGTCACCAGGCCGAGGAAAGTGGTAAACCGGATTTTAGTTAGGCCCAGCAGCAGGCTGACGGCATCGCTGGGAAAGAGGGGGACAGCGTAAGAAATCAGGGCCGCCACTGGTCCCCGCTTCCGGAAGATGCAATTAAAATGGTTGATATGATGCTCGTCAACCAGTTTGGCCAGGAACGGCCGGCCGAATTTCCTGATTAAGAGAAAGGAGAGGGAAGAGCCTAAAACAATCCCGGCCAGGGAAACCAGGCTGCCCAGGAGCAGGCCATAGGCATAGCCACTGGCCAGAACGATGGCGGTCATGGGGATGGGCAAAGGGTTGGAAGCCAGGATGAGCAGGATGATCAGCAAGTAGCCCCAGACACCGGCGTCAAGCAGTAATTCTCTTAACAGACTGGGCGTAGCCAGCTCCCTGACGCCTTCAAAGAGGAAGGGCGAGAGGGAAAAAAAGAGAATGGCCAAGGCAGCGATGACATAGCTGAGGGTCCGATGCTTGAGTTTCACCGGAAGGAAGGATAAGGGTTGAGTTAATAAATATAACGAAGGACACAAATAATGGTACTAATTGCTTGTGCCTTTCGGAAAATTTTCTAATTATTTGTCAATTGCGAGCGACCACCACCAGTGGAACTATACACTGGTGGCATGCTTC
>CAYWPJ010000047.1:0-5864 GCA_964460195.1 uncultured Methanosarcinales archaeon
CGGGGATTCCAGTCAAAATCTTCCATGTGGTGGATTAATCTTTCTTCTGACTCTTCAAAACTCATGTAGAGGCATTTTTCTCCGTCGGCCGCATGATTAAGAAGGGTTTGCAGGCACAGGATGGTTTTTCCCGAACCAGCCCCTCCGGCGATAATAACGGAATTCCCTCGGGGGATCCCGTGTTCAAACAATTCGTCCAGGCCGGGCACGCCGGTTTTAATAAATCCGTCGGGCAGATGTTCCTTTTTATGTTTCGCTCCTTCGAGAGTATGGAGAACCGGAGCCCGTTGTTTTTTGAGATTAGCTTCAGGTTTTTTTAAATTTCCCCGCTGCAACTCGTTTTCTATTTCCGCTTTGATCGAAGCCAGGTCAAAAGCAGATTCTTTCTTCTTTTCTGCTAATAGTTTCTTTTTCGTTGGTGGAGCCTTAGAAAGATGTTTTTCCTGAAGCGGCACGAGCTCAATTCTCTTCTTCACTTTTTCCGACGGCTCTTCTAATTCTTTATTTTCTTCTTCCTGCCAGTAATACATCTTGGCCATGTTCACTGGGCGCATCCTGACTTTTTGTTCTCCCTCTAACCGATGCAGCCGGGCCAGAACCGTATGCCGGGCTAAGCCGGTCTTCGTAATAATCTCCTGAATGGTCAAGCCATCTTTATAGGCCTGAAGGAGGTGTTCAATTGTGATCCTCTTTTTGTCTTTTGATTGGTCCATTTTCTCCTTTTGGGAGTTGGAAAAGCCGGTTTTACTTATAAATTTTATCTGTCACTAACGAGTAAAATAGGTGTTTATTTTAATTGTTGGTTAAAAATGTTTAGTATAAATGTGTAGGATAGTTATCTATTAGTTACTATACAAAAGTCACAAGGATAAGTGTAGATAGGCAACAGTGTCCCCCCACTAAGCGGTTAAAGGAAGCTTTGTTTAGTTCTGTTCCAAGAAGAGAACATATTTAATTTCTAATTGTTCTAATTGTAGAGTACACTAATTTCCGTTTATTTCACCCAAAATCTTATTAATCCCTCCCTTTCTCAGATGGTGGTGATTCCGCAAATCTCCCGGTATATCAAAGAAAGCCTTCAATTTACGGGAGAGGATTCCCTAATTTTCAATCGCCGGCTCTTTGCCGTCAGCCAGGATCGTTTCGCCCCCCTGCAGGCAGGCTCCGGCCGGACGATCACTTTCATCGACGGAGGACAGGCGGAAATAATCTCAGCCGGCAATTTCTGCCTCAGCTTCATCCGGGTTTTTGCCCAATCATTTAAGGACAGCCAAAAGACAGGCTCAGCCCGGAACGAGTTTTACCTCTTTACCCGAGCCAGATATTTGTCGGAGGACCTCTTTTATGAAAGCATCATTTTCCCTTGTTTTCCCCTGGATGAAAAGCTGGTTGATGAGAATGACCTGCTGATTTCATCAAATGATTCATCAATCCGGAGAGGGAGCGAGGGCGGTCCGGTCGGCGCTGTGGCGGGCATGGCCCGGCGCTTTGCCGAGCTGAAGCTGGCGGCCAAAGCGGACAGTGATTTTATCGTCTTAGACGGGACTTTGCAGCCGGCTTTCCCGAATGAAGAAAAGTATTTATCCGCCTTAGGGAAGAATGTCTGCGCCCTGGCCAAAACATCTTCCTTATTGACCGTTTCCGGAAACAGCCCGGCGGTTCTCCTCAACAAGCTGGCCGCTCTTCCCGGCTGGAGTTATTTTGTCGACGGGAGAACTTATTTTGTCAAGCTGAATGAGAAAGCCAGGCACGTCTTCCGGTTTGAAGGGGATAAGGAAATTCTGCCCTTCCTGGCCGGCCATTGCCATGACGCCCTCTTTCCGGGCTATCCTTACGGCCTGATTCTCGCCGACAAACTGGCCCGGGTCAGCAATTCTGAGAAGAGTTCCCTAAAGATGAGTTTTTTGTTAAGGGAGGAGAACAGGGAGATTGGGGATTATTTGAATTCCACGAATGCGCATGAGATATTGGATACCTTGGGGTGAAAAATGAATAATTTGGAAGAAATGATCGATTATGTTAAGGATTATGCACTTCTTGTTCCCATCATTGGAGCTTATATTTATACCTTGTACCAGATAAGAAATTTTTCCTTTGAATCGAAGGCGATTGAAAAAGGATCTCCAGATTTAACTAATATTGATCGGGTGATTGAAGAACAAGGGATGCCCCCAACTTAATTTTTTCTTTTCCTTCATTAAAAACCTTCTCAAACTCCCCCACAAACAATTCAGCTATCTCTTTATTATCTATAATTAAAATATTTTCATCATTCCTTTCGTCCCCTCCGGAAGTTGGGTTGAATGAGCCGGTGACGACGGTCTTCCGGTCGATGATGAATACCTTATGGTGCATGTTCTGGGGATTGCCGTCTTTAACCACATCAATCCCCTGGTATTCCAAAACTTGAAACTTTGAATATTTGGTGACCTGCCTCGCTTCCATCACGCCTCTGAGGGTGACATTCTCCAGGTTCTTCAGCAATAGAATGTTGGCGATCCCTCCATGAGTGAAACTGAAAGCCATAAAATCAATTGACTCTTTGGCTTTCTTCAGCTCTTCCCTGACCCGGGCGGCGCACTGGTCTTCCGGGCAGAAATAATTACTGATGGTTGTGTTCCCCAGCCTGACCGAAGGATTTCTGACCTTGTCGCCTTTCTTAAATGTCCCATTCCACATTTCCTGAAATTCGTCCTCATAATTGCCGGCTAAAGTCTTTGATTCAATCAGGAGGAGGTTGTTGTTGTTTTTATGCGCGTCATTGTGTGTCGGGTTCATCGAGCCGGTGGAGACTTTTTTCCCGTCGATGACGCAGAATTTATTGTGCATCAGACCGTATCTGTCTGTCTTAACAAAATCATAATTAAATTCATAAAGATAACCATCATCAGTCACTATTTGCACTTCCATTTGCTTCTCTTTCTCTAACAATTTTGCCTGCACTTCCGGCAGATCCAGCTCAAACAAGGCGCAATGGATGCTTTCCTGTGCCGAATCAATGAAATTGACCAGGGCACCATTGCAGTCCTGATGCGGGCAGAAGAAGATTTGGATGCCCCCCGGCTCTTGGAGGTAAGAATTGGTTTTCGGGCTTATTGCTGCTCCTGTAAAATGGGGAAATTGCAAATCCAGGGCGGAAAGGATATAAACTATGAGGAAGAGTAAAGGGATGAAAAGGAGTTTCTTTTTCATCTTAATCTTTATATTCCTCCTTCTCATAATTATCTATAAACTGATAGATTTCTTTTCTTTGTTTAGGATTTAAGGAAACATGCATTTCACCAGTTTTCACTTGGACAAAAATAAAACTTGAATTTTTTAGGTTTTTAACTGCCCTCTCAATTAGTTTTTTACCTTTTTTATCATCCCTAATATAACTAGGCAAACTTTTCAAAACTCTCTTTAGTTCTGAATGCGCTCCACCCCATTTATCCATATTATCTAATCGCTCTAGAATTAATTTCATAATTAACTCCATTTTAAATTCCATCATCCACAGAAATCAAAAATCCTATTTAATAGTTTCTTCTATTTTGAAATAACATCATTTCAAAACGAAAGTTTTATATACGACCCCTTCTTTTTGGAAGTCGTGGAAGAAAAAACTAAATTTGTCAGGTACATGGGAGGCAGCCCTACCGTCAGGATTTTAGACTTTTTAATTACTGGCCGGGATTTTGATTACAGTTTGACTGACATCGCCAACAATTCTGGCGTTGGTTGGGCCACTTTATACCGCCTCTGGCCAAGTTTTATCGAAAACAAAATAGTTATTCCCACGAGGATTATTGGCAAGGCCAAACTTTTCCAGTTAAACTCAAAGAATGAAGCAGTTCAACAGTTAGTGAAGTTATACAAAACTATTCTTAGAGAGGGAATGATTGAAGTTTCCGTTGAGGAACCGGTTAAGAGGAAGGTTTTGGCGGGGGATATTTAATATTTTGTAAACACCAGCACCTACTCTCTTCTCTACCAGTTCCGACGGCTCGGCCTTGCTTTCTCAAATCCTTTGCCTTTGCCGCGCATTCCTCTCCCCTTGCGGCCGGCTGATGTTTTCCCCCGGAAAACCCGGCTCCAATGCTTCCTCTGGCAGATCCAGTTAATTTTAGGATCGGACTTAATGACCGGGTGGGAAGGATCAACCAGAATGACTTCATACCAATAATGTTTCCCATCTCTGGCAACCCAGTAAGAATTAAGCACGGTCAGATTAACAAATTTCCGCTGGGCCCTTTCCTCGGCAATCTGCTGGTAATTTTTCTGTAAAGATAATCTTATCCCAAACCTTTTCGGCCTTCTCCCGCTTTTAATCTGCGGCCTTTCATGCCCGCCCCGGTTCACTCTCTGCCTGACGACGATGAATCCCTGCTTGGCTTTGTAGCCTAATGACCTCGCCCGGTCAATTCGGGTGGGGTGGTCAATTTTCAGAGTAACCGGCTCTCTCCGCCACTGAATCAGCCTTTCCCGCCACAACTCCGGCAGGCTGGCCTGTGGTCTCTTCCACAATTCCCGAACTTGTTTATACATTCCCATTTTAGCTTCTTTTGTTTTATGTTTAGCTTTGTTTTAATGTTTAGCTTTGTTTTAATGTTTAGCTTTGTTTTAATGTTTAGCTCTTTATTTTATGTTTAACTTTGTTTGATGTTTAGCTGTTTGTTTAAAAAGTTTTGGGTAAATTGCCAGTTATGTCCAATCAGCGCCCGGGTGCAACAAGGAGAAGGTTTTTAATACTTAGGGTACTTTACTATAAAATATGAAATTCCGAATCTTCAAATATATGTTTTTGCTATCAATCATTTTACTGCTTTCTGTAGGAATGGCTGATGCCCAATCAGCAGATTCTCCATGGCCGATGTTCCATGGTAGTGCGCAACACGGCGGTTTGAGCCCTTATAATACCCACCACATCAATGGAACAGTAAAATGGACTTTTGAAACAGGAGCAGGGATTGAATCATCGCCGGTGGTTGGTATTGATGGGACAATTTATGTCGGCTCGCATGATGGCTATCTTTATGCAATAAGCCGAAATGGAGAATTAAAGTGGAAAACAACAAAAATTGGGACTGCAATAGAAAAACCAGAGGGATGGGGTTTATCAAGTATTTCCTCTACTCCGGCTATCGCAAAAGACGGAACCATATACATAGCTTCAAAAGATCAATACTTATTCGCAGTTTCACCGGAAGGAAAAGAGAAATGGAAATTTCCAATAGGTGTTGCTTATGATTCTTGGGCTTCTCCCGCAATCGGAGAAGATGGAACGATTTACATGACATCAGCTTCGCCGCCAAAAGGGGAAAAAGGAGGCGTCTACGCCATTAACCCGGACGGAACGCAAAAATGGTATTACAGTGTGGGTAGGGGTACATCTAATTCTCCAGCGATTGGAAAAGATGGAACAATATATGCTGGTTTTCCCACCGGTCCTAAAACCAATGCCTTGTTCGCGCTCAATCCTGACGGCACTAAAAGATGGGAGCTGGCGACTGAATTTTTAGAGTCTACTCCAACAATTATTGACGACACTATTTACATCGGCACTTATACTGATGAAGCAGCCGGAGCCGGACTATACGCCATTTCCATTTCCGATAAAAAAATAAAATGGCATTTAACGCTCCCGGAAAAAGAGATAATGACCACCCCTGCGATAGCAAAAGATGGAACAATTTACTTTGGCACAGTTTATGGCAAGTTTTATGCGGCAAATCCAGAGGGGACAATTAAATGGAGTTTTGATGCTGGAAAAGAAATTGATTCATCTGCCGCGATTGGAGCAGATGGAACGATTTATTTTGGTTCAAATAGTGGCATTTTCTATGCGTTGAATCCTGATGGAACAGAAAAATGGCATTACCAAG
>CAYWPJ010000048.1:0-5779 GCA_964460195.1 uncultured Methanosarcinales archaeon
TCAGTAAAGATGAGATCACCGATAGTCGTAATCGTATTTTCCTGAGCATTGGGAATGTCCGCCGGGGCAGTCACGACTGGATTGACATTATTGACATTGACTGATGAGCCGGCGGTGTCGGAATAGCCAATCTCGTCGGTCACCCGCACGGCAACGGCGAAGGGACTGTTGGTGTCATCAACACAGGCATAATCAGCCGTCGGTGTATTTCCGCTAGACCATTCGTAAATTCCATTGTTATCCAAATCCCATTCGAAGGTTAAGTCGGCAGGACTGGTGACGGTGTCAAATGACCCCGAAGCATCCAAAGTTGAAGCGGCGCCTTCGTCGCAGACCGGAGCGATAAGGTCAGCAGTGGGAGGAGCCCCGTCGTAAGCAATCGCCGGTACTGTCAGGGTTTCTTCATTGCCAACTTGATCACGAGCGGTGACTTCACAATCGACAATCATGGCATCAGCAGCACGGAAAGTTGTAGCGGAAACACCTCCGCAATATTCATCCCCGCCGGTTGAATCCATAAGTACAGTAGCCCAGGCGGTGCGGTGGTTGGTGCAGCTTAGCTCGACTGAATCGATCGGGGAAAGACTAACCGCCTCAGCACAAACCTCGATATTTTCCGTCAGAGTTAAAATCTCCGGTGAAGAGGTAATCGTGACCTGCGGCGGGATATCGGCAAAGACGCTGTTCTGCCCACCGGGAGTGCCAAAGTCTACTACGTTGTAAGGAACTGTTGCTAACCCCCAACTGGCCCCGTCGTTATTATCTAAAAGAGGATTGATTAACTCTGATGATTTTCCTGCCGTCACTGCACCGATGGGGTATTCGACCCGGTCAACTTCCACGCCTAACCCATCAATTAAAATAATTTCGTCGTCAGCATTGTCTAAAGAAAATCCGTTATCATAATCGCAGACTACTCCCCCATTAGTCGCGAAGACAGGATTTCGGCAGAGGACAAGGTATCCTCCGGCCGGGATCACCAAAGGCCCGCCGTTATTGATAAGATCAGTGTCGCCATCATTGTCGCTGATGAACCACCCATTAATATCCACTGGCTCAGAGCCATAATTATATAGTTCGAAGTATTCCCCATTGGCATCTGACACAAAAGTAGGATTCGCCATGAATTCGTTAATCACTACTTCCGCACTGGCGGAAGCTGCCAGCACCAAGACCATCAAAAGAACTAAAATCATATCTTTTTTCATTTTATACCACCTTTTTATCTATTTTAAGTTTAAACTACTTCCAAATAGAACCACTCATTTAAATACTTTTATCCGCCCAAAAATACATCTTACAAAGAATAGTTTGGTTTAGTTGTAAGCAGTTAGTCCAACAGCATC
The DNA here is from genome assembly GCA_964460195.1 of uncultured Methanosarcinales archaeon. Lineage (GTDB taxonomy): Archaea > Nanobdellota > Nanobdellia > Woesearchaeales > GW2011-AR9 > CAYWPJ01. The sequence goes on from CAYWPJ010000048.1 coordinate 1,347, forward strand.
AAGTGGGCGCTTCTTTGGACTACCTTCACTTCAGCAAAATCAAGGCAAAGAGGACGATCAGGGCCAGCACTAGGACAATGGCCGCAGATAAAATGATGACAATTAAATCCTCGGCGGTGAAAGGGTTTTCCATCGTCTCCGCCACGGCGGAAGAGGAAACTAACTCGGCGGAACTTGCCTCGGCCGGGCTTTCATCCAACGAACCGCCGTCAGCGGCGGGGCTTGCCCCAGCCGGAGCCGCTACTTCTTCTTCCCTTTCTTCCTCAACTTCATTTGTCGAAGAGGGGACTTCGCATTTACTGACTTTCAGATCCACCGTCTTGTAATTAGCGCCCCGGTTGTAATCATAGTAAGCTGTCGCCTTGAGGGGGTAAGTTCCGGCAGCGACACCGGGAGGTATCTCGACGGAAACCGTTTTGACTATCGAATAATCTTCATCGGAGCCGCTTTCCAGCTCCAGCTCAAACCTTTGATCAATCCCTAAATTCTTGTTTTCCAAAGTCAAAGCGGCATGTCTTTGCCGGTCAGAACCGTAATTAACTGCTTCGGCACTGATCTGGACGCTCCCGCCGCAGCTGATTTCTGTCGGAGTAACCGCCAGGCTGCCCACCCGCACATTGTCTTTCTCCCTTTCCACCTCGAGGTTAAGTTTCCATTCGGTGGCATAGCGGGCATTGTTTTCATCATCTCCGGCTACTTTAATCTCCAGCTGGTAATCGCCGGCTTTAGCCTGTTGCGGGATGCTGAATTCTAAAACGATCTCGTCCTCCTTGGAATCAAGTTTCTCTCCCGCTTCCAAAGTGAAATCCGTGTCTTCATCGACCTCCTCGTCAAAATCGTCATCGTCCAAAACGAGAGTTATTTCCCCGTCGATGTCTCCTTCATCATAATTGTCATCGAAGAGGTTTTTCAGGCGGAACCTTAACTGGACTGTCTCGCCCGGCTCCAGGTTTTCGACGTCTTCGCCATCGCTTTCGACCGATTTTTCGTCATTGCCATCGACAAAAACATTGATTTCATCAATCTCCAGCATGTTCTTAACATTTGTCTTTAAGGTGTGCGTCTGGCTGCCAGTAGAAGAAGTGATCGCCAAAGTCCCAATCTCATGGATCCCCTGGTCTGCCGTGACGGGAATTTTTCCCGAGAGGGTCAGATCCTGGCTGGCTCCGGCAGCTAAAGTCAGGCTTGAGCCAGCGGCTAAATTATAACCTGCCTGCAGGTTAAGGCTAAAACTGAGATTTTCCGAAGCGTTGCCGGAATTAGTGAGGGTGATGCCCCGGGAGACGTCGATTTTGTTTTCATCATTCCTTAAGTTCCCGTAGTCGACCGGGATGGTCAGGTCATTGCTGTCTACTTCAATGGCGGCGGAAACGAAGCCGGCAAACAAAATAAAAATCAATGATGCAATTAATCCTTTGAGTAATAGTTTTGGTTTGATTTTGACCCCCTCCAGTTAGTTTTTATTCTAGAGTAGTTATAATAGTGGCGGTTGTTTTAAAAAGATTTGTATACTAGAGAATATACTTTGTTATAATCCGTTTCAAGAAAGCTTTACTTCTTCCCGGCGTAGAAGAACTTCTCGATCGAAACATCTTCATTCTTATAGTTCCCGGAGCGGGGATGGCCTTCCGCTTTGGGCGGTTCCCGGGCGGCAGGCGGAGCGGCGGCTGGCCGGTAAGCATTAGCCAGTTTATTCTTCAGCAGGGAAATCTCCTGCTCCAGCGCATTCATCTGCTCCTGGAACTCTTTAATTTTTTTAACTAAGAATAGGGAATTCTTTTCCAGGATTTCCTTAATCTGTTCCTGGGACAGGTCAGCCTCCGCTTTTGGCTTGGCTTCTTCCTTGACGCCTTCCAAGGTCGCCCGGATCTCACTGAATTTATCAGATCGGGAATGGTAAGCCCTTTCCGCCTGGATCATCGCGTCCTCTCTGTCCTGAGCCAGCCCTTGTTTGAATAATTCCTGAGCTAACTCGTTGATTTTTTGGATATGCTCAACATTCATCAACCGGAAGAAAAGTTAAATTAGTTATAAAGTTTTGTATTCTGGGGAAGATACTTATTCTAGGTTTGTTGGCTGGTTCGAAATAGTTCTCAATGCCTAGTCTTCAACTCCTCACCGGAATCCCGGTAAAAAAATCCAGGTAAAAAACCTTGGCTCTATCCGCAGACCAAAGGAATCTTAAAGGGAAGAACTCCGGAGGTGCCTAAAGCGGCCAGGATAAAAGCGATGAGCAAGCCAATCACCAGGCCGATAAAAAAGTATTTCATCTCAATCCAGCCCAGCTGTCCTTTTCGGTTGAACGGAGCGAACCAGACGGTGCCGCAGACCAAGGGGATTTCAAAAGGGATAACTTTCTTTGTCCCCAAGAGAACGAGAACAAAACCCCCAATCAATCCGATGAGAAACCCGCTAAAAAAGTACTTCGTCTCAATCAAGCCCAACTGACCTCTTTTGTCCATCATCTTAAGCAAATAACCTTATTATATAAATTTTTTCCGAAAGCTTTATAAAGGATAAGCCCACGTTTTATAAAATAGTTGACCGAAAGGTGATAGATTCTCTGAAGGGAAGCTGCTATGATTCGAAAGTCGCTTAAGGAATGTCCGGAATGCGCCAGCAAGAATATTTTCCGGAACGTGGAGAAGGGAGAGACCACCTGCCGGGACTGCGGTTTGGTCATCGAAGACCGCATGGTTGATTTTGGCCAGGAATGGCGTGAATTTGAAGATTCCGGGGAAAGCAAGAGAAGGACGGGGGCGCCAGCTTCGGAAACACAGTTTGACAAAGGTTTGGGGACGGAAGTCGGGACAACTTCGGATTTCTATAAATTGGGTTCGGACAGGGAGAGGGACAAGTTCTTTCGGTTGAGGAAATGGAATATCCGGATCAGCACGGCAATTGAGCGGAACCTGAAAGTGGCTCTGGCAGAGCTGAAAAGGGTCAGTTCTTTCCTGAAGCTGCCTAAGTCCGTCGAGGAGGAAGCGGCCAGGATCTACCGGCTGGCGGTGCAGAAAGGACTGGTCAGGGGAAGATCGATGGAATCAGTCGTCGCCGGCGCGCTCTATGCTGCCTGCCGGAGGCATGAAATCCCCCGAACCTTGGATGAGATGAGCGAGGCTTCCGGCATCGAGAAGAAAGAGATCGGCCGGACTTACCGCTTTGTCACCCGGGAACTGGACATCAGCATCCGGCCTTCCAACCCGGCAGATTATATCCCCCGGTTTGCCACGGCCTTGAAATTGTCGGCGGAAACGCAGTCAAAATCCGTTGATATTTTGGAAATGGCCCGCGATATTGAGTTGACTTCCGGGCGGGGGCCGACGGGGATCGCTGCGGCGGCTCTGTATGTTGCTTCCTTAATCCACGGCGAGAAGCGGACGCAGAGGGAAGTGGCTGACGTGGCCGGGGTTACCGAAGTAACCATCCGGAACCGTTACAAGGAATTGATCAAGCGGCTGAAGTTAGGGAAGAAAGTGGAGAAGAGCAAGAGGAAGTAGGAAGAGATTCATAACAGTTGGGCGATATTCTGAAGGTCTCGATTGGCGACGTGGGTATATATCTGGGTGGTCTGTAAATTATGATGGCCAAGCAGCGTCTGGATCAGACGGATGTCTGCCCCTGCTTCCAGCAAATGAGTGGCGAAGGAATGGCGGAGAGTGTGAGGAGTTACTTTCTTTTTGATGCCGGCCTTTCTGGCCGCCTGGCGGACGATCATTTGGATAGAGCGGGGGTTATATTTTTTCCCGAGATTGGACTGGAAGACCAGCCCCTCTTTCTTTAAGTTAAAACTGCCAATAAAGCCCTGAAGCTTTTCATGAAAGAAGATGACCCGATCTTTGTTGCCTTTAGTGATTTTGAGATGGATGGTGCCCCGCTCGAAATCAAGATCTTCCCACTTTAAATTAGTTAACTCTTTCAGCCTGATGCCGGTATAATAAAGGAACATCAAAACTAAACGATGTTTTAAGTTAAAAGTAACCTCAAAAAGGGATTTTATCTCTTCCCGATTCAGGACAGCAGGCAATTTGCCGCTTTTTTTGGCAAGAGGGAGCCCTTCTTCAAAAGGCTGCTTCAAAACCTTCTCATAAAAAAATTTCAGGGCGAAGTAAACGGAGCGGATAGTGGAAGGGCTTTTGTCCACATAGCTTAAAAGGAAATCACGGGGAGTTTTTCCTGAATCAAGAAAATTCTTGATGACCTGTTGATAGGCTTTCTCCGTCTGGGAGGAATACTTCCTTAGTTTCAATTCTTCTCCCAGTTTGGTTAGATAGGGCTGAAAATCATCCATAAGCGGGAAAATAACTTAAAGTTAATAAAAGTTTCGCTTTATCTCCTATTTAGCGCAATTTAGCGAAATAAAACTGCGCCAAATAGGTGTTATACGCAATAGCTCATTTGCTCTCTGAGTGCCCTGCTGGTCTTCACGCTGT
>CAYWPJ010000049.1:0-5444 GCA_964460195.1 uncultured Methanosarcinales archaeon
AAGGATTCCAAGCTGCTGCTGGGAGTGGTCAATAACATCTTCTCTTCCCTGGAATATTCGATGAGCGCCATCCTCAACTATGAAAGGCAGCTGCACCTGGTGCCCCACTACTTTGACAACTTTCAGAGCAAGCTCAACCTTTTCCGCTACAAGTCCGTCCGGCGGAACAACATCCCCATGGAAACCGTCAACCTGATGATGGAGCTGAAAGCCCTTCTCGAGCTGCACAAGAAAAGCCCGATGGAGTTCCAGAGAGGGGGCCGGCTGGTCATCTGCAGCCAGGACTACCACCTCCGGACTTTGTCGATTAAGGACCTCCATGTCCATCTGGCCAGGGCTAAGGAACTTCTTAACCAAGCAGACAATATTATTAAAATTGATAGAAAACAATAAATATGAGCTCCCATTCCTTCTACTTTTTGGTGGCACTATGGGCAAGGTAGCATGATGAACGAATATTTGCTGGAAGCGGGAGAGGAACTAAAAAGGCTGGAGCATATCATTTATGTCAGCCTGAAATACACCCGGACGGTCGACGTCCTCATCAATGCCCTCCATCGCCTGGTCAGCATCTATGACTTAATCATTGAAGCCTTCCTGGAAAAAGCTAAAGAAGAGCATTTAATTTCTTCCCTGCCTAAAAGCCCGGCCTTAAGGGCAACCAAGCTATTGGAACTTTATCCGGAGGACAAGGAACTGGGCGGTTATATTGCTTTTTATTCCTTCCTGAAGACCGTCCTGAAACTCCCCCATTCCAGGAGGGAAGAATACCGCCGGCACGTCACTTTAGTGATCGAACTCGACAGAAGCACAGCGGAGATTAACATTGACAATTTAACGGACTGTGAAAGGGTGGCCCATCGGTTCTTTGACTACGCCCGGAAAAAGGTCGAAGGGTATGTTGAGGAAGAATAAATGGTTTCATAAGAAAATAAACGGTAGATTATCTTTGACAACAAAAATATTAAATACTCCCCCCATTTCTTACATTTAAAAGCCGAAAGCTCCAACTTTTAGGTTGGAGATGAAGGCTTTTTAATGTGTCAGAAATGCCTGCATTTCTGAGCATGCTCGGAAATCGCCTTGCCGATTTCCGACATTCAAAAAATCCACTTGTCGAAGCGAGGAGCTTAAAGCCACGGGCTTTAGCCCGTGGATAGCGACGAACTGTGGATTTTTGTTACAATAAATAAGAGGCTAATCATGACCCGATTCATTTCCCTGATTTCCGGCAAAGGAGGAGCCGGCAAAACCACTGCCGCCCTGAACATCGGGCATGCCCTGACTGCCCTGGGAAAGAAGACCCTTCTCCTCGACGCCAACCTAATGACCCCCAACGTCGGCATCAACCTGGGTTTCATCAATCCCGAAGGAACGGTCAACAAGTTCATCCGGAAGGAAAAAACCATCTCAGAAAGCACTTACCTGCACCAAAGCGGGCTTTCCTTCATCCCCGCTTCCCCTTCCCTGGCGGAATTCCAGAAAACTAACTTTTACAAATTAAGCGAGGTTTTTGAGCATCTGGACGATACCCTCGATTTTGTTCTGGTCGATGCCCCCAGCGGCTTGGGACACGAACTTTCCCAGGTGCTTAAGAACAGCGACGAGGCTATCGTTGTCGTCAACCCCAACTTAAGCTCCGTCATTGATTCCCTGAAGACGATTGAAATGGCTAAAAGCTATAACAACATCATTGCCGGGCTGATTTTAAACATGAGCCACCGGGGAAGAAACGAATTAAAGCCGGAAGAGATTGAGAGCCTCCTCGGCCACCAGATCATTGCTGATGTTCGCCAGGACCGGAAAATCAGGAAATCCCTGCACCGGAAAGGGATCCTGAGCCATCTTTACCCGCACTCAAGAACAGCCAAACAGTTCCGGAAGGTGGCAGAACATCTCTGTCTTGAACCGGGAAGCGCCGGGAGATGAAAGAGGAGATGAAAGTTAAGAAAAGATTAGAGCTAAAGAGGAGATGAAAGAGAAGATGAAAGCTAAGAAAAGATTGGAACTGAAAGAAAAAGGGTGGAGCGGGGAAGAAATCAGGAAAGCGGAAGCGGCCCTGGAGAAAACCGGAAAAGACGAGGCCCACTTTTCCCTGATTGTCTTCTGGAGCGCCTTAGTGGTAATCATCTTCGCCAACCTGGTTGTTTCCTTAGTGATGATTCCTTTCCTCATTGTCCTAAACCAAATCGTCCTGTATGCACTGATTGTTATCTTGGCCGGAACAATCGGTTTCCTCTACAATTTTTTAATCACCGATATTGGTTATCTGAAGAGAAAGCATCACCTCTGGGCAGGAATCATCATCCCTTTGCTCGCCCTGGCCAATGTGGCGGTGATGGTTCTGGTTTCCAACCGCCTGATTACTGATCTGCAGGTTAACAATCCCCCTCACAATGCCTGGCTGGCAGCGGTAATCTTTGCCGCGGCCTTCATTCTGCCCTACGTCATAGACCAGATCAGGCTCCGTTTTAGCCGGAGAGCCGTGCCTTCGTAGAACGTGATTTCCATGAGTGCTGCCCTGATGAAACTCAAACTCTTCCGCCTTTCTGAGTTCCCTTTGGAAAACAAGACGGTTTTCCTGAGAGTGGATTATAACGTCCCCCTCAGCCAGGGCCGGATTGCCGACCCGGCTAAAATTAAGGCGTCCCTGCCGACGATCCGCTATCTCTTAGAAAAAAAATGCAAAATCATCCTGGCGACTCATCTCGGCCGCCCGGAAGGCCGCGCCGTCCGGGAACTAAAGACAGATATCTTAGCCAAAGAGCTTTCCCGGCAGCTGAAGATTAAGGTGGTTAAGCTTGATGACTGCATCGGCAAAGAAATCAAGCAAAAAATCGAACAGAGCCAAAGCCGGATTTTCCTCCTGGAAAACCTGCGGTTTTACCGCCAGGAAGAGGAAGACGACCCTTTCTTTGCCCATGCTCTGGCCGCCCTGGCGGAAGTCTATGTCAATGATGCTTTTGCCGTCTGCCACCGCCGGCACGCTTCCGTCCATGCCATCACCCGTTTCCTGCCTGCCCTGCCGGGCCGGTCGCTGGAGAAAGAAATATTTTATCTCGGAAAAGCCCTGGAACCGGCCAGGCCGGCCGTCTGGCTGATCGGCGGGGCTAAATTAGACAAGATTAAATTTCTCAGGCAGGCTTTGCAGAAAGCCGATTACCTCCTCATCGGCGGGGCCCTTTCTTTTCCCTTCCTGCGGGCCAGGGGCATTAAGGTAGGGATGTCCAAGGCAGACTTTGGCTCTATCAAGGCGGCGAAAAAGCTGTTAAGGAAAAGTATTTCCCGGAAAATTATCCTGCCGCGAGATTTTGTCGTCGTCGATCACTTATCACCCCGGGCGGAAGGGAAGGTTGCCAAATATAACCAAATCCAGCCGATGCAGACGGCCCTGGATTTGGGTCCGGAAACGGTTGAGCTTTTCAAGCATTATTTGAGGAAGGCGCGGACGATTGTCTGGAACGGCCCCTTAGGTTATTTTGAATGGGCCAGGTTTGCTGCTTCGACTAAAGAAATCGGCCGGCTGCTGGGGAAACTAACCGCCACTTCGATTGCCGGCGGGGGGGAAACGGCTGAGGCGATGCACAAGTTCCATCTGGAATACAACCTGAGTCATCTTTCGGCCGGCGGCGGGGCCAGCCTGGCTTTCCTCTCAGGCGAGAAACTGCCGGCGCTCGAAGCACTGGAAAAGAATTACCGGAAGTTTAGAAGAAAATATCTTAAAAAGTGACAGAATAATGAGTGATGGGCATCTGTTTTTTCGCTTCCCAGCCCTTATAACCCTAAAATATCGGGGTTTGGGCTTATATATGGTTATGTTGAATTGAGAAAAAAGCACTAAAACCTTTCCGTCTACGAGGGCGAGATTATTCTTTTGCTACATTCCAAAGTATGTCAAAGAAGTGCATATAACTCTTCGCAGACTCTTTACTTCTAATCATAAACCCAAATGGTAAATCTATCCATACAATAGTCACAACATTACTTCCATAAATCATTACCATCGATGGAAAATCATAATGTTTTGGTAAAAATCTCATAGATAATAATTTTAATTTCTCTTCGACTTTCCTCTTTCTCACTTTTTCGTTATAAATCATTTTTACTTTAATCTTTAACTTTGCTCTTCTGTCATTCCAATGTTTTTGATATGCAGGAAACACATCCGCAAACCTACTTTCAGCACCATAAACAAAAAGATCTTTTTTTTCTTTAAGAATATCCTCAAAAATTGATTTTATTCCTTTCTTTCCTTTAAATATGGTTGCCTCTTCTTTTTCTCTGCTTAATTTGTACTTTAACTTCAAGTCATTCATAATAGAATCTAATTTATCTTCCTTCTCTACCAAAATCTCTTTAAGTCTTTCGGGTTGCACTGGCTCAAACACTTTTCTATTTGCAGAAATAACATAGGTAACTAAACCTTTCTCAATCAATCTTTCTAAAGCATCATAAACATTAGTCCTATTAACTCCCGATTTCTTTGTTATTTCACCCGCCAGTGCTGAACCTAATTCTAATAAAGCGAGATAAATTTTCGTTTCTGTTTCACTTAACCCGATTTCTTTTAATATCTCAATCATCATAACTGTAAAACGACCATCATTTATAAATATTGTTGTTGTTTCAATTACAACAAAGATTTATATACACTTAGAGGTTACTACTACTAAATTAAAAATTAGAGAATAAAAATGGAGAATAAAAATGAAGAGAACATATCTTATTATTTTTCGTAATGATGAACAAGTATATTACGCTGGTTATGGGGGAGGTAATGATGAAACTGTTGATTTAAAAGAATTGAAAGATAAGATTGGCAGTTCTTATGATGATGAGAAAGTTTATTCAATTATTAGGTTAGTTGCAAGACCACCTTGGAACAAAGATTCTCTTGAAATTGCTGAGTATGGGTTTTCGCAGGGAAACATTTATCCATGGAGCAATCCTAAGCAATTTCCTTTAGAAAGGAAAGTAGCAAATTTGTTCAGACAAATTGCGAATGATGCATTAAATAGTGAATAACTTCAAAGAATAATCTCGCCTTGGTAGGTTTAAAGTATTGCTTTTTTCTCAACTTCCTCGCTAACGCTCGGCTCCCCACATAAAGTGGGGACAACATAACCCCGTTATGTTTAATTTTCAAGTTACCTTCATCGATTTCTTCCTATCGGAAATTCTCTACACTTAGGCGTTGCTGTAACAAAAATCCGCTGCTCAGAGCTCTATCCCCGCACTGTCATCTTCTCTCCCAAACCGACCTGAACCAGGCTGGTGAACATCTCTTTTTCCCTCTCTGACCTGTTCCTCTTCACCTCAATCTCTTCTTCCATCTCCTCCACCAGCTTCCGCCACTTCCTTCCCTGCTCGAGGTAATGCTCCATCCGATACAAAGCTTCATCAAGCCTTAAGATGAAATCCCGGCTGCCGACCGACTTCTCCAG
>CAYWPJ010000050.1:0-4920 GCA_964460195.1 uncultured Methanosarcinales archaeon
TCCGTTCATGCCACCGGTCTGTGACCGGTGGTAGGACGCTCGCAACGTTTTGACGCAGAAAAAGGTCGTCCAGTTCAACTTAGAGCAGATACTCCTGAGTCAGAAGAATATGCTGATGGCCAAGTATTATATGGACGGGAATATTTTGGAAGGTTTGTAAATCGTCCAATTAAAGTAGCTTGTGTTGATGGATTAGATAAGAAACACAAAGATTCAAAGCAGTTTTCTGGTGGTTACGCGTCACTTGCAGAGTTACATGAAATAGTAAATCAGTTTAATCAAACATGGCAAGAACGTAATCCTAAAGAATTTACACCAAAATATGAAGTATCTGCTCGAGGAATTTTTGCTGATCCTGTTTCTGAAGGATGGGGTTATAATTATGAAACTAAAGTTGCTGATATTTCTTTAAAATTGATTGAATAAGTTTTTAATTTTCTTTAATCTCTTCCTCAATCTTTTTTAGTCATCTCAAGCCAGATAAAAATTTACACCAAAACTCTAATAAAAAGAGTTAAAATGACTATTGATAAAGGATTTAATGGACTTTTACCAGGAAATCATCGGGGAACTGAAAAAGAAAAGTTATTTAGATAAACAATGGGCTAAACTAAAAAGAGATCTTTCTTTGAAATATCATCTGAAATCCATCCCGACTAATATCCAGATTTTATTGAATGTTCCTGAGACAGAAATCCCTCAGCTGAAAGCAAAATTATTGACCAAGCCAACCCGAACTATCTCCGGGGTTACGCCGGTCGCCATCATGACTAAGCCCAGCAAATGTCCTCACGGCAAATGCACCTACTGCCCGGGCGGTCTTGGTTCGGTCTGGGGCGACGTCCCTCAATCCTATTCCGGGCACGAGCCGGCGACGATGCGCGGCATCAGGAACAATTATGACGCTTACCGGCAGGTCTTTAATCGTCTGGAACAGTACGTTCTTCTGGGGCATTCGGTTGACAAAGTGGAACTGATTGTCATGGGCGGAACTTTCCCGGCTGAACCGAAAGAATATCAGGAAGAATTCATTGGCGATGCCTTTCAGGCCTTGAATGATTTCGGGGAATTGTTTTTTATCGATGGAGAATTTGATTATTTGAAATTTAAAACTTTCTTTGAATTGCCCGGAGAGATCAATGATGAAAACAGGATTAAAAGAATCCAAGATAAAATATTAAGGTCAAAACAAAAAAATCCCGGAAAAATGGAGAGTGAGCAGCGGCGCAATGAAACCGCCAAAGTCCGGTGCGTTGCCTTATGCGTTGAAACCCGGCCGGATTATGGTCTTTTAGAACAAGGTAATGAGATGCTCCGCCAGGGCTGCACCCGGGTTGAGCTGGGGATCCAATCAGTCTATGATGACGTCCTCAAGCGCATTGAGAGGGGACATACCACTGGAGATTCAAAAAAGTCAGTCCGGATTCTCCGCGATCTGGGTTTCAAGATCAACTTCCATTACATGCCCGGGCTGCCTTTAACCGACCGGAAAAAGGACTTAGCCGGCATGAAAAAACTGTTTACTGATCCAGATTACCGCCCGGACATGATCAAGCTTTATCCGTGCATGGTGGCTAAAGGAACAAAACTCTGTCAGGAATGGAAAGAAGGGAAGTTCCGGCCGTTGACGACGGAAGAAGCCGCTTCCCTGATCAGGGAATGGAAGAAATCTGTCCCGGAATATTGCCGGATCCAGCGGATTCAGCGGGATGTGCCGACGAAATATTGGGAAGGGGGGATAGACAAAACCAATTTAAGGCAGTTCATCCATCAGCGGGGAGTGCAGTGCCGATGCATCCGGTGCCGGGAACCAAAAGGAAAAAAGGTCAACTGGGCTCAAGCGGAGCTCAAAGTTAAGGAATATGAGGCCTCTCGGGGAAAGGAATTTTTCATTTCGGCCGAAGATGCTGGGAACGATGTCTTGATTGGTTTCTGCCGTCTGCGGTTTCCTTTTGAGTTTCTCCGTCCGGAGATCGCGGCAGACAGCGCTTTAGTGCGGGAGCTGCATGTTTACGGCACGGCCACGGCGATTGGGGAGGAAGGGGAAGTGCAGCATCGTGGCTTCGGCCGGAGACTGATGGAGAAAGCCGAGGAGATTGCCTGCCGGGAAGGGAAGGGGAAGATGGTGGTTATTTCCGGAGTGGGAGCCAGGGAATATTACCGCAAGCTGGGCTACCGGCAGGAAGGGGCTTATATGGTTAAGTATTTGTAAAAGCTGGTTTTTACTTTTAGAGGAGGTAATTTTAATTCAGATTATTTCATCAAGTGTCTATATGCCACTTCTGTGGCTATCGCATCATACAATGGGTGATGAGTGTTGCCTTCAAATGGAACATGCAGGCCATTTTTTTCAATATACTTATCCACCGAAGTTGGATCTTCTCCTCTCGCTCTTAAAACTCCCGCCACATCAATTAATGGAAACGGTCCTTCCCACCTTCGAGTTTCCAAATCTTGTTCAATCATATCTCTCAATAATTTTGTTTCAACAGGATGAGCAACATGGGCAATCACCTCGGCATTACTCTTATGCTTATAATAAAATTCATAAAAATTATTAAGTAAAGCTTGATAACTATCTTGATTTATAGAAACATCTCTGATGTGTGGCAAGACATTTTCGGCAACCCATTGATCTACTTTACAAGTAATTGGGCATCTAGATATGTACCTGGCAACTTCCCCATTATCGTCTGTTACGACTGCACCGATGGCAAAGGCTTGGCCATAGAGGTCATTTGTTTCGGCATCAAAACTGAATATTTTCATATTTGAGTGTTTTTGAGTGTAATTAAATATGATTTATATACTTTTACATAGTGTAATATGGTATGATAGGGCGTGATAAGGTGTAATATAAACAAATTGGAAACATTTAAAAATAAATCGAGCTTCCCAGCTCAGGAAAAGATGGTGAAGAAAAAATTATCCTTATTGCCCTCCCCGGGACGGCTGATCCTGCTGATGGTTTTCTTAGGGGCTATTCTCCTGCTAGCTCTTCCCCCGGCCTCGGCCCAAGACGACTGTATTTATTACTTTTATGGCGACGGCTGCCAGGACTGCCTGATCGTCGAAGGATATCTCCAGGGGCTGGAAGAGAAATATCCTGAACTGGCAGTCGAGCGGTTTGAAGTTTACTTTGATAAGGGCAATCTTGCCTCTTTGGATGATTTTTATGCTTCATACCGCGTTCCCCCGGCTTCCCAGGAACTGCCGGCTGTCTTTATCATAGGGACTTATTTCATCGGCAAAAGCTCAATCATCCCCCTCCTGGAAGACCGGATTCTTGACAACGAATTCATTGAATGCCCTTCCCCCAGCGACATCGCCGTCGGGATTGTCGGTGAAGGCTCTTCAAAAAGCGTCCTGAAGATGCTGACCTTTTCTCTGGTTTCCCGCTCCGCCCTGGCCCAAAGCGTCAGCCCGGCGATGGTGGCGGTACTGATTATCTTCCTTTTCGTGCTGATGGCCCTGCCTGACAATGGGCAGATGTTCAAGAAAGGGTTTATTTTTATCCTCGGGGTTTTCCTGGCGGACTTCCTTTTTGGCTTAGGCTCATTTTCTTTCATCACCCCCCCAAGTATCGGATTGGTCTTTTACAAAGTCATTGGCATCCTGGCGGTGGTCGTTTCCTTAGTAGCAATTAAGAACTTCTTTGGCACGCTGAAAGTCCTCTTTGACAAGACGCCGGAGAAGCTGGTCGTCAAGGCCAGAAAAGCCTGGCAGGGATTCCTTTCTTATCCGAGCGTCCTGGCGATTGGTTTTTTAGCCGGTGTCTTCACCCTTGGCCTGTCGGAGCGCACTTTCATGATTCTTCGTGACCTTTACATGCGGGAGATTGAGAGAGTGGCGATCGTGCCCCTGATCATCTTTTATATTCTCATTTTAATTATCCTGCTGATGGTCATCGTTGCCGCCCTCTATCTAATCCGGAAGAAGCTGCATGATAACATCGACCAGAGAAGGGAAGCGATGAATGACCGGCAGGTTGAAGCCTGGAAACGGCATACCCTGAGGGTAATCAGCCTGATTTTAAGTGTGATAGTGCTGCTCTTGGGGATGGTTTTATTGTTTGCTTTCCCGGGCCCGGTCTGACCGATAACCGATTGAGCCAAGTGACCGAAACAATTAAGTATTACCTCATCTTTCCGGTTTATACCATGGCAGACAAAAAACCAATCGGGAAAGTGACCCATTTCTTCGACAAGATCAACGTAGCTGTCATCGCCTTGACCAGCGGACTGAAAGTCGGCGACCGGATTAAAATAGGCAGGAATGACCAGTTCGCCGAGCAGGAAGTTGCCTCGATGCAGGTTGAGCACAAGCCAATCAAAGCTGCCAAGAAAGGGGATGAAGTCGGCATGAAGGTCGAGAAGGAAGTCAAAGCCGGTGATTTGGTATACAAAGCTTAAATCATGCCCTTATGCCCATTTAGATAAAGATAGATATACCATTTAAATATTTAGATTTAATATTAAAAAAAGGGTGAGCTGGATGGCTAAACAGAAAGAAGTAGGGAAAATAACTCATTATTACAGCCGGATCGGTGTCGGGGTAGTGGAGGTGGCTTCTGCCTTCAGTAAAGGAGATAACCTGCTCATCGGCAAAAACGAGCCCTACCTGAAACAGAAAGCCGCGTCGATGCAGCTGAACCACCAAGCGATTGAGAAAACTAGGAAAGGGCAGGAGATTGGCCTGAAGGTGGACGGGAAGGTCAGAATGGGGGACAGGGTTTTCAAAATATAGTAAGTGACCTAAATATTTATACCAATTATCACTTACTATATCCGGAGGACATTATGTCCTTCGTTATATCCTGATTTTTATTTCTTTCCAGAAACTTTCGGCCTTAAATTAAACAATTCAGGCTTGTTTGCAAGTTCATTATTGACACCTCGTTAACATATTGTGAGTGAAACA
>CAYWPJ010000051.1:0-4546 GCA_964460195.1 uncultured Methanosarcinales archaeon
GAGACCTGCTTATATAGGTGTAATCATAATCAGGAGCAAAGCACAGCCCCCTGACATATCGGCGTCCGCCGAAAATATCATTACCAGCTCTCGTCTGTTCACATACTTCTTCCCACCCGGACGGCCACCCAAGCAATTCCTGAGCCACCGCATCATTTGTTGTGTATACAGAGTAAGGACAACAATCTGCCCTTCCGCCGTCGTCATCGCTACCGCATCCAGTGAGAAAAACAGCCAGCAACATCAGTAGTAACATCATTGATAAAAAGATGAACATTATTTTCATTATTCTACACCTTTTTTTTTAAATCCTATCGCAACAATTCTTAACCGGTTTAAGCCGTCAAATGAAAAAGAAGAAAATAAAAAAATAAAATAAAAAAAGTATTTATCTTCGGGCTAGGACAAATACTGACTTAAGGGCAACAATAATCGTCGCCGGAACGAACAAGGTCAGGATCCCGGTCAAGATGTTGCCAATCATCGCTGCCACGCCTTCAAAAATGCCCGTCTGCACTCCTAAGAAGGAAACCAGCACTAAGACTGTTCCACTCGTCAGGAAAGCGGCCGCTTCGTCATGGGCGATGTTTAGCAGCCCCACAACCACCCCTAAGAGGAAGACAATCCAGAGCATTGTCGGGGCATAGCTCCCGCCCAATCCCAATCCCAAAAGTACGGCTAAGACAAGCCCTACCAGGAAAGACCAGCTTCCCACCAAGGCGGCACTTTTTATTCCTTTTGCCATTTTTCTACTATCACCTCTTTGTATATACAAATTATTCTTAAGGAAACTCTTCTCATTTAAAAGCCTTTTGTTTCGGTGAAGGTATTTTTGCCGTAATTGTTTACCCTTCTGAAGCGCTTTGGGTAGAAAATTTAATAAATCAGGGTCTAAATTATACGGGAATTCCCCGCTTAGTTCAGCCTGGCTAGAACGCTCCGCTGTAGAAATGGCCTGACTCTGCCCGGACGGCAAGGGATGAAAAGCCATCAGCGGTGACGGAGAGATCCCCAGAAGGCAGGATTGACCAGTCCTGTTTAGGGAATTCAAATCTGGGAGCGGGGATTCCGGAGGGAGAGTACGTTCTGCTCTTCCTCCTTTTTTTCTTCCAATAGCTGCAATATCCTCCAAGTCCTGATAATTGGAATTCCATTATATTCTTTTAAGGTGAGCAAATCTTCATCTCCACTAACAATATTATCAGCTTTTGCACTTTCTGCACACTCAAGGAATTTGTTATCTTTTTCATCCCTGCAAACTTTGATGTTCCATTTTGGGGCAATAACCAAATGAGAAAGAGAAACTATCTTTTGCATAATCTGGTCTGGTGTTAATCCTGCTTTCTTCATAGCCTCATCAAATTTTGGTCTCTTTATCACTTCTTCAACTTCTTTAAGAATTTCAATGGTAATATACAAATTTGCCTTACCTTGCTCAATGTTCCTAAATAGCTCAGCTTCATTCCCTTCCCAAAAGAAGGCTGAAACAATGGTGTTAGTGTCAAGAACAAGTTTAAGCCGCATTTCTGACATCCTTAATCGCTTTTTTTACATCGGCTCTGGTTAATCCTGCCTGCCTTGCTGCCTGCTGCAATGGTTTAGCAATCTCGTCAAATGTTTTTTTAATGGCCGGAGTTTCTATTCTCTTTAGTATGACTGTTCCCGCTTCTCCAAATACCATAAACCGGTCTGATTTTTTAATTCCCATCTCTTTCCTCAACGAAGAGGGGATAACTACTTGTCCTTTTTCGGATATCCTGGTTAGTTCAACCTGCATATTGTATCACTAGTAAGGTATGTAAACCATATCTTACTTATATACTTTTCGATTCTTTTCCTAAAATCTCACTTTCCCCCTAGACCAGAGATAAAAGAGCCAGGCTACTCCTAAGGCCATATCCAGAATCGCCAGCCGGAGGATTCTTCTCAGCACCGAAAGCGAGCCATGCAGAAAAGAAGGTCGGACCGGGTCAAAGAAGACTACTCCCTTGAGGGAAAAATGAAGCAGGCTGGGCCAGAATAAAGGCACTCCCGGGGGCAGACAGAGGTCAAGAAGAAGGTGGCTGGCCAGGCCGATGGCAAAGGCCAGGGAATAAGCTTCCCTCTTTGCCGAAGGCCGGGCGGCGGAAAAAAAGCAGGGAGAGAAGAAGCCGGTGAAGAGGTAGACGAATAAGAAGCCGAGCAGGGGGAAGATCAGGGAATGGGTGATTGTCCGGTGGATTTCCGTGCCCAGAAGCCAGTCAACGAGAAAGTCAGCGTCAGGCAGGATGCTGCCGGCGAGGAGGAAGAACCAGGTGCCGTGGCTGAGCTTTCTTTGGCGGAAAAAGGCCAATCCTTTTCCCAGCAGCCAGGCGGAAAATAAGTGGGTAAAAGCAAACATCATGCCATTTGCAAAGTGAAGATTTATAAAAATAGTGAATTTTTAATCTGTAGAATGATGGTCGGCGTGGTCGGGAAGCCTAATTGCGGGAAATCAACTTTCTTCAAGGCAGCCACGCTGGCGGAAGTAGAAATCGCCAATTACCCTTTTGTCACCATCAGGCCAAATTCCGGGGTCGGTTTCGTCAAGGTTGATTGTGTTGACCGGGAATTCCGGAGACAATGCCATCCCCGGACCGGATACTGCCTCCATGGGAAAAGATTCGTCCCGATTGAAATGATCGATGTCGCCGGCTTAGTCCCGGGCGCCCACCAGGGCAAGGGCATGGGAAACCAGTTCCTCGACGATCTCCGGCAGGCAGATGTCCTGATTCATGTCATTGACCTTTCCGGCTCAACCAACGAAAAAGGGGAAGTGGTCAGTGCCGGCAGCTATGACCCGGCCAATGATGTCCGCTTCCTGGAAGTCGAGCTGGATATGTGGTATCTGCAGATTCTCAAGAAGGGATGGGAGAAATTTGCCCGGACGGTCGTCCAGGAAAAACTGGAGATTCATAAAGCCCTGGCGAAACAGCTTTCCGGGTTGAAAGTTACCGAAGAGATGGTCGAGAAAGCAATCAATGAGATGGCATTGAACAAAGAGAAGCCGATCCAGTGGCCGGAGGAGGAATTGAAAAAGCTGGCCACCCAGCTGAGGAAGGAAACTAAGCCGATGATCATCGCTGCCAATAAGATTGATGTCCCGGGGGCGGATAAAAATCTGGAAAAGCTAAGGAAGGCCTTTCCTGACAATTTATTCGTCGGGTGTTCAGCGGAATCGGAGCTGGCTTTGAGGGAAGCGGCCAAGTCGGGGCTGATTGATTACCTGCCAGGCGAGAAAAGTTTTAAGGTCATTGGGGAAAATAAGCTAAATCCCCGGCAGGAAAAAGCACTGGATTTCATCCGGGAAAACGTTCTCAAAAAAGAGCATGCTACCGGCGTGCAGCCGGTCCTCGATCAGGCAGTCTTTAAGCTGCTGGGCTATATTGCGGTTTTCCCGGGCGGCACCAGCCGGCTGGAAGACTCGGAAGGAAGGGTCCTGCCTGACTGTTTCCTGCTTCCGCCGCAGTCCACCGCCCTGGATTTTGCCTACCGGCTGCATTCTGATTTCGGCGACAAGTTCATCTGCGCCAGGGATGTCAAGACCAGGAAGACGGTCGGCAAAGAGCACCGGCTGAAGCACCGGGATGTGATTGAGATCGTCGCTGGGAAATAACGCCGGGAAAAATTCCTATCCGAATTATATAGCCGCACTATAGCCGCCGGAAAATAACTTTTGCCGAATACAAATAATTAAAAACCTTTCTTTCCCTGCCATTCCTGATGGGACTCCTCAATTTTTTAAGAAAACTGAAGATCATCCGCGAGAAAAGCCCGGAGGAAGACAGCGTCCATGTCAATGATCTCCCCGTCTGGGTGGAGAAAAAGTCTGAGGAGGCGATTCAGGCTTACCGGCTGGAAGAGGAAGCCTGCCGGTATGCCAACCTGCTGAAAGACAAAGGGGTAGTGATGGGTGAGCGGCTCGGGCAATTGAAGGAAGGGCTGATGCCCCAGGAAAAGGAGAAGCTGAGCCTGTTTTTTTCCACCGGCGAGGAAGTCCTGGACAATCTCATTTTTCCCCGGGAAGGCCTGGAAAATGTTTTGCTGCAGCACCAGCGGCTGCTTCAGGTCTTGGACAGGACCATCCAGGCGGTGGAAGTGATTTCCCACCAGCTCAAAGGAGCCTGGCTGAATGAATTGGTCGAACTGAAAAAATATGTTGATGAATTTGAAGTGAAGATTGCCCAGGCCGGCCTGAGGAAGCTCGGGGTGCTGAGAGAAAAGGCGGTGCTGCTCGGGGAGCAGTCCGAGCAGTTGAAGGAGCTGGGGAAGGAGCTGGCTCTCCGGAAAGAAAGGCTGGAGCAGAGCGAAGCCAAGAAAAGGGAGAAAGAAGCCGAGCTTCAGCCTTTGAAGGAGAAGAGCCATTACCTGGCTTTTAAGGGGATCCGGGAAGAAAGGGCTTCTCTTTTGGCGGCGCTGGAAGGCTGTGAAGAGATTCAGCAGAGGTTCGAGATCAAGGAAAAGATTGATCGGCTGGAGAAGTCGGTCGGCAGCCGGGATTTCATCTTAAGGCTTGATGAAGCTTTGT
>CAYWPJ010000052.1:0-4361 GCA_964460195.1 uncultured Methanosarcinales archaeon
CATTTTCAATTATCGCTTTCTTAAATGATTCCTCTTTTAAGCTGTTTTGATGAATTTTGTGAGGTAATAAATGAAAAGGCAGTTTTTCTTCTTTATTTGAAACAATAAACAAGTCTAAATCAGAGTCTTTATTTGCTTTAAACTTAGCGAAACTTCCGAAAGTGATTAAAATAGCGTTGGTATTAACCGATTTTAAAAATGTCTTAAATTCAGGGTATTTTTCTAAAAAAATGTCTGTTTTATGAATTTCAGCTTTTAGGAGGTAAGATTTAACAGAGATGTTATCCAGATTCAAGCTGAAATACTTGTTCTTTCCTTCAACTTTGCTTTTTAATACTCTTTCTTTTTCAAGATTAGCTAGGACATTTTGGCAGGTTTTAACCGGAAGGTTTGCCAGCTTGCCGATCTGCCTTAAATAAAATTTAGCTTTATAATCCCCACTGTATAAAGCAATAACATCCAACTCCTTGTTTCTTTTTCGATACATAAGTATCCTTTTTGATACATTATATTTAAACTTTTCGCTTATCTTTTTAGGTAATACTTTAGCTTTCTGAAGCTCACCGACGAGAACAGTTTTTCTGATGTTTTATGTTACCGACGAGCAACTTCAGAAAGGCAAACAATTACCTTTTTAGAGATTGCCGCCGAACATTCAAAAGATTTTTATACTTTTAACTTCTTGATAGAATAAAATGGTGATGAATAAAGAAAAGTTGATGACTGCTATCTTAAATATAACTCTATTAACTATAGTCATACTTTTAGTCAGCTATTATTTTGTGACCCAAAAAAGGATAATTGGCCCAATGGTGATATTGCTTGGAATAATTTCTATTCTTCCTCTTCTTTTATTTAAAGTGCCGATACGAATCTTAAAAGCAGAGATACTTTTTGGGTTAATAGACAATGGAGTCCTAGCAATCTTTGCGTTGTCAGGTGCAGAACTTTTTGGAGTATTTGGGGCAATAATTGGGGGTTTAGTTGGAAACGCAATTACAGATGGGTTTGCTGGCATTTTTGAAGGTTATGAATGGCAGAGAATAAAAAAATTAAAAATAAAAGACAAAAGAACTGCTCTAACTGTAGCCATTGGCAAGCTAAGTGGTTGTTTATTTGGTGGAGGAATTGTATTAACAATTGCTTGGTCAATCTTAAACTTGGGTTGAGGCGACAATCTCTTTTTTGTAATTAAGATTAGTATTAAAGTTCGCTTTAATTGTGTTTGATAGGAGGTCAGGCGTAATTGAGAATTCGGCAAGTTTAAATATTCCTTCGCATGCATAAATTATTATGACAGAAATATTATTACAACTCCTAATATTTGCATACGCCAGCGTTGCTGTAATCGCCACTATTGGTTACATACCAACCATAAAAGATTTATGGTTTCATAAGAAAATGAGTGCAAATATTAGTTCATATGCTATTTGGACAGCATGCTCGGGAATAACTGTTTTATATTCGTTGTTTATCCTTCCAGATTTACTATTTCAGATAGTTTCTGGATTAAGCTTTGCATCTTGTGCTCTGATATTATTATTGAGTGTCGCACTGAAATATAGAAAATGATACACCCAATTCTGAACTCAAAATTTCTGCGAAATTAAGAACCGGCAAAGTCCAAAGCAAACTGATATTTTATCTTGGATTTCGTCCCGGCAGCGCTTCCCACGCAGAAGAGCGCCTGCCTCCCGGAAACGGCTGAAACGGCCGGAGAATTTCCGCAATCGCCGAGATGCCACCTTTCCGGCAGGGCAGAGAGGCAGGACGGCAAATCATTTGCCGGCCGGCATTTTTGAATGAGCTCCCTGGCTTCGCTTTCCAACTTTTCATATTCCTCAAAAGAATAGCCCAGATCAACGGCAAAATTGTCCCGGAAATAATATGTTCCAGCCTGACTGACAACTGTCCTTTCTTCTCCCCGGCCGAAGAAAAGATTTTCCTCAAAGCCGATTCCGGTAAAAGTCCTTCCCAGCCCGGCCTTCATCCGCTCGGCGGCCAACCGGGAAACCGCTTCATTGACTGCCGGAAAACAGGGCTGTTCCTTTTTATTCCAGAGAGGCAGGGAATTGAGCTCCCCACAGGCGGAGCTTTCTTCTAAGTAACCGCCCTTTTCCGCCAACTCCTGGGCAATCTCCAGCCCGGTTTTCCGGGCGATGATGCTGGTCTTTAACAGCTCCTTCTCCGCTTCCAGATAATTCTCTTCCAGAAAAGTTAGCTGCCAGCTGCCCTTCTCTTTAGCCTGCAGATTGATGGGAGATAAGACCAGAACCATGCCTAGGGCAATTAAAAAGCCAAAAAGCGTCCAATGAAGCAGGGAACCTTTTTTATTCATCTTATCAATTTTCTTATCTTGTCAATTCTCTTGTTTGTCTTATTCATTGTATCAATATCAAGCACTTAATGCCGGACACTTTGCGCCTCCGGCAGGTAATAGATGCAATGCTGGAATTCTTCTTCCCAGCGGCAGCGGCCGTTTGCGTCCTGATGCAGTCCAACAATGTCCTGGCGGCAGTCTTCTTTGTTCCAGTAATCCTGGCAGCTGGTGATGGTTTTCCCGCCTAAAACTTTGCTTTGGGCAATCAGCTGGTCAATCTCCGATGGCTCAATCGCTTCTCCGCTCTGGAGCTGAAGCAGAAGATGGCTGGCGGCAGAATCAAGCCGCTTGAAATCGGCGATGTTTTCGACGGAAGCCTGCTGGCGGCCGCTGATGTTCTGGCTGAGGACTAAGTTCAGGAAGAGCAGGCCGAATAAAGGCACAATGACCATGACTAGTAAATCCAGAACATCATCAAGCATTCCTTTCTTGTTGAATCTGATTGTTTTCATCAGTTCCATCCTTATCATCAATTTTATTTTCCTTGGATCCTTCTTTAAATTTTCTCCTGCACATAAATAATTAATCTATCTTTTTCCAGCCGGCCCTGCCGTTTGACCAGGACTTCCTTGAAAAGGGTTAAGTCATCTTTATCCTGGTGGAAATAATTGTTGGTAATTAATTCCTCACCGCTGCTTTCCAGCCGCAGGCGGAAATTAAAAGTCTTAAAACCTTTCTTTTTTTCTGTCGAATAGCATCGGTCCAGCCTCTCCCGGGTGAACTTGCCTGGATCAATGGCTCCATGGACAACCACTTCTTTCTCTTCCAGGGCAAAGCATTCCGGGCTATTGGTGAAACGCAGGCTGATCAGTTCGCTTCTCAGCTTGGCTGGGACGACGGTCATCTTATTCTGATAGCCGGCCAGGACCAGGAAGGCTCCCAAGAGAAAGATTGTCAGGATGATGATGCTGATTGTCCAATAAATAGCTTTCCTCAGTTCAAACTGACCCCGTTTGTTTTGGCTTAAGGGCATTTTCTTAACAGGAGCTTCCTGCCCTCCTTTTCCAGGCATAATTTTTCTTCCCCTTCCAGGACGCCTTCCGCTATATAACCCTGCGGCAGGTAGAATTCCCGGGCTGTCCAGAGCGGTTGCGGTTCGCCCGGCTCAAAAACATAGATGACATTTGTCTTTAAGATAAGATTGAAAGAAGAGATATTTAAAGGGTATTCGACCAGGGCGTCGCCGGGAACGCCAACTAAAGTGTCAAGCATCAGGCGGACGTCTTCGGCGACGGTTTCTTTCAGGACTTCCACCGAGTCGCTGAGGCTTCTGGCTTTTTCGATGGCCAGGTAAGAGATGGAAAGGACGGCGATGACTTCAATCAGAACCATCAGGTTAATCATCCCTTTTTTATCTTTTTGGTCCATCGTTTTTAACCTGCCCGTCTTAACTCCCGCCTTAACTCCCGCCTTAACTCCTATCCTCATTCCCTTCTTAACTTAAATCCGTCCTCTGCCGACAACCCTCTTTCTGACGGCAAAGAAAGATGGTGTTGTCCTGGGCAGTGATATAAATAGACTGCCGCCGGAAGGTCTGGAAATGGTAAACCAGCCCGCTGAATTCCAAGCTGCCCCGCAGAGTGAGGAAACCGTTCCGGAAGTAGCCATTAAAGAGGTTTGGCGCGTTTTTCATCTTTTCTTCATCAAGGGGAAAATTTGAAATCGCCAGACCGTCGGCAAAATTGATCTTTTCCATCACCTGGCAGGTCCGTTTCGGGCAGGGGATAGCTTCTCCTGCCGACTTGAACCCTGTCGCCTCAAAAGTTTGGCAGAGGCAGAGGCAGCTTTCTCCTCTGCATTCTGGCGGATACGACAGGGTGCCGCACATCTTATTTTCAGTGCACAATTGAACATTTTGATTAGCGTTATAACCGGCAATGAAAGTGTTTTTGTCGAGGATTAAGAGGTACAGCTTCTTCCCTTCCTCCCCCCCTTCCTTGTCTCCTTCCCCCTCCTTCCCCTCCGCAGCGGCGGCTTCCCT
>CAYWPJ010000053.1:0-4284 GCA_964460195.1 uncultured Methanosarcinales archaeon
ACAAACAGGGGTGGGAGGCCTTCTTAAAAAAGCTTAACTTGCAAACAAGCCAACACAAAAGAAACATTTATATACTATCTTCTTTTAATTAAGCCCAAAGTTAAGTTCAGAAAATGAGGTGTATCCGTTAGATGGTGGAAGAAAGTGCTTTCCGCGGAGCGATTGAATTCCTCGGCAAAATTGGGGTTTATGATGTCATCCTGCCTTTCCTGCTAGTTTTTACCATCATTTTCGCCATCCTGGAAAAGACGAAGATTCTCGGCATCGAGAAGATCGAGGGCAAGGAATACACCAAGAAGAACATTAATTCCATGGTCGCCTTCATCATCGCCTTCCTAGTGGTGGCTTCGACAAAGCTGGTTTCGGTCATCAACGAAGTGATGGCCAACGTCATCCTGCTGGTTCTTCTCTCCGTCTGCTTCCTGATGCTGGTGGGTGTCTTCTTCGGCACTAAAGAGTTCACCCTGGCCGACCAGCCCGGCTGGCTCAAGCTGTTCATGGTGCTGATGTTCATCGGCATCGTCCTGATCTTCCTTAACGCTCTCGACTGGCTGAGCCCCATCTTTTACTTCCTCAGCCAATGGCCGGCCCAGTGGACTGTTACAGTGGTTTTCCTGATCATTGTCCTAGGATTTATGTGGTATATAGTTCAGGGAGGAGAGAAAAAAAGCAAAGAGAAAGAAGAGAAAAAATAGAAAAAATAGAAAAAAGATGATGATTTACGATTATAAAAATTAAATATAATAAAATATTTTAAAAATACCTGGAGGTTATCAAGATGGCTTATTACGGCGGAACGGGAGCTTTTCAGAACCTGGGGGCTTATTTCCAAACCTTTGGGGTGATGGATTTCATCCTGCCTTTTATCTTAGTCTTTACCATCGTCTTTGCCGTGATGCAGAAGATGGAAATCTTAGGGAAGGACAAGAAAAATTTCAATGTGGTCATCGCCTTGGTGCTGGCCCTGCTTTTTGTCGCTCCTCACATGATGGGGACTTATCCCCTCGGCTACGACCCGGTTCAAATCATCAATGAAACGCTGCCGAGCATCTCTTTAGTGGCTGTGGCAGCAATCATGCTGCTCCTGCTGCTGGGCATCTTCGGGCGGGGAGTCGCCAACGCTGCCTCGCCGATCATCGCTATTGCGGCGGTCATCTTTGTTGTTTATATCTTCGGCGCCTCGCTTAACCTCTGGCGCGGCCCTTATGACGTCTTCTACTGGTGGACCACGGAAGTGACCGAACTATTGATTATCATCCTTGTCTTCGGCCTGATTGTCTGGTTCATCACCCGGGAGCCAAAAGGCGGGGAAGGGATTAGCGGCCTGCTCAAAAAAGGCTGGAATGCCCTGGAAAGCCTGACCGAGAAGAGATAGGAAAAAAGAGAAAGGGGTATAAAAGAAATAACTTAGATTATTCCTCCAAACCATGGCAACTTTCCTTGATATCGGCTTGTTGAGTTTCCTGGACGTTATTTTTGTATTCCTTTTCATCTGGGCGGTCATTTTTGCCATCCTGCAGAAGACTAAGGCTCTGGGCCCTTCGGTGGGAATCAATGCGATTGTCTCGATTGCCATCGCCTTCCTGGCTCTGCTTTCCCGGACGATTGTCGAAGTGGTGAAATTCTCCATCCCCTGGTTCGGCATCACCATTATTTTCCTCGTGCTGATGATTCTCCTCTACCAGGTCTTCGGCGTCAAGGATCCTTCCGCGGCTCTCAAGGACAAGACGGTGCAATGGGCGATTTTTGCCGTCGGCATGCTGATCATCGGCGCCGCCTTTGCCAGCATCTTCGGTGAAGAGCTGCTCGCCCAGTCGGTGGCTCAAGGAGAAGAAACGGTTGCCGGAGAAGCCAGAGTGGCCACTTCCGACTACAAGCAGAATATTATGGCCACTATTTTCCATCCTAAGATTCTCGGAGTGATGATGCTTTTCATCGTCGCTATTTTTGCCATTATCTTCCTGACCGGCAGCAGCTGAAACCTGGCGGGGGCGCTGAGCAGGCATTTACTTCTTTAGAAAGAGAGTTCTACTATTATCAACATTATGTCTCCCTGCCTGCCTGATCACTCCCACTCATCTCCTGACACGGCTGGTGATCCCCTTCAGTTCCTTGACATTCTCGACAAATTCCGGAACGACATCCTTAAAGACTTTCCCCACCGCTTTCAGCTCGGTTCCGACGTCCCTCATCCTCGTGTCGTACTCTTCCAGTTTCCCGAGGACACCCTGATGCAGGACGGTGAAATCTTCCTTCAGCCGATCCAGATCGCCCTGAATCCTGGCCTGCCGCTCTTCAATCGCCTCTTTCCACTCGACAATCTTCTTCACTTCAGCAATCAGCTCATCCCATTTCTCGTCAATCAGGCTCTCGGCGATGCTCTCAATGCGCTCATAGATATTGCCTTCGTCGCCGGCCGGCGGCGGCGTCCAGGAAGGAGCAAAAGAAGGCGAAGCCGATTCCTCGGCCGGCAGCGAGCCCATCACCGCCATATCAACCTCTTCTCCGTCATATCCCTGCTGAATTAATTCTTCCCGGATGACCGCATCAGCCAATCCCTGGCTGCGCAGCTGCTGCACCTGAAAAATGAGATTATTATCAACCATCATTATCACCTTTTTTATAATTATATTTATTAATGTATATTTACTTGCATTATTTATATTTACATATTAATTTTATTTGCCTGCATTAGCATTACTTAATCTGTACTGAGGGGTGTATTTATTTATGGTACCTGTGTACTTAAATAGACAATGATTATTTCTAACACAGATAATCCAATTGCCCAAGAGCTTTTCTTAAAGTAAATAAAAATGGATATAGCCACTAAATTGATTATTGCTAACAAAAACAACACTAATGGCAGGGAATTCATTTTAACCACCTCTCAAGTATAGCAATTATTAAGCCGACTAAACCAACAATGATACTCCCCAACCATTTTAGCGTTGCATTTCCCATCGTTGATAAACCCAGCCCCCAAAGGATAAATCCAACCGCTCCTACGACAATAACAATTATAGCAAGGACATCATTGGGCCTCAATTGACCTTTTTTGTCCATTTTTGATCACCTTTGGCAAGTTTAATTATATTTTAAATAATTTTTATTTTTAACTGGTAAAATTTCCCGAACTTTATATTCTTTTCTTTTATTATTTTTATTTCTCCTTCTTATTTAATTCTTTCTTACTTACTTTGCTCTCTTTCTCATTTAATTTGTTTTCCACCAGCCTTTCCACATCCCGCTGGGTGACAAAATTGATTGGATTCCAATATTCAATATATTTCTTTAAGGTCATCATCTCCTCAATCCCGGCCGTCTGCTTCAGCTCCTTGATGATCAGGTCCATCTTCTCGGCCATTTTCTCCTGCTGGTGCTTCATTTCCACCAGGTCCTCGCTGAAAACCTTCACTTCCTTCTTCATCTGGTTGCTCTTTTTAATCAGGTCATTCTTGAGGAGGTCCATCTCTCGGAGCAGATTGTTCACTTTCCCTTCCAGCCCCTTAACCCAGACAAAAAGCTTGGCGTTGTCAAAAGGCGGCGGTTCAGCGCTTTTTTCGGCCATCATCCCGGCTTAACGAAGAGAAGATAATAAAGTTATGTGAGTATTTTAGGGTAGTATTAGTCAAAAATGAGGGTGGCAAAAATAAGATTTTAAACCCCCTTTTTGGTGAATTGAACGCTTTTTATTCCATCATTAAACTTACTGCCATTTCCAAAACTTCCGCTTTTTTAGGATCAGTTATTCTAGCAAACTCTAATGTTTTGGGCAAATCTCCGATTTTCTCATAAGCTTCCAGAGCGATACCAGCATATTTAACTTGTTGAGTGTCTCGATATGCTTCTCCGGCTGCTTTTGCTAAACTCTTTGGTGGTCTATAAAAATCATATTGTTGATGAAAAGCAACAATCCTTTCATGTGTCTCTCTTAACTGTTGTTCTGTTCCTGCCTCCCGAATCAAATCTAAATATCCTCCTTCACCTTTTGCCATAACAAAATCAACATATTTTTTCTTTGTTGTCCTTTCTAATTCCTCATCACCTAAAAGTTTAGCCGCTCTAACTTGAACAGGAAATCCATTCTCATATCCTTCTCCTTCAGCAGCATCAAAAACTCTTTGATAAAGTTGCGGGAGTTCCTCCTCACTTAAATGTTCTTGAGCAAGTCTAATTGCTTCATCAAAATCTTTATTATCTAATTTTACCTCAACCGCCTCTCTAAACATTCCTAAACGCATGTAAATCGAGTCAACACTATGATTAGCCCATTTCCCGCCA
>CAYWPJ010000054.1:0-4065 GCA_964460195.1 uncultured Methanosarcinales archaeon
CGCCACCGGTCACGCTCACTGCGGTTCGCTCAAGACCGGTGGAAAACCTATTTTAACTTATAACTTAATTTTTTACAATAAACCATGAAAAACAAATTTGTTAAGAGCGATAGAATAAAAATCGAGATTTTGGAGACATTGAAAAAGTCAGAAAAGCCTTTATCCTATTACCAGCTGACGAAGGCAACAAAAACAACCTGGAATTCTCTGGTTCCAAATTGTAATTTTCTGAACCAGTTTGGTTTTATTAAAATTACTGAGGGATTTTCTCCAGGTATGAAATTTAAGAGTATTCAGATTACAAAAACGGGAATTAAAACTCTAAATAAATTAATTAAAGAATAAGAAAAAAAAGTAATTCTTCTCATCATAATAGTTTAAACTCTACAAATTATCCCATTTTGATTGTTTGTTTTTAATTGCTCTAACGAGCTAGAATTAACAGAAATGGTTATTGAATGTTTTTACCGCATCTGCCTCTTGCACAAATACTGAAAAGAGGCAGGCATTCATCCCACAAATAAATTTGTGGGTATTCTGCCTACGATTTTATAAAAACGCAAAACTTCTGGTTTCAAAAAGTTTATATCCCCCCAGCTCATCAGGGAAAAAATGGAGCCAAAAAGAGCTGTTCTAAAGAAGGTTGCTCTGTATTCCCCCCTCCTCGTTCTCTTCCTCATCCTCTCCCTGCTCTACCTCAACAACGAAAGCCTGGAAGGATACCAGCGGCGGGGGTACCAGTGCCTGGAACTTCTGGAAGAAGGGACGCTCTACGGCGGACAGCCCTTCTGCGTTCAGGGACCGATGATTTACTTGACGGGATGGCTTCTCAAGCTGCTCTTTGGCCTGTCCCACCTGCAGGCAGCCGCGAAAATGTTGTTCTTAATCATCTCTTTCCTGACTTTTGTCCTAATCCTGAAAATCATCCGAAAAGAAACTTCCCGATGGCATCCGCTCGTTTCCCTCCTCCTTTTCATCCCTCTGGTTTTTTATCCCTCGCAGGCGGGCAGCATCCTGGATGTCGTCCTGGCTACCTTCTTGTTCCTGGCCGGCTTTTACGTCCTTTTCTACCGCCAGGACCGGTGGAAAGAAGTTTATGCCGGCTTCTTATTTTCCCTGGCTATGCTCTCCAAACTCAGTGTCATCTACCTGGTGCTCACATTTATTATCTTCTACCTCATTTTGGTTTACCGAAAAGAAGCGGAAGGCGGGAGGCTAGAAGCCTGCCTGAAAAGCTCTGCTTCCCTTTTTGTGCCCCTCCTTCTGCCACTCATCATCCTCTTCCTGCTCCGGCCTCTTTCGGCAGTCTACCTGATCTGGGCGCCCAGGCTGATTCTGCAATTAAACTTTTCCTATCTTGAAGCGCTCAAATCATTTTTCTCCTTGGATCATATCCAAGGAAACTTATACCATCTCTTCCTGATGATTATCTTTTCCCTAAATGTCTACGGCCTGATCAAACACCGGAATAAGCTCTTCCTGGCCGTCATCCCCGGCGTTATCACTTTCTTGGAAGTGATCCGGATGTTCAGGGCGCCGACGGACAACCTGACCAATGATTACGCCCTGCCGGTAATCGTTTTCCTGCTGATGGGGGTGGTCATCCTGTATAGTAAGGAAAAGAAGGACGGGAAAAGAATCCTGGCCGTCAGCCTGCTGGCCGCCCTGATGATCTGGCAAATCCATCCCCTGATCGTCCAATTCACCCTCCCCACTCTCCTGAACAATGACGCTGAGAATAGGGGGTTTAGAAAACTGGTGGAAAGCCCCCTCCTCTGGATTCCTCCCCAGGAAGGAAAAGTGCTGCTGACCGCTCTCCTTACGGAAGAGGAGTTCCGGCAGGGGGATCATCTTCGTTTCATCAACCAATCGCTCATCAGCGGCTGCGACCGGCAGGAGATTCAGATGCTTCCGGAAGGTCTCAATGATTACCTCTTTTTCCATGCCCCGGTCAGGGAGTTGTTTGGTGAAAAAAGTGAGATTATGACTTCAACCCCCCTCCAGAGCGGGGCGGCCCTGGTTGATGAGATCACTCTGATTGAAGAAAAGTTCCTCAATCTGGAGTACAGCCTGATCATCAACACCCCTCATAAATCATTGGCCTTGAATAAGCTTTTGGATGAGAACCTTGACTTTCTGGCCAAGAACGGCTACACCATGATCTATGTGCCCAACCATATCTATCCGGCCGTCCTGGGGGACCATGCAACATATTTATACTTTAAGGATGAAGAGGATGCCCGGGCGATGATTTCCATTTTAAGTGAGTATTACCGCGACCATTTTGCAGAAATCTGCGCCCAGAGCGAACATGCCGCAGACTTAATCGCCGGGCTGCTAAAGGCGTACAACTTCATAGACCTCGGCAAAACATGCAGTTCCGGCAAAGAAGAGCCTTCAAACATTCACTACCTGAACAACCTGCAAAGGCTACTGGCCCTCACCGCTTTCCTGGCCTTCTTTCTGGTGAAGAGAAGAGAGAAGAGAGAATAGAGAAAATGGGATGGGAGCGCCTGTTACCACCTGCAATCATGTGCTTCGAGCACCAAGGAATGTTTGTGTGGAAGCCCGTTTTGCCCACCAAAAGTATTTAAATAAGGAGGATATACTTAAATGTAACACACAAAAACAGCGGGGGGGAATAGAGAATTCTATTCCAAACCGATAATTTAGGAAAAAGAGTTCTAAGGAATGATGTGTTTCAGGGGGTTTATCCCCCTGCAAGCATGGAACATGCGCAGAGTTTTTAGATTTGAGAACAAAGATTAATTCCGAGCAGAGTGAGACCAAAGTTAAGGAAAAAAGCCCTAAATTATTTAAAGCAATTAGAATAATTATATGTTATGATTGAAAAGTTATTGGCGAGAGCAACAAGTCCCACACAGTATGACTTAGATGATATTTCATGGAGTACTGAAAATGGCCTCCAATCTCCTACAAGAAAATTCTTTTTTGATTATTTATTAAGATTTAAAAGAGAATGGAGTGGTGCAGAGATTTTAGATATTGGTTGTGGGACGGGTTGGTTAATGCATCTGTTAAAAGATAATGGAGCAAAATCTGTTGAGGGACTAGAACCATCTCATAAAAATGTAGCATACGCAGGTAATAATGGATTTAAGATTTATCATCGTGATTTAGATTCTTTTTCAGAAAATAAAACATATGATCTGTTGGTTTCTGTGATGACTTTTGGACACATTGGAAATCTTGATACTGCTTTTGAAAAAATGGCTGGATTAGTTAGAGGTGGTGGAAGTATCCAATTAATTGTTCCTGCATATGATTATTTTAAAAGAAAAAGAGATGGTTGTAAAGTTGAATTTGAAGAATTAAATCCGGAGGAATATGTTGTTCAAGTAACTCGTGAGCAAGGAACAATTGCTGAAATTGTGAGGAAAGTAGAAGTTTATGAACGTGCTGTTCAACGAGTTGGTTTAATGGTTGAGGATTCTATCCCGATGCTTCCAACAGATTCTTTGATGAGAGATTCTCCGAGGCATGCAGCGTTTAAAGATCAGCCAATAACATATTTAGTAAGACTGCGAAAATAGGGCTTTTTTCCATTTTCTCAAATCTAAAAATTAAACATAATGGTGTTATGTTTGGTGGGGGTCTAGGGAGCGAAGGTAGAGGAAAATGCGAGCTGCAGCGAGCCATAGCTCGTGAGCGACCGTCCCCCACCCGAGCACCGCAACCGCAGTGAGGAGCGCAGAGTTTTTCCGTTGCTGAAGCTTTAGGGGCTGCCGTAGTTTTTCTAGTAGATAAGTTTTTTACTGCGAAGCAAAGTAATCTCGTGTGGGGGAATCGGAGTTAATGCTCTTTAAGAATGTAATATGCTCCTCGATATGTTCCTATTTTTTGGATAAGTCCTTTTTTCTCTAATCCTGTAAGTTCTTTAATTGCGGTTGGATTTGAAATTTTGTTAATAGTTGCGCATTCTTTAGACTTCATTTTTTTGTTCTTCTTTAGATAATCAATAATGTTAATCTGTCGCTTGGTTAGTTCTAATGATGGAACAGCTTCCTTTCCTTTTCGTAGACACAGTACCAATCGAAAAAAATC
>CAYWPJ010000055.1:0-3638 GCA_964460195.1 uncultured Methanosarcinales archaeon
TGTGGGTTGCCTCAATTTTTTCAGCTCTGAAAAATCAACTTCGTTAAATCGCATACGTTAGGCTTAATTGGGCTTCGGGCGCAGGAACAGAATGAAAACGCAATGCTTTTAAATTTCGCTAATTTTTAAGATGTATATGGAGCAGTCTTATAACATAAATGAAATAATTGATTCTAATTTAGTGAAAACCGCACTAAAAAATATTTTCAAAAACCAAGAAATTGAAATTATACAAAGACCCGCCTCTTTCATAATCCGTTTAAAGAATGAACCTGAAGATAAAATTTTTAGAATTATCCTTTTACCGCCACATGGATTTACAGCAAATAAACTTGATGAAACCACTCCACACCCCGAAGTCAGAAAAGCAAAAATAGAAATCAAAGGAGGAGTTAGACCAAACAAATCAGGATTTAATCTGCTTAAGAATGTTATAAAATATCAATATTATACTCATCGCAACATCAAAATTACTGAAGATGAACCATACCCAAAAATAGGTGGACAAAGTTACAAAGAAGAAACAAAATCATCAAAGCAGAAATTTTTTGTCGTAAGAGAAAACGGGATTGGTTTTTATCATAGTTTGGTAAATCTTTCTGCTGAATGGATATTTCTTGTTTTAGAAAAAGAGTTAAGACTACAGAAAATACCTAATTTACAATATAAAATCAGTGTTTTAGATAAAAACCAACAAAAAATTATTACCTCTCTTTATGATAAGATACTTTTATATGGGGATACTATTTTTGACAAAGATAAACAGCTAATTGAAGAAATTTGTGATTTTGATGTTGATAATATAACTCCTCCTTTGATAGAAATGCTTAATGTCCTTGAAACAGGAAAACATGAGCCCTGCACGGTTTATGCAATAATTCTAAAAATTGGAAAGAAAAATGAGAAAGTAATTGATTATTTGAAAGAGGCAGTAAAAAATAAGACTGCTCCAAGGTATTATTTAGAAGAATTAATTAAAAAATTAGCGAAATAATTATGTGCGCCCGAAGCCCAACTCTCCTCCTTACGCTTCGCTTCAGTCGTCGGGACGTTGCACTTTTTCCTTCGGAAAACCACGCCTAACAGCGGACGCCGTCCCACAATTCTTTTTCCAACACCTCTTCGCAAAGGAAAAAATAATACCCCTCAATTTGAGCAGTAATTCCTCCTCTCAACCTCCAGATTTTTCCTAAATTATATGCTATACACACCAAATTCATTTCCATTTTCACTTTATCCAAGCTTTTAAGCAGAAACTCCCTGAATCCTAAATTCTGTTTTATGTTCCCAATCACCGGTTCAACAGTGCTTTTTCTCAGACGATAAACTTTTATTTTATAGACGACAGAACAAGCATTTATACTTTATAAATTATGGGACGGTCTGAGTAATTAAGGGCAATGGTTTGAGCGATACACAACGCCCATGCCCGGCTGGCGATAGTGCCGTTTTCAGTAACCTAAAGGAAAAGTTTATAACCGGGAAAGTAATTCTTACGACTATAACGCGACTATAAACTCAATTAATAAAAATAGAGGTGTAAAATAAGATGGCAAAAACAGTACATAAATTGAAAGTGAAGCTAAGCAGCGGCAAGGTCGTCGATTATCCCTTTGCTAAGATAAAACTGGTTCTGGCCAAAGCTGGCTATACCGGGGATATGCTCCTGCATGCAACGAACGGCGTTTTCACGGAAGGCAGGAAATTGACGGCGCAGGGAGTCCTCTCGGTAACTGATCTGGAGAAAGCAATCTTCCGGGCGGTGGGCAATACTAACAAAGTTTTGATGAACACGGCCCAGCAGTTTGCCAGAAAAATTTTGAGATAATTTTTTTTAACTTTTTATCATTTTAATTCTCTTGTCTTTTTTCCGCTCCTTTCCGCCCATAAATTTATAAATAACCCGCTTTATTTGAGTTCAACCGCTAAAATCAGACTGATTGCCTGAGCAATTAAATGGTTTTATAGTAAGTGACCTAAATATTTATGCAAATGTCACTTACTATATTCCGAAAGACATAACTATTTGTATAATTGTTTATGTCTTTCGCTATAGCCAAGATAGCCTGAAAAGGCCGACAACACAAAGCATGCACGGTGCTTCTTTGTTGAAAGCCGAATAATAGGCTGTTACAAAATAAGCTGTTATAATAATCGGTGGTTATAACAGTAGTAAATAGTATAGAGGATTTTTGGATCTTCGCTGTTTACATTTAAATAAGCTTACCGCTTAAAGAAGGAATAAGACGGAATAAAAATGTCCCAACCACACTGCCCCCGGCGGGGAAGTTTGCAGTTTTGGCCGAGGAAAAGGGCCAGGCGGGTTTTAGCTAGAGTGCGCTCCTGGGTTTCCGAGAGCAAAGCCAGGCCGCTGGGCTTTGTCGGCTACAAGGCCGGGATGACTCATGTTCAGTTTCTCGACGAGCGCCCCAAATCACCGACCAGCGGGGAAGCCGTCACTCTGCCGGTAACGATCATCGAATGCCCTCCTTTGCTGGCAGTCGGCATTGTCTTTTATAAGAAATCAGTTCTAGGCCTGAAGAAAATGGCTTCCCTTGCGGCGCCGGGCTTGAGCAAGGACCTTTCCCGCCTCGTTCCGCTGCCCAAGAAAGAAGCCGGGAAAAAGCCTGATGATTTCATCAATCAATTAAAAGAAGGAGAAGATTTTGACGACCTGCGGCTGCTGGTCCAGACCACACCCAAGGAGGTTTCCGGCGGGACGAAAAAGCCCCGCTTAATGGAGCTTGCTTTGGGCGGAAAGAAAGAAGAGAAGCTGGCCTATGCCAAAGAAATCCTCGGCCGGGAGATCAAGGTCAGCGACCTTTTCGAAAGAGGCAGTTTTGTCGACGTCAAAGGCCTGACCAAAGGGAAAGGTTTCCAGGGGACGGTCAAAAGATTTGGCATTCCCATCCGGCAGCATAAGGCAGAGAAGACCAAGCGGGGCATCGGGACTTTGGGCCCCTGGACGCCGAAGCGGGTCGATTTTACCGTCGCCCATGCCGGGAAGATGGGTTACCATGAGCGGACGGAATATAACAAGCAGATATTTAAAGTCGGAGAGAAGGGCAGCGAACTGGAGTTTGCCGGCGGCCTGACCCGCTACGGCCGGATAAAGAACGCTTACCTCCTGCTGAAAGGTTCAGTGATGGGGCCGAAGAAGAGGCCTGTGGTCCTGACGCCGGCCCTGCGCTCCCACCCCAAAGCCCTCGACCGGGAGATTCCGGAAATCAAATATATTTCATTGAGGGGCTGAAAAAATGAAAATCCCAACCACCAGCAGCGGGGTATCTATTATGGACATTGGGATTTTCAGTGTTCACTGGGCAACCAGCGAACAAAAAAGGAAAGGCGCCCAAAGGGGCGGGGTATCAACCCAGTGAACAAATGAAATTACCCGTTGTCAACCAGCAGAATCAGAAATCAGGCGAGAAAGAGCTGCCTCATCAGTTCAGGGAAGAATACCGCCCGGACCTGATTAAAAGGGCTATCCAGTCCTTGCAGAGCCGGCTGAGGCAGAGATATGGGGCCTTTCCGGAAGCCGGCAAAGGTTATTCCTCCAGATTAAGCAAGCGCCGGCGGAAATACCGGGGCTGTTATGGTTTAGGTATCAGCCGGGTCAACCGGAAGATTTTATCAAG
>CAYWPJ010000056.1:0-2959 GCA_964460195.1 uncultured Methanosarcinales archaeon
TCAGGGCTTATAAATTTTATCTCACTCTTTCGTAGCCGCTCTCTTTCAGTTTGCCGGCGATGTCCCTCAGCCACTGCCCGATCCAAAAGTAAGCCGTCCGGCCCAGCCCCCATTGCTCGTACCGGCGCATGGAAGTGGTGGCAAAAGTATCAATCAGTTTGTATTTCCCCTGCTTCTTCAGCTCGAGGATCAGTTTGCGGTGCTCCTTGACAATCAGCTCCGGGTTGTAGCCCTGGGCGGCCTGGAAATCTTCTTTCCGGCAGATCAGGAGCCCGGCGCAGCCCTGGTAAATGGTAGAGTAATAGACATTTTTTAGTTTATGAAAAGCGTGATACGACAGCTTGCTGATGTCCGGCAGCGATTTAGTGGTGGCGACGGAAAATTCATCGGTGAACTCATTCTTGATTTTCTGCAGCCCGTCTTTCTCCAGCTGCGTATCGGCATCGAGGAAGAGAAGAATCCGGCCCTGGGCGTTCAGGGCGCCGGCGTTCCGGGCGACGGAAACGTTCGGCTTGGCCAGGGAGAGGAGGCGGAGCCGGCCGTCAGCTTTTTTTTTGACGATTTCTTCGGTTCGGTCAGTGCAGCCGTTGGCGACAACAATCACTTCAAAATTCTGGTAGGTCTGGGCTGTCAGAGAGTGAAGGGTATTTTTGATATAATCCTCTTCGTTGCAGGCCGGGATGATCACTGAGAGATGCGGAGGGGGCATTTTTTGAGGGATAATTCAACTGCTTTTAAATGATTTGGATGGTGGGGGATACAGGTTGGCTCCGGTCGGGACAAGAGCACAGAGTTTGTTTCAGTTCGTTTCTTGCCGTATCAATTATACACGCATAATTTACACATAATTTTTTAAAAAAAGGCCATTTTGGAAACAAAATGATCATCCTCGGCTGTGAAACCACTGCTCACACCTTCGGCATCGGGGTTGTCAGCGACAAGGGGGAAGTCCTGGCCAACATCAAATCCAGCTATTCCTCACCGGACAAGGGAATGGTTCCCCATGAAATCGCTGAGCATCACCGGCAGGCCGCCGAAAAAGTCCTGGCGGAAGCCCTGAAAACGGCTAAAGTTTCCTGGCCGGAGATTGGGCTGATTGCCTACTCGGCCGGTCCGGGACTGGACCCGGCTCTCTGGACAGGCTATCGCTTTGTCAAAAAATGGGGGGAAGAGCAGGGGAAGAAGCTGGTCGGAGTCAACCATTGCTGCAGCCATCTGAGCATCGGCAAACTCCACAACCGGCTGAAAGATCCCTGCTATCTTTACGTTTCCGGCGTCAACACACAGGTAATTGTCGCTGAAGGGGGAAAATACCGCGTCGTCGGGGAAACTCTGGACATCGGCCTGGGCAACATGCTTGACAAATTCGGCCGGCTTCTCGGACTGGGTTTTCCCGCCGGCGCGAAAATTAGCCCGGCAGGGGAAGTTTGTCGAACTGCCTTATGTTGTCAAAGGGATGGACGTTTCCTTCTCGGGGATACTGACCAGGGTGAGCCAGTTGCTGGAGAAAGGAGCAAGCAGGGAAGATTTATGTTTCTCCATCCAAGAAACCTGTTTTGCCATGTGCGCCGAAGTGGCGGAAAGAGCCATGGCCCATACCGAGAAAAAGGAACTCTTGCTGGTCGGCGGGGTGGGGTCAAACAGGCGGTTCTGTGAGATGCTGGAAATAATGTGCCGGGAGCGGGGAGCCGCCTTCTACCTGGTGCCGATGGACTTGGCTTCTGACAACGGGGCAATGATTGCCTGGGAAGGCTACCTGCGCCGGAATGAGTCTGGAGATATGGGAGTCAACCCGCACTGGCGGACCGATGAAGTTTGATTTATCGAAAACCTCTTCAGCCAAACATCCTTCTGACCACTATTGTCGCATAGCTTCCTTTCGGCAGGCGGAAAGTCAGGACGAGCTTCTTCTTCCCGGGATTTAATTCATCGTCTTCCCATGGACCGAGGTGCAGCTCTCCAACCTCAACGAAAGCTTCCCTCAGCTCGCCCTCCAGGCTCAATTCGGGGATCTGCCTGATGACAAAATCTTCATAGACAATCTTTTCCTTCTTCATCAGGTATTGGATGATGTCATGGACACCTTCTCTTTCCCATTCCCGGCTGCCAAACCCGATCAAAGGTATCTGTAATTTCAAAAATTGGCCGGGATTTTTGACGAAAATAAACTTTCCCAGAGAGTAAGGCACTTCCTTCTCAATAATCCCATAATCCCTCAAATACACCGTTAAAGTTTCATTCCAGAGGTAACTCTGATAAGCATTGAGGTAGAGCCGCAGCAGGCGGATAGGCAGTTTCTTCAGCGCGCCGATGTAATCGTTCCGGTGCTCCTGCAGATATTCGACATAATGCGGATCGTTGATTAATGTTACTGCTTTTTCAAAATCTTTTTTGAGCAGGGAGCGGCCGATCTCGACGTTTCTCAGGCCGAAACGCTGCTCGTCGAAGTAGTTGGGCACCAAAGTTATCCCCTCAAAATCCGGCCGGTGTTCTAAATTCCGGACCACGATCTCAAATTTGTTGCCTTCCAGATCGCCTAAAGAGATCGGCGTTTCCCCCCGGCCGAGAAAATGGAGTTCCAGGCCGTTAATTTTGAGTTGATCCACCTGCACTTGAGCGACGCCAAGGAAAGAGATAACCTGCTCGGTGATGGCTTTCCGGTCCTTGCTGCCGGCAAAGCCGATTTGTTTTTCCCTGATTTTGAGCGTTTGGGCGATTCTTTTGACGGCATCGAGAGTGTTCCAGTCTCTTTTGACCAGTTTGTAGTAGAGATAATCGCCTTTTCCTTTTATTTCGGCGTGGCTGAGCTCGGTGACCAGGAAATCTTCCGGCAGTTGCTTGATTTGGTACATCTTCCCGGAAAGGAAGCTTTTCTATAAAAAGACACCGGCTGTTTACCAATAGAATAGGTTTTCCACCGGTCTTGAGCGAACCGCAGTGAGCGTGACCGGTGGCGTAG
>CAYWPJ010000057.1:0-1934 GCA_964460195.1 uncultured Methanosarcinales archaeon
GCCGGAACTTCCAAGCTGTACCGGCCATCGGCATTAGAACTTCCTTCACTTCCGTCAATCCTCGCCGGAACGTTCTCAAAAGGAACTTCGGCACTTCCTTCGTAAGGATTCCCTGGATAAACCACCCCCGTAATTCTCCCGGAAACACTCTCATAATTGAGCTTCTCCAACACTTCTAAAATCTCTCCCGTCTGGGCATCAACAAAAAAAGTCGGCTGGGTGTAAGGATATTCCTCTTCCGGGGAGTAAGAATAATTTCCCATCGGAGAATCAGGGAGCAAAAAAGGTTCTTCAAAAAAAGGCTCTTTGTTGTATTCCCACCCCTTAAAATAAGGGGGTGCCTGGAACATTTCCGCGTCAATCTGATAAACCAGTTTGGGCACAAACTGACGCTTAAGGTAACGATGTTCAGAAACACACCATTCCCACCCGGCATTTAAACAATCAGCCTGATTATTACACCCAGCAGAACTAAAAGAACTGCAGGCAGAACAGGAACCAGCACTGCACCAACCCCCTGTTTCAGTAACACACCAATTGCCCCCAACACTTGAACAATCTACTTCATTCTTACATAGCCATAACTGCTCCAAACTGCAAGTTGGACATTGGTCTGAGCAATGGTCACCGCACCATTCCCCGCCCGCATTAAGACATTCTCCCTCAGAAGGACAGGACCAGGGATCTTCGGCAGTACAAATCGTGGCGGCACCCGTCAGGCCGCCTGAATAATCACACCGGTTAGAACACCAGCTAACACTTTCAGAAACCTCAACCTTTTCTTCATCAGGATAAATGATTAAATAAGTGCTTTTCACCGGGATTTCGGTAATGCGCGGGTCCTGCCTGGTTACTTCATCAAAGACTATTTGCTTGGCTTTAATTTCAGTGATACCAGGAACCAGCGAAAGATCCTTAACCTCTTTTAAACTTCCCTTAATCATCGCCACTTTTCCCTGCTTACACCACAAGCCAGCCGAAGAACGGATCACCGGCAGACCTTGATACTCTTGCCGGTAGGTAATGCTCCCCACGCCGGAAAGACAGGCAGCACTATTATCTTTATTTAATTTCAGTTCTTCTGCCGGAATATTAATCTCTTCAGAGATGAAAGTCTTGGCACTTTCCCTGGTAATTAGACCAATATCTTTCAAATTCTTTCCATAAGACACGAAAGAAACCTTGCCGGTGAGCTCGCTTTTCTCGACAAAGTAGCCTTCCGGGGTGAAACCTTCTTTAGAGTATTTTTCTCCCGGGAAAATGGCTTTCCCGACTCCCTGCAGGTTGAAGAATAGCATCACCCCGATCACCAGAACAGCAACAACTCCCATCAAAACCTGCGGGTGCTTACCAAAATACTTCTTACTCCTCTTTTTTGCCACACCATTAAGAAAAAAAAAGAGTATTTAAATATTTGCTTCATTTCACCTCAAAAATGAACCAGGAAACCCTCCAGAAACTGCTCAAAGCCGGCCAAATCGCTGCCCAAGTGAGAAGGGAAGGCATCACTAAACTGGCCCAAGCCGGCACGTCATTCAAAGAAGTGATGGACTACTGCGAGAAAAGAATCGTCGAATTAGGCGGAGAGGTGGCCTGGGCGCAGATGGCCGTCAATGACGTCGCCGCTCATTACTGCCCGGATAACGAAGATGATTCCGTTTCCCAGGAAGGGGATTTAATTAAGATTGATATCGGCGTGCACCTTGACGGTTACCTGGCTGACAATGCCATGAGCACGGTCGTCGGGCAGGGAACTCAAAAAGATAAAGATTTAATCAAAGCCAGCCGGAATGCTCTTCGGGCGGCGATTAAGATTGCCCGGCCCGGCACAAAGTTATGGGAATTAGGCCAGGCGCAGCTGTCGGCGGCAGAAGCCATGGGTTTCACGACGATTAAGAAAGTTTCCGGGCACGCCCTGGAGAGATATAAGACTC
>CAYWPJ010000058.1:0-1389 GCA_964460195.1 uncultured Methanosarcinales archaeon
CAATTCTATAAAGAACTGGAAAAAAGAATAGCTAAAGGCATTATTTCCAAAGAAACCTGGTCACAAGAAGTGAGAATTGAAAGATTTGCCATAGGGCCTGTTTGCAATATTAATTTTTTTTATTCACCGGTCAGCGAAGCAATGGGACGCGGCGAGCCTCTTGAACTTATGTCAACCGAGTGGAGATTTGAGTCTAACTTAGACGGTATGGTAAGATTGCCGGCTCACCAGCAATTGCCTTTGCTGGATAAAACTCCCGAAACATACATCGTAGTGGGGCATGCGGCAATGACTGTACGGGAATCCCTTTTAAGATTCTTGTTCGAAATGGGCGAAAAGTTTGTCAAAACAATGAAAGAACTCTATCCGCCAGGCATGATCGGCCCCTTCGGACTTCAGTGTATCATTGAAGACGATATGAAGCCCACCTGCTATGATGTGGCTTTCAGGATTCCCGGGGGCGACAATATCACCACATTCTCGGGTCATCCTTATCTAAACACTCTCTGGCACCAAAGAATGTCCACTGGCCGAAGAATTGCCTTTGAAATCCGAAGGGCCGTCAAATACGACCTCTTAGAAAAAATCGTCACCTAGGAGGATGGAAGTGAAAAAGTTAACTCACATTCTCGAATCGCAGCAGTTCAGCAAAAGATGGATGGAAAAAGAATTCTTTCCTTTAGTTTTGGACATGGAAAAAATCGTAAAAACCGGAGACGCCGAACTTTTATCTAAGTATTCTCTTTCCGGCAAAAGAATGGTCAGACTCTTTTGGGAACCCAGTACCGGAACCGCATTCTCATTTGACATGGCCATGGACAGATTGGGAGGAAAAGTATTCTCTTCAGATCATGCCGGAGACACTTCAAAAATTAAAGGTGAAGCCCTTAAAGACTCGATAAGGAGAATCTGCGGATTCCGCTGGGCAGATATAATCGTTTTAAGGACTCCCGAAGAAGGAATGGCAAAAACAGCCGCCAAGTATTCTTCTGTCCCTATTATCAATGCCGGAGACGGCTGGGGCCAGCATCCCAGCCAAGCTTTAACGGATATTTTTACCGTCAAGAAAGAAAAAGGAAGAATCGGAGGACTGCATTACGTCATAACCGGCGACCTTAGGGGAAGAACCGCCAGATCCCTGGCCTACCTTATAGCCAAATTTCCGCATGTTCGGATAACTTTTGTTGCTCCGTTAGGCGCTAGGATAGGAGACGACGTTAAAAACTATCTAAACAAGCATAAAGTGCCTTTTCAAGAGGTGGATAATATAATGGACGTGGCCGCAGGGGGCGATGTCTTTTACATCACCAGAATTCAGAAAGAAAGGGATAGCCTTGTAAAACAGTTCGCCCCCGATGCTTTTTGGGGAGCAAACAAAGAGGTGCTGCG
>CAYWPJ010000058.1:1399-1914 GCA_964460195.1 uncultured Methanosarcinales archaeon
CCATTGTCATGCATCCCCTGCCCCATGAGAATGAAATAGCTCCTGAACTTGATCCCAAAATCTGCAAAGACCGCAGAATAGCCTATTTCCGGCAGTCAGACAACAAACAATACGTAGCCATGGCTCTGCTGGTAATGATACTTAATTAAAAACAAAAACCCGCCCGTTAGGAGGCTGTGAAAAACCCCGAGGTTTTATACCACGGGGTTTTAAGTTGGGGTTATCTTTCTAAAAACGAGGGCTTCCCCTGACTTTGATAAAATCTTTATATCGCTATTAACTCTCGGTGTCTATTTTTTTATCATAATCTGGACAATCGCCTGCATAAATTCGACCACATCGCGTCGGTTTTCCTTCTATATCGCATTTGCCAGGATCAAGTGCATATTCCAGTATTAAAGATCGGTGTGGGGTAACTGTGTGGCACCAATGT
Source organism: uncultured Methanosarcinales archaeon (assembly GCA_964460195.1). Taxonomy (GTDB): domain Archaea; phylum Nanobdellota; class Nanobdellia; order Woesearchaeales; family GW2011-AR9; genus CAYWPJ01. The sequence goes on from CAYWPJ010000058.1 coordinate 1,833, forward strand.
TTACATTCACAGCTATACTTTCCCGTAGCTTGTGCCTTTCTTTTTTCTTCTGCTTCCGGTGTATAATTCTTTGGTAGGAGCT
>CAYWPJ010000059.1:0-1859 GCA_964460195.1 uncultured Methanosarcinales archaeon
GTCAAGTTGACTTGGCGACTTCACCTAATCTGCAAATACCCAAGGACTCCAAAGTTGATGATTACGGAAAGAAAGTGCGAGCATAAAGACCATGTCGCATAGTAACCAGTGGTTGCCGAAATACGCCCAAAGACCTTATCCTAAGGCCAGTGTAAAAGACGTTCCAAATGACAAACTTCTCCTCAAAGGTCTCGCAGGCATTAGTGAGCCGGTTGACCTCGTCGTCGCTTAAGGGTTCGCGCTTGTATTGGTAGGGCATGGATTAGAGTAAAATTAAATTACTATTTTTTTTGCAGTCCCCCCTTTTAGCTTTTGCTGCGCACTGATAACAAAGCTTACCAGAGGCAGGTTTTCTTTTCACTTCTTTATAATCCGATGATGGCCAGAGGGAACAATTCTGGCACCAATGCCATGTGTCCTTACCATTTCTCTTGCGGTAAATTGGCATAATTTAAGCCTCCTTTGATATGGATTTAAACAGGTTCTTTTCTTTCATTATACGATAAAACGACAAGATGACGCAAGTAAATTATCCACAAGTGAGGAAAATAAAAGGACTTGCTAAGGAGAAGGAAATAAAGATGTCGTCTTTCTACGTAGAAGGCGACAGAAAATTGGTCAGAACACTTTTTAATAATCCTTTGACAGGTGGCTAAACTGAAAGTGGAACACTAACCTTAAAGCTGAGGCTGATAAGAACTTTATCTCCATCCCTCACTTCGGCCTTCCAGTTGCCCGCATGTTGCGGGCGAAGGGTAATATAGCTATAAACTGACCATGATGGAGGTTTGACCTCAATCTCTATTCTGTGGAATTCCTTCCCCTTACAGAGCCAGACATGGGTAATGTTTCCTTCTCTCTGTGCCTTGATTCTTGTGAAGAAGTAGGCTCTTTGGTTATTGCATGTAAATTCGGAACTTTTTCCCGTAAGGATTATGCGACCGCTTTCCTGTTCTATCCTCGTCCCCATGCTGGCCTCAAGAACTTCGAAAGAAAAAACTTCTGGTGCAATAGCTTCCTTGGCCTCAACTTCCTTTGGCCTTAAAGTCTCCCTCTTTTGGGCTTGATCCGTTGCTGGGGTTCTCACCTTTTCTTGAAGTTGTGTAGGAGGTGGAATGGAAGGGAGTTCATTGGATATGAAATATACGAAAAGTGCGATGAAGAGAATGATTCCAAAAATACCGACGAAAAGGAGGGATGGTCCGCCCCTTTCTTTCAGAGGCGGGATCTGTTGTGTTCCCTCCAGCGGTTTAGGGATGCTAAGACTTTTCAGATAGTTTTGATACCGGAGAACAACATCTTTCGGGTCAAGACCGAGATATCTGGCATAGACAGTAAGGAATCCTTTCACATAAACAGCAGGGGGCAGAAGCTCATACCTGTCTTCTTCGATTGCCCTAAGGAAGTGTTCCCTGATCTTGGTGAATTTGGTGGCCTCCTCCAGAGACAGATTTCGAAGCTCCCTCTCTACTTTCAGGCATTTCCCGGCGGATTCCATGGTTCTTAAAAGAGAAAAAATCTAATCACATTATCGGCCTTTTTTGGTTTTATGTAAACTGGAATTATTAACCAAGACCGTTTCTTGGGTGGAGTATCACCATATCTCTAATTCAAGGTAGTATCCTGAGACCCATAGAGAGCGATATGACAGCGTGGGCTCTTCGGTTTTTAACCATACCTCCTCGATATTCAGCACCGAAATGCAGGCAATCCGGCCCCGGACAACGGCTTGTCCAACCCTTTTTGACAAAAGACGACCGTCCGTACCTATTTTTTCTCTTTTTTTGTTGCTTCAGGTTTCGCAGGAGCAGCGGCCATTTCCTTGAAGGTATTCTCCCACTTATCGACCATGGCTTTCA
>CAYWPJ010000060.1:0-1713 GCA_964460195.1 uncultured Methanosarcinales archaeon
AAAATGGGTCACAGCAGAGCTGTGGGGTTTTAAACCCATTTTTGTTGAATAAAGAGGGGGAAAACAAAAGCTCTGTCCATGCCTTTGCTGGATCCTTCCACGGCGCTGAACTAAAATTTTTTTTTCAACTTATCCAGTTCTTCGATTTCCTTCTTTTTAATGCTCAGGACGGTTTCAGAGAGATGGCCGATTAAGTCGCCCAATTTCTTTGTTTTACCCATCTGCCTGATCAGAAGAATCAGGACGACCACTGTTTCGATGAAAAGGATGAAGATGAGGATAGCAAAAGCCAGGATCACTTCGACCAGGGGCACATCGACACCAAAGAGGAGCATTTTTCCCGGTAAGCTCCCTGGGCTTTTAAACCTTTTTCTTATTTGGTAAGTAAAGTTTCCAACTGCCCGGTTGGCAAGAGCGTCTGATTGTTTCATAAAAGTTATAAATTATCATGCCCTCTTTCCTCCCGGCAGTTGAAATGACGACCATCAAAGACTTATTGGCTGAAGGGAAAGCGCTTCCCCCGCCGGAAGCGGAAAAACATTTCACCCGAACCATCGAGCAGGCGGAAAGAGAAAAAAGTCCCCTCCTGGCCGAATTATACAACCGGCGGGGGATCTCCCGGCGAATGCTGGGCTGGTTTGATGAATCACACAACGACTACCGGCAGGCGTTCATTTACGCCGGCGGCAAGGAACCAGAAGCCAAAAAACAGAAAGTTTCTGCTTTGATTAATATAGCTGACGTTCAAAGAGTTGGCGGCCGGAATTTCGCCAAGGCCCACATTACTCTGGATGAAGCCCTGACTTTTGCCGAATGGGGTTCCTTAATGCATGCTCAAGCCGTTGACCAAAGAGGCTTGCTTTTCCGGGCGGAAGGCGACTATGTCAACGCCTTAGCCTACTACAATGAAGCGATTCAAATTTGTGAACATGTTTTAAAGCAATTTAAGGCAGGCCATCCCCAAGACAATCCTGAGGAGCTGGAAGCTAAAGACCGGCTGGGGCAAATCCATCAGCATTTGGGGGAAGCGGCCTTCGAGCAATATCAGGAAGTTAAATCTCCCCGGCTGCTAAGACAGGCTTATCAGTCGCAGGAGAAGGTCATCGAAATATTCTCTGGGATGAAGAATCAATTACATCCCGTCGTCAGCGCCCATAAAATGATGGGCCTGATTGATTTGGAGAAAAACGACACCGATTCCGCCCTGGAACACCTGCGGGAAGCCTGCCGCATGGCCAAAGAGGTTACCAAGTACCCCCGTTCAGTCGGGATTATTTCTCTCTATGTCGCTGAAGTTTATTTGATTAAAGGAAACAGCGGAGAAGCGGTCAGTTACCTAAACACTTTTCGGGACCACATCCTGGACGGCAGTATCCCGGCGCATGATTACAAAATCATTGCCCCGACCTACCAGAGAGTAATGCGCCAGTGCGAGTCAGCTTTGATTAAAGTTGAGGGATTGGAAGGGCTGAAAGAAAAGTTTGAATGATTTATGGGAAATTGCGGCTTGTTTGCAAGTTCATTATTGACACCTCGTTAACATATTGTGAGTGAAACATTTTCCATAAAAATGCCGGGCTTGTTGCCCGACGGTGCGACCTCGCAGATGGTCGCTCATGCCCCGTTTAAGCATGCTGTTCACCGTTTCAGACATAACCCGTCAAAACGTTGCGAGCGTCCTACCACCGGTCACAGACCGGTGGCATGAACGGA
>CAYWPJ010000061.1:0-1257 GCA_964460195.1 uncultured Methanosarcinales archaeon
TTTTAGGGAACCTTATGGTGATAATTGGCTTTGTGTTATTGATGAGTCGCACATGAGCCTCCCCCAGCTTAATGGAATGTATAATGGCGACCGCTCTCGTAAAGAAATCTTAATTGAATATGGTTTTCGATTACCGGCAGCGATTGATAACCGTCCTTTAAAATTTGCAGAATTTTTGCGTCGGGTTCCCCAGACAATTTACGTTTCGGCAACACCTGCTCAATGGGAATTAAGCCGTGCTCGCCAAGTAGTTGAACAACTTGTCAGACCAACAGGATTGGTAGACCCGGAGATGATCATTAAGCCCACAAAAGGGCAGATCGATGACTTAATCACCGAAATTGAAAAAAGGGTCAAACTTGGTGAAAGGACTTTAGTGACTACCCTAACTAAAAGAATGGCTGAAGACCTTTCGGAGTATTTAAAAGAGAGAGGAGTTAATGTTCATTATCTTCACTCTGATATTCAAACTTTAGACCGTGGTGATATTTTAGATAATCTCCGCCTTGGAAAATATGACGTGGTCGTTGGAATAAATCTACTTCGAGAAGGACTTGATTTGCCAGAGGTCTCCTTAGTTGCTATTTTAGATGCGGATAAAGAAGGGTTCTTACGCTCTGAAACTAGTCTTATTCAAACAATGGGGCGGGCAGCTCGTCATATCAATGGACAGGTAGTGATGTATGCTGACCAGGTAACAGGTTCAATGAAACGAGCAATTGATGAGGTTCATCGTCGACGAGCCATTCAGGTAGCATATAACAAAAAACACAGGATTACTCCAAAAACAATTCAGAAACCAATAAGAGAGAAAGTAGTTGAAAAAGAAGAAATAAGAGGAGCAGCAGAATTTATTCTGGGCTCGCGGGGAAAAAGTTATCAATCTGCTCTTTTACTTTGTCAACAACTTGATGTGAACCAACTTACTCCCGAAGATAAAAAGCGACTGACTAAAAGATTAACTGCCGAAATGAAAGAAGCAGCTCGTGATTTAGATTTTGAACTGGCTGCCCAAATTCGGGATAAAATTAAGGCAATAATTCAACTCTAACTAAAATTTCAGATTCTACTGGTTCTATTTCTCGAAAAGCGGCATGGGTTAAATCTATAACCACATTTCTTCTTCTCCCATCTTCTCCATATTCAAAAAGTCTATTTGGTCCACGGTCATTAATCTCCACATCCACACTCATGCCTGTAAAAAGATTGGTCACTCTGACTCGTTTGCCCATCTCGTGAAACCAGCTAGCGGCTTTA
>CAYWPJ010000061.1:1267-1678 GCA_964460195.1 uncultured Methanosarcinales archaeon
CCCCACTGGCAGTATTTTTATTTAAAGGCTCGCCTGCCCCATAATAATGGGCTAATCCTTCAATTACCGGTGGATTGCTGTTATACTCCCAGGGAAGATAATAGATATCTGGTGGTGGCTCAACTTCAAAGGGTCTATAAACCCATTCGTCAGGAGGGATAGCTAATTTTTGCCCAATATTGATATTATCAGGATCATCAAGTCCATTTGCCTGAACTATTTTTTCAACGGTGACTCCATATCTTTGGGCAATATCTGAAACGGTATCTCCAGGAAAAACCTCGTGAAACAAAACTGGAACTATTGGGGTTGCTTCTTTGGAGGGTTCTTGGGTGATGGTTGTTTCAGGAGAAGGTTGAGGCTTTATTTCTTCTTGAGGGCTAAACACCGAATGGATATGAGAGATAAATT
>CAYWPJ010000062.1:0-1634 GCA_964460195.1 uncultured Methanosarcinales archaeon
GATTTGTCCTTCCTAATATAAGTATATAGGGCTTACTGAAAAAGCCGAAGTTCTTTGAAATATCGACGATAAAAAGATATAATATGGCATTGGGAATCAGAGAAAGTGCACGGGAAACAACAGAAAAGGTCAAAAAGACGTGCACTTAAGAGGTGAGCAATGTCATATAAAAGCAAAGACAGGTTAACGGGGAATATGTTCAAAGAGCTTTTACCTTACGGCGGGAAGCTTAATATGGAAAACCGGTGGATAAAACTGCACGACCTGATACCGTGGACAGAATTGGAAGGGATTTATCGGAAATACTTTTCTGCGTTAGGCAGGCCTGGAAAAAACAGTCAACTGATAAACGGGCTGCTGATACTGAAACACCTGCAGGTGGTCAGTGACGAAGAAGTGATAGCACTGTTTTTAGAAAGCCCGTACATTCAATATTTTTGCGGCTATGACCAGTTTGTTATTGGAAATGAGATAGAAGCATCTACGCTAACGAAAATGAGGAAACGGCTGGGGAATGAATACTTTAAAAGATTTGAGGATGAGATTCTTGGGATATTGAAGCAACGCAAGCTAATCAAAAGCACAGAGCAGATGGTAGACGCGACGGCCTATCCAGTGAATATAACCTATCCTACAGACACTGGCTTGATTGAAAGCGTACGTGTATGGCTGGTAAAAAGTATTAAGCTAATCGGTAGGGTTGGCGAAGTAAAGGAGAAATACCGGACCTATTGCCGGAAAGCCAGAGCAGTGTACTTGAGTTTCCAGAAGAAAAGGAAGAAGACGGCGCGAGAGATCCGGAGAGCAAAGAAACAATTATTGCAGTTTACCCGGCGAAATATCGGGCAAATTAAGAGCGTTCTGAGAAAAGCAAAAGAGATTCCTGAAAAGACTATAAGAGCAATGATGGCAAGGCTGGAAATTGCTATAAAGATATATGAACAACAGCTAAGTATGCTGAGAAACAATGTCCATAGCATAGAAGATCGGATAGTGAGTTTCCACCGGCCGCATGTTAGGCCGATAGTGAGAGGCAAGAATGGCAGAGATGTTGAGTTTGGCCCGAAGGTAAGCGTAAGTCAGGTGGACGGGTATCTGTTTTTGGATAAATTCTCGAGCGATGCATATCATGAAGGGGTAGTATTAAAAGAGAGCCTAGATTTACACAAGGAAAGGTTTGGCAGGAATCCTGGAGCAGTGATTACAGACAAGATTTACGGAACCCGTGATAACCGTGAAATGCTGGAAAAAGAAGGGATCCGGGCAAGCCTGATACCGCTGGGACGGAAAAGTGAAAAGAGTAAAGAACAAGAAAAATGGATAAAGCAGAAACAGAGAAAACGCAATACAATAGAAGGAAAAATCGGGACTTCTAAACAATATTACGGGCTGGAACGGCTCAGATATAAGAATGAAGAGCTGAATATCAGGTTGGGGTTGCTGGCGATGAACTTATCCACAGCCATGGCGAGAATTTAAAGAGTTATAAACATAATTCACAGAGAGAAAAAGTAAAAACAGGATGGGTTGCGGGGGTTTTTTGAGATAATCGCAGAAAATCATTTATCCGTAAGCCCTATTTAAATTGGAGAGATGCCTTTACTACATTGGCATGATTTTAATACGACGTATCT